>NZ_JBSAXC010000008.1:0-350102 GCF_053427725.1 Burkholderia sp. PU8-34
GTCGTCGCCGACGAGGTGCAGATCAAGTTTCACATCGTGTCCGCCAAGTAAGCGGGACGCTGTCGCACAACCCGGCGCCGCACGTGCGTGCGGCGCATTCCAAGGAGATTGAGTTGAAGAAGCATCTGATGATTGCGGCGGGCGCGCTCGCCGCTTCGCTGTCGTTTTCCGCGTTCGCCAGCAGCGCGACGTACCAGTTCGACCCGAGCCACACGTACCCGAGCTTCGAGGCTGACCACTTCGGCGGCCTGTCGGTGTGGCGCGGCAAGTTCGACAAGTCGAGCGGCACGGTGACGCTCGATCGTGCGGCGAAGACGGGCACGGTCGAAGTGACGACCGACATCGCATCGGTCAGCACCGGCAACACGAAGCTCGACGAGCACCTGCAGTCGGCCGAATTCTTCGACGTCGCGAAGTATCCGCAGGCCAACTACAAGGGCACGATCAAGTTCGACGGCGACAAGCCGGTCGAGGTGGTCGGCAACCTGACGATGCACGGTATCACGAAGCCGCTGACGCTGAAGATCGATTCGTTCAAGTGCATGCCGCACCCGATGCTCAAGCGCGAAGTGTGCGGCGTCGACGCGGCCGGCGAGTTCAATCGCGACGACTTCGGTGTCGACTACGGCAAGCAGTACGGCTTCAAGATGAAGACCACGCTGCAGATCACGGCCGAAGCGATCAAGCAGGACTCGACCAAGCAGTAAGCCGGCCTCGATCGCAACGGGCGGCGCGAGCCGCCTGCGAAGCACCGCCGCGTTTCCCGTCGGGACGCGGCGGTTTTTTTTGGCCCGCCGCGCTGCGCAGCCGGGGCAGGCGCCGCGTCTATAATCCCCAGGACGCGACCGGCGCGCCGCATGTGCGCCGAGCGGACGAGAACGAACAACGAGAATCGAATAACGACAAGGAGATCGCCGATGCATGCCGTCACGCCGTCCCGTTCCATCGCTTCGTCGCCGCGCGTGTGGCGCGCGGTCGTGGCCGCATCGATCGGCAATGCGCTCGAGTGGTTCGACCTCGTCGTCTACGGCTTCTTCGCGGTGACGATCTCGAAGCTGTTCTTCCCGGCCGGCAACGACACCGTGTCGCTGCTGCTGACGCTCGGAACGTTCGGCGTATCGTTTTTCATGCGGCCGCTGGGCGCGATCGTGCTCGGCGCGTATGCGGACCGGGCAGGGCGCAAGGCCGCGCTGACGCTGTCGATCCTGCTGATGATGGCGGGCACGCTGGTGATCGCGGTGCTGCCGACCTACGGTTCGATCGGCATCGCCGCGCCGCTGATCCTCGTCGCCGCACGGCTGATGCAGGGCTTTTCGGCGGGCGGCGAGTTCGGCAGTGCAACCGCGTTCCTCGCCGAGCACGTGCCGGGCCGGCGCGGTTTCTTCGCGAGCTGGCAGGTCGCGAGCCAGGGCCTGACGACGTTGCTCGCCGCGGTGTTCGGCACCGTGCTGAACGCGCAGCTCACGGCCGCGCAGATGGCCGCGTGGGGCTGGCGGATCCCGTTCTTCTTCGGCCTGCTGCTCGGGCCCGTCGCGTACTACATCCGCGCGAAGGTCGACGAGACGCCGGAGTTCCTCGCGGCCGAAGCCACCGCGAACCCGCTGCGCGACACGTTCGCGTCGCACAAGGCGCGCCTGCTCGCGGCGATGGGCGTGGTCGTGCTCGGCACCGTCGCGACCTATCTCGTGCTGTTCATGCCGACCTACGGGGTGAAGGAGCTCGGCCTCGCGCCGTCGGCCGCGTTCGCGGCGATCCTCGTCGTCGGCGTGATCCAGATGGCGTTCGCGCCGCTCGTCGGCCACTGGTCGGACCGTTACGGCCGCGTGCGCGTGATGGTCGCGCCGGCGCTCGCGATCCTCGTGCTGATCTATCCGGCATTCGCGTACCTGGTCGCGCATCCGGACGTCGGCACGCTAATCGCGGTGCAGGTCGTGTTCGCGTTCCTGATGACCGGCTATTTCGCGGCGCTGCCGGGCCTGCTGTCCGAAGTGTTTCCGGTGCAGACGCGCACGACCGGGATGTCGCTCGCGTATAACGTCGCGGTGACGATCTTCGGCGGCTTCGGGCCGTTCATCATCGCGTGGCTGATCCGCGCGACAGGCACGAAGACCGCGCCGAGCTTCTATCTGATGTTCGCGGCGCTGCTGAGCCTCGCGGCGCTGGCGGCGTTGCGCAGGCGCTTCGGATTCCGGTGATGCGCGGCAGGGTGGGGCGGATCGGCGATGACGCGCCCGGCCGCCCGGCCGGTAACGCGTCGGCCCCGCCGGCGCGCCTCACGCGCCTGACGTGCGTGCGAGCGCGGCGCGGCAAGCGGAGCGATCTCCCGAAAAGCAGAAAGGCCGGTTCATGAGAACCGGCCTTTTCCGTTTGCCGAAGCAGCGACGCGCTTACACCTGCGCGCCCGCGTTCGGATCGTCGGGGTCGTGCGCGAGCTTCTTGTCCTTGATCAGGTCTTCGCGCTTGATGCCGAGCCACATCGCGAGCGAGCCGGCGACGAACACCGACGAGTAGATGCCGAACAGGATGCCGACCGTCAGCGCGAGCGCGAAGTAGTGCAGCGTCGGGCCGCCGAAGAAGAACATCGACAGCACCATCATTTCGGTCGACGTGTGCGTGATGATCGTCCGCGACATCGTGGTCGTGATCGCGTGGTTGATCACTTCCTGCACGGTCATCTTGCGTTCGCGCCGGAACGTCTCGCGGATCCGGTCGAAGATGACGACCGACTCGTTGACCGAGTAGCCGAGCACCGCGAGGATCGCCGCCAGCACCGCGAGTGAGAACTCCCACTGGAAGAACGCGAAGAAGCCGAGAATGATCACGACGTCGTGCAGGTTCGCGATGATGCCGGCGACCGCGTACTTCCATTCGAAGCGGAACGACAGGTAGATCACGATGCCGATCACGACGCACAGGAGCGCGAGCAGGCCGTCGGTCGCGAGTTCCTTGCCGACCTGCGGGCCGACGAACTCGACGCGCTGCAGCGCGACGTCGGCGCTCTGCGCCTTCAGCGCGGTCATCACCTGGTCGCTTTGCTGCGCGGACGTCAGCCCCTGCTTCAGCGGCAGGCGGATCAGCACGTTGCGCGACGTGCCGAAGTTCTGCACTTGCGCGTCGGCGTAGCCGAGCTGGCCGAGCGTCGCACGCACGGGCTCGAGCTGCGCGGCCTGCTGGTACTGCACTTCGATCACCGTGCCGCCCGTGAACTCGACGGACAGGTGCAGCCCGCGATGGAACAGGAAGAACACGGCGGCGAGGAACGTTACCAGCGAGATCACGTTGAAGACCAACGCGTGCCGCATGAACGGGATGTCTTTACGGATACGGAAAAATTCCATGGTCGTCTCCGGGGGCCTTATTGGGTCGAGCCCGGTTTCTTCGGCGCAACGCGCTGCTGGGCGCGGTTGCGCAGCTGCGGCTTGCCGGCGCGCGGCGCATTGCTCGGCGCCGGTGCGGCGAGCTTCGCGGCACGCGCGGTGTCGGTCGATTCGTCCGCCGCGGCGAACGACGCAGCAGCGGCGGCGCCTTCCGGCCTCCACACCTGGCCGATCGCGAGCGACTTCAGTTTCTTGCGGCCGCCGTACCAGAGGTTGACGAGCCCGCGCGAGAAGAACACCGCGGAGAACATCGACGTCAGGATGCCGATACAGTGCACGATCGCGAAGCCGCGCACCGGGCCCGAGCCGAACGCGAGCAGCGCGAGGCCGGCGATCAGCGTCGTGACGTTCGAGTCGAGAATCGTCGCCCAGGCGTGCTGGTAGCCGGCCTGGATCGCGAGCTGCGGCGGCTGGCCGGCGCGCAGTTCCTCGCGCACGCGTTCGTTGATCAGCACGTTCGAGTCGATCGCCATGCCGAGCGCGAGCGCGATAGCGGCGATGCCGGGCAGCGTCAGCGTCGCCTGCAGCATCGACAGCACGGCGATCAGCAGCAGCAGGTTCACCGACAGGCCGATCACCGAGACCACGCCGAACAGCATGTAGTACGCGATCATGAACACGGCGATCGCGCAGAAGCCCCAGATCACCGAGTGGAAGCCCATCTTGATGTTGTCGGCGCCGAGGCTCGGGCCGATCGTGCGTTCCTCGATGATGTCCATCGGTGCGGCGAGCGAACCGGCGCGCAGCAGCAGCGCGAGGTCGGCGGCGGCCTGCGGGGTCGGCTGGCCCGTGATCTGGAAGCGGTCGCCGAGTTCCGACTGGATCGTCGCGACCGTCAGCACTTCACCCTTGCCCTTCTCGAACAGCACCATCGCCATCGGCTTGCCGATGTTGTCGCGCGACACCGCGCGCACCGCGCGGCCGCCCGCCGAGTCGAGACGGATGTTGACCGACGGACGCTGGTGTTCGTCGAAGCCGGCCGACGCATCGATGATGCGGTCGCCGGTGAAGATCACGTCCTTCTTCAGCAGCACGGGTGCCTGGTTGCCCTGCGTGAACAGCTCCTCGCCCGGCGGCACCGGATCGTTCGGGTTCGGGTGCGTGTTGAGCGGATCGGCGAGGCGCGCCTCGAGCGTCGCGGTACGGCCGATGATGTCCTTCGCCTTCGCGGTGTCCTGCACGCCCGGCAGCTCGACGACGATGCGGTCGCTGCCCTGCTGCTGCAGGATCGGCTCCGACACGCCGAGTTCGTTGACCCGGTTGTGGAGCGTCGTGAGGTTCTGCTTGAGTGCCGCGTCTTCGACGGCCTTCTGCACGGCCGGCGTGAACGTGCCGACGACCTGCACGCCGCCGCCACCGGGCTGGGTCGCCCATTGCAGCTCGGTGATCGACGAGGTGAGCAGCTTGCGCGCGTCGTCGGCGGTCTGCGCGTCGCTGAAGTTGACGACGACGGTCTGGTCGACGCGGCTCACGCCGCCGTCGCGGATGTTCTTGTCGCGCAGCAGCGTGCGCGCGTCGGATGCGTCGGAGTCGAGCTTCTTCGTCAGCGCGCCCGTCATGTCGACTTGCAGCAGGAAGTGGACGCCGCCGCGCAGGTCGAGGCCGAGGTACATCGGCAGCGCGTGCAGCGCGGTCAGCCAGCGCGGCGAGGCGCTTTGCAGATTCAGCGCGACGATGTACTGCGGATCGTTCGGATCGGCGTTCAGCGTCTTCTGCAGCAGGTCCTTCACGCGCAGCTGCGTGTCCGTGTCCTTCACGCGCACGCGGATGTTCGCGTTGGTCGCGGTGTTCTCGAACGTGACGTCGTCCGGCGTGATCTGGGCGGCGGCGAGCGCGGCGTCAACCTGGCTGAGCGTCGCCGAGTCGAGCTTGACCGTGGCCTTGCCGCTCGACACCTGCACCGCCGGCGCTTCGCCGAAGAAATTGGGCAATGTGTACAGAAGGCCGATGGCGAGCGCCACGACCATCACGACATATTTCCAGAGTGGGTAACGATTCATGAGGGGGCCGAACGGGGTAGTTGGCTTGAAAGCGTCGCGTCCGGCGCCGCGTGGGGGCCCGCTTCTCGGGCGGGCGCGGCGCGGGGAGCCGGACGCTCGGGGAAGGGCTTACAGCGACTTGATCGTGCCCTTCGGCAGAATGGTCGTGACGGCGGCCTTCTGCACGGTGATTTCGGTGCCTTCGGCGATCTCGATGCCGATGTAGGCTTCCGAGACCTTCGTCACCTTGCCGACGAGACCGCCGCTCGTGACGACTTCGTCGCCCTTCGCCATGGCGGACAGCATGTTGCGGTGCTCCTTCTGACGCTTCATCTGCGGACGGATCATGATGAAGTAGAGTACGCCAAACATCAGGATGAGCGGCAGGAAGCTCATCAGGCTCGATTCGGCGCCACCCGCGGCACCTTGCGCGAAGGCATTGGAAATGAACGGCACGTTGGTCTCTCCGTAAGGGGAAGATCGAAAATTAAGCCGGTTATTCTACCACCGGCCCCAAGCGCGACGGCGACGCAAAATGCGCTTTGGGATCAAGCTGTTAAAGCGCGAACCGGTACCGCCGTGACCTGAATGGAAAGGTAATTGTAATATTTGGCGGCCCGGACCGATAGTTGAATCGGATTATTTAGTACACGTCCTATGTGACGGACCGCGGTGCGGGCAGCCGGTCCGTCAGTCGACGCCTCTCGCGCGATCCTCCGCGAAGCGCTGGCGGAACGCGTCGAACGTATGGGTCTCGATCGCGTCGCGGATCTCGCTCATCAGCTGCAGGTAGTAGTGCAGGTTGTGGATCGTGTTCAGCTGTGCGCCGAGAATCTCGCCGACGCGGTGCAGGTGGTGCAGGTAGCCGCGCGAGAAGTTCTGGCACGTGTAGCACGTGCAGCTTTCGTCGAGCGGCTTCAGCGAGTTCTTGTGCGTCGCGTTGCGGATCTTCACGTCGCCGAAGCGGGTGAAGAGCCAGCCGTTGCGCGCGTTGCGGGTCGGCATCACGCAGTCGAACATGTCGATGCCGTTCGCGACGCCCTCGACGAGATCCTCCGGCGTGCCGACGCCCATCAGGTAGTGCGGCTTGTGCGCCGGCAGCTTCGGGCCGACGTGCTGCAGCACGCGCATCATGTCTTCCTTCGGCTCGCCGACCGACAGCCCGCCGATCGCGAGGCCGTGGAAATCGAGCTCCGCGAGGCCCGCGAGCGATTCGTCGCGCAGGTCCTCGAACATCCCGCCCTGGACGATCCCGAACAGCGCGTTCGGGTTGCCGAGCCGGTCGAACTCGTCGAGCGAGCGCTTCGCCCAGCGCAGCGACATCCGCATCGAGTCGGCCGCTTCCTTGTGCGTCGTCGGCACGCCGTTGGTCGCATACGGCGTGCATTCGTCGAACTGCATCACGATGTCCGAGTTCAGCACCTTCTGGATCTGCATCGACACTTCGGGCGACAGGAACAGCTTGTCGCCGTTGATCGGCGACGCGAACGTGACGCCGTCCTCGGTGATCTTGCGCAGGTCGCCGAGCGAGAACACCTGGAAGCCGCCCGAATCGGTCAGGATCGGCTTGTTCCAGCCCATGAAGCCGTGCAGGCCGCCGTGCGCGTCGATCGTGTCGAGGCCCGGGCGCAGCCACAGGTGGAACGTGTTGCCGAGGATGATCTGGGCCTTGATCTCGTGCAGCTCGCGCGGCTGGATCGCCTTCACGGTGCCGTAGGTGCCGACCGGCATGAAGATCGGCGTCTCGACGACGCCGTGGTTGAGCGTCACGCGGCCGCGGCGCGCGTGGCCGTCGGTCGTCAGCAATTCGAATTTCAGGCCGTTGTCCGGGCGGACGTGATCATGCGTATCGTGAGTGTGGGATGAACCTTCGGTCATCGCTTTATTCTCCTTGCTACCGGAAAACAGTCCGGCGCATGTTGAAAGCGCCGCCAGGGAAGCCGGCGGCGGTGAAAATCGAGGTGCGCCCGGCGGACGGGCGCGGTGATGTCCATAGCGAACCGCGGGCGCACACGGTTCGCGCCTGTGTCGTACCCGCGCGCATCCGGCAAGCGCGCTCGACGGAACGCGCGGACGCCGCGCTCAGCAGCGCTTACGCGCGCGGCGCTTCCGGCGTGTCGCGCCGCGTGAGCAGCATCGCGTCGCCGTAGCTGAAGAAGCGGTAGCGCGCGTCGATCGCGTGCCGGTACGCGGCGCGGATCGTCTCGACACCCGCGAACGCGGACACCAGCATCAGCAGCGTCGACTTCGGCAGGTGGAAGTTCGTGACGAGCCGGTCGACCACCCGGAAACGGTAGCCGGGCGTGATGAAGATGTCGGTTTCGGCCTGTGTCGCCGCGAGCGGACGGCGCGCGGCATCGGCGTCGCGCGCCGCGGCCTCGAGCGCGCGCATCGACGTCGTGCCGACCGCGATCACGTTGCCGCCGCGCGCGCGGGTCGCGGCGATCTTGTCGACGAGCGACTGCGGCAGCTCGTACCACTCGCTGTGCATCCGGTGCTCGGCGATGTTGTCGACCCGCACCGGCTGGAACGTGCCCGCGCCGACATGCAGCGTCAGCGTCGCGCGCTCGACGCCCATCGCGTCGAGCTTCGCGAGCAGCGGCTCGTCGAAGTGGAGCCCGGCCGTCGGCGCGGCGACCGCGCCCGGGTTGCTCGCGTACACGGTCTGGTAGCGGGTTTCGTCGGTCGCGTCCGGATCGTGCTCGATGTACGGTGGCAGCGGCAGTCGGCCATACTGCTCGATCAGCGTCAGGCACGGCTCGGGGAAATGCAGCGTGAAGAACGGCTCGACGCGCTCGCCGACCGTCACGTCGAATGCATCGGCGAGCGTCAGCGTCGTGCCGGCGCCCGGCGACTTGCTCGCGCGGATCTGCGCGAGCGCGGTGTGCGTGCCCGTCACCCGCTCGATCAGCACCTCGATCTTGCCGCCGCTCGCCTTGTGGCCGAAGAAGCGCGCCTTCAGCACCTTGGTGTCGTTGAACACGAGCAGGTCGCCGGCCGAAATGCACGACGGCAGCTCGGTGAAATGGCGATCGGTGAGGCGCGGCGGCTCGACCGAATGGTCGACCTCGAGCAGGCGGCTCGCGGTGCGGTCGGGCAGCGCGGTTTGCGCGATCAGCTCGGGCGGCAGATTGAAATCGAAATCGGAAAGCGTGAACATGCGGGCTGGTTCGAAGCGGCCGGCGTGCGCCGCCGTTGGGCGGAAACGCGTAAATGGGGCGCGCGAGCCGCTATGATGGCGGGATGCGCGGCTGGGCCGGCGTTGCTTATTCGGACGACGTGAAAGCCGCTATTGTACTTGCGAAGCACCCTGACGATCCGATGCCAGTGTCACCACGCCGTTCCTCCGCCGCCGTTGCCGATTCCGCCGACCCGTTCGACGCTGACGCCGCCGCGCCACCCGCGCCCCGCGCGGGGCAGCGCCGCGCCGGGCCGCGCCGCGGCGCCGATGGGCGGCTCGCGCAGCCGGCGGCGGCGTTCGATGGGCTCGCGTCCGGGACCGATCCGGGCGAATCGGCGGCGGCCGAGGCGGCCGATGCGGACGCGGCGAACGCGGTGGGCGCGGCCGCGCCGAAACGCAAGAAAGCCGCGAGCGAGAAGTCCGACAAGCCCGTCAAGACCGCCGACAAGCTCGCGAAGCTCGGCCTCACGCGCTCGATCGATCTCGTGCTGCATCTGCCGATGCGCTACGAGGACGAGACGACGCTCACGCCGATCGACGAACTGCTGCCGGGCGGCATCGCGCAGACGGAAGGCGTCGTGTTCGACAACGAGGTCGCCTACCGGCCGCGCCGCCAGCTCGTCGTGAAGATTCGCGACGACGACGGGGCTCAGCTCGTGCTGCGCTTCCTGAACTTCTACGGATCGCAGGTCAAGCAGATGGCCGTCGGCCAGCGGCTGCGCGTGCGCGGCGACGTGCGCGGCGGCTTCTTCGGGATGGAGATGGTGCACCCGGCGGTGCGCGTCGTCGAAGCCGATTCTCCGCTGCCGCAAGTGCTCACGCCCGTCTACCCGAGCACGGCCGGCGTGTCGCAGGCCTATCTGCGCAAGGCGATCGAGAACGCGGTCGAGCGCACGCCGCTGCCGGAACTGCTGCCCCCCGAGATCGACCGTGCGTACCTGAAGCCGCTCGGCGTGCCGTCGCTCGCGGATGCCGTGCGGATCCTGCATCACCCGGGCGTCGATTCAGACGAACCCGCGCTGATGGACGGCTCGCATCCCGCGTGGACGCGCATCAAGTTCGACGAGCTGCTCGCGCAGCAGCTGTCGCTGAAGCGCGCGCATGAGGAGCGCCGCACGCGCTCCGCGCCCGCGATGCCGCGCCGCGCGGCGAACGACGCCGACGCGCTGACGACGCGTCTCTACGCGGCGCTGCCGTTCACGCTGACGGGGGCACAGGCGCGCGTCGTCGACGAGATCGCGCACGACCTCACGTTGCCGCACCCGATGCAGCGCTTGCTGCAGGGCGACGTCGGCAGCGGCAAGACGGTGGTCGCGGCGCTGGCGGCCGCGCAGGCGATCGACGCCGGCTACCAGGCCGCGCTGATGGCGCCGACCGAAATCCTCGCCGAGCAGCATGCGCGCAAGCTGCGCGGCTGGCTCGAACCGCTCGGCGTGTCGGTTGCATGGCTCGCCGGCAGCCTGAAGGCGAAGGAGAAGCGCGCGGCGATCGAGGCGGCCGCGCTCGGCACCGCGCAGCTCGTGATCGGCACGCACGCGATCATCCAGGACGCGGTCGAGTTCGCGCGCCTCGGCCTCGTGATCGTCGACGAACAGCACCGCTTCGGCGTCGAGCAGCGCCTCGCGCTGCGTGCGAAGGCGGCGAATGCCGCGGACGGCGCGCAGGGTTTCCAGCCGCACCAGCTGATGATGTCGGCTACGCCGATCCCGCGCACGCTCGCGATGACGTACTACGCGGATCTCGACGTGTCGACGATCGACGAACTGCCGCCTGGCCGCACGCCGATCCTGACGCGCCTCGTCGGCGACGCGCGGCGCGAGGAAGTGATTGCGCGCGTGCGCGAAGCCGCGCTGACGGGCCGCCAGGTGTACTGGGTCTGCCCGCTGATCGAGGAAAGCGAGACGCTGCAGCTGCAGACGGCCGTCGAGACCTACGAGACGCTCGTGGCTGCGCTGCCCGAGCTGCAGGTCGGGCTCGTGCACGGGCGCCTGTCGACGGGCGACAAGGCGGCGGTGATGGACGCGTTCACGCGCAACGACGTGCAGCTGCTCGTCGCAACGACCGTGATCGAAGTCGGCGTCGACGTGCCGAACGCGTCGCTGATGGTGATCGAGCACGCGGAGCGCTTCGGTCTCGCGCAGCTGCACCAGCTGCGCGGCCGGGTGGGGCGCGGCACCGCGGCGTCGGTGTGCGTGCTGCTGTACAGCGGGCCGCTGTCGCTGACCGGCCGCGCGCGGCTGAAGACGATGCGCGAGACGACCGACGGCTTCGAGATCGCACGGCGCGACCTCGAGATCCGCGGTCCCGGCGAATTCCTCGGTGCGCGCCAGTCGGGCGCGGCGATGCTGCGCTTCGCGAACCTCGAAACCGACGGCTGGCTGATCGAGCCGGCCCGCGAAGCGGCTGCGCGGCTGATCGCAGGCTACCCGGACGTCGTCACGCAGCATCTCGCGCGCTGGCTCGGCGCGCGCGAGCAGTACCTGAAAGCGTGATCGCAGATTGAGGGTCGGATTTAAAGGCGCGGGATCGCGGGTGATTTTGCGGAGAAACTTGGCGAACCGGCGTCACAGGGTGTATAAATTAAACCTATCGCCTGTATCTATTTGATTGACCAACAATGACGCTGACTGAATTGAAATACATCGTCGCGGTCGCGCGCGAGCGGCATTTCGGCCGCGCGGCCGAAGCGTGCTTCGTGAGCCAGCCGACGCTATCGGTAGCGATCAAGAAGCTGGAAGACGAGCTCAACGTACAGATCTTCGAGCGCGGCGCGAGCGAAGTGAGCGTCACGCCGATCGGCGACCAGATCGTCACGCAGGCGCAGCGTGTGCTGGAGCAGACCTTCGCGATCAAGGAGATCGCGAAGCAGGGCAAGGATCCGCTCGTCGGCCCGTTCCGCCTCGGCGTGATCTACACGATCGGGCCGTACCTGCTGCCGACGCTCGTCAAGCAGATGATCCAGCGGGTTCCGCAGATGCCGCTGATGCTGCAGGAGAACTACACGCTGAAGCTGCTCGAACTGCTGAAACAGGGCGAGATCGACGCAGCGATCATGGCGCTGCCGTTCCCGGAGACGGGCCTGATGGTGCGGCCGCTGTACGACGAGCCGTTCGTCGTTGCGCTGCCGGCCGGCCACCCGTGGGAGAAGCGCCACCAGATCGACGCAGAGGACCTGAAGCAGGAGACGATGCTGCTGCTCGGCAACGGCCACTGCTTCCGCGATCACGTGCTCGGCGTGTGCCCGGAATTGATGCGCTTCTCGCAGACGGCCGACGGGATTCAGAAGACGTTCGAGGGCTCATCGCTCGAGACGATCCGTCACATGGTCGCGAGCGGTGTCGGCATCACCGTGCTGCCGCGGATGTCGGTCGCCGAGGTCGGGCCGCGCGCGAACGGCCCCGATGCCGAGCTGCTGTCGTACGTGCCGTTCAACGACCCGGTGCCGGACCGCCGCGTCGTGCTCGTGTGGCGCAAGAGCTTCACGCGGATGCCCGCGATCGACGCGATCAGCGACGCGATCACCACGTGCGACCTGCCGGGCGTCGCGAAGCTCGACATGCCGGCGACGGTGAACTGACACGATGCGGCCCATGGTCGCAGAAGATGGGCGGGGCCTTGCGGCCCCGTTTATTTTTGACTATCGTATAGATGAAATTTATTGAATTCAAATAAACAATAGGTCTGTATAAACTCCTTTGCATGGATCGATGCACTGCCGACACGGCGGTCTGCACGTTCAACGCAAGCGTCAAAGGAGGGTGTCATGATGCGTTCGGTATTGCAGCACGCGCAGCGGAACATCGCGCCGCACGAGAAGGTCGTAGATCGAGCCAGGGCTGCGATCCGGAGACTGCGCCCGATCGCGTTCGCCTACCTGGCGGACCGTGCCTATGGCGGCTGAGCCGTCCGGCGCCGGCCGTGCGCTCCCCGACGCCACCTGATCTGATCCAGCACGACGTAGCACGATGGGAGCCACGCTCCCGCTTTTACCCCGCAGTGACCATCCGCCTCCATGTTCGCGTTCCGGACCGGGCAGGTGGATGCCAACGAACTTAGGAGAAGACGCATGTCGACTGAAACGAAGTGCCCGTTCCATCACACCGCAGCCAGCGGCACGTCGAACCGGGACTGGTGGCCCAATCAGCTCAACCTGAATATCCTCCACCGGCATTCGTCCCTGTCCGATCCGATGGACAAGGAATTCAACTACACCGAAGCATTCGGCAAGCTCGATCTGGCCGCGGTGAAAAACGATCTCCGCGCGCTGATGACCACGTCGCAGGACTGGTGGCCGGCCGACTTCGGCCATTACGGCGGCCTCTTCATCCGCATGGCATGGCACAGCGCCGGTACGTACCGCACGGCTGACGGCCGCGGCGGCGCCGGCGGCGGCCAGCAGCGCTTCGCGCCGCTCAACAGCTGGCCCGACAACGGCAACCTCGACAAGGCGCGCCGCCTGCTGTGGCCGATCAAGCAGAAGTACGGCCGCAACATCTCGTGGGCCGACCTGATGATCCTCTCCGGCAACGTCGCGCTCGAATCGATGGGCTTCAAGACCTTCGGTTTCGCGGGCGGCCGTCCGGACACCTGGGAACCGGACGACGTGTACTGGGGCGCGGAGAAGATCTGGCTGGAATTGAGCGGTGGCGCGAACAGCCGCTACTCGGGCGACCGCAACCTGGAGAACCCGCTTGCCGCCGTGCAGATGGGCCTGATCTACGTGAACCCCGAAGGCCCGGACGGCAACCCCGACCCGGTCGCCGCCGCGCGCGACATCCGCGACACGTTCGGACGGATGGCGATGAACGACGAGGAAACCGTCGCGCTGATCGCGGGCGGCCACACGTTCGGCAAGACGCACGGCGCCGGTCCCGCATCGAACGTCGGCGCCGAGCCGGAGGCTGCGCCGCTCGAGGCGCAGGGCCTCGGCTGGAAGAGCACCTATGGCACGGGCAAGGGCGGCGATGCGATCACGAGCGGCCTCGAGGTCACGTGGACGACGACGCCGACGCAGTGGAGCAACAACTTCTTCGAGAACCTGTTCGGCTACGAATGGGAGCTGACGAAGAGCCCGGCCGGCGCGCACCAGTGGGTCGCGAAGGGCGCGCAGTCCGTGATTCCGGATGCGCACGATCCGTCGAAGAAGCATCTGCCGACGATGCTGACCACCGACCTGTCGCTGCGCTTCGATCCGGCGTACGAAAAGATCTCGCGCCGCTTCTACGAGAATCCGGACCAGTTCGCCGACGCGTTCGCGCGCGCATGGTTCAAGCTGACGCACCGCGACATGGGCCCGCGCGCACGCTATCTCGGCCCGGAAGTGCCGGCTGAGGAACTGCTGTGGCAGGATCCGGTTCCGTCTGTCGACCACGCGCTGATCGACGACGCGGATGCGGCCGCACTGAAGGCGAAGATTCTCGAATCGGGCCTGTCCGTGTCGCAGCTCGTGTCGACCGCATGGGCGTCGGCGTCGACGTTCCGCGGCTCCGACAAGCGCGGCGGCGCGAACGGTGCGCGCATCCGCCTCGCGCCGCAGAAGGACTGGGACGTGAACCAGCCGGCGCAGCTCGCGAAGGTGCTGGACACGCTCGAGGGCATCCGGAAGGCGTTCAACGATGCACAGGCCGACGGCAAGAAGGTGTCGCTCGCCGACCTGATCGTGCTGGCCGGTGCCGCAGGCGTCGAGCAGGCAGCGAAGAACGCGGGCCACCCGGTGACGGTGCCGTTCGCGCCGGGCCGCACGGACGCGTCGCAGGAGCAGACCGACGTCGAAGCGATGGCCGTGCTCGAACCGGTTGCAGACGGTTTCCGCAACTACCTGAAGGGCAAGTACACGGTGCCGGCCGAGGCGCTGCTGGTCGACAAGGCACAGTTGCTGACGCTGACCGCGCCGGAGATGACGGCGCTCGTGGGCGGGCTGCGCGTGCTGGGCGCGAACGTCGGGCAGACGCAGCACGGCGTGTTCACCGACCGGCCGGAAGCGTTGACCAACGACTTCTTCGTGAACCTGCTCGACATGGGCACGGAGTGGAAGCCGGCGTCGGCCGCGAACGACGTGTTCGAAGGACGCGATCGCGCGACGGGCAAGGTCAAGTGGACGGGCACGCGCGTCGATCTGGTGTTCGGCTCGCACGCGCAGTTGCGCGCGCTGGCCGAAGTCTACGGCAGCACGGATGCGCAGGCGAAGTTTGTCCGCGACTTCGTCGCGGCCTGGAACAAGGTGATGAACCTCGACCGCTTCGACCTCGCGTGATGCCGGCAAGCTGCTGCTGAAGGTCTGGCAGCAGGAAATGTGGAAAAGGCCGGCGGAAACGGCCGGTCGTGCGACCGGCCGTTTCCGTCTGGACGATCCGTTTTGTTTGAAGGAGTGACGATCATGACGCAGACGATCCTGGACATGCACAGCGCGCTCGCGGCGCCCATGAAGCGCGCGCCCGCCGCAGCACTGCGGCGTTTCGTCGGCATTGCGATCGCGGGCAGCGGCGCGGCCGTGCTGATCGCGCAGGCCATGCACGGTCTGGCCGCCGCGGGCGCTTGAGCGCGAGCCCGAATTCGTACGCGTTCAGCGCAAATGACGCGCGCATGATCCACGCTGCGTTGGTGTGACATGATCACGCAGCGTCTGCAGACGCATGAACGGACCGCACGGATGCCGCGCGCGTTGCTCACTCGAGCGGCGGGCACAAGGCCGCGGGCGTAAAGCGCCTGTTTCGACTCCGACCCCCGATACTCGCGACACATTGCGCCGCCAGTGTGCCGAGCGCAAGGCCGTCGACATGACGCGACCTGCCGCTGGGCTCTAAAATGCCGGGGTTATCTTCCCGGTGCTCCACCATGCTCGCCCGCTTTCCCCTGTATCTGCGGCTCGTCCGGATGGACAAGCCGATCGGCAGCCTGCTGCTGCTCTGGCCGACGCTCAACGCGCTGTGGATCGCATCGAACGGCCATCCGCGCTGGCAACTGATCGTGATCTTCGCGCTCGGCACGCTGCTGATGCGCTCGGCCGGCTGCGCGATCAACGATTACGCGGACCGCGATTTCGACCGCCACGTGAAGCGCACGGCCGACCGTCCGCTGACGTCGGGCAAGATCCAGGCGTGGGAAGCGATCGCGATCGCGGTCGGGCTGTCGCTCGTCGCGTTCCTGCTGATCCTGCCGCTCAATGCGCTGACGAAAGAGCTGTCGGTCGTCGCGGTGATCGTCGCGGGCACCTATCCGTTCATGAAGCGCTTCTTCGCGATTCCGCAGGCGTACCTGGGCATCGCGTTCGGCTTCGGCATTCCGATGGCGTTCGCGGCCGTGCAGGACACAGTGCCGATGCTCGCGTGGATCATGCTGATCGCGAACGTGTTCTGGTCGGTCGCGTACGACACCGAATACGCGATGGTCGACCGCGACGACGATATCAAGATCGGGATCCGCACGTCGGCGCTGACGTTCGGCCGCTTCGACGTCGCGGCGGTGATGGCGTGCTACGCGGTCACGCTCGGCATCTACGTGTGGATCGGGCTGATGCTCGGCTTCGGCCTAGTGTACTGGGCAGGGTGGGCGGCCGCGGCCGGCTGCGCGCTGTATCACTACACGCTGATCAAGGATCGCGAGCGGATGCCGTGCTTCGCTGCGTTCCGGCACAACAACTGGCTCGGCGGCATGCTGTTCGTCGGGATCGCCCTGCATTACGCAGTGGCCGGGGCCTGAACGCGGCCCGGCGCGACTGACGTCGCGCGCCGGCGGAAGCGGGCGCGCGGTCGAAAGCCCGATCGGCGCATGCCGATCGGGCTGTTTCGGTCAGGCTGACTCTCTCGTCAAGCGGTTCAAAACACCCGGCACTAACGCTGGAAGCGGTCCAGAATATCCAAGCGGTTCAACAGCCCTTGGCAGCCTGGTCTTTAACTGTCCAACTTTACGGGGTCAGCTCAGAAGGCCGCTTTTTCACTTCGTCGGGACGGAGCTTGTTGCACGCGCTTACGCGCGGCCGAGCTCGTCGCCCATTTCCTTCGCGCGCGCCTCGGCCGCGAGCGCGCCGCGCACGATCGCTTCCTTCACGCCCTGCGCGTCGAACGACGCGAGCGCGGCCGCCGTCGTGCCGCCCTTCGACGTCACGCGTTCGCGCAGTACGCTGGCCGGCTCGCCGGACTGCGCGGCGAGCTGCGCGGCACCCGTGAACGTCGCGACCGCGAGCGCGCGGCCCTGCTCGTCGTTCATCCCGAGACGGCGCGCCGCTTCCTGCAGCGCTTCGATGAAATAGAACACGTACGCGGGGCCGCTGCCCGAGATCGCGGTGACGGCGTCGAGTTGCGATTCGTCGTCGAACCACACGATCTCGCCGACCGCGCCGAGCACGCCCGACGCGAGCTCGCGGCCCGCCGCATCGACGCCCGGCAGCGCGGCGAGGCCCGTCACGCCCATGCCGACGAGCGCCGGCGTGTTCGGCATCGTGCGCACGACGCGCGAGTAGTCGCCGAGCCAGCGTGCGAGGTCGGTGCCGCGGATACCCGCCGCGATGCTGATTACGAGCTGCGACTTCAGGTGCGGCGCGAGCGCCTGCGCGACGTCCTTCAGCACTTGCGGCTTCACCGCGAGCACGATCGCGTCGTAGTCCGCGAGCGTGGCGTCGACGGCCGCGCCGGTGCGGATGCCGAACTGCTGCTCGTTGCGCTTGCGGACGTCTTCGTTGACGTCGATCGCGTACAGGCCGTCCGCGGCGACGCCGCGCTTGACGAGGCCGCCGATCAATGCCGCGGCCATGTTGCCGCCGCCGATGAATGCGATTTTCATGATGTCGGGTTCGGGAAGTGGATCAATGGAAATAGTCGCGCGCGCCGAAGATCGCGGTGCCGACCCGCACGATCGTCGCGCCTTCGAGCACGGCCGCCTCGAGGTCGGCGGACATGCCCATCGACAGCGTGTCGAGCGGCAGGCCGTCCGCGCGCAGCGCGTCGAACAGCGCGCGCAGCGCGCGGTGCGGCGCGCGCTGCGCATCGGGGTCGCTCGCGGGCTCGGGAATCGCCATCAGGCCGCGCAGTCGCAGCGACGGCAGCGCGGCGATCGCGCGCGCGATGTCGGCGACGTCGTCCGGCGCGACGCCGCTCTTCGACGCCTCGCTGCTGATGTTCACTTGCACGCATACGTTGAGCGGCGGCAGGTGCGCGGGCCGCTGCTCGGCGAGCCGTTGCGCGATCTTCAGCCGGTCGACCGAATGCACCCAGTCGAAGCGCTCGGCGACGGGCCGCGTCTTGTTCGACTGCAGCGGACCGATGAAATGCCATTCGAGGCCGGCGCGCAGATCGGCGAGCGCGTCGATCTTGTCGATCGACTCCTGCACGTAATTTTCGCCGAACGCGCGCTGACCGGCCGCATGCGCGGCGCGCACGGCATCGGCGGGGAATGTTTTCGACACGGCGAGCAGCGTGACGGTGGCGGGATCGCGGCCGGCCGCGCGTGCGGCGTCGGCGATGCGGCGATGAACGGATTCCAGCTGAACGGCAAGATCGGACATGACGGGCACGAATTTGGGCACGAGCGCAGGCACTCAAGCAGGCACTCAAGCAGGCACTCAAGCAGGCACTCAAGCAGGCACTCAAGCAGGCGCGCCGCTGACACGCGGCGCATCGATTCGCATTATACGGACGCGGCACGCGCAGCCGGGCTTGCACCCGTGCACGACGGGTCCTTTCCGGGCCCGTTTCAAGTCCATTCGGCAGCGGCCCGCGCAACGATCGCGCGGACTCGCCGCACGCACGCATGCCGCGCGGCGAGCGGCCGACGCGCTCAGCCGTAAAGCAGGTGCTCGACCAGCTGGATCCAGTGCGTGACCGGGATCTGCGTGCCGCTTTGCAGGTGCGCGATACAGCCGACGTTCGCGGAGACGATCATCTGCGGCTCGAGCGCCTGCAGTTTCGCGAGCTTCTGCTTGCGCAGCTTGTACGACAGCGACGGCTGCGTCAGCGAATAGGTGCCGGCCGAGCCGCAGCACAGGTGGCTGTCGGCGGGCAGGCGCACGTCGATGCCGAGCGTTTCGAGCAGCCGTTCGACCTTGCCGCGCGATTGCTGGCCGTGCTGCAGCGTGCACGGCGGGTGATACGCGACGGTATGGATCGCGCGGCGCCGCGCAAGCGACGCAAGTTCGGCCTCGAACGCGAGCAGCACGTCCGAGATGTCACGCGTGAGCGCGACGATGCGCTGCGCCTTCTCCGCATAGGCCGGGTCGTCGCGCAGCAGGTGCGCGTATTCGAGCACCGTCGCGCCGCAACCGGACGCGTTCATCACGATCGCCTCGGCGCCTTGCTCGACATACGGCCACCATGCGTCGATGTTGCGGCGCGCGTCGTCGAGCGCTTCGTCGTGATAGTTCAGGTGCAGCCGGATCGCGCCGCAGCAGCCGGCCTCGGGCGCGACGACGGTCTCGACGCCGAGCGCATCGAGCACGCGCGCGGTCGCGATGTTGATGTTCGGCAGCATCGACGGCTGCACGCAGCCGGCCAGCATCAACATCTTGCGGGGATGGGTGCGGTGCGGCCATTCGAGCAGCTTCGTGCGCGGCGGCACCTTGTCGCGCAGCCGCTTCGGCAGCAGCGGCCGCACGTGCTGGCCGAGCCGCATCACCGGCGAAAACAGCGCGCCGTTCGGCACGAAGCTCGCGAGCGCGCGGCGCACGAGCCGCTGCGACAGCGGCCGCCGCACCTGCGCTTCGACATGCTTGCGGCCGATTTCGACGAGACGGCCGTACTGGACGCCCGACGGGCAGGTCGTCTCGCAACTGCGGCACGTGAGGCAGCGATCGAGATGCTGCTGCGTGCTGCGCGTGACAGGCGCGCCTTCGACCATCTGCTTGATCAGGTAGATGCGCCCGCGCGGCCCGTCGAGTTCGTCGCCGAGCAGCTGGTAGGTCGGGCAGGTCGCGGTGCAGAACCCGCAATGCACGCACTTGCGCAGGATCGCGTCGGCTTCGTCGCCGTCGGGCGTATTGCGGATGAAATCGGCGAGGTTCGTTTGCATCGAGCTTAGGGTCTGTTTACATATGGAACGCGCATGCGTTGCCACGAGAACGGCCGCTCGCGAGGCGCGCGACGCCGCGAATACTGACGTATCGCCAAGGAGCGCAACGCGGCGAGCGGCCGTTCTCGTGGCAACCCCAAATTAAAAAATTCATGTCACGGGAATGCCCGAAATCGCCCGTATGGCGGCGTCGCTCGTCGCTTGTTTGGCACGGCCAAACGGCGCTCCTCACTTCTTGCCCTACGAGCGATTTCGGGCATTCGCATGTGCGTTCCATATGCAAACAGACCCTAAAGATCGGGGTAGAGCCGGCCGCGGTTGAAGATGCGCGCCGGATCGAATGCGGACTTCAACCCGCGGTGGATTTTCATCAGCGGCGCGGGCAGCGGCGTGAACACGCCGGCGCTGCGGTCGTACGATTCGCCGGCGCGGAACAGCGTCGCGTGGCCGCCCGCCTGTTTCGCGCTCATGCGCACGGTCTGCGCGTCGGCGTCGGTGATCCACCAGCGCTGCGCGCCGCCCCATTCCATCAGCTGGGTGCCCGGCAGGTGCATCGGCTCGGTGATGCTCGGCAGCGACAGGCGCCACAGCGCGAAGCCCGGCGGAATGCCGTTGAAGAACGGATCGGTCTGCTCGCGCAGGCCGGCCCAGAAGCGCTCGGCCTCGACCGCGTCGACGACTTCGCCGCCGAGCTGCGTCTTCGCGGCCTTCACCGCGGCCTCGGCGCCGGACAGGCGCAGCACGAGCGTGCCGTTGCGCCACGCGCTCGCGCTGACGGGCAGCGGGTGGCCGCCCCATTCGTTGAGCTTGCGCACCGCGTCGGTCGCGCTCATCTCGAACTTCAGCGTGACTTCGGCGACGGGCACCGGCAGCACCTTGATCGACAGCTCGAGCATCAGCCCGAGCGTGCCGAGCGAGCCGGCCAACAGCCGCGACACGTCATAGCCGGCGACGTTCTTCACGACCTGGCCGCCGAACCGCAGCACTTCGCCGCGGCCGTTCATCAGCGTGACGCCGAGCACGAAATCGCGCGGCGCACCGCAGGTTGCGCGCCGCGGGCCCGCGAGCCCCGCCGCGATGCAGCCGCCCACGGTGGCCGGGCGGCCGAAATGCGGCGGCTCGAACGGCAGCATCTGGCCGCGTTCGCCGAGGACGGTTTCGAGCTGCACAAGCGGCGTGCCCGCGCGGACCGTCACGACGAGTTCGGCCGGGTCGTACGACACGATGCCGTGAAACGCACGCGTGTCGAGTATCTCGCCCTCGAGCGCCTGGCCGTACCAGTCCTTGGTGCCGCCGCCGCGGATCCGCAGCGGCCGGCCGTCGGCACTGGCGGCGCGGGTGCGCTCCGCCCATTCGGCGACGATGTCGTCCTCTTCCATGATCGGTTGCTGCCTCGTCTTGTTGTCCGGTCGATTGTACCGGGGTGACGCGAATGCACATCGCGACTATCCCTAAGCCCGGTTCACGGGTGGAGCGCGGCGGCCGCGCGCGAACAGCCGGGCCGGCCGGGCGGTACATCGTCCGCCCGGCCGGCGGCGCGCATCCGCGCGCCAGGCCGGTGCTCAGAAGCGCGGCAGGTCGGGATGCGGCAGGAGCCCGCCGCGCACGTGCTGGCGGCCGTATTCGGCGCACCGTGCACGCGTGGGAATGCCCTTGTCGGGATTGAGCAGGCTGGGCGGATCGAACGCGCGCTTGACCGCGAAGAACGCATCGCGCTCTTGCGGCGAGAACTGTACGCACATCGAATTGAGCTTCTCGATGCCGACGCCGTGCTCGCCCGTCACGGTGCCACCGAACTCGACGCAGCACTCGAGGATCTCCGAGCCGAACAGCTCCGCGCGATGCAGTTCGTCGGGATCGTTCGCGTTGTAGAGGATCAGCGGATGCATGTTGCCGTCGCCCGCGTGAAACACGTTGATGCAGCGCAGCCCGTAGCGCGTCTCCATCTGCTCGATGCGTGCGAGCAGCGGCCCGACCGCGCGACGCGGCACGGTGCCGTCCATGCAGTAATAGTCAGGGGAAATCCGTCCGGCGGCCGGAAACGCGTTCTTGCGGCCCGACCAGAAGCGCAGCCGCTCGCTCTCGTTGCGCGACACCTGGATGCGCGTCGCGCCGTGCTCGCGCAGCACCGCCGTCATCCGCACGATCTCCTCGGCGACTTCTTCAGGCGTGCCGTCCGATTCGCACAGCAGGATCGCCTTCGCGTCGACGTCGTAGCCTGCGTGCGTGAACGCTTCGACAGCCTGCGTCGCCGGCTTGTCCATCATCTCGAGCCCGGCCGGGATGATGCCCGATGCGATGATCGCCGCGACCGCCTCGCCGCCCATGACGACGTCGTCGAAGCTCGCCATCACGAGCTGCGCAGTCTGCGGTTTCGGGATCAGCTTCACCGTGACTTCGGTGACGATCGCGAACATGCCTTCGCTGCCGATCGTCACCGCAAGCAGGTCGAGGCCCGGCGCGTCGAGCGCGAGCGAGCCGAATTCGACGATCTCGCCTTCGATCGTCACCGCGCGCACGCGCAGCACGTTGTGCACGGTCAGGCCGTACTTGAGGCAGTGCACGCCGCCGGAATTTTCCGCGACGTTGCCGCCGATCGTGCAGGCGATCTGCGACGACGGATCCGGCGCGTAGTACAGGCCGTACGGCGCGGCGGCCTCGGAGATCGCGAGGTTGCGCACGCCGGGCTGCACGGTCGCCGTGCGCGCGTACGGGTCGACTTCGACGATGCGCGTGAAGCGCGCGAGCGACAGCACGACGCCGAGCGAGATCGGCAGCGCGCCGCCCGACAGGCTCGTGCCCGCACCGCGCGGCACGATCGGCACCTCCATGCGCCGGCAGATCTGCACGATGCGCTGCACCTGCGATTCCGTCTCGGGCAGCGCGACCGCGAGCGGCAGGCGCCGGTAAGCGGACAGTCCGTCGCATTCGTACGGCGCGGTGTCTTCGTCGCGGTACAGCAGGCAGTGCGTCGGCAGCACGGCCATCAGCGCCTGCACGACTTCGCGCTGGCGCTGCGCGCGCATCTCGGCCGACAGTTCGGGAGCGTTCATCGGGTCTCCTGCATGTGCGCCGGGTCTGGGCTCCGGGTCAGCACGTAAAAATCTTGCCGGGGTTCATCAGGTTGCGCGGATCGAGCGCGAGCTTGATCGCGCGCATCGCGTCGATCGCGCTGTCGCCGTGCTCCTTCGGCAGGAAGCGCATCTTGTGCAGGCCGACGCCGTGCTCGCCCGTGCAGGTGCCGCCCATCCGCAGCGCGCGCTCGACGATCCGGTCGTTGATGCGCTCCGCTTCTTCGAGCTCCTCCGGCTTGTCGGGATCGATCAGGATCGCGACGTGAAAGTTGCCGTCGCCGACGTGGCCGACGATCGGGCAGGGCAACGTCGAAGCGCGCAGGTCGACCTCGGTTTCCTCGACGCAGGCGGCGAGCTGCGAGATCGGCACGCAGACGTCGGTCGTCACCGCGCGGCAGCCCGGCTTCAGCTGCAGCATCGCGAAATAGGCGTTGTGGCGCGCGGCCCAGAGCCGGCTGCGGTCTTCCGGCCGGATCGCCCATTCGAAGCCCTGGCCGCGGTTCTGGCCGGCCAGCGATTCGACCAGCTCCGCCTGCTCCTTCACGCCGGCCTCGGTGCCGTGGAATTCGAAGAACAGCGTCGGCGCTTCGGTGAGCGTCAGGTTCGAGTGGCGGTTGATCGAGCGGATCGCGAGCGAATCGACGAACTCGACACGGGCGATCGGCACGCCGATCTGGATCGTCTCGATCACGGTGCGCACCGCATCGCCCATCGTCGGGAACGTGCAGATCGCGGCCGACACGGCTTCCGGCAGCGGATGCAGCCGCAGCGTGATCTCGGTGATCACGCCGAGCGTGCCTTCGGAGCCGACGAACAGGCGCGTGAGGTCGTAGCCGGCCGACGACTTGCGGGCGCGCGAGCCCGTCTTCACGACGCGGCCGTCGGCGAGCACTGCGGTCAGGCCGAGCACGTTCTCGCGCATCGTTCCGTAGCGCACGGCGTTGGTGCCGGACGCGCGGGTCGCGGTCATGCCGCCGATGCTCGCGTCGGCGCCGGGATCGATCGGGAAGAACAGGCCCGTGTCGCGCAGCGCTTCGTTGAGCGCCTTGCGGGTGATGCCGGGCTCGACCGTCACGGTCAGGTCTTCCGCGTTGATCGACAGCACGCGGTTCATTTCGGACAGGTCGAGCGACACGCCGCCGCGCACCGCGAGCAGATGGCCTTCGAGCGACGAGCCCGCGCCGTACGGGATCAGCGGCACGCCGTAGAGCGCACATAGCGACACGACTTGCCGGACGTCGTCGACGCTGCGGGCAAACACGACGGCGTCGGGCAGCTGCGGGTCGAACGGCGATTCGTCGCGGCCGTGATGCGCGCGCACGGCGTCGGCCGTCGACACGCGCTCGCCGAAGGCGGCGCGCAGCGCATCGAGCAGGGCGGGGGGCAGGGGGCGACGCGATGCGACCGGTGGGGCGGGGTGATTCACGCAAGTCTCCTGTCGATCGGCGTGGGTGCGGTGGCGTGGGTGTCGACCGGAGCCTGCGTCATCGCACGCTGATCTCGTGCAAAGTTCGACTGCTTGGCTGGCAGATCCCGCCACTTGGCGGTTTGGGCCCATTCTACGCTGGAACACCTGCTGCGAGCCGCGCAGCGGGCTGCGATAATCGGTATTCCACGCAACCGGGGCCGTGCTGCGGCCGCATGACGGACGACTTCAAGGGGACTTCGCATGGGCAACCGTTTGAGCAAGATTGCGACCCGCACGGGCGACGACGGCACCACCGGTCTGGGTGACGGCCGGCGCATCGGCAAGGACGACGTGCGGATCGCCGCGATCGGCGACGTCGACGAGCTGAACTCGAATCTCGGCGTGCTGCTCGCCGAGCCGCTGCCCGACGACGTGCGCGCGGCGCTCGTGACGATCCAGCACGACCTGTTCGATCTCGGCGGCGAACTGTGCATTCCCGGCCATACGGTGCTCGACGACACGCATCTCGCGCGCCTCGACCAGTGGCTCGCCGACTACAATGCGACGCTGTCGCCGCTGAAGGAATTCATCCTGCCGGGCGGTTCGCGTTCTGCCGCGCTCGCGCATGTGTGCCGCACGGTGTGCCGGCGCGCCGAGCGCGCGATCGTCGCGCTCGGCCGCAACGAGCCGCTGCACGAGACGCCGCGCCGTTACGTGAACCGGCTGTCGGATCTGCTGTTCGTGCTGGCGCGGGTGCTGAACCGCGCGGACGGCGGGTCGGACGTGTTGTGGGAGCGCGGTCGCGCGCGGTGATGCGCCGGCGGGCGTCCAGACCCCGTTTCCCGCACTGCGACAATTTGCCCGGGGGACGTCGAATTTTAAAGATGTATCGTATGTGCATGTTTAACGGAGAAACGAGCATGACCCACATTACCGCCGACCAGATGGCCCGTGTGAAGGCCACCGCCCCCGTCCTCGCCGTCCACGGCGCGGCGATCACGAAGCACTTCTATCAGCGCATGTTCGCGCGGCATCCGGAACTGAAGAACCTGTTCAACCAGACGCACCAGAAGACCGGCAGCCAGCCCGAGACGCTCGCGAAGGCCGTCTACGCGTATGCGGCGAACATCGACAACCTCGGTGCACTGGGCGGCGCGGTGTCGCGGATCTCGCACAAGCATGCGAGCCTGAACATCCGTCCCGAGCACTATCCGATCGTCGGCGAGAACCTGCTCGCGTCGATCGTCGAAGTGCTCGGCGACGCAGTTGATGCTGAAACGCTCGAAGCGTGGCGCGTGGCGTACGGCCAGCTCGCGCAGATCCTGATCGGCGCCGAGGCGGACCTGTACGCGGGCGCGGCATGGAGCGGTTTCCGTCCGTTCAAGGTCGCGCGCAAGGTGCGCGAGAGCGACGAGATCACGTCGTTCTACCTGACGCCGGCCGACGGCGGCGAAGCGCCGACGTTCGAGCCGGGCCAGTACGTGACGGTGAAGCGCTTCGTCGGCGACCTGGGTGTCGACCAGCCGCGCCAGTACAGCCTGTCGGACGCGCCGCACGGCAAGTGGCTGCGCATCTCGGTGAAGCGCGAGTCCGGCAAGGCGGAAGCGATTCCGGCCGGCAAGGTGTCGACGCTGATGCACGACGGCGTCGAGGAGGGCGCGATCGTCGAGGTGACCGCGCCGATGGGCGATTTCTCGCTGAAGCGCGGCGTTGATACGCCGGTCGTGCTGATCTCGGGCGGCGTCGGCCTTACGCCGATGATGTCGATGGCGTCGACGCTGATCTCGGAAGGCAGCAAGCGTGACGTGCGTTTCATCCACGCCTGCCGTTCGGGTGCAGTGCATGCGTTCCGCGACTGGCTGAACGATACGGTGCGCGAGCACGCGAACTTCAAGCGCACGGTGCTGTACGAGCAGGTCGGTCCGAACGACCGCGCGGGCATCGATCACGACCTCGAAGGGCGGCTTACGCCGGAGCGTGTGAAGCAATATGCGCTGGTGCCGGACGCCGACTACTACATCTGCGGCCCGATCGCGTTCATGAAGGCGCAACGCGACGCGCTCGTCGCGCTGGGCGTCGCGCCGGAGCGCGTGAACACCGAGATCTTCGGTTCGGGCGCGCTCGAGTGATGCGCTGACGCTCGATCCCCGAGAAACGCAAAAGCCCGGCGCGAGCCGGGCTTTGATTTTGTCGCGTGGATGACGTCAGGCGCGCAGCATCAGCGTGGCGTGATAGCGCCACACTTTCGGATCGGCGCTGACGAGCGGCATGCCTTCATGGAGTGCTTGCGCGACCATCACGCGGTCGAACGGATCGGCGTGGTCCGGAAAATCCGGCAGCGTGGCAACTGCCTCGACGTGATCGCTGCTGATCGGTAACTCCGCGAAGCCTGCGAGCCGAAACGCCGAGCGTGCATCGCGCGGATGAACGGGCAGGTTGCCTTTGCGGTATTTGATCGCGATTTCCCAGATGGACGCGGCACTGACGTACAGCGTGTTTTCGGGATCCTCTATCAACGCGACCGCAGCCTGCGAAAGTTGAGGCGCGCCTCCGGCCGCCCAAAGCGCGATATGCGTATCGAGCAGCAACTTCACGGCGCGAGCCCCCGCTCCGCGCTGGCATCAAAGTCGGCGGCGATCGACCCGTCGCCGGCATTGAACGCCTCGACGGTTGTCGGGATGTTCAGCCCGGCAAGCAACTGACGGGCCGCACCGATTCGCTTCGGCGCTGCGTAAGGAACGAGTCGGGCGACCGGATGGCCATTGCGGGCGATCACGACTTCGGATTCACGCCCCAATTCAAGCGCTTCGACGAGGCTCGAGAGCCGCGACTTGGCATCGTGCATGTTGACGGTCGGCATCGTCGTTCCCTGATTAGCTAGAAAGTGTTAGCTAGTCTAGCAGAGCGGAACGCCGACTGCAGGCTGACCACATGGCCAACCCGCCGGCAGGCGGGGGCCATGGCGATTCAGCCTGCTCGTGCCCGTCAGTTGCCGCTGCCGCGCGCGACGCGACGCGCCTTGACCGATTCCGCGAGCCCCTCGAGCACCTTCACGCTGTCTTCCCAGTTGATGCACGCATCGGTGATGCTCTGGCCGTAGGTCAGCGGGGAGCCTTCCTTCAGGTCCTGGCGGCCTTCGACGAGGTGCGACTCGACCATCACGCCGACGATGCGCTCGTCGCCGGCGGCGAGCTGGCGGCCGATGTCCGCGCACACGGGGATCTGGTTCTCGTGCTTCTTCGAGCTGTTCGCGTGGCTCGCGTCGATCATCAGGCGCGCGGCGAGGCCGGCCTTGCCGATGTCCGCGCACGCGGCGTTCACGCTTTCCGCGTCGTAGTTCGGCGCCTTGCCGCCGCGCAGGATCACGTGGCAATCCTCGTTGCCGGCCGTCGACACGATCGCCGAATGGCCGCCCTTCGTCACCGACAGGAAATGGTGCGGCTGCGACGCCGCCTTGATCGCGTCGACCGCGATCTTCACGTTGCCGTCCGTGCCGTTCTTGAAGCCGACCGGGCACGACAGCCCCGACGCCAGCTCGCGGTGCACCTGCGACTCGGTCGTGCGCGCGCCGATCGCGCCCCACGAGATCAGGTCCGCGATGTACTGCGGGCTGATCATGTCGAGGTATTCGGTCCCGGCCGGCAGCCCCATCTCGTTGATCTGCAGCAGCAGTTCGCGCGCGGTGCGCAGCCCGTCGTTGATCTTGAAGCTGTTGTCGAGGTGCGGATCGTTGATGAGCCCCTTCCAGCCGACCGTCGTGCGCGGCTTCTCGAAGTACACGCGCATCACGATTTCAAGTTCGCCCTTGAAGCGCTCGCGCTCCGTCACGAGCCGGCCCGCGTATTCGAGCGCCGCCTTCGTGTCGTGGATCGAGCACGGCCCGATCACGACGATCAGCCGGTCGTCCATCCCGTGCAGGATGCGGTGCATCGACTGGCGCGAGTTGTAGATCAGCTCGGACGCGGCTTCGGAGCACGCGAATTCGCGGATCAGGTGTGCGGGCGGCGTCAGTTCCTTGAGTTCGCGAATGCGGACGTCGTCGGTATTGTGCGGGGGCATGCTGTTTCTCCTGGTTCTGGGGCCGACCGGTCAATGCGCGTGCGGCAGATTCATCAATTCAAGCAATTCAGTGATTTCGGTCGGGGCCGCGGGACCGCTGCGGTGGCGACCGGGTGGCGAAGGGCGAAAAAAAACCGCCGGGTTCGCCGGCGGTTTTTTCGGGAATTTCGGTTGCGCTTTACGCGCCATCAACCCTCTCGATCCGCCAGCGGTCTGAGATACCAAAAAAAGTAAAAGTAAAACTTGGCGGTCATGACGGAGATTCGGTTCGTCAAAAAAGTTGATTCGGAATTTATACCCCGTCCCCGGTCGGCTGGCAACCGGGGGACGTCAAAAATGCGGAGTATCCGCGCGCTTTCTGTAAAATGCGCGGATATTTTGCGCGGCGATGCGGTTATGCCGTACCGCCGACCGTCATCTTGTCGATCCGCAGGGTCGGCTGGCCGACGCCGACCGGCACGCTCTGGCCTTCCTTGCCGCACACGCCGACACCCGTGTCGAGCGACATGTCGTTGCCGATCATGCTCACGTATTTCAGCGATTCCGGGCCGCTGCCGATCAGCGTCGCGCCCTTGACCGGGTAGGTGACCTTGCCGTTCTCGATCATGTACGCCTCGGACGCCGAGAACACGAACTTGCCGTTCGTGATGTCGACCTGGCCGCCGCCGAAGTTCACCGCGTACAGGCCGTTCTTGACCGACGCGATGATTTCCCGCGGGTCCTTGTCGCCGTTCAGCATGTACGTGTTGGTCATGCGCGGCATCGGCAGTGCCGCGTACGACTCGCGCCGCGCGTTGCCGGTGACGGGCATCTTCATCAGTCGCGCGTTCAGCGTGTCCTGGATATAGCCCTTCAGGATGCCGTCCTCGATCAGCGTCGTGCACTGCGTCGGGTTGCCTTCGTCGTCGATGTTCAGCGACCCGCGGCGGTTCGGCAGCGTGCCGTCGTCGACGACGGTCACGCCCTTCGCGGCGACCTGCTCGCCGATCCGGCCCGCGAATGCCGACGAGCCCTTGCGGTTGAAGTCGCCCTCGAGACCGTGGCCGATCGCCTCGTGCAGCAGCACGCCCGGCCAGCCCGGGCCGAGCACGACCGTCATCGCGCCGGCCGGCGCGGGGCGTGCGTCGAGGTTGACGAGCGCCGCGTGCACCGCATCGTCGACATAGCGCGACAGGATGTCGTCGGTGAAGTAGCCGTAGTCGAAGCGGCCGCCACCACCGCCGGAGCCGATCTCGCGGCGGCCGTTCTGCTCGGCGATCACCGTGACCGACACGCGCACGAGCGGGCGGATGTCCGCCGCGAGCGCGCCGTCGCTGCGCGCGACCAGCACGACGTCGTATTCGCCGGCGAGGCCCGCCATCACCTGCGTGATGCGCGGATCGCGGCTACGCGCCATCTGCTCGATTCGCTCGAGCAGCTTGACCTTGGCCGTCGCGTCGAGCGACGTGAGCGGATCGGACGGCAAATAGAGGTCGCGGCCCGAGATGCCCTTCAGCGACGTGGCCGCCTTCACCTTCTGACGCCCGCCGCCTGCCGCCGCGATTGCCTTGGTGGCTGCGGCCGCCTGCGCGATCGCTTCGGGCGACAGGTCGTCGGAATACGCGAACGCGGTGCGATCGCCCGCGACCGCGCGCACGCCGACGCCCTGGTCGATGCTGAAGCTGCCCGATTTGACGATGCCTTCCTCGAGGCTCCACGCTTCGCTGCGGGTCGCCTGGAAGTACAGGTCGGCGTAGTCGACGCGATGCGTGAAGATGTCGGCGATCGTGCGCGTCAGGAGGCTCTCGTCGAGGCCGTAAGGCGTGAGCAGGATGTCCTTCGCCAGCGCCAGGTTGCGGATGCCGGGTTCGATGATGTTCATGCGGGTATCGGGGTTTCTCAAAAAGTTGTCGGGTGCCGTATCAGGTGCGTAGGGTGCAGATGGTTCGCGCGGGCCGGGGTTTCAAGGGCAGGGCGGATGGCGTGCCGGCCGTTCAGCCGAGCACGCGGTGCCGCCACGCGGGCAGGCTCTGGCGCACGTCGGCGATGCGTTGCGGGTCCAGCGAGCCGATCACGACGCTCGCGCCTTCGGCGCGCTCCGCGACGATCTCGCCCCACGGATCGACCAGCATGCTGTGGCCCCAGGTGCGCCGGCCGTTCTCGTGCTTGCCGCCCTGCGCGGCGGCGAGCACGTAGCACTGGTTCTCGACCGCCCGCGCACGCAGCAGCGTTTCCCAGTGCGCGCGGCCGGTCGTATAGGTAAACGCCGACGGCACGACGACGAGCGCGCAGTCGCCCAACTTGCGGTACAGCTCCGGAAAGCGCAGATCGTAACAGACCGACAGTCCGACCCGGCCGAACGGCGCATCGAACGCGACGACCGTGTCGCCCGGACGGATCGTGCGCGCCTCGTCGAACGATTCGTCGCCCTTCTCGAAGTTGAACAGGTGGATCTTGTCGTAGCGGGCCGCCTCGCGGCCGGCCGGATCGAACACGAGCGTCGTGTTCAGCACGCGATTCGCCTCGGGCGCCTTCAGCGGCAGCGTGCCGCCGATCACCCAGATGCCGTGGCGGCGCGCCGCGTCGGCGAGGAACTGCTGGATCGGGCCGTCCTGGTAGGACTCGGCGAGCGCGAGCTTGTCGGTGTCCTGGTGGCCCATGAAGCAGAAATACTCGGGCAGCAGCACGAGCTGCGCGCCTTCGCCGGCCGCTTCCGCGATCAGGCGGCGGGCCTCGGCGAGATTGCGCGCGACGTCCGGCGTGCTCACCATCTGCAGCGCGGCAACCCGGACGGGGCTGGCGGAAAGGGCGTGGTCGGTCATCGCGAAATCGGTAGCGTCATAAATGGGGTGCGGCCCGTGCGGCTCAGCGACTCGTCGCGCCGGCCGCGTCGTGATTCATCTTACCCTGATCGCCCCGCACCCGCTCGATGTGCGGGTGCGCCCACGAGCCGTTGATCGCATAGTCGATCGCGAATGCGTGCGACAGCGTCTCCGACAGCGCGTAATTCGCGGCCAGCACGCCGACACCGAGCAGCGGGTTGATGATCGCGGCCGCGATCGCCGCCGTGCCGGCGCCGATTTTCGGCGCAACATGCGCGCGCAGGTTCTGCGTTTCTGCGCCGAGGTCGACCGAGCCCTTCAGCGTGACCTTCGCGGGCGGCGTCGTCATCTCGAAATCGTCGGTGCGCGCGATGCCGTTGGTGATCCGGCCGGTGCCGGTGATCTTCTCGAACGGCAGCCCCTTGCCGATGACGTCACGGAAATCGAGCGTCAGGAAGCGCGCGAGGCTCTGCAGGCTCAGCACGCCGAGCAGCTTCGCCGCGCCCGGGTCGACCTTCAGGATCTGGCCGTGCTCGAGGTCGAGCGCGAGCTGGCCGTTGAGCGACGGATAGTCGAGTGCGGTCGGGCCGCCGCGCCAGCCGATCTTGCCGGTCAGCGTGCCGTGGCCGTCCGCGACCGTGCGCGGCAGGCCGACGCGGTCGAGCAGCGCGCCGGCGTTGCCGATGTCGAGCTTGAAATCGAATACGGAGCGGCGCGGCGCGTCGGCGTCATCGACACCGCGCGCGAGCGCGTGACGTGACGTGCGCCAGTTGCCGGTCGCCGTCAGCTTCGCCGCCGGGTTCGACAGCTCCAGCTTGTCGAGCTGCCAGACCGGCGTGCCGTCTTCCTCGATATTGCGCGCGTTGACGACGAGGCGTCCGATGTCGTGGCCGCGCGCGACGACTTCGTCGACGACCAGGTCGATCGACGGCATCGGACGGTCGGTCGGCGTCGGCAGGTTCATCGCGCGGCCGACGAGATCATGCTCGGCGCTTTGCGGAATCACGAACTTCGCAAGCCGCGCGTTCAGCACGCCCGCGCCGTTGTGGCCGCCGCCCGGCTCCCACGACAGGTAGCCTGACACCTGGTTCGACGCGATGTTCGCCTGCCACAGCTCATCGACGTGCGACGCGCCGACGATCACGTTTTCCCAGTTGCGCTTGAGCAGTTTCAGCGTGCCGAAATGGAACGCGAAGCGCTTCGGCACGAAGCTCGCGAGGTCGACGCGCTCTGCGCCCGGCTGCGGCTCCGGCGCGCGTTGCGCAGGGTGCAGCGTCCGTGCGAGCGCGAGCCATGCGTCGGCGTCCAGCTCGTCGATGTCGACCGCCGCGCTCACGCCGTCCTGCGGCACATCGGGCATCCGGTGGATGCCCATCGCGCCGCGAACCGCGCGCAGCGGCTGGCCGCGCGTCGCGTCGAGCAGGTAGGTCGCGGTGACGGGGCCCAGCTTCAGGTCCGCGTGTTCGAGGCGCCGTCCGTCCGCCTGCGGCGCCGGCTGCAGCGTGAAGCTGAACGGCATCGGCGTGCCGGCGGACTTCGCGAACGGCGCCGGGAAATTCAGCGCGACGCCCGTCAGGTCGGAGCCGGCCGTGACGTCGGGCAAGCTGCCCGGCGCGCCGCGCACGGCGATCCGGTACGGCGCGTCGCCGACCACGTGCTCGAGCAGCGCCGTGGCCGGGCCGTGCAGCTTCAGGCCGCGCGCGGCGTCGAGCGCGAGCCTGCCGTCGACGTCGACCGCATACGGGCCGTGCGACTTGAACTCGCCGTTCGCGCGCACGGGGCCGCCGAGGAATTGTCCGGACAGGCGGTCCAGCGACGCGCCGCCCTCGGTGAAGCGGACGCTGCCGCGCAGCGCGGACAGCGGCGGCACGCCGTCGGTCGACAGCGTGTTGCCGTCGAACGCGAGCGCGCCTTCGACGTGGGTATGCGGATGCGGAACGTGCTGCGGGATCGTCAGCTTGAGCGCGAGCGCCGCCGGCCCCTGCGCGTCGATCTTCTCGCCGATGTGCCTGCTGAGCGTGCCGAGCGAGCTGTTGTCCGCATAGTCGATCAGGTCGGCGAGCGGGCCCTGCGCGTGCCCTTCGATGACGAGCGGCGACGCGGACGGGTGGCCGAGATCGGCGATCCGGCCGCTCACCTTGTTCACCGCCACGCGCTTGTAGTGCGCGCGCGCGATGTCGAAGCGCAGCTTGTTCTGTTCGAGCTCGAACACGCCGTCGATGCCCGCGAGCGCCGGCCACACGCTCGGCGTGCCGTTGGCGAGCTTGTGCGGCGGGTAGGGGGTCGGCTCGAACTGCCCGCCCGTAAACGGCGCGACGATGTGGAACACGCCGGCGCTCGGGTCGTGCGAATACGGGAAGCCCTCGAGCGGGCCGCGCGCGACGATCGACGCGCCTTTCGTGACCTGGCCGGCCTGCAGCGCGTGGCCGAGATACTGGCGCAGGTGCTCGGACATGCCGGTCGGCAGGTAGCGCGGGATGCGGGCAACCGCGGCGCGCGCGAAGTCGGCACGCAGGTCGAGCGAACCGCGGCCGTGGCCGGGATTCGAATAGCTGCCCGACACCGCGATCTCGGCGTCGGGGTTCGCGACCAGGAGGTCGGGCAGCGTCACGTCGACGCGTGCGTGCTTGTCGCCCGGCGCAGGCGTGATCGCCCATTTGGCGTTGCCTTTCAGCCGGTCGAACGTGAGGCGCGGCACGTCGAACACGCCGGGCACCGTGACCGCGGCGTTGACCGTGTCGAAATGCGCGTTGCCGCCCGTCTCGCTCGCGTCGACATGGCCCCACAGGTTTTCGATGCCTGGCCAGCCGGCGCGCGGGTGGCCGTGCGCCGACAGTCCGGGCGGCGGTTCCTGCGCGGCGAAGCTGATGCCCTGCAGGTCGCCGAGGAACCGGTAGCGGACGATCGGCGCAGCGCCGGTGCGTTTTTCCTCGTCGGCGAGCTCGGCGCGCGCGGGCTTCGCGCGCTCGACCTCGATCTGGTAGTTCGCGACCATCCCGCGCGGATCGACCCGCACGAGCTCGTTGCGCAGGTGCGCGGGCAGTGGCAGCCCGCGGATGAATTCGCTGAGGATGCCGAGGTCGGCGCGGTCGCCGGCCACGCTGATCAGCTGGCCCTGGCTGGCGGTCGGCACGCGGTAGCGCGCGGTGAGCGTCGCGAGGCCGAGCGAGCGGGAGAGCGGTGTGCCGTCCGGCAGCGGCGGCTGGCCCAGTTCCGCATGAAAGTGCGACAGGTGCAGCGTGTAGTCGTGGCCGGTATCCATCGTCATGTCCCAGCCGAAGCGCGCGATCGGCACGTCGAGCTTCGGCTGCGTCGGCCGCACGCGCAGCGTGACGTCCGCGCCCCGCAGGTCGCCGCCCGCGGCGCGCAGCCGGCCGTCCCGGAAGGTCGCCCAGATCGCGTTGTCGATCTGGCCCGCATGGATCGTGAACGGCATGTTCACGTAACGGGCGAGCGTCGGCAGGTCGACGGGGCCGGTAGACAGGTACGCATCGCCGGTCCAGTTCGCCGGCTTGCCGATCGGCGCGAGCGCCTTGTGCGTGAAGCGCGCGCGGAAATCGAGCGGGCCGCGCAGCAGCGTGCCGTTCGCGGGCGCCTGCAGCGCCGCCTTGTGGACGCGGCCGTCGTTGAGCACCGCGAGCCGGATCCCGGACAGTGCGAGTTCCGGCGCGTCGTGCTTCGCGTCGCGCCAGCGCAGCGTGCCGCCGCGCAGCACGATCGCCTCCTGCTTGAGGAGCCAGGTGCTGAACGTGTCGTTGCCGCCGTGGGTGGTCGGCACGCCGACGCCGGCGATGAACAGCGCGCCGTCCGCGGTGCGCTCGACGATCAGGTCCGGCTGGTCGACGATCAGGCTGGACAACGCGGGCGACAGGCGCAGGAGCGACATCCACGACAGCGCGGCCGTCGCGTGCGGGACCGACAGCGCGACCTGGCCGTCACGGCCGCGGATCGTCAGATGCGTGACTTCGACGCCCGGCTGCATGCCGGACCAGTGTGGGGAAAGCTTGCCGATCGAAAGCTGCGCATGCAGCTTCGCGGACACGAACTGCTCGATCTTCGGCCGGAATTCGTCGATACGGGGCAGGAACACATAGCGCAGCCCGAGGAACGCGCCTGATGCGACGAAGTAGGTGCCGAGCCCGACCGCCAGCGTCACCTTGAAGATGCGGCGCAGCACCGGATGATCGTGCTTCGGAGGTCCCGCTTCGGGCAGTGCTACGGCGGATTCCTGACGGTCGGACATGCTGCGGACGGGCGGCGATATGGTAGTTTTGCGAACTGACGTTGAAATGTATCACACGGGTTCGTGCCGGCGACCGTTGCGGCGGTGCGGCACGGGCTTCCCGGCGCGCGGCCGCGCGGCGGTCGCATATCGCTGCGACCCGCGAGGCCGCGCCGAGTTCATAGGGGCTGTTACGTATGGAACCGCCCCTTTCGCAAGGCCCGCTTCTCGATGACCGACGCTTCAGCCCTGATCAGCACGTCCTATTCCCATTACGTCGCTCGCGCGGTGGCCGCGCGTCCCGCGCTCGCCGAACGGATCGCCGCGTGGGCGGCCGCGCCGCTCACCCGCGCGCAGCTCGACGCGCGGCTCACCGAGTTGCTCATTTTGCCCGCGGGCGTTGCTGCGCCGACCGAAGACCAGCTCAAGAAGGCGCTCCGGCAATTGCGTGCCGAGGTGATCGGCGCGGTCGCCGAGCGCGACCTGCGCGGCATCGCCGACGTCGCCGAGGTCACCGGCGCGATGACCGATCTCGCCGAGGTCGCGGTGCAGCGCTCGCTTGCGCTGTTGTCGGCCGACCTCGACGCGCTGTACGGCGAGCCGCGCGGCGCCGACGGCGAGCGCGTCGTGCTCGGTGTGGTCGGGATGGGCAAGCTCGGCGGGCGCGAGCTGAACGTGTCGTCCGACATCGACCTGATCTTCGTGTACGAGGACGATGGCGAGACGGCGGGCGGCGCCCGCGCGGCGCTGTCGACGCAGGAATATTTCACGCGGCTCGGCCGGCGCCTGATCGGCGCGCTGTCCGAGGTGACGGCCGACGGCTACGTGTTTCGCGTCGATATGCGGCTGCGCCCGAACGGCGATTCCGGGCCGCTCGTCTGCAGCCTCGGGATGCTGGAGGAATATTTCTACGTGCAGGGGCGCGAGTGGGAGCGCTACGCGTGGATCAAGGGCCGGCTCGTGTCCGAAGGGCAGAGCGACGCCGCGCTGCGGCTCGCGACGCAGCTCGACGCGATCGTCAAGCCGTTCGTCTACCGGCGGTATCTCGATTTCGGCGTGATCGGCGCGATCCGTTCGCTGCATCAGCAGATTCGCCAGGAGGCCGCGCGCCGCGCATCGATGCGGCCGGACAAGGCCGACGACATCAAGCTCGGGCGCGGCGGGATCCGCGAGATCGAGTTCAGCGCGCAGGTGTTCCAGCTGATCCGCGGCGGCCAGGATGCAGGCTTCCGCGTGCGGCCGACGCTCGCGGTGCTGCGCCATGCGCAGGCGCGCGGGCTGATTGGCGACGACGTAGAGGCGCGGCTGACCGATGCTTACAACTTCCTGCGCACGCTCGAGCACCGGCTGCAATACCGCAACGACGCGCAGACGCACGCGATGCCGGTCGACTCCGACGAGCGCGCGGCGCTCGCGGCATCGCTCGGCTTTGCCGATTATGCGGCGCTGATGACGGTGCTCGACGGCCATCGCACGTTCGTCGAGGCGCAGTTCGACCAGATCTTCGCCGACAAGGTCAACGGCGGGCAGGGTTGCGGCGCTGCTGAAGACAGCGCGGCGGCATGGATCTGGAGCGGCGCGCTCGGCGACGACGGCGCGGACGATGCGCTGATCGCTCGCCTCGAGAGCCTCGGCTTCGGCGATCCGCAGGCCGTGCTCGCGCGGCTGCGCGCGGTCTGGCAATCGTCGCGCTATACGGGCCTGCCGGAAAAGAGCCGGCAGCGCTTCGACAGCGTCGCGCAGCGCACGCTCGAGGCGGCGCCCCGCATCGACGCCGCGCACCGCGACGATACGATCGTGCGGCTCTTCGACCTGCTCGAGACGGTCAGCCGGCGCGGCGTCTACCTCGCGCTGCTGACCGAATATCCGGCGGCGCTCGACCGCGTGCTGTCGGTGCTCGGCGCGACGCGCTGGGGCGGCGGCTACCTGATCAGGCACCCGCAGCTGCTCGACGAACTGCTCGACGACGAGGCAATCGCGAGCCCGTTCGACTGGCCGGCATTCAAGCACGCGCTGCGCGCGCGCCTCGCCGCGGCCGACGGCCCGGAGCAGCAGATGGACCTGCTGCGCCACGCGCAGCATGCTGAGGTGTTTCGCATCCTGCTGATCGACCTCGCGGGGCAACTGTCGGTCGAGCACGTCAGTGACCGGCTGTCCGAGCTTGCCGACGCGGTGCTCGACGTGACGATCGAGGTGGTGTGGTCGCAGCTCGCGAAACGTCACCGCGACGTGCCGAAGTTCGCGGTGATCGCATACGGCAAGCTGGGCGGCAAGGAACTCGGCTACGCGTCGGATCTCGACCTGATCTTCCTGTACGACGACCCGGACGAGCGGGCGGCGGACGTCTACACGACCTTCACCCGCCGGCTGATCACGTGGCTGACGACGGCCACCGGCGCCGGCGCGCTGTTCGACATCGACCTGCGGTTGCGGCCGAACGGCGAGGCCGGGCTGCTCGTCACCGATCTCGACGCGTTCCGCCGCTACCAGCTGCGCGAGGGCGACGCGGCGAATACCGCGTGGGTCTGGGAACACCAGGCGCTGACGCGGGCGCGCTACAGCGCGGGCGACGCGCAGATCGGCGCGGCGTTCGAGGCGATCCGCCAGCAGGTGCTGACGATCCCGCGCGACGGGGCCGCGCTGGCGACCGAAATCGTCGGCATGCGCGACAAGGTGTTTGCCGGCCATCCGAACCATGGCGAACAGTTCGACCTGAAGCACGACCGGGGCGGGATGGTGGACATCGAGTTCATCGTCCAGTACTGGGTGCTGCTGCATGCATCGAGCGATCCGGAGCTGATCCGCAATACGGGCAACATCGCGCTGCTGCGCGAAGTCGCGCGCTTCGGGCTGATGAGCGAGGCGGAAGCCGAGCGTGTCGGCGCCGCCTATCGCACGTACCGGAAGCTGCAGCACAAGCTGCGGCTCGACGGGATGGAGAAGGCGCGGGTCGATCCGGCGATCGTCACCGACGAGCGGGCGGCGGTGACGGCGCTTTGGGAGCGGGTGTTCGGCGGCGCATGACGGCGGCGCGCCGGGGTTGCGGGGCCCGCGACACCAAGCCGTTGAGATTCGATTGAGATTGTTTGAGCGGAACGGCCGGCATCGAAAGAATGCGGCTTTCCGTTCAACTGGCGCCGCGTGTGCCGCAAGCGATCTCGAGCCAATATTGACACCGATCCGCCATTCACTTGCCGCGACAGCGCTGTCTGCGGCCGTCGCCGGACTTTTCTCCGTTTCCGCCCATGCCGCCGACGCGGCGCCAACCCCGCTCAAGAACCTGCTGCTTGGCGATGGCCAGTGCCTCGCGTGGCAAGCGGGCGGCGACGCGGTCGCCTTCGCCGCGTGCGATGGCGGTGCGGCGCAGGACTGGCTGTTTCAGAAGCAGAGCGACGGCTATCGGCTGATTCGCAACCGGGCGGCGATCGAGCAGGGCGCGGATCGCTGTCTGCGCACCCACCCGGATGGCGGCGCGGGCCGCGTCGCATTGGGCACCTGCAAGGGGGACGGCTACACGTCGATGCGCACCTGGCAGGTCACCGCCGGCCTCGACGGCAGGATCGTGCTGCGCAACAAGTATCGCGGCGATCTGGGCCGAACCGAAGTGCTGGGCGCGTCGGCCGACACCCGCGGCGTGGCGATGCGCCCCAACACGGGCATTGCGCCCGGCTCGACGTTCACCTATCCGCTGCCGGTGCCGTTGCCGACCCGGCCGCTTGCCGGCGACAAATCCGTGCTGCTGATGGTCACGCACTTCAACGACTCGAAACCGGCCGATGCCGACGTCGTGCGCAAGGCGGTGTTCGGCGACGGCGACGACTACGCGTCGCTGCGCCGCTATCTCGAGGTCGCGTCGCGCGGCAAGCTGACGGTTCACGGCGAGACGCTCGACAGCGTCAATCTCGGCGACCGGCCGGCGACCTGCGATTCGGGCGCGATCCGCGCGGCCGCGCGCGACGCGGCGCTCGCGCGCGGCGTGAACCCTGACAAATTCGACTACCTGTTCGTCGACCTGTCGAAAATGAGCAATTGCGGCTGGGGCGGCCTCGCCGCGACGCCGGGCAACTGGATCCTGTCGAACGCGAGCGGCCACGGCTACTGGATGTGGTCGCACGAGTTCGGCCACAACCTTGGCGCGAAGCATCCAGGCTCGCTCGTCGATTGCCCGGTGCCGGGCGGCACGGTCGAGGTCGGCGGCGCGTGCCGCGCCGGCAAGATCGACGATCCGTCCGACACGATGGGCGGCGGCGGCCGCCGCCTGTATCCGGCTAGCTACCAGCTGTTCGCCGGCTGGCTGGGCGAAGCCGACGTGCCCGAGATTCGCGGCGACGGCACCTACCGGCTCGCGCCGCTGTGGGGCGAGGCGCCGGGCGCGAAAGCGTACCGGATCCCGCGTACCGACGGCTCGACGCTGTGGCTCGAGTTCCGCCAGCCGCTGCGCGGCTTCGACGACTGGAAGGCGGCCGATCCGTTCGTCAACGGCGTGATCGTGCGGACCGTCGCGCATGGCAGCAACGTGCTGACGAACACGCTGGTCGACACGACGCCTGGCAGCGCGAACGGGATGAAGGACGCGCCGCTGATGCCGGGGTATGCGCTGCACGATACGTTGTCGGGCAAGATCGTCACCGTGAAGTCGGTCGGGCCCGACGGCGCAGTGGTCGAGGTGAAGAACGACGGCCTGTTGCTGCCGCAGGCGGCCGTCACCGGCCCGCAGCAGGCGGAGGCGGGCGCGGCGGTCATGCTGTCGGGCGCGTCGTCGGTCGGCGAGCAACTGCGCTATGCGTGGGCCGCACCGGCCGGCATCGACGCGAAGCCGAACGGAGCCGAGCTGCGCTTCGTCGCACCGACGCGCGAACAGGACCGCGACTACGCGTTCCGTCTGACCGTGACCAACGGTAAGGGCTACACCTCGCAGGCGACCCACGTCGTCAACGTGAAGGCGCAGGAGATCGTCGCGCCGCCGCGCGCCGCGATCAGCGGGCCGGCATCGGCCGACGGCGGCGCGACCGTCACGCTGTCCGGCGCGTCGTCGACGGGCAAGGGGTTGAAGTATGCGTGGACGGGGCCGGCCGGTGTGCCGGTCGCGCAGACCGGCGCGGTCGAGACGTTTACCGCGCCCAAGGCGGCGGACGACCGTCGCTACGACTTCAAGCTGACGGTGACCGATGCGCTGGGCCGCAAGGCCGACGCGGCACACAGCGTGACCGTGCGCGCATCGGTCGGCGAGGGCGTGGCCGCTTGGGATCCCAAGAAGACTTACGCGACGCCGTGCCACAAGGTCAGCCACGGCGGCAAGATCTGGGTCAACGGCTGGTGGGTGCTCGGCGACGTGCCCGGCACGGGCGGCGAATGGGCGGCATGGCGCGAGCAGGGCGTCGCGAACATGCATGCGCAGTGCAAGGGGTGACGCACTGGCCGTACCGCAGGCCGGAGTTGCCGGCCGGATGAAGGTAGTGCGCGGCGACGGCGGTCGCCGCTTGCGGGGGCCGGACCTGCGGATTCGTCGATCGAGTCCGCACGCCCGGCCTCTGCGTCGCCGGCCGTGTGGCCACGATCGGGCTCAGGCCGCCAGCATTTCCTTCGCGTGCTTGCGCGTCGTCGCGGTGATTTCGAGTCCGCCGAGCATCCGCGCGACTTCCTCGATGCGGCTCGTCTTGTCGAGCGGGACAACCGACGACACGGTGCCGCCGTTGTCGTCCGCGCCCTTCGCGACCTGGAAGTGCTGGTCGCCACGCGCCGCAACCTGCGGCAGGTGGGTCACGCACAGCACCTGCCGGTCGCGTCCGAGCTGGTGCAGCAGGCGGCCGACTACCTCGGCGACGCCGCCGCCGATGCCCGTATCGACTTCGTCGAAGATCAGCGTCGGCGTCGGGCTCGCGGCGCTCGCGATGACCGCGAGCGCGAGGCTGATCCGCGCGAGTTCGCCGCCCGACGCGACTTTCGCGAGCGGCCGCAGCGGCACGCCCGCGTGTCCGGCGACGCGGAACTCGACCTGCTCGAGCCCGTGCGGGCCGCCGTCGGCGAGCGGCACGAGCGCAACGTCGAAGCTGCCGCCCGCCATCGACAGTTCCTGCATGCCGGCGGTGACGGCCGTGCCGAGCGCCTTCGCGGCCTGCGCGCGCGCCTTCGACAGACGCTTCGCATCCGCGAGGTACGCGTCCCACGCCTTGGCCTGCGCGGCCTCCAGCGCGCCGAGGTCGGCGGCCGCGTCGAGCGCGGCGAGCTGCGCGCGCCGCGCCGCATGCTCTTCGTGCAGCGTGTCGGGCGGCAGGCGGAACTTGCGCGCGGTCGAATGCAGCGCGTCGACGCGCGTTTCGACCTGCGCGAGGCGGTCCGGGTCGAGGTCGAGGCGCTGTGCGTAGTGCGACAGCGAGTAGACGGCTTCCTGCAGCTGGATTTCGGCCGGCTCGAGCGACGCGAGTGCATCGCCGAGCGCCGGATCGTAGTCGGCGAGGCTGCGTAGCTTCGACACGATCGCGCCGAGCTGCGCGAGCATCGCGTCGTCGGCTTCGGACAGCGCGTTGAGCGCACCCTGCACGCCGTCGATCAGGTTCGCCGAATGCGACAGGCGCTTGTGTTCGGCGTTGATCTCTTCCCATTCGCCCGGCTGCGGCGCGAGCTTGTCGAGTTCGGCGAGCTGCCACGCGAGCTTTTCGCGCTCGAGCTGCAGCTCGCGCTCGTGCGCTTTCGCCGCGTCGATTGCCTGGGTTGCGTCGCGCCACACGCGCCACGCGCGCGCGACGTTCGCGGCGTCCGCGACGAGCCCCGCATGCGTGTCGAACAGCTCGCGCTGGGCGTCCGGGCGCATCAGCAACTGGTGCGCATGCTGGCCATGGATGTCGACGAGCATCTCGCCGACCTCGCGCAGCTGCGCGAGCGTCGCGCTCGTGCCGTTGACGAACGCACGCGAACGGCCGTTCGCGTCGATCACGCGGCGCAGCATCACGGTGTCCTCGGCGTCGAACGCGTGTTCGTCGAGCCAGCGCGCGACACGGTCGTGCGGCGTGAATTCGGCGGTGATGTCGGCGCGGGTGCAGCCGGTGCGCACGACGCTCGCGTCGGCGCGCTCGCCGAGCGCGAGCGCGAGCGCGTCGATCAGGATCGATTTACCGGCGCCGGTTTCGCCGGAGAAGACGGTAAAGCCGCTGTCGAATTCGAGATCGAGCGCGGCGACAATCACGAAGTCGCGGATCGAGAGGTGGCGGAGCATGGTTATCGGGCGGTAGGGCGTCAGGGCGCCGTGTCGTCGTCTTCGTTCGATGCGTGTTCGTTCCAGTGCAGCTTCTTGCGCAGCGTCGCGTAGTAGCTGTAGCCGATCGGGTGCAGGAACGGCACCGTATGCCGCGAGCGGCGCACCTCGATCGTGTCGTTCAGCTCGAGCGCCGTGAACGACTGCATGTCGAAATTCACGTTGACGTCGCGCCCGCCGACGATCTGGATCGCGATCTTCGAGTCGTCCGGCAGCACGATCGGCCGGTTCGACAGCGCGTGCGGCGCGATCGGCACGAGCACGATGCCCTGCAGCTCCGGATGCAGGATCGGCCCCGCCGACGACAGCGCGTACGCGGTCGAGCCGGTCGGCGTGGCGACGATCAGGCCGTCCGAGCGCTGGTTGTACATGAACCGGCCGTCGACCGACGCGCGCAGCTCCACCATTCCGGAAAAGCCGCTGCGGTTCACGACGACGTCGTTGAACGCGAGCGCGTGGTAGATCGGCTCGCCGTCGCGCATGATCCGCGCCTCGAGCAGCGACCGTTCCTCGCGCTCGAACTTGCCGGACAGCATCACCGGGACGCGCGCCTGCATGTCGGCCGCCGCGATGTCCGTGACGAAGCCGAGCCGCCCGTGGTTGATCCCGATCAGCGGCGTCTTGTATGGCGCAAGCTGCCGGCCGATGCCGAGCATCGTGCCGTCGCCGCCGAGCACGACCGCCACGTCGGCGCGTGCCCCGATTTCGGCCGGGGTGAGCGCCGGGTAGCCGGCGATGCCGAACTCGCGCGCCGTATCGGCTTCGAAGACCACCTCGAAACCCTGCTTCGCGAGGCAGTCGGCCAGCGTGGCGAGCGGCTCGGCGATGCCGGGCGTGTTGCTCCGGCCGACGAGCGCGACAGTATGGAACTGATTACCGGTTTTCATGGCGGCATTACACCATAGCTCGTTGACGAAAAGAACCGTCCGCGGCGCCGGGCGCTGCGGATGGCCCGTTCAGGCGCCGTCCGCGGCCACTCGCCGCAGTCGCGCGGTTGCGCTAAAATTTTCTACCATGCTAGATCCTCGCGCACGAACCCTCCTGAAAACCCTGATCGAACGGTATATCGCCGACGGTCAGCCGGTCGGATCGCGCACGTTGTCACGTTATTCCGGGCTTGAGCTGAGCCCGGCGACGATCCGCAACGTGATGTCCGACCTGGAGGAGCTCGGCCTCGTCTCGAGCCCGCACACGTCGGCCGGCCGCGTGCCGACGCCGCGCGGCTATCGGCTGTTCGTCGACACGATGCTGACGGTCGACGCGCCGATCGACGCCGAGGCCGTCGAGCGGCAGGTGCAGACCACGCTGCAGACCGGCGAGCCTCAGCAGAAGGTCGTCGCGGCCGCGGCGAGCGTGCTGTCGAACCTGTCGCAGTTCGCCGGTGTCGTGCTGACGCCGCGCCGCAGCCACGTGTTCAAGCAGATCGAGTTCATGCGCCTGTCCGACAAGCGCATCCTGCTGATCATCGTCACCCCCGAGGGCGACGTGCAGAACCGGATGCTCGCGACCCCGCGCGACTACTCGCCGTCGCAGCTGACCGAGGCGTCCAACTACATCAACGCGCATTTCGCCGGCCTGTCGTTCGACGAGGTGCGGCGCCGCCTGCGCGACGAGATCGACCAGCTGCGCGGCGACATGACCGCGCTGATGCACGCGGCCGTGACCGCGAGCACCGAGGTGCCGGATACGGAAGACACCGTGCTCATTTCCGGCGAGCGCAACCTGCTCGAGGTGGCGGACCTGTCGTCCGACATGGCGCGGCTGCGCAAGCTGTTCGACGTGTTCGACCACAAGACGGGCCTCCTGCAATTGCTCGACGTGTCGAGCCACGCTCAGGGCGTGCAGATTTTCATCGGCGGCGAATCGACGCTGGTGCCGATCGAGGAAATGAGCGTCGTCACCGCGCCTTACGAGGTCAACGGCAAGATCGTCGGCACACTCGGCGTGATCGGCCCGACCCGCATGGCGTACAACCGGGTGATCCCGATCGTCGACATCACCGCGCGGCTGCTGTCGCTCACGCTCAGCCAGCAATAGCCGTTCCTGTCATCTTGACGCGGCGCGGTGCGCGCCGCAATCGGCCGAACGGCCAGCTACCCTGTCGGGGGCGGCCAGTGGTAGATCGAACGGCCAGCCAACTCGTCGGGGGGGCTGCGGTAGGCCGAACGGCCAGCTACCCCGTTCGGGACGGCCCGCTATAATTGAAAGCCGTCTGGTTCCGTGCCCCGAGCACGTTCTCTATATGCGCTTCGATCTTGAGCCGCCATCGAGCGTCGCGGCTGCCCATCGCATCGCGGTGCTGCTGATCAATCTCGGCACGCCCGACGCGCCGACGCCGCGCGCGGTCCGGCGCTATCTCGCCGAATTCCTGTCCGATCCGCGCGTCGTCGAAATCCCGCAGGCGGTCTGGCAGGCCCTGCTGCGCACGGTCATCCTGCCGCTGCGCGGCCGCGCGTCCGCGAAGAAGTACGCGGCCGTGTGGACGCCCGAGGGCTCGCCGCTGCGCGTGCACACCGAGCGTCAGGTCGAGGGCGTGCGGCACCTGCTCGCGTCGAACGGCTACCACGTGCTCGTCGATTACGCGATGCGCTATGGCAGCCCGAGCATCCCGCAGGTGCTCGCGCAACTCAAGCGCGCGGGCGTCGAGCGGGTGCTGCTGATGCCGATGTATCCGCAATACTCGGCGTCGACGACCGCGACGGCGTTCGACGCCGCGTTCGCCGCGCTCGCGCGCATGCGCAACCAGCCGGAAGTTCGCACCGTGCGCCATTACGCCGACCATCCGGCGTATATCCACGCGCTCGCCGAGCAGGTGCGCCAGTACTGGGCGCAGCATGGCCGGCCCGACTTCGCGGCGGGCGACAAGCTCGTGCTCAGCTTCCACGGCGTGCCGAAGCGCACGCTCGACCTCGGCGATCCGTATCACGACCAGTGCCAGCAGACGGCCGCGCTGCTGACGACGGCGCTCGGACTGTCGACGATCGAATGCCGCGTGACTTTCCAGTCGCGGTTCGGCAAGGCCGAATGGCTGCAGCCGTACACCGCGCCGACGCTGCGCGAGCTTGGCGAAGCGGGCGTGCGGCGAGCGGATGTGTTCTGTCCGGGCTTCACGGCCGACTGTCTGGAGACGATCGAGGAAATCGGCATGGAGGTACGCGACGAATTCATCGCCGGCGGCGGCAAGGCATTCCATCGGATTCCGTGCCTGAACGGCGCGCACGCATGGATCGGCGCGCTGGGCGAGATCGTCGCGGAAAATCTGCAGGGCTGGCCGGTCAAGGCGGCGCAGCCGGAAACGGTAGGCTGAAATGATGCGACCCCCGCGCTTACTTCGTTCGCTGCCCGCCGAGGGGGCGGTCAGCCGCCCATCGCCGGCTTTGCAAAGCCGGCCGGCTACACAGGCGCAGAGCGATGCGCTGCGAATTCGCTGCTACGCCCTTGGGGCGGCCCGGCGGAGGCTGACATGAACTACAAGATCTCCATGGAACCGGGTGCGAAGCTGCGCATCGACAAGTGGCTGTGGGCCGCGCGGTTCTTCAAGACGCGCTCGCTCGCGGCCGACGCGGTCGACAAGGGCCGGGTGCGGATCGGCGGCGCGCCGGTCAAGCCGGCCAAGGAAGTGCGCGTCGGCGACATGGTCGAGATTGCGATCGACGGCATCGTCTGGCACATTGCCGTGCTGGGCGTGTGCGACGTGCGCGGGCCGGCGAGCGTTGCCCAGACCCTTTATGCTGAAACGGAATCCGGGCGGGCCACGCGGCTCGCCGAACAGGAGCGGCGTCGCGCGTACCACGAGCCGGCGGCCGAACTGCACGGCCGGCCGACGAAACGCGACCGCCGCATCATCGACAGATTTTCTGGTGGGAGCTGAACATCTGGTCGAACGTCGCCTGCACGCTCCCGTACTCGGTCGTGCGGTCGGTGACCGCCCCGGAAAGGCAGATGGTGGTAGTGCCGGCAATGAGTACCAGCGCGACCACCGATATGGCAAAGGTCAGTTTCACGGTACTCCCCTCGAGAAGACGGGTGAAAACAGCGCCAAGTGGATGTCGGGCGGCGGTCAGGTCAGGGTAAACGAGCTTCTCCGACGCCTGGAATGCAGTGTAGTTCAGCCTCCTGAGGCGAGCTAGTACTAGCCCGGTAAGCGTTGTTACAGGCCGTTTCGCCCGACTGGCGGGGCGTGCGGGCGTCGCACCGTCAGGCAGCGCGGTTGTGTCGCGGCGTTGGCGAATGCGCGCGATTAACTCTCTTGAAATTGCAGTTTTCAACCTTATCTGCACCAGCAGTGTGCGGTGCCGCCGGGCTTTCATCCGACGGTTGCCGATTTGGCTTCAACCTCTAATCGACTTTCAGCGACATGGAAAACACGCAAGAGAACCCGGCTCCCCAATCGGCCGAAGACATCGGCAGCGAGACGCAGGCAGCGCAAGGCGCCGCGCCGGCGGCCGTTGCCGCCGAAGCGGCGCTCGCCGAGGCTCAAGCCAAGGTCGCCGAGCTGCAGGAAAGCTTCCTGCGGGCGAAGGCCGAAACCGAGAACGTGCGCCGTCGTGCGCAGGAAGACGTCGCGAAGGCGCACAAGTTCGCGATCGAAAGCTTTGCCGAGCATCTGCTGCCGGTGCTGGACAGCCTCGAGGCGGCGGTCGGCGATACGTCCGGCGACCTCGCGAAGGTGCGCGAAGGCGTCGAGCTGACGCTGCGCCAGCTGACGAACGCGCTCGAAAAGGGCCGCGTCGTCGCGATCAACCCGGTTGGCGAGAAGTTCGATCCGCACCAGCACCAGGCGATCTCGATGGTGCCGGCCGAGCAGGAGCCGAACACCGTCGTCGCCGTGCTGCAAAAGGGCTACACGATTGCCGACCGCGTGCTGCGCCCGGCGCTCGTGACGGTCGCGCAACCGAAGTAAGGCCGCTGGCATGGCCGCTGCCGGCGTCGATCCGGCCGCATTCGACGTGTTCGGCATGCAGGCTCTGTCTGCCGACATGTTCGACGCCGGTCTCGCGAGCGCCGGCGACGCGCTCGCCGTCGTGTTCTTCTGGGGCGTCGACTGCTTCAACTGCGAGATCGCGAAGAAGGCGATGCTTGCGCAGCCGGATGCGATCCGTGCGCTAGACCTCAAGTGGTTCCATAGCAACGTGTACGAACACCAGGCGCTTGGGCGCCGCTTCGGGCTGCACGGCGTGCCGACGTGGTTCTTCTTTCACCGCGGCAGGCGGCTCGGCCGCGCGACCGGCTGGCACGGGCTTGCACAGTTCGAGGCTGCCGTGGCGGCCGCGCGGCAGAAGATCGGGGCGGCGGGCGATGCTGCGGCGGCGAACGGTCGGCCGGCTGGCCCGGATGTGTCCGCCGGCGCTCCGGCACCCGCCCATCCGGGCCCGGCGGCCGATTGAAAAAATTTAATAGCCGCATCGCTTGTCGGGTCTTGAAAACGGCGCGGTCGGACTTATTTCGGGAACAGAGTTGAATTCGGCGCGCGAAACGGCCGCAAAAAGGCGGGTTTCGCGCAGCAATCAAGGATTTCTGGAGATTAGGAAAAATGGGAAAGATCATCGGTATTGACCTCGGCACCACGAACTCGTGCGTCGCGATCATGGAAGGCAACCAGGTCAAGGTCATCGAGAACTCGGAAGGCGCACGCACCACGCCGTCGATCATCGCCTACATGGACGACAACGAAGTGCTCGTCGGCGCGCCGGCCAAGCGTCAGTCGGTGACGAACCCGAAGAACACGCTGTTCGCCGTGAAGCGCCTGATCGGCCGCCGCTTCGAAGAGAAGGAAGTGCAGAAGGACATCGGCCTGATGCCGTACTCGATCGTCAAGGCGGACAACGGCGACGCGTGGGTCGAAGCGCATGGCGAGAAGCTGGCGCCGCCGCAAGTGTCGGCGGAAGTGCTGCGCAAGATGAAGAAGACGGCCGAAGACTACCTCGGCGAGCCGGTTACGGAAGCCGTGATCACGGTGCCGGCGTACTTCAACGACAGCCAGCGTCAGGCAACCAAGGATGCCGGCCGCATCGCGGGCCTCGAAGTCAAGCGGATCATCAACGAGCCGACGGCAGCCGCGCTCGCGTTCGGCCTCGACAAGGCCGAGAAGGGCGACCGCAAGATCGCCGTGTATGACCTCGGCGGCGGCACGTTCGACGTGTCGATTATCGAGATCGCGGACGTCGACGGCGAAATGCAGTTCGAAGTGCTGTCGACCAACGGCGACACGTTCCTCGGCGGCGAAGACTTCGACCAGCGCATCATCGATTACATCATCGGCGAGTTCAAGAAGGAGCAGGGCGTCGACCTGTCGAAGGACGTGCTCGCGCTGCAGCGCCTGAAGGAAGCTGCTGAAAAGGCGAAGATCGAGCTGTCGTCGAGCCAGCAGACCGAAATCAACCTGCCGTACATCACGGCCGACGCATCGGGCCCGAAGCACTTGAACCTGAAGATCACCCGCGCGAAGCTGGAAGCGCTGGTCGAGGATCTGGTCGAGCGCACGATCGAGCCGTGCCGCATCGCGATCAAGGATGCGGGCGTCAAGGTGTCGGACATCCACGACGTGATCCTGGTCGGCGGCCAGACCCGCATGCCGAAGGTCTTGGAGAAGGTGAAGGAATTCTTCGGCAAGGATCCGCGCCGTGACGTGAACCCGGACGAAGCCGTCGCGGTTGGTGCGGCGATCCAGGGCCAGGTTCTGTCGGGCGACCGCAAGGACGTGCTGCTGCTCGACGTGACCCCGCTGTCGCTCGGCATCGAGACGCTCGGCGGCGTGATGACGAAGATGATCAACAAGAACACGACGATCCCGACGAAGCACGCACAAGTGTACTCGACGGCGGACGACAACCAGGGCGCCGTGACGATCAAGGTGTTCCAGGGCGAACGCGAAATGGCGGCCGGCAACAAGCTGCTCGGCGAGTTCAACCTCGAAGGCATCCCGCCCGCACCGCGCGGCGTGCCGCAGATCGAAGTGACCTTCGACATCGACGCGAACGGCATCCTGCACGTCGGCGCGAAGGACAAGGCGACCGGCAAGGAAAACAAGATCACGATCAAGGCGAACTCGGGCCTGTCCGAAGCCGAAATCGACCAGATGATCAAGGACGCGGAAGCGAACGCGGCGGAAGATCACAAGCTGCGTGAGCTGGCCGATGCACGCAACCAGGGCGACGCACTCGTCCACAGCACGAAGAAGGCGCTGACCGAGTACGGCGACAAGCTGGACGCGGGCGAGAAGGAGAAGATCGAGGCTGCGCTGAAGGAACTCGAGGAAGTGCTGAAGAGCACCTCGAGCGACAAGGCCACGATCGATGCGAAGGTCGAAGCCGTGGCGACGGCCTCGCAGAAGCTCGGCGAGAAGATGTACGCCGACATGCAGGCCCAGGCAGGTGCGGCCGGCGCGGCGGGCGCAGCGGAAGGCGCGGCCCACGCGGGCGGCGCACAGCAGGCTGCCGACGACGTCGTCGACGCCGAGTTCAAGGAAGTGAAGAAGGACTAAGCCGGGTTGCAACAGCACCGCACGCCGCGCGCGAATGCCGCGCGCGGCGCGGCTGACAAGCGGTCTGTCTTTCCTTCCGGATGGCCGGATCGACTCTACGCCTGGCGGGCTTCGCGGCCCTCCGGGCACATTTGTTTTTTGGTGGGCGCTGCGTGTGCTGTCCCTGGACGGACGCCGCAACGCCAGACGAGTCGCGAGACTTTACTGCGAGCGAAAGGAGCCGCCGCGTGCATCAGGCGCGGACGGCAGTGAATCGATATGGCGAAACGGGATTACTACGAGGTTCTGGGCGTCGCGAAGAATGCGAGCGACGACGAAATCAAGAAGGCATATCGCAAGCTTGCGATGAAGTATCACCCTGACCGCAATCCGGACAACAAGGATGCGGAAGAGCATTTCAAGGAGGCGAAGGAAGCCTATGAAATGCTGTCGGATGGCCAGAAGCGGGCCGCGTACGATCAGTACGGCCACGCAGGCGTCGATCCGAACATGGGCGGTGCGGGCGCACAGGGCTTCGGCGGATTTGCCGACGCGTTCGGCGACATCTTCGGCGACATCTTCGGCCAGGCCGCAGGCGGCCGCGGCGGCCGGGGCGGCCCGCAGGTGTATCGCGGCGCGGACCTGCGCTACAGCATGGAAATCACGCTCGAGCAGGCCGCGCACGGCTACGACACGCAGATCCGCGTGCCGAGCTGGGTGTCGTGCGAGGTCTGTCACGGTTCGGGCGCGAAGCCGGGCACCAAGCCCGAGACCTGCCCGACCTGTCACGGCCAGGGCACGGTGCGCATGTCGCAGGGCTTCTTCAGCATCCAGCAGACCTGCCCGAAGTGTCACGGCAGCGGCACCTACATTCCGGAGCCGTGCGCGCACTGCCACGGTTCGGGCAAGGTGAAGGAAACCAAGACGCTCGAGGTGAAGATCCCGGCCGGGATCGACGACGGCATGCGGATCCGCTCGGCCGGCAACGGCGAGCCGGGCATCAACGGCGGGCCGCCGGGCGACCTGTACGTCGAGATCCACATCAAGCCGCACTCGGTGTTCGAGCGCGACGGCGACGATCTCCACTGCCAGATGCCGATCCCGTTCACGACCGCCGCACTCGGCGGCGAGATCGAGGTGCCGACGCTGGCAGGCCGCGCGACGTTCCCGGTGCCGGAAGGCACGCAGTCGGGCAAGACGTTCCGTCTGCGCGGCAAGGGCATCAAGGGGCTGCGTTCGAGCATCGCGGGCGATCTGTACGTGCACGTGCAGGTCGAGACGCCCGTGAAGCTGACCGACAATCAGCGCGACCTGCTCAAGCAGTTCGAGAAGTCGCTGGCCGAGGGCGGTGCACGCCACAGCCCGCAGAGCAAGAGCTGGTTCGACCGCGTGAAGAGCTTCTTCGAGTGACGGCATGATTGAAGGCAGCGGGAGCGCGCCGTTCGCGCTCTTGGACGATTGCGACTCGACCGCGTCCGCGCGGTCGAGTCGCTTGTACACGGGCTTCGTGCATGAACGGGTATGCACCGATCCCGCCCGGCTCGACGACGTCGACGCGGCACTGGCGCAGGATCTGCGCGACGGGCTGCACGCGATCGTCGTCGGCGACTATGAATTCGGGCGCAATCTGCAATGGGCGCAGCCGGGCGAGGCCCCGCTGCGCTTTTTGCTGTTCGCGCGCTGCGAGCACCTGTCGCGCGACGAAGTCGACGCGTGGCTCACGGAACGCGACGGCGGCGCGGCAGCGCCGTCGATCGCGGGCGTCGCGCATGTGACGAAGAGCGTGACGCGCGATGCATTCGATACGGCGATCTTGGCCGTGCACGATGCGTTGTGTGCGGGCGATTCGTATCAGGTCAACTATACGTACCGGCTCCATTTCGATGTGTTCGGCACGCCGCTCGCGCTATACCGGCGCCTGCGCGCGCGCCAGCCGGTGCGTTACGGCGCGCTGATCGCGCTGCCGGACGGCGCGTGGGTCGTGTCGTGCTCGCCCGAGCTGTTCGTCGAAAAGCACGGCGACGTGCTGCGCGCGCGGCCGATGAAGGGCACCGCACCGCGTTCGGACGACCCGCAGCGCGATGCCGATGCGGCCGCGTTCCTCGCGAGCGACCCGAAGAATCGCGCCGAGAACGTGATGATCGTCGATCTGCTGCGCAACGACGTGTCGCGGATCGCGCGCACGGGCACCGTCAAGGTACCCGCGCTGTTCTCGGTCGAGCCGTATGCGTCGGTGTGGCAGATGACGTCGACCGTCGAGGCCGGATGGCGCGACGGGACGACGTTCGCCGACATGCTGCGCGCGCTGTTTCCGTGCGGCTCGATCACCGGCGCGCCGAAGCACAAGACGATGCAGTTGATCGATGCGATCGAATCGACGCCGCGCGGGCTCTATACGGGGGCAATCGGGTGGCTCGACGCGCCGCGCGCGCCTGCGGCGGGCTGCGGAGATTTCTGCCTGTCGGTCGCGATCCGCACGTTGACGCTCGGGGCGACCGGCTCAGGTGCGGCCGGCTCAGGTGCGACCGGCGTAGGGGCGGCCAGCGATGAAGCGGCCGGCGACGAGGCGGCCAGCGCACGCGTAACCGCCACGGGCGCGCGGCGTACCGGCACGATGGGCGTCGGCGCGGGTATCGTCCTCGACAGCGTTGCTGCCGACGAATATGCGGAGTGCGAATTGAAAGCACAATTCCTGACCGATGCCGATCCCGGCTTCCAGTTGTTCGAAACGACCTGCGCGACGCGCGCGGACGGCATTCGCCATCTCGACCGCCATCTCGCACGGCTGCAACGCAGCGCGGATGCGTTCGGCTTCCGCTTCGATGCGGCGGCGCTGCGCCGCGAGATCGATACGCGCTATGCGGCGCTCGACGGCGAGGGCCCGTATCGGATGAAACTCGCGCTGGCGAAGAGCGGCACGGTCGAGATCACGGCCGCAACGCTCAAGCCGTTGCCCGCGGGCCCGGTGGGCGTGCTGCTTGCCGCCGACCACGGGTTCGCGCCGACACATGCCGACGACGCGCTGCTGCTGCACAAGACGACCCGCCGCGCCGACTACGATCGCGCATGGCAGGCCGCCGAGGCGCTCGGCTGTTTCGACATGCTGTTCGTCAATACGCACGGCGAGGTGACGGAGGGCGGACGCTCGAACCTGTTCGTCAAGCTCGACGGTCAATGGGTGACGCCGCCGCTGTCGTGCGGCGTGCTGCCGGGCGTGATGCGCGGCGTGCTGCTCGACGATCCGTCGTTCGGTGCGGTGGAGCGTGTCGTGACGCGCGCCGACCTTGCGCGCGCGGAAGCGCTGCTGTTGACCAACGCGTTGCGCGGCACGCTCGACGCGGTGCTGAAGTGACCGGCCGGCGCGGATATCGCGCCGCAACGACTGCATGAAAAAGCGCGGCGCCCCGCAAAGGGCGCCGCGCTTTTTCATGTCCGCGAGCCGGCGGCGAACCGCCGGCCGCATGTCAGAACGAATGCTCCGGCCCGGGGAACGTGCCGTCCTTCACCGCGCGCACATAGGCTTCGACGGCTGCATGGATGTTCGGCTGGCCCTGCATGAAATCCTTCACGAACCGCGGCCGCTTGCCGGGGAAGATGCCGAGCATGTCGTGCAGCACGAGCACCTGGCCCGAGCAGTCGGCGCCCGCGCCGATGCCGATCGTCGGCACGCGCAGCATCTGCGTGACTTCTGACGCGACAAGTGTCGGCACGGCCTCGAGCAGGACGAGCTGTGCGCCCGCCGCCTCGAGCGCGCGCGCGTCGCGCAACAGTTGCGCGGCGCCTGCCTCGGTCTTGCCCTGCACCTTGAAGCCACCGAATGCGTGCACGGACTGCGGCGTGAGACCGATATGCGCGCACACGGGCACCGAGCGCTCGACGAGGAAGCGCACGGTATCGGCGAGCCATTCGCCGCCTTCGAGCTTGACCATCTGCGCGCCCGCGCGCATCAGCTTGACCGAGCTGGCAAACGCGTCGGCCGGCGTGCCGTACGTGCCGAACGGCAGATCCGTCATGACGAGCGCGCGCGGCTGCGCGCGCGCGACGCAAGCGGTGTGGTACGCGATGTCGTCGAGCGTGACGGGCAGCGTGGTCGTATGGCCCTGCAGCACGTTGCCGAGCGAATCGCCGATCAGCAGCACGTCGGTGCCCGCACTGTCCAGCAGCGCGGCAAAGCTCGCGTCGTAGCAGGTCAGCATCGCGATCTTCTCGCCGGCGTCGCGCATTGCCTGCAGCTTGGGCACCGTCACGGCAGGCCGACTCGATTCCTGGAGATAGGTCATGGGGAAATCCGGTTCGATGGGTAAAAAAGCGGCGAAACGCGTCAGCGCGTCGTCTCGCCCTTGACGAAGAATTCCTTGCGGCCGCGCATCGTCTCGATGCGCTCGATCAGCAACGCAAGGTCTTCGGGGGATTCCAGCGGGTTCAGATGCTCCGCGGCGACCGTCAGCACCGGCGTGCGGTCGTAGTGATAGAAGAATTCGTTGTATGCGTCGACGAGCGCGCGCAGGTACGCGTCGCTGATCTGCAGCTCCATCGGCAGCCCGCGCTTCTGGATGCGCGCGAACAGCACTTCAGGGCTTGCCTGCAGGTACACGACGAGATCGGGCGTGGGCGCCTGGGGCAATTCGACGTGCGCCGACAGCGCGCGATACAGCTGCCACTCGTCGTCGGGCAGGTTCAGCCGCGCGAAGATCTCGTTCTTCTGCGGCATGAAGTCGGCAACGACCGGCCGGCCCGTTTCCAGTGCGCCGATCAGTTCGCGCGCCTGCTGCGCGCGCTGCAGCGCGAACGCCAGCTGCGTCGCCAGCGCATAGCGCGCGGTGTCGCGATAGAAGCGTTCGAGAAACGGGTTGTCCTGCGGGCGTTCGAGCAGCGTCTGCATCGACCAGCGCTCCGCGAGCAGGCCCGCGAGCGTCGTCTTGCCGACGCCGATCGGGCCTTCGATCACGAGATAGCGGTGCGGTGCGCGCAGATCGGGCGCGGTGACGGTCAGCGGTGTCGGGTTCATCGGCAGCGGCCCTTGTCGGCATTGGCGGCGCTGGCGGCCAGCGCCTTCTGCACGAGGCACTGGCAGGTCTGGACCTTCTCGATGCGCTGGCTTGCGACCGCGGCGAGGTATGCCGCGGCACGGCCGCGCGCCGGAATGTCGAGCGCCGGCTCGATCTCGACGAGCGGCACGAGCGCGAATGCGCGATCGGTGAGGCGCGGGTGCGGCACGATCAGGTCAGGCTCGTCGATCGAGTCGGTACCGAACAGCAGGATGTCGACGTCGAGCGTGCGCGGCGCATTGCGGTACGGGCGCTCGCGCCCGAAGTGATGCTCGATCTTCTGGCAGAGGGCGAGCAGCTCGCGCGCGGCGAGCGTGGTGTCGATCTTGACGACGCAGTTGTAGTAGTCGTCGCCGCCCGCATCGATCGGGGCGGTGCGATACAGGCTCGACTTGTCGAGAATCATGGTGGTGCGCTGCTGGGCGAGACACACCACCGCGTCCTTCAGCGTCTGGCGCGCATCGCCGAGATTCGCCCCCAGGCCGAGATATGCAACCGTCATGGCATCACTTCCTACGTCGTTCGCCGGCGCGCACGTCAGTCTTCCGAACCGCCCGAGGCATCCGGCGCCTGCTCGACGCCTTCGTCCGACTTGCGATTCCTCACACCGCCGCGGCGGCGCCGCTTGCGGGGCGATTTTTCCTTGGTTCCGCCCTGCGTGAGCAATGCCTCGCGAGCGGCAGCGTCGCCTTCGATGAAATCCGTCCACCACTGCCCGACGTCCTGGTCCAGCTCGCCGGATTCGCAGCGTAACAGGAGGAAATCATACCCCGCTCTAAATCTTTGGTGTTCCAGCAGGCGCAGCGCGCTGCGGCCCGAGCGCTTCTCGAGGCGCAGCTGCAGCCCCCAGATCTCGCGCATGTCGGCCGAGTAGCGCTTGTGGATCGCGAGCTTCTCGGTCTGCATGTCGAGCACGTCGTCCATCGCGCGATGCAGCGCGGGCACCGGGAATTCGCCGTCGGCCGTGTACTGCTCGAAGCGCTGACGCATGTCGTGCCACAGCAGCGTCGCGAACAGGAAGCCCGGCGACACCGGCTTGCCGGCGCGCACGCGCGCGTCGGTGTTGTTCAGCGCGAGCGTGATGAACTTCTCGCCCTGCGGCTGTTCGAGCACGACATCGAGGAGCGGCAGCAGCCCATGGTGCAGGCCTTCCTTGCGCAGCTGCTTCAGGCACGCGAGCGCGTGGCCCGACAGCAGCAGCTTCAGCATTTCGTCGAACAGGCGCGCGGCCGGCACGTTGTTGATCAGGTCGGCGAGGGCCTGGATCGGCTCGCGCGTATGCAGTTCGATGTCGAAGCCGAGCTTCGCCGCGAAGCGCACCACGCGCAGCATCCGCACCGGATCCTCGCGATAGCGCGTGGCCGGGTCGCCGATCATCCGCAGCAGGCGGGCGCGCATGTCGGCCATCCCGTCGTGGTAGTCGAGCACCGTCTGCGTCGACGGGTCGTAGTACATCGCGTTGATCGTGAAGTCGCGGCGCGCGGCATCCTCGTGCTGCTCGCCCCACACGTTGTCGCGCAGCACGCGGCCGCTCGCGTCGACCGCGTGCGTGCGGCGGTCGAGTTCGTCGCGCTTCAGGCGCTTCGGCGGCTCGGCGGCGGCCGCCTCGGGCGGCGCGTCGACCAGCGCGCGGAACGTCGACACCTCGATCAGCTCCTGGCCGAACTGCACGTGGACGATCTGGAAGCGGCGGCCGATCAGGCGCGCGCGGCGGAACAGGCGCTGCACCTCGGTCGGCGTTGCGTCGGTCGCGACGTCGAAATCCTTCGGCGCGATGCCGAGCAGCAGGTCGCGCACCGCGCCGCCGACGATGAACGCGCGGAAGCCGGCCTGCTGCAGCGTGTCGGTCACGCGCACCGCGTTCTTCGAGATCAGCGCGGGATCGATGCCGTGCACGTTCGCGGGCACGATGGTCGGCTCGTGGTTGCGCGCCTTCTTCGCGGCGGCGCGTGCGCTTTTCGCGGCACGCGGGGCCGGGGCCGCGTCGTCGGCCGGAGCCGCTGCGGGGGAGGTTTGTTCGGCGTCGTCCTGGCCGAGCAGCTTGCGGATGAATTTCTTGATCACGACGTTCAGAAAAGATCGAGGATGCGCCAGCCGCGGTCGCTTGCATGCGCGCGCAGCGTGTCGTCGGGGTTGGTCGCGATCGGGTCGGTGACTTTCTCGAGCAACGGGATGTCGTTGTGCGAATCGCTGTAGAAGTAGCTGCGCTCGAAATCGTTCCAGTGCTTGTCGAGCGACGCGAGCCACGCTTCGGTGCGGACGATCTTGCCCTCGCGGTAGCTCGGCGTGCCGGTCGGCCGGCCCGTGTACGGCGAATCGGGATGGCCGTCGGTCGTCTCGACCTCGCACGCGATCAGCGTGTCGACGCCGAACGCGTTCGCGATCGGCCGCGTGATGAATTCGTTGGTCGCGGTGACGATGCAGCACAGGTCGCCCGCATCGAGGTGCTCGCGCACGAGCTCGAGCGCGGCGGGCAGCATCGCGGGGCGGATCACCTCGTGCATGTACTGCTCGTGCCATTCGGCGAGCTGCGCGCGCGAATACTTCGCAAGCGGCGTGAGCATCGCGGTCAGGTACGCGTGGATGTCGAGCTTGCCCGCCTTGTAGTCGGCGAAGAACTGGTCGTTCTGACGCGAGAAGCTTTCTGCGTCGACGATGCCGAGCTTCACCATGAAGCGGCCCCATTCGTGGTCGCTATCGGTCGGGATCAGCGTGTGATCGAGGTCAAAGAGTGCCAGATTAGTCATGGAAGCGCATTTTACTCGAAGCGGTTCGGACCCGTGCCCGGCGGCACGATGTCGTCGCCGGGGCGGGCCAGCATCCGGCGTAACAGCGGCAGCGTGACGGCGCGCTTCTGCTCGAGCGAGAAACGGTCGAGCGCGTCGAGCAGCGCCATCAGGCTCGGCATGTCACGGCGGAAATGGGTGAGCAGGTAAGCCGCGATGTCGTCGGTGAGCGCGATGCCGCGCTCCTTCGCCGCGAGCTTCAGCACGGCGATCTTGCCGGCGTCGGACGGCGGCGACAGATGGAACACGAGCCCCCAGCCGAGGCGCGTGCGCAGATCCTCGCGGACGTCGAGCGCGAGCGGCGCCGCGGGGCCCGTTGCGACAAACGCGCTCGACGGATGCGCGCGGACCTCGTTGAACAGGTTGAAGAGCGCGACCTGCTGGGTGTCGCTCATCCGGTCGCAGTCGTCGATCGCGTAGATACCAATGCGCGGGTCGAACGTGAACGCGCCGAGCGGGCTCTGTGGCGTGAGATAGCGCGCGTTGCCGTACGATGCGTCGCTCACGAGCGCCTGCAGCAGGTGGCTGCGGCCGCTGCCGGGCTCGCCCCAGATGTAGAACGACCGGTCCGGCACGGGGCCGGCCGCGAGCGCGAGGTCGAGCTTCTGCAGCCGCGTGATGAGCTCGCCGTTCTCCTCGCCCGTGATGAAGTTGTCGAACGTGGCGGGTGGCGGCGTGCCGAGATCGAGCGTCAGTTGACGGGAAGCAGTCACGATGCGGAGCGGTTGGGGTCGAGCGTGCCGAAGGCCGGGCCCGCGCCGGGGAAGGCCGCCGCGGCGTCCGCGCGCACGGCGGCCCGCCGGCTGCGGCGCGGTTCGCGTTGCGATGAAAACGGGGACGTGTTGGCCAAGATGCAATCCCTGACGATTCGATGCGGGGAATTCCGGCCGCGCGGCCGGCTTCGGGTAAAATCGCATTTTACCGACCTTCTCGCATTCCCCCATGAATCCTCCGAAATCCGCTCCTGACGCTCAAGGTCTGTCCTATCGCGACGCAGGCGTCGACATCGACGCAGGCGACGCGCTCGTCGACAAGATCAAGCCCTTTGCGAAGAAAACCCTGCGCGACGGCGTGCTCGGCGGCATCGGCGGGTTCGGCGCGCTGTTCGAGGTGCCGAAGAAGTATCGCGAGCCGGTGCTCGTGTCGGGCACCGACGGCGTCGGCACGAAGCTCAAGCTTGCCTTTCATCTGAACAAACACGATACGGTCGGCCAGGATCTCGTCGCGATGAGCGTGAACGACATCCTCGTGCAGGGCGCCGAGCCGCTGTTCTTCCTCGACTACTTCGCGTGCGGCAAGCTCGACGTCGACACGGCGGCAACCGTCGTCAAGGGCATCGCGCAGGGCTGCGAGCTGTCGGGCTGCGCGCTGATCGGCGGCGAGACCGCCGAGATGCCGGGCATGTACCCGGACGGCGAATACGACCTGGCCGGTTTCGCGGTCGGCGCGGTCGAGAAGAGCAAGATCATCGACGGCAGCACGATCGCCGAGGGCGACGTGGTGCTGGGCCTTGCGTCGAGCGGCATCCACTCGAACGGCTTCTCGCTCGTGCGCAAGATCATCGAGCGCGCGAACCCGGACCTGTCCGCCGATTTCCACGGCCGCTCGCTCGCGGACACGCTGATGGCGCCGACCCGCATCTACGTGAAGCCGCTGCTCGCGCTGATGGAAAAGATCGCCGTGAAGGGCATGGCCCACATCACGGGCGGCGGCCTTGTCGAGAACATTCCGCGCGTGCTGCGCGAAGGCCTGACCGCCGAGCTGGACCAGAAGGCGTGGCCGCTGCCGCCGCTGTTCCAGTGGCTGCAGGAGCACGGCGGCGTTGCCGACGCGGAAATGCACCGCGTGTTCAACTGCGGGATCGGCATGGCCGTGATCGTATCGGCGGCGGATGCCGACGAGGCAGTCAGCCAGCTTACGGCAGCCGGCGAGCAGGTGTGGAAGATCGGCACCGTGCGTGCGACCCGCGAAGGCGAGGCGCAGACGGTCGTGGTCTGACGCGCCGCCCGCAGGACGATGTCATCGAAAGCCGCCCGGAGTCGATCCGGGCGGTTTTTTTTCTGGTGTCGCTCCGTGCGCGCGGTGCGGGCGAACGAGGGGCGACGATGAGCGAAGACGAACGCGCGATCCGCGACCTGATGGAAACCTGGTTTGTCGCGAGCCGGCGCGTGGATCAGGCCGGCGTGCGGCCGTCGAGCACGCGTTCGAGCGCGTCGACCGCCTGCACCGTCGAGCCGGGCGCGACGCAGTCGACGACGATCCGCTCCGGCATCGCGCGCAGCCACGTGAGCTGGCGCTTGCACAGCTGGCGCGTCGCGAAGATGCCCTTGTCGCGCATCGTCGGATAGTCGGTCGCGCCGTCGAGGAACTCCCACGCCTGCCGGTAGCCGACGCAGCGCATCGACGGCAGGCCGAGATGGAGGTCGTCGCGGCGGCGCAGCCGCTCGACTTCGTCGATGAAGCCCGCATCGAGCATCGCGTCGAAGCGCTGCGCGATCCGCGCGTGCAGCACCGCGCGGTCGGACGGCTCGAGCGCGACCGGCACGAAGCGGTAGCGGGCCGCTTCGTCGTCCGCGCGCGGCGGCGCGGCGAGCAGCGCCGACATCGGCTGGCCGCTCAGCAGGAAGACTTCGAGCGCGCGCTGGATGCGCTGCGAATCGTTCGGCGCGAGGCGCGCGGCCGTTTGCGGGTCGACCTGGGCGAGCCGTGCATGGAGCGCCGGCCAGCCATCGCGCGCGGCGTCCGCGTCGAGTTCGGCGCGCATCGCAGGGTCGGCGCCCGGCAGATCGTTCAGCCCGTGCGTCAATGCCTTGTAGTACAGCATCGTGCCGCCCGCGAGCAGCGGCGTGTGGCCGCGCGCGGCGATCTCGCCGATCAGGCGCAGTGCGTCCGCACGGAATTCGGCCGCCGAGTAGGCGTCCGCCGGGTCGATGATGTCGATCAGGTGGTGCGGCACGCGCGCGCGTTCGTCGCGGGTCGGCTTCGCGGTGCCGATATCCATGTCGCGATAGACGAGCGCCGAATCGATGCTGACGATCTCGATCGGGCGCCGCCCGGCGAGCGCCAGTGCCGCGGCCGTCTTGCCGGACGCGGTGGGGCCGAGCAGGCACGCGACCGTCGTTGGGAGGGCAGGCTGCGACATGCTCATTGGCCGCGCATGAACAGGCGGTCGAGATCGGCGAGCGTGAGCTGATACCACGTCGGCCGGCCGTGATTGCACTGGTCCGCGCGTTCGGTCGCTTCCATCTGGCGCAGCAGCGCGTTCATCTCGTCAAGCGTGAGGCGCCGGTTGGCGCGCACCGCGTGATGGCACGCGAGCGTGCCGAGCAGTTCGTGCTGGCGTTCGGTGAGTACGCGAGAGCCGCCGAACGCGTGCAGATCGGCGAGCACCGCGCGCGCGAGCGCCTGCAGGTCCGCATCCTTCAACAGCGCCGGCACCGCGCGGATCGCGAGCGTCGTCGGCGACAGCACCGCGAGATCGAAGCCGAGCGATTCGAGCGTCTCGCGCTCCTCTTCGACGGTGCCGATCTCGACCGGCGTCGCATTCATCGACACCGGCAGCAGCAGCGCCTGCACCGCGACCGAACGGTCGGCGAGCGCATTCTTGAACTGTTCGTACAGGATCCGCTCGTGCGCCGCATGCATGTCGACGATCACGAGCCCGTGCGCGTTCTGCGCGAGCACGTAGATGCCGTGGATCTGGCCGAGCGCGAAACCGAGCGGCTGGTCGTCGTGCGCCGTGTGCGCGAGCGACGGCGCGGCGAAACCCGGCGGCGGCGCGACGGGTGCGTCGGCCGCATCGTGCGCGACCATCGTTGCGCCGGCCGGCGTGCCCGCGCCGCTGTCCTTGCGGCCGAACAATGCGTCGTAGAGCGCGAGCGGCTGCGCGACGGGCAGCGTGCCTTGCGTCATGCGAGCCTGGCGCAGCCAGGTGTTGCCTTGCGACGACGACGACGATGACGACGCCGGAGACGGAGACGACGCGTGCAGAAGACCGCCGCCGATGCTGCCGCCGGCCTGGCCGAGCGGCGTGCTCTGGAACGACGCGGGGCCCGGCGCGGGGGCGATTTGCGCGGCATGGCCGCCCGCGGTGGTCTCGGGCGACGCGCCCGCGTGGCGCGCGAGCGCGCGCTGCACCGCGTGGAATACGTATTGGTGGATCGAGCGCGAATCGCGGAACCGGACCTCGATCTTCGACGGGTGCACGTTCACGTCGACCGCCTCGGGCGGCAGGTCGAGGAACAGCACGTAGGACGGATAGCGGTCGCCGTGCAGCACGTCCTCGTAGGCCGCGCGCACTGCGTGCGTCAGCAGCTTGTCGCGCACGAAGCGGCCGTTTACGAAGAAATACTGCTGGTCGGCGCGGCCGCGGCTCGCGGTCGGCAGGCCCGCGCAGCCATAGACGGCGAGCGGCCCGGCGCGTTCGTCGAGCGGCAGGTGCGCGGTGGCGAAACCGTCGCCGAGAATTTTGGCGACGCGCTGCGCGGGCTCGGTCGCGTTCCAGTGCTCGACCGCCTTGCCGTTGTGCAGCACAGAGATCGCGACGTCGGGCCGGGCCAGCGCCGCGCGGCGGATCATTTCCAGGCAGTGGCCGAACTCGGTCTGCTCGCTTTTCAGGAACTTGCGGCGCGCGGGCGTGTTGAAGTACAGCTCGCGCACCTCGATCGTCGTGCCGACCGCGCCGGCGGCCGGCGCGAGCACGCCCGTCTGCGCGTCGATCCGCGTCGCGTGCGAAGCGTCGGCAGTGCGGCTCGTGATGAACATCTCGGCCACCGACGCGATCGACGCGAGCGCCTCACCGCGGAACCCGAGCGTCGCGACCGCTTCGAGCTCCTCGAGCGAGCGGATCTTGCTCGTCGCGTGGCGCATCAGCGCGAGCGGCAGCTCGCCGGGCGGGATCCCGCAACCGTCGTCGGTGATCGAGATGCGCTTGACGCCGCCTTCGTCGAGCACGATGCGCAGCGTGTTTGCGCCGGCGTCGAGCGCGTTCTCGAGCAGTTCCTTGACGACCGACGCCGGGCGTTCGACGACCTCGCCCGCGGCGATCTGGCTGATCAGCTGGTCGGGCAGGGGCTGGATCGCGCGCAGCGGGCGCGGCGAGTGCGGATCAGGGGCGGGCGTGGCGCCCGCGGCCGTTTCGGTGAATTCGGACATGGCCGAATTATAGCGAGGCGGCCGCCTCGCGCCGGGCTGTCGATCCGTTACGTTTTTTCACGGAGCCTTAAGGTAGTTTCGGTATGATGACTGCGTCTCGCGCACCGCCCTGACCGGGCGGGCGCTTTCGCCGTGTTTTCGCCCCTTTGGCCTTGACCGGCCAGCTTGCCCTGAAGGAACCGCATTTGGATACGCTGCTTCACTTCGTCAATCTCGTCCTGCATATCGACGCATTCCTGGGCGATTTCATCCGGCAGTACGGCGCCTGGGTATATCTGGTTCTGTTCCTGATCGTGTTCTGCGAGACGGGCCTCGTCGTGTTTCCGTTCCTGCCGGGCGATTCGCTGCTGTTCATTGGCGGCGCGTTTGCGGCGACCGGGGAAATGAACGTCGGCGCGCTGATCGTGCTGCTCCTCATTGCGGCGATCGGCGGCAACACGGTCAACTACCTGATCGGCCGCTGGATCGGCCCGAAGGTGTTCAACACGCATATCCCGGTGCTCGAGCGCTTCCTCGACCGCGCGGCGCTGCAGAAGACCCACTCGTTCTACGACAAGCATGGCGGCAAGACGATCGTGCTCGCGCGCTTCATCCCCGTCGTGCGGACTTTCGCGCCGTTCGTCGCGGGCGCGTCGTCGATGAGCGTCGCGCGCTTCCAGCTGTTCAACGTGCTCGGCGCACTGCTCTGGGTGCTGCTGCTCGTGCTGCTCGGGTATTTCTTCGGCAACATCCCGTTCATCCGCCAGTATTTGAACGTGATCGTGCTGGCCGGGATCGGCGCGGCGATCGTGCCGGTCGTGCTCGGCGCGGTGTGGAAGATCGTGCGCGGGCGTCGGCCGAACGATGTGCAGAAGACGGGCGGGCGTTGAAATCGGCCGGTCGTTGAAGCGAAGAAAAGCGTGGCTGCGAGCCACGCTTTTTTTTCGCCTGCTGCGTGCGCCGCGCCGTCAGGCGTTGCGATGCGAGATCGGCGTTTCGGGCGTCGGGTATTGCGCGTCGCGGAACGTGTCGAGGATCACACGGTTGGTGTCGCAGTACACCTGCCAGTAGTTCGCCGGCTGCGCGGACGGGCGCACGAACAGCAGCGGGCCTTCCGGCGTGAACTGCAGCACGCCGACGTCCGGCGCCGGGGTGGTCAGCACATTCGGGATCTTTTGTACCGACTCCTTCAGGCGGTTGATCGCGTCGACCGCGTCGACGCCGTTCGCGATCTTCGCGGTCAGGTCGACGCGGCGGTATGACGTCGCGCTGTAGTTCGCGATGTTGTCCGAGAAGATCTTGTTGTTGCCGACGATCGTCACGATGTTGTCCGCCGTGATGATCGTCGTGCCGAACAGGCCCAGTTCCTTCACCGTGCCGGTGACGCCGCCCGCGCTGATCACGTCGCCGATCTTGAACGGCCGCAGCACCTGCATGAATACGCCGGCCGCAAAATGCGCGAGCAGCCCGCCCCAGGCGGTACCGATCGCGAGGCCGAGGCCCGCGAGCAGCGCGGCGAACGACGTGGTCTGCACGCCGAAGATCTGCAGGATCGCGAGGATCAGCAGGATCGTCAGCAGCACGCTGACGACGGAGGTCAGGTAGTCGGCGAGGGTTGGGTCGACTTTGCCGCTGCGCTGGACGATCTTGCCGAGCAGGCGTGTGCCGATGCGGATCGCCCAGCGGCCGATGAACCAGAGGGCGATGGCGGCGAGGAGGTTGAGGCCGAAATCCAGGCCGCGTGTCATCAGGAATTGCTGGGCGGTGTCGAGGTTCAGCATGGGGGGCTCCGTGGTGACTGAAAGGAAGGAGGCGAGGGCGAATGTTCCGATGTTTATAGCCGACGCAGTTTGACGTGGCAACTGTTGGAGGGGGACCGGAGATCGAGGTTTCAGCGGTGCGTATGTGGCCGGCGGCGCACAACGCCGCATGGATCGCACCGCCCGGCGCGCCCTTGAGCCAGTTGCGATCGAGCCTGCCATCCGCCTTCATGTGGCCAATGACCGGCTCGATCGCGCCGCGCGTGCGGTTTCGCGACGCCGGGCCGGACGATACGGCCGCGTGTGCGCCGCACGTGTTTGAATCCGGCGTCGGCGAGTTCGGTTATTTTTCGGCGAGCCCGATGCACGCTGCATCGCATTCCTGAACGACGCGTTCCGGTTATGCCATGGCCGCTTCTCGTGGCCCCGCGTGCGCGGTCCGTCAACCTTTCCTAGCTGCGCCGCAACGGCGCAAACGGCACCTGCTTGAGATCCGCGCCGTGCGCGACGATCGCCGTGCTTTCCGGCACTTCCTCCCATGCGTCGCGCAGGTTGACGAGCGGCTCGGACAGCACCATGAATGCGTCGTCGCCGGCTTCCGCGATGCGCGGATTGTGCGGATACAGCTCGTGAAGGTGCTTGAACGACGTGCTGTGGAACAGCGTGCGCGACTTCCGCTCGCTCGAGTAGCGCACCGCGAAGATCCGCTCGCCGTCGGTCACGCACACGGTCATGTTGAGCGGCGTCGCGACACGATGGTGCTCGGCGATGTCCTCGACGACGCCGGCCATGCGCTCGAGCGCCGGCAGCGGCGACTGTTCGAGGCCGAATGTCAGCGCAAGGCGAAACATCAGCTCCGAATCCGTCGACCCTTCGATCGTCGGAAATAGCGCGGGATCGACCTTCATCGTCAGGTCGCGGCGCAGCTTGTGGAAGTCGCGGATCAGCCCGTTGTGCGCGAACAGCCAGCGGCCGTGACGGAACGGATGGCAGTTGGTTTCCTGCACGGGCGTGTCGGTGGCGGCGCGAATATGCGCGATGAACATCCGCGAACGGATCGCGCGCGCGGCTTCGCGCAGGTTGCGATCGTTCCACGCGGGATGCACCGACCGGTAGCGGAACGGGAGTTCGTCGGGGTGGCCGTACCAGCCGAGGCCGAAGCCGTCGCCGTTGGTGGTTGTCGCGCCCAGTTGCGAATGCAGGCTCTGGTCGATCAGCGAATGCTTGGCGCGGAACAGGACGGTCTCGAGATGGATCGGGTTGCCGGTATAGGCGAGCCAGCGGCACATGGGACGCTCCTTCGCGATAGGACCTTCGCGCATGGTAGCCGACTTCGGGCGGAACGCGTGCGGGCAGGGCGGGGGCGTGCTTCGGTCCGGTCTGAGGAAAGCGATGCAGGTGCGCTTCAGAAGTTCGACGGCCCGAAGCCCGGAACCGGGCGCCCCGGACGGGCCGGGGCGCCAGGGACGACAGTCGCTGTGCTCAGTCGCCCATCGCGTCCATCACGCGCGCCGAATAGACGAGCGCCGCGCCCGCGTTCAGCGCGACCGCCACACCCAGCGCTTCCGCCACTTCCTCCTTCGTCGCGCCGTGCTTTGCCGCCTCGGCCGTGTGCACGGCGATACAGCCGTCGCAGCGCGTCGTGACGGCCACCGCAAGCGCGATCAGTTCGCGCGTCTTCGCGTCGAGATGGCCGGTCTTGGCGCCGGCGCCGGACAGCGCCTTATAGCCGGCCAGCGTGTCCGGCGACAGCTTCGCGATTTCGCCGATGCGCGTCGTGAGTTCCTTGCGATATTCGTTCCAGTTCAGCATGGCTCGTCCTTTCCAGGGTTGGGTGACGGCGGCGGGTGCCGCAGTCTCGGTTGATGCACGGCTATTCTGAACGCCGGCGCTGATGGTTTCGATACACTGGTGCATCAATTTCTAGCGCGATCGTCTCATGGATGCATTGAGCCAACTGCTGCTGCTGGGCCGCAGCCATGTCGAGCTGGACGTACGCTGCCTGCTCGACGGCCCGTTCGCGATCGCGCACGACGCGCTGCCGCCCGGCGAAGCGGCGTTTCACCTGTTGCTGGCCGGGCAATGCCGGCTGCGCACTGCGAGTGGGCGGACGCTGCATCTGTCGGAGGGCGATTTCGTGCTGCTGCCGACGGGCGACGCGCATGAAACCGGCGATGTAGCAGGCACGTCGGGCGCGTCCGCCATACCGATGCGCGAACGGCCCGCCGCAGCCGGCGCGGTGCTGCCGATCAAGAGCAATACGGACACGCCCGATCGCGCGAGCGTGGACCTGCTCTGCGGGCGCTTCGTGTACGGGCGCGGCTCCGGGGAACTGCTGATGCGCGCGCTGCCGGGCGTGCTGCACGTCGGGTTGCGCGAGTCGTCGGGGCTGGCGCCGTTGCAGATGCTGACCGGCGTGTTGCGCGCGGAGGCATCGAATGTGCAGCCGGGCGCCGGCGCGATCGTGAACGCGCTCGGGCAGGCGCTGCTCGCGTATGCGCTGCGCGCGTACGGCCGCGACGCGCAGGGGCCGCCCGGCTGGCTCGCACTGGCCGCCGACGCGCGGCTCGGGCCGTCGATCCAGGCGGTCCTGCAGGCGCCCGCGCAACCGTGGACGGTCGAGTCGCTCGGCGACGTGGCGGCGATGTCGCGTGCGACCTATGCGCGGCATTTCCGCGAGAAGGCGGGGATGAGCGTCGGCGCGTTTGTCACGCAGATCCGGATGATGCACGCCTGCGCGCTGCTGAAGGACACACGTCGCGGGCAGGCCGACATCGGGCAGGCGGTCGGCTACCAGTCCGAAGCGGCGTTCGGCAAGGCGTTTCGCGACGTGTTCGGCATGACGCCGGGCAAGTGGCGGCGCGCGCATCGGGGGCCGTGAGCGCGCGGCCGCGCGTACACGTCGCTGTATGACGAGCGCTCGCTGCTGTATTGCTGCAAGGAGCATCCGCTTTTCGTGCGGCGCGATCGCGCATCGACGGACGAAATCCGGAACTGGGCCGCTGTGGTGCCGAACTACCGGCAGTCGCCGAAGGCCATCGACCTGCACAAGCAACTCGCGCGCGCGGCAACGGCGTCCGATCGAGAAGGCATCGCATTCCTGATCATGACCGGCGAATACATCGGATTCCTGCCGGATCACTTCGCTGCGGAATGGGTGGGTGCAGAAGAAAACGCGGCCGAAGCTGCGTTGGAAGTTTGTTGGAAGTCTGAAATGAGAAAGGGCCTAGCATTGCTGCTAAGCCCTTGAATCTTCTGGTAGGCCGTGCGGGACTCGAACCTGCGACCAACGGATTAAAAGTCCGCTGCTCTACCAACTGAGCTAACGACCCGAAGAGGCAAAACTATAACTTTGAATTCAAAGTCTGTCAACAACCTTCGGCACGATTATTTGATCGTCTGCAGCTTGCCTTGTGCCGTCTGCGCCGCGCTCGACCCGGCGTACTGCGAAACGACCTGTTCGAAGGTCTTCTTCGCCGCCGCCTTCTGGCCTTGCTCGAGCTGGTTCGTGCCGATCGCGAGCATTGCGTCGGCAGCACGCGGGTGCTGCGGATACTTGCTCACGATGCCCTGCCAGGTCGCCGTCGAACCCCGGTAGTCGCGCAGTGCGTACTGCGCGTTGCCGAGCCAGTACTGCGCAGTCGGCTGATAGGGGCTCTGCGGATACTTCGCGATGAAGCTGCGGAACGACGCGGCCGCCGCCTTGAAGTTGCCGTCGCGGAATTGCTGCTGCGCTGTGTTGAACGCATCCGTTTCGCCCGGCTGCACGGTGCCTTCGACACCGTCCACCGTCTTCTGCTGCGGCTCGAACTTCTTGAGCCGCGTGTCGAGGTCGGTGTAGTACTCCTTCTGCTGGCGTTCGAGCGTCGTGAGCCGGTTCGTCAGGTCCTCGTTCTCGCCGCGCAGCGTCGCGACCTGCTGGTTCAGCTGGTCGAGGCGGCCGGTTTGATCGAGGATCGTGCGCTGCGCAGCCGACAACTGGCTCGCCAGGTTGTCGGTCTTGCTGCGCAAATCGAGCACGGCGCGACGCGCTTCGTTGTCGTCGAACACGCCGGCGTGCGCCGGCGCGGCCGACCACGCCGCGCCGACGACGCAGAGGGCTGCGGCTACGCGCAGCAAGGTTTCACGGTGCGTCATACAGCGAACCTTCCGTTACTTACTGTTGGTACACGAGATCCGAGCGGCGGTTCTGCGCCCACGAAGCCTCGTCGTGACCCGTCGCCTGCGGCTTTTCCTTGCCGAGGCTGACGGCTTCCATTTGCGAATCCGGCACGCCGAGCAGCGCCATCGCGCGGCGCACGGCTTCCGCACGCTTCTGGCCCAGCGCGAGGTTGTACTCGCTCGTGCCGCGCTCGTCGGTGTTGCCCTGGATCAGCACGTGGCGCTGCGGATGGCTCTTCAGGTACTGCGAGTGCTGCTGCATCAGCGGCTGGTACTCGTCCTTCACCGAATAGCTGTCGAAATCGAAGTAGATGCTGCGCTTCGCGAGCGGGCCGTTCGGATCGTTCAGCGGATCGACGTTCACTTGCGCGACGTTTTCCGGGTTCGGCTGCGTGCTCATCGCACCGGCGTTGGCCTTGTCGTCGAGCTTCACGCCCGACTTACATGCTGCCAGCGCGCCGACCATCATCACGGCCATGGCCAGACGAACTTTTTTCGACATCATGGTTACTCTCCTTGTGGTCATTGCATGAAGGGTCCCCACGACGGCTCGCGTACGGAGCCGCCCTGGACGGACAGAATCTGCGGCGGCGCACTGCCGTCGGAAGGAACGGCAGCCAGCACGTTGCGGCCACCCGATTGCGTGGCGTACAGCACATACTGGCCGTTCGCCGCAAAGCTCGGCGACTCGTCACGACTGGTATTCGTGATCGCGTTCGCCGCGCCCGATTGAAGATCCTGGACGTACAGCTTGAAGCCACCGCCCGTGCGGGAGATGTAAGCGAGCAGCTTGCCGTCCGGGCTCACGCGCGGGCTCGTGTTGTAGCTGCCGGTGAAGGTCACGCGCTGCGCCGAGCCGGCGCTCTCGCCCTGCGCGGGCATCCGGTAGATCTGCGGCGCGCCGCCGCGGTCGCTCGTGAAGTAGATCCAGCGGCCGTCCGGCGAGTAGAACGGCTCGGTGTCGATCGAGCTGCTCTGCGTCAGCCGGTGCAGGCCGCCGCCGTTCGCGTTGACCGCGAAGATCTGCGTGTTGCCCGTCAGCGACAGCGCGACCGCCAGCGTCTGGCTGTCCGGCGACCACGCCGGCGCGCTGTTGTTGCCCTTCTGGTCGGAGACCATGTAGCGGCGGCCCGTCGGCAGGTCGTGGATATAGACGATCGGCTTCTTGCGCTCGAACGACACATACGCGACCTTCGTGCCGCTCGGCGACCACGCCGGCGAGATGATCGGTTCGGTGCTCGACAGCGCAATGCGCGCGTTCTGGCCGTCCGAATCGGAAATCTGCAGCTGGTAGCGGTTGCCCGTCTTGATCACGTACGACAGCCGCGTCGCGAACACGCCGCGCGTGCCGAGCAGCTTCTGGTAGATGTAGTCGGCGATCTTGTGGCCGGCCGTGCGCAGCGTGCCGTCGTTCGCGGTCAGCGACAGGCCGCCGAGGCTTTGCTGCTTGACGGTGTCGTACAGGATGAAGTTGACCTTGTACTGGCCGTTCGCGTCGCGGTTCACGCTGCCCGCGACGAACGCGTTCGCGCCCTTCGCCTTCCACGCACCGAGGTCGACCGAGGCGGTCTCGGGCACCGGCGTGCTGCCGGCGTCGATGTTGGTGAATTTGCCGCTGCGAGCGAGGTCGGCGCGGACGATCGACGTGACCTGCTGGGGCAGGCCCGCCTCGTTCGCGAAATTCGCGGTGGCGATGGGGAACTGGGTCGAACCGACGCCGGTGATCAGCACGTCGACCTGCGCGTTAGCGGCGCTGCCCGCCGCAATCAGACACGAGGCCACGAGTGCCCTGAAACCTAGCTTCGTCATCAAACTCATGCTTCTTGCTTCCCGTATGACTAGTATCGCTGCGCAACCGCAGAGACAGTAAAAATACCCGATTCGTTCCCGTCTGACAGCGACGGCCGGAGTGTAAGCGCATTTCCGCTCACTCCGCCGCCTTGAAGGTAATCGTAATGTCCGGCGGGGTACGACCGTTAGAATCGGGCGGCAACGGGACCGACGCCTGGATCGCACTGACCACGGCCTGATCCCACCCCGAATTTCCGCTCGAACGGCGGATCGATACGCTCAATACATCACCCGACGGCGTGCAGCGGATCGCGACGACGGTCGTCAGGCCCGCGCGCTCGCCGCCCCAGACGATGTTCGGCTTCACGCGACGCCGAACCTTGTCCGGGTAGCCCGGAGAGGCCGCGTTGCCGCCCGAGCCGGTGCCCGTGCCGCTCTTCGCGAGGCCTTCGCCACCGCCTTCGCCGCCGCCCGCGAGCCCTTGCATCTGCGCGAGACGCGTGCGCCGTTCCTGGTCGAGCTTCGCCTTCGATGCCGCATCCGCCTTCGCGCGGGCTGCCGCTTCCGCCCTGGCTTCGGCCTTCGCCTTGGCTGCGGCCTCGGCTTTCGCCTTCGCGGCCTGCTGCTGCGCCTCGAGCTTCGCCTGCTTCTGTTGCTCGAGTTTCTGCTGTTCGAGCTTCTGCTGCTGCTCGGCGAGCTGCTTCTGCTTGAGCCTGTCGGCCTGCTTCTGCTTTTCGAGCTCGGCGGCCTTCTGCGCGGCGAGCGCGGCTGCCTGCCGGGCCGCGAGCTGCGCGCGTCTGGCCTGATCTTCCTGTTGCGCCTTCAACTGCTGCGCGCGGTGCTGCTGCTCGAGCAGCGCTTCGCGCGCGGCGGCTTCCTGCTGGCGCTTCTTCTGCTGCAGCGCGATGTCCGCTTCCTCATTCCTGACCGGGGGAGGGGGCGGCGCGACCTTCGCGGGCGGCGGCGCGATCGGCTGCGGCGCGGCCACGTCGGGGACCGCCGTCCACAGCTCGGCTTCGGCGCCTGCCGGCGTGCTGTTCTGCCACTGCACGCCGTGATAGAGGAACAGCGCGAGCAGCACGTGCATCAGCGCGGCGAGCGCGAACGCGCGCCAGGTGCCGCGCTCGCGAGGAGGCTGAGGCGGATAGGCGGCGCTGCGCGGGGATTGCCGTTTCATTGCGATTTGACGAGGAGGCCGACGCGCTTGACGCCGCGCGCCTTCAGATCCGACATCACGGTCATGACGGCATCGTACTGCACGGTCTTGTCGGCCGCGATCACGACCGGCTGGTCGGGGTGATCGGCCTGGCGGGCAGCGATGAAGCTGTCGAGCTCGGCCTTCGTCATCGTGTCTTCCTGGGTCGCGCCCGAGTCGCCCTTGTACTTGACGCTCATCGTGCGGTCGGCCTTGATGTTGACGACGACGGGCGGCGTCTGCTCCTGCGGCGCGGCGTTGCCGACCGTCGGCAGGTTGATGATCGACGGTGCGACGAGCGGTGCCGTGACCATGAAGATCACGAGCAGCACCAGCATCACGTCGATGTACGGCACGACGTTGATGTCGGCCATCGCACGGCGCGAACGGCCGCCGCGCATGCTGGATCGGATGGGAGTTCCGGCCATGGCGCGCTCCTTACTGGGCCTGACGCTGCAGGATGTTCGAGAACTCTTCGATGAAGGTCTCGAAGCGGATCGCGAGGCGGTCGATGTCGTGCGCGTAGCGGTTGTAGGCAACGACGGCCGGAATCGCGGCGAACAGGCCGATCGCGGTCGCGACGAGCGCTTCGGCGATGCCCGGCGCGACGTTCGCGAGCGTGGCCTGCTGCACGTTAGCAAGACCGCGGAACGAGTTCATGATCCCCCAGACCGTGCCGAACAGACCGATGTACGGGCTGACCGAGCCAACCGACGCGAGGAACGCGAGGTTCGCTTCGAGCACGTCCATCTCGCGCTGGAACGACGCGCGCATCGCGCGCCGTGCGCCGTCGAGGACGAGCCCCGGGTCGCTGATGCGCTTTTCCTTCGCCTTCAGGAACTCGCGCATCCCCGATTCGAAGATCCGCTCGAGCGCGCCGATCGTGTGACGGTTGTTCGCCGCGCTCTGGTACAAGGCCTGCAGGTCGCCGCCCGACCAGAAATCCCGTTCGAAGCGCTCGGTCTGCGCGCGTGCGCGGCGGATCGCGAACCACTTGCGGAAGATGAAGGTCCACGACATCAGCGACAGCAACAGCAGCAGCCCCATCACGGCCTGGGCCAGGACGCTCGCATTGAGGACGAGGGAAATGATCGACAGGTCTTGAGATGTATTCATATAGGTTTGAGTAACGTCCCTTCGGGGGTGACCGGCTAGGTGCGACCGGCCAGGGGCGCCCGGCGGGTTGCGGTGTGGCGCGCCGGCTGACAGGCCGGGATGCCGTACCTGACGCCGAACCTTGCTTAGTATCGATTCAGCAAGGCGAGTTCATAGGCATCGTCTAAACGGGACTCACGCGAGCCTCGTTGACAACATAGTCTGCCCGGCGTCGATGACGGGGCCGCGTTGCAGTGCGTCGAGCGCGGCCGGCGGGATCGCCGCGGGCCTGATGCCGGTGCGGTCGACGCAGCCGATGCGGATGTGCCCGGCAACGAGCAGCGTATCGCCGCGCCATGCCTCCTGGGCAAACTCCACCGACGCGCGCCCGATTCGCCCGGGCCGGCTCGTGATCGCCAGCGTATCGTCGAGCCGTGCCGGCGCGCGATAGTCGAGCGCGGTGCTGCGGACGATGAAGAGCGCGCCTGTCTCGTCGGCGAGCTGCCGCTGGTCGATGCCGCAGGCGCGCAGCCATTCGGTGCGGGCACGCTCGAAGAACTTCAGGTAGTTGGCATAGAAGACGATGCCGCCTGCGTCGGTATCCTCGTAATAAACGCGCACCGGCCAGGTAAAGCCGGAAGGCGCTTCCGGCGGGCGGGTAGGCTGAGTCATGGCGCGCATTCTACCGGAAGCGGGTGGCCCGGTTTGTTACCGATTCGTAACGGAATATAGAGGGTACGAGCCGGCCTGCGGCCGGCTCGCGGGCCGTCAGCCGCGGTGGATCGTGAGTCCGGCGGGCGCCTGGGCGACCGGCATCATCTCGATCGTGTTGATGTTGACGTGTGCCGGGCGGGTCGCAATCCAGTAGATCGTGTCGGCGATGTCCTCGGCCGTGAGCGGCTGGACGTTCGCGTACACGTTTGCTGCTTTCGCGTCGTCGCCGCGGTAGCGGACGTTCGAGAATTCGGTGCCGCCGCAGAGGCCCGGCTCGATGTCGGTGACGCGCACCGGCGTGCCGATCAGGTCGGCGCGAAGGTTCAGGCTGAATTGTCTGACGAAAGCCTTGGTGGCGCCGTACACGTTGCCGCCCGGATACGGGTAGGTCGCCGCGACCGAGCCAAGGTTGAAAATGTGGCCGCGCCCGCGCGCGATCATGCCGGGGAGCAGCGCATGCGTGACCGTCACGAGGCCGGAGCAGTTCGTGTCGATCATCGTCTGCCATTCGTCGAGGCTGGCCTTGTGCGCGGGCTCGACGCCGAGCGCGAGGCCGGCATTGTTGACGAGCACGTCGAGCGCGGCGAACTCGGCGGGAAGCGATGCCTCCACGGCTTCGACTGCGGCGCGGTCGCGCACGTCGAGCTCGAGCGGCAGCAGTGCGTCGCCGAGTTCGGCTGCGAGCGCGTCGAGACGATCCTTGCGGCGCGCGGTCGCGACCACGCGATGGCCGCCCTTGACGAAGGCACGGGCGATGGCGGCGCCGAAGCCGGCGGACGCGCCTGTGACGAACACGATCATTGCTGCTCCTGGTTGAAAAAATAGCGGGTGGGGAACCTGCAAGCGTACTGAGATTGCCGCACCGCGGCAAGGCGGCGGAACGTATCCGCCACGGGCGCAAGAAGCCTGTCCCCGATTGTTTCGGCGGTGGCTGCGCGGTTGCCTATTCATGACGCATCCAATAAACTAACGCGCTCATCACCCCTGCGTGACTGGCGATAGAACCCTCGGGTTCAAGGTGGAGCACCCCACCGTGAAGCGCAGGGCGCCGTTTTTGCCGTTCGCCTGGGCAGCCGTTGTGCGCCGTTGCGTGCATCGCCGGTGGCTGTCCCTGTCTCACGTCATACGGATTCTTCCGCCACGTCGAGCTGGTGCCGCCAGCAGCGCAATGTACTCGGCCGCCCCGGTCAACCTGTACACACTTAACGGAAACCGTATGTTTGACAGAGCCCAAAGCACCATCGCGAACGTCGATCCCGAAGTCTTTGCAGCGATCGAGCAGGAAAATCGCCGTCAGGAAGATCACATCGAGCTGATCGCCTCGGAAAACTACACGAGCCCGGCCGTGATGGCCGCGCAGGGCTCGCAGCTGACGAACAAGTACGCCGAAGGGTATCCGGGCAAGCGCTACTACGGCGGCTGCGAATACGTCGACATCGTCGAGCGGCTCGCGATCGACCGCGTGAAGGCGCTGTTCGGCGCCGAAGCCGCGAACGTCCAGCCGAACTCGGGTTCGCAGGCGAACCAGGGCGTGTTCTTCGCGATGCTCAAGCCGGGCGACACGATCATGGGCATGAGCCTCGCGCACGGCGGCCACCTGACGCACGGCTCGCCGGTGAACATGTCGGGCAAGTGGTTCAATGTCGTCAGCTACGGCCTGGACCAAAACGAAGACATCGACTACGAAGCCACCGAGAAGCTCGCGCAGGAGCACAAGCCGAAGCTGATCATCGCGGGCGCATCGGCGTTCGCGCTGAAGATCGATTTCGAGCGTCTCGCGAAGATCGCGAAGTCGGTCGGCGCGTACCTGATGGTCGACATGGCGCACTACGCAGGCCTGATCGCCGCGGGCGTCTACCCGAACCCGGTGCCGCACGCCGATTTCGTCACGACCACGACGCACAAGAGCCTGCGCGGCCCGCGCGGCGGCGTGATCCTGATGAAGGCCGAATACGAGAAGCAGATCAACTCGGCGATCTTCCCGGGCATCCAGGGCGGTCCGCTGATGCACGTGATTGCCGCGAAGGCCGTCGCGTTCAAGGAAGCGCTGTCGCCGGAGTTCAAGGCGTACCAGCAGAAGGTAGTCGAGAACGCACGCGTGCTGGCGGAAACGCTCGTGAAGCGTGGCCTGCGCATCGTGTCGGGCCGCACCGAAAGCCACGTGATGCTGGTCGACCTGCGCGCGAAGAACATCACCGGCAAGGCGGCTGAAGCGGCGCTCGGTGCTGCGCACATCACGGTGAACAAGAACGCGATCCCGAACGATCCGGAGAAGCCGTTCGTGACGAGCGGCGTGCGCCTCGGTTCGCCGGCGATGACGACGCGCGGTTTCGGCCCGGCGGAAGCCGAGCTGGTCGGCAACCTGATCGCCGATGTGCTCGAGAGCCCGGAAGACGCGGCGACGATCGAGCGCGTGCGCACGCAAGTGGCCGAGCTGACCAAGCGTTTCCCGGTCTATCGCTGATCGCACATGCGTTGCCCGTTCTGCCGGCATGACGACACGCAGGTGGTGGATTCGCGCGTGTCCGAAGACGGCGCCGCGATTCGCCGGCGCCGCCGCTGCTCGGCCTGCGACAAGCGTTTCACGACGTACGAGCGGGTCGAGCTGGCGTTGCCGGCCGTCGTGAAGAAGGACGGCAGCCGCACGGAGTTCGACCGTCGCAAGATCGTCGCCAGCATGCAACTCGCGCTGCGCAAGCGGCCGGTTGCGGCTGACGCGATCGACGCGGCGGTCGCCCGCATCGAATATCAGCTGCTCGCGACTGGCGAGCGCGAAGTGCGTAGCGAGAAGCTCGGCGAACTCGTGATGAACGAGTTGCGCGGCCTCGATACGATTGCCTATGTCCGTTTCGCGTCGGTGTATCGCCGGTTCGAGGACGTTTCCGAATTTGCCGACGTGATCGAAGAGTTCCGTCGCGCCTCTCCCGCCAAGACTCCGCGTAAGCGCTGACGCGCTGCGCTGATTCATCCCGATTCCCCCGGTTGTTCATCTCGCGTCGATTGTGGTCGGCGCGACGGCATCGCGCCAGCTGGCCGTTCGGCAGATGGTGCGCGTGCGTGCACGCCGCTACAGTCGTCGCATCACGTTGGCGGAGGGTAGCGATGCGGCGCAATGAAGCAGGGGGGAAACCGCTCAGGCATGCGTGCGGGTTCACGCTCGTCGAGCTGATGGTCGTGGTCGCGCTGATGGCGGGGCTTGGTTTGCTTGCCGCGCCTTCGTTCGATCAATGGCGGATGCGCGAGCGCGTCGACGCCCGTTCGCGCGCGTTGCTCGGCGCGTTGTCGTTTGCGCGCAACGAGGCCGTGCGCCTTGGCGTGCGCGTCACGCTGTGCAGGGCCGGGAGCGATGGCGCATGCCTGAGCGCCGGCCAGCGCTGCGACCTGGCCGAATGGTCGTGCGGATGGATCGTGAGCGGGCACTTCGACGAGCAGACGCGCGTGCTGAGGCGCTACCCGCGCGACGCGGACGTCGCCGTTGCCGGCGTCGCGCACGATCTGGCGTTCGCCCCGCCGGCCGGGCAGGCGATCGGCGGCATCCGGCGCTTCGAATTGGCTCCCCGGCGCGACGCGCCCGTCGCGGACGACGCGCGCGCGTCGCGGTGCGTGAGGATCGCGGCGGGCGGCCGAGCGCGCGTGGCCACCGGCCGTTGCGAGGCCGTGTCGTGAGCGCGCGACGCATGATGCGCGGCACGTCGCTGATCGAGGCAATGATCGCCGTCGCACTGCTGGCCCTCGTGATGCTGACCGTGGCCGGCAGTCAGCTCGCGATGGCGCGCGCGCAACGCACGACGATCTGGCGAGAACGCGCGCTATGGCTAGCCGACGCGCGCATCGAGCGCATGCGCATGGCGCCGGACGCGGATGCAAGCGTTGCGGCACTGGCTGCGGCGTCATTGCCGGATGGTGCGATAACGGTCGAGGGTGGGGTAGGCGGCGTGCGGCGGATGACGGTCCGATGGCGCAACGGCGACGCGAAGGCCCCCATGCGATGCGGTGCCGAGGAAGGATCGATGCGTCCGCCGTCATGCGCGCGGATTCCGTTCAGCGAGGTCAAGGCCGATGACCGGTGAGCGACATGCCCGCGCCCACACGCTGCTCGAAGTGCTGGTTGCGATGTCCGTCGGTCTGCTCGTGATCGCGGCGGTCGGCGCGCTGTATCACGCCCAGCGTGTCGCACAGCGCCGCGCCGAAGACGGATTCCGCATGCGCGATGCTGCCGGTACCGCGCTGGTGTTGATCGGTCAGCAGATTCAGATGGCGGGATTTCGTCCGCTCGACGGCAGGACGCCGTCGGCCTGGGCACCGGTGTTCGGCTGTGCGTCGGCGCGCGTGCGAGGCGACGATGCGCATGCGCACTGCGAGCCCGTTCGCGCGGCGTCCGATGCGCTGCTGATCCGCTATGTCGGCGACACGGTATCGACCTGGCCGACGGCCAACGGTCAGGTGTCGGATTGCCTTGGGCAAGGCGTAGGCGCACCGGGCGAGCGTCCGCTGGTGGCGAACAGGTTCGACGCGCACGTCAGCCCGTCGACGGGCGAGCCTGAACTGTATTGCGAAGGGAGCGGCCGCATCGGCACTGCGCAACCGGTCGTCGCGGGCATCGACCAGCTGCGGTTTCGCTATCTGCGTCGCGGCGACATGCGATTCGTCGGCGCCGGTGCGATGCGCGCGGATGACTGGCAGGACGTGACGGCCGTGCACGTCTGCGTGCGGGCGCGGGGCGACCCGATGCGCGAGCGCGTCCGTCACGTCGATTGCGATGGCAACCATACTGTCGCGCAGGACGGTCGCGCGCGCTTGACCCTGCATCGCGTCGTAGCGCTGAGGAACGCCGCAGCCGAACCCGGCGACCGTCGGCCCGGAGGACGGCAGGCATTCGGAGCGTCGCATTGAGTCGGGCCCGGCACGCGGCGAGGCGGCTGGCGCCCGGACGGCAGCGGCGTGATGCGGGCATGGCGTTGCCGGCCGTTGTCGCAGTCGGCGCGGCCATTGCAGCACTGACGGGCACGTGGTTTGAATCCGCGTTGACGGAGGCGCGTCGCACGCGCGCGCTGTCGGAGCGCCTGATTGCCTTTCATGCCGCCGACGCAGCGCTCGGTGCATGCGTCGCGCGTTTGCGACGAGGCATGGCGCCTGTTCTGAGCGCCGGCGATTCGCGCACGGAACCCGACGCGTGGCGGCGCATGCCCGCGTTGACGATGCCCGAAGTGCTCGCACCGTTTGCGTCATGGCCGATGGCCGCGCAGCCACCGCGCTGCCTGATCGAGGCGTGGCGCATCGCGGGGCTTGCCGAAGATGAGCGCGCATACCTCGTGACTGCGCGCGGTGTCGGCGCACAGGCGTCGAGCGCCGTGTGGTTGCAGATGCAGGTCGCGATTCGCGACGGACGAATCGTCGCGCAGCGCTGGCGCCGCGTCGCGGCGGTGCATCGATGAGCGGGCGGACCGGCGTGCGTCGCTCGGCCGCATTCACGTTGCTCGAACTGATGATCGCGCTGGCGATCGTCGGGGTGCTGGCGAGCTTCGCGGTGCCGTCCTATCGTCAGCAGACGGCGCAGATGCATCGCGCATCGGCCGTGACCGCGCTTTACCGGGCGGCGCAGTATCTCGAGACGCTCGACGGCTTACCGCCGCCGACATTGCCGGACGCGCTTGCGCAAGCGCCGGCGGAGGGGCGCGCGGTCTATCGATTGACGATCAGGCGTCCGGACGACGGTGCGTCGGTCGCCTATGAACTGGAAGCGACTCCACTCGACGGCGGAGCGATGCAGGGCGATGCGTGCGGCGCGTTCACGTTGCGCTCGGACGGAACGAAAGGCAATGTCGGGCAGGGCGGTGCGAACGAGCCGGATCCGAGGTGTTGGGGCACGCGATGACAAGACGAGCCGGCTGACGCGACGCAGTGCGCGACGCATCGCGCTGCGCGTCAATCCTCGCTTGCCGTCGCGCGTTCGCGCTCCTCGCGGGACTGCTTCAGGAACCGGTAGATTTCCCACGCGGCGAAACCGAGCGATCCCCACTTCAGCGCCGGACCGGTGCTGGCGCGCAACAGCGAGCGTACGGGCTTCGCGAGCACGATCGACACGAGCGAGCTCAGCATCGGATACTGGTTGACGAGATTGCCGAGACTCGTGTTGAGGTTCTTCGCGGATTGGCCGAACGCACCGCCGGTGAGCCCGGGGACGAGCACCTTGAGCCAGCGGAAGCGGGTGACGGCCTGGCGCATTGCCGCGCCGGCTTCCGCGAGCTCCAGCCGCTCGACTTCGGAGCGCAGGATCAGCAGTTCCTTGCGGATTGCACGGTACTGCGCGGCGCTCAGACGCGATTGCGATGAAGATGGGCGGTAACGGTTGCCCGGGTTGCCCGTGGCGTTGTGGCTCATGGCGCGTCGGCGAGATGAATGGAAGGGACGAACGCGTGCGCGTTCACGACTTGCTGCGGAACAGTTCGCGGTCTTTCTCGAGTTCGGCGAGTGTGGCTTCGAACACGGGCGGCGCGTCGCGCAGCCCCGCGCGCGCCTTCAGCACACACACGGCGCCGGCGACCGCATACAGCACGGTGATCGCCGCGAGCGATTGCCAGCGGTACGTATCCCAGAATGCAATCGTGACGAGCACGGTCAGGCTGATGAGCGCCATCGTCGCGAGCATCATTGCTGCGAGCCCGAGGAACAGCACGCCCATCAGGCGCTCCTTCTCCTCGGCGAGCTCGATGCCCACCAGTTCGAGGCGCGTTTGCAGCAGTCCGATCGCGGAGCTGGCGAAGCGGCGCAGCGGCCCGTGTCCGGATGACTGCGAGGTGGTGTCTGTCGTCATGAGTGGTGTGCTTGCGCGTGCGGAAAACGGCTGAGACAAAGCCGACCGGCGGGCAGCCGCCAGTCAGCTTCGGTGCCCGCGAGCCGCACCGTGGGCGGCCCGCAAGGCGGAACGGCGCTCGCGCGTTACTTGCGGTTGACCAGCAGGCCGATCAGCACACCGACACCGGCCGCGATGCCGATCGACGTCCACGGATGCTCGTGCACGTAGTCGTCGGTCGCGCGCGCGGCCTTCTTGCCTTTCTCGACCACCACGACCTGGACGTCGGTTGCCTTTTCCTTGGCCTGCTTCAGGCGCGACATCGCTTTCTCGCGCAGCTCGGCCGCACGGTCGCCCGTGCTGCTCGCCGCTTGCTTGAGCAGATCTTCGGCGTCCGCGAGAACGGTTTTGATATCCGACATCAGTTTCTCCTTGTTGATTTCCGACATTGCAACTCCCTTCATGCTGTCATGCTGCAAGTTCACATCGTAGCGAAACGCTTGCCGGCTGGCGAGCCGGGATGACGCATGGCGGTTGCGCAACACCGCATGGTAAACGATTTGTAATGCACTGAGAGCGCGGCGAACGGGCGGAAAAGTTTCCCGGCACGGCCCGGCGCGGTCCAAAAATGACAAAAATGTATGAATATCGAACGGAATAATCGTTCGCATGTTCATCGGCTTCCCGTAAGCTACGCGACGGTCCCTGCGGCTCGCGCGGGGATTCTTCACGCACCGTTCAAGGAGGGAACGACATGAGTCTGCGTCTTGGCGACATCGCGCCGGATTTCGAACAGGAATCGAGTCTCGGCCGCATCAAGTTTCACGAGTGGCTCGGCGACAGTTGGGGCGTCCTGTTTTCCCATCCGGCCGACTACACGCCGGTGTGCACGACGGAACTCGGGCTGACCTCGAAGCTGAAGGGCGAATTCGAGAAGCGCAACGTCAAGGTGATCGCGCTGTCGGTCGACAGCGTCGAATCGCACCAGGGCTGGATCAACGACATCAACGACACGCAGTCGACGATCGTCGGCTTCCCGATCCTCGCGGATGCCGATCGCAAGGTCTCGCAGCTGTACGACATGATCCACCCGAACGCGAACGAGACGCTCACCGTGCGTTCGCTCTTCGTCATCGATCCGAACAAGAAGGCGCGGCTCATCATCACGTATCCGGCCAGCACCGGGCGCAACTTCGACGAAGTGCTGCGCGTGATCGACTCGCTGCAACTGACCGACAACTACAAGGTCGCGACGCCGGGCAACTGGAAGGATGGCGACGACGTCGTGATCGTGCCGTCGCTGCAGGATCCGGAAGAACTGAAGAAGCGCTTCCCGAAGGGCTTCAACGCGGTGCGTCCGTACTTGCGTCTCACGCCGCAACCGAACAAGTGAGCATTGCGCGCCGCGCGCCGTGTCAAGCGGCGCGTGTTCGCGGTGGCAGGCAGCGGGCGTGCCGCTTCGCGGTAATTCGCGGTAGTTGGCGATGATTCGCGGCGCGGTGGCGCACAGCGCAAACGGCCCGCCCGGCATGTCGATGCCGGGCGGGCCGTGTCGTTGTGCCGCGAGCCGTTGCGCGCGGCGGTGCGCGGTCAGGGCGGCGCGATCAGAAGAACGCCTGGATGCCCGTCTGTGCGCGGCCGAGGATCAGCGCGTGGATGTCGTGGGTGCCTTCGTACGTGTTCACCACTTCGAGGTTCACGAGGTGGCGCGCGACGCAGAACTCGTCCGAGATGCCGTTGCCGCCGAGCATGTCGCGTGCGAGCCGCGCGATGTCGAGTGCCTTGCCGCACGAATTGCGCTTCATGATCGACGTGATCTCGACGGCCGCCGTGCCTTCGTCCTTCATCCGGCCGAGCCGCAGCACGCCTTGCAGGCCGAGCGTGATTTCGGTCTGCATGTCTGCGAGCTTCTTCTGGATCAGCTGGTTCGCGGCGAGCGGCCGGCCGAACTGCTTGCGGTCGAGCACATACTGGCGCGCGGTATGCCAGCAGGCCTCGGCGGCGCCGAGCGCGCCCCACGCGATGCCGTAGCGCGCCGAGTTCAGGCACGTGAACGGGCCGCGCAGGCCGCCGACGTTCGGCAGCCGGTTCTCCTCGGGCACGAACACCTCATCGAGCACGATCTCGCCCGTGATCGACGCGCGCAGGCCGACCTTGCCGTGAATCGCCGGCGCGGACAGCCCCTTCCAGCCTTTTTCGAGAATGAAGCCGCGAATCGTGTCCTTGCCGTCTTCCTCGAGCTTCGCCCACACGACGAACACGTCGGCGATCGGCGAGTTCGTGATCCACATCTTCGAGCCGGACAGCGAATAGCCGCCGGGCACCTTCTTCGCGCGCGTGACCATGCTGCCCGGGTCGGAGCCGTGGTTCGGCTCGGTGAGGCCGAAGCAGCCGATCCATTCGCCGGTCGCGAGCTTCGGCAGGTACTTTTCCTTCTGCGCGTCCGAGCCGAATTCGTAGATCGGCACCATCACGAGCGACGACTGCACCGACATCATCGACCGGTAGCCCGAATCGATGCGTTCGACTTCGCGCGCGATCAGGCCGTAGCTCACGTAGTTGAGCCCCGGGCCGCCGTACTCCTCGGGAATCGTCGGGCCGAGCAGGCCGAGTTCGCCCATTTCACGGAAGATCTCGGCGTCCGTGCGTTCGTGGCGGAACGCCTCGGTCACGCGCGGCGCGAGCTTGTCCTGCGAGTACGCGCGAGCGGCGTCGCGCACCATCCGTTCGTCCTCGGTGAGCTGCTGGTCCAGCAGCAGCGGATCGTCCCAATGAAAAGTCGCATCGCTCATCGTGTCATCTCCTCACTTGACTGGAGTTCCGCTGTGCGGAACAATGTTTTGCAAATTGAACCCAGTGTAGCACCGGATGACGCTTTCAACCATCGACGATCAACCGATCGACGAACGCAAGTTCGTCGTCGCGCTCGCACGCGGTCTCGACCTGCTGCGTGCCTTCCGTCCCGGCGAGACGATGCTCGGCAACCGCGATTTCGCGGAGCGCACGGGCTTGCCGAAGGCGACGGTCAACCGGCTCGCGTACACGCTGACCGTGCTCGGCTACCTGCGCTACGACGACACGCTCGGCAAATACGCGCTCGACGCGGGCGTGCTGTCGCTCGGCTTCGCGCTGCTGTCCGGCACGGGCACGCTCGACCTCGCGCGGCCGCACATGCAGGCGCTCGCGCGCGAGATCGGCGCGGCGGTGTCGCTCGGCTGCCGCGACGGGCTCGACATGATTTATCTGGAGACGATCCGCAGCGAGACGGCGCTCACGCTCGGGCTCGCGCCCGGCTCGCGGCTGTCGATGCTGACGAGTTCGATGGGGCGTGCGTATCTGGCGGTGCAGCCCGACGACGCGCGGCGCGCGCTCTATGCCGAGCTGCACCGCGCGGCCGGCGCGGGGCCGGACGCCGATGCGCTTGTCGCCGCTGCGCAGGACGCGGTGGCCGAGTTCGCGTCGGGCGGATGTTGCTATTCGTTCCGCGCTTGGCACGCGGACGTCAACGCGGCCGCCGTGCCGTTTCGCGAGCCGCGCGAAGGGCGCTGGCTGATCCTGAGCTGCAGCGGGCCGGCGTCGTCGATGGGGGAGGACGTGTTCCGGTCGCAGGTGGGGCCGCGCCTGAAGGCGCTGGCGCAGCGGCTCGGGCAGCTTGCGTGATCGAGAGCGGCGACGATCTGCCGAAGCACGACGACGGCGGCGACTGTCGAGCGTCGTACGCTTGATGGGCCGCGCGCGGGGAGGCGCGGGGATGAATTCGTCGGTGTCTGCGTGACTTCAGGAACCGAACACTAAAGGCCCTCAGCCCTCAGCCCTCAGCCCTCAGAGTCCTCAACCCGTTCAAACCGGCACGACCTTCGCAAACACCGGCCCCTGCATGAACCGCACGTCGTGCTGCCGCAGCAGCTCGCACTGCGTCTCGTCGGCGACGCCGTCGAAGATCAGCGGGATCCGCACGCGCTGCGCATACGCGACGAGCGCCTTGACCATGCCGTCGCGCAACGCGATCGACGCATCCATCTTGATGTAGTCCGGCCGGGCCATCTCCGATTCCACCGCGAGGATCCGGCCGGGATCCGGCAGCTTGTCCGCGACCTTGAAGCCGTGATGCTGGTAGCTGCGCGTCAGATAGCCGAGGAACGTCTTGTGCGCGACCGCGGCGGCCGGCAGCTCGATCACGACCCGCTCGGCCGGCAGGCCGAAGCGCTGCAGCACCGATGAAAAGTGCTTGCCGTGATCGTATTTCACGCTTTTCAGCAGCCGCTCGTGCACGCGCAGGAACAGCAACCCATGGCGCTGCGCGCCGAAGAAATTGATCGCATGCAGCGCGCGCGCGAGGCGGTCGACCGCGACGAGCGCCTGGTCGTCGGCGGCTGGATCGAACAGGTCGCACGCGGCGCCCGTCAACTGCGTGACGGCCTGGAAGCCCAACTCGTCGCCATAGCGCTCGATCGTGTCGGCGAACGACGTCGATTGCGGCGCGCCCGGCATCGTCACGTCGTAGATCGGCTCGTACGCACTGTTGAGGGTCCGCTCGGGCAGGCGCGCGTAGGCGCTGCCGCTGTCGCCGAGCGCGAGGTGTTCCCGCAGATACGGCAGTTGCCCGGCGCGGGCGACCAGCTCGGGAATGGTGGGCGGAATCATCGGGGATCGGGCATGGAAAAACGGCGGCCGAACGGGCCGCCTCATGACTCGATAGTAGCAGCGCACGCCGCGCTCGGCTTCGCGATTCGTTCATATCGTTATCCCGGCCTTCGCCCAATGCCTAGGGTTTACGTTGATTTCACTATTCGTAATTGGTTTTACTATTCGTAAATCCTGAGTTTGTCGTCGATCAAGAATGAGCAACATTCGGGCGTCGCCACGCGATGCCCTGTCCCCGATTCAACAGGAAGCAAGGAGCGAGACGTGGCGGGTGAAAGGAAATGGGCAGCGCACGCGGGCCCGGCAGATCGGCAGGCCGCAGGCGGGAAACTGTCCGGGCAGGCGGGCGCGGTGCCGCGCACGCGGCAGGGCTGAGCGGACGGATGGCGACCATGAGCATCGATTACCAGACCCTGAAATTTGCGTACCGGCCGCGTGCGGAGCGCGGCGCGGAAAGTGACGCGGCGATCCATCCGGTGATCGTCGTCGGCGCCGGCCCGGTCGGCTTGTCCGCCGCGATCGATCTCGCGCAGCAGGGCGTGCCCGTCGTGCTGCTCGACGACGACGACACGCTGTCCACCGGCTCGCGCGCGATCTGCTTCGCGAAGCGCACGCTCGAGATCTTCGACCGGCTCGGCTGCGGCGAGCGCTTCGTCGACAAGGGCGTGAGCTGGCACGTCGGCAAGGTGTTCCTGCAGGACGAGCAGCTGTACGCGTTCGACCTGCTGCCCGAAGAGGGGCATGCGCGTCCGGCGTTCATCAACCTGCAGCAGTACTACGTCGAAGGCTATCTGGCCGAGCGCGCGTTCGAGCTGCCGAACCTCGACATCCGCTGGAAGCACAAGGTGACGGGCGTCGAGCAGTGCGCCGAACACGCGACTGTGACGGTCGAGACGCCGGAAGGCACCGAGACGCTGCGCGCGCAGTACGTGATCGCGGCCGATGGCTCGCGCAGCCCGGTGCGCACGCTGATGGGCCTCGAGAGCCACGGCCGCACGTTCAAGGATCGCTTCCTGATCGCCGACGTGAAGATGAAGGCGGAATTCCCGACCGAGCGCTGGTTCTGGTTCGATCCGCCGTTCCACCGCAACCAGTCGGTGCTGCTGCACCGCCAGCCGGACAACGTGTGGCGCATCGACTTCCAGCTCGGCTGGGATGCGGACCCGGTCGCCGAGAAGCAGCCCGAACGCGTGATCCCGCGCGTGCGTGCGCTGCTCGGCCCTGACGTCGAGTTCGAGCTCGAATGGGTGAGCGTCTACACGTTCCGCTGCCAGCGGATGGACACGTTCCGTCACGGCCGCGTGCTGTTCGCGGGCGACTCCGCGCACGGCGTGTCGCCGTTCGGCGCGCGCGGCGCGAACAGCGGCGTGCAGGATGCCGACAATCTCGCGTGGAAGCTGAAGCTCGTGCTCGACGGCAATGCGCCCGACCGCCTGCTCGATACGTATGCAAGCGAACGCGAGTTCGCGGCCGACGAGAACATCCGCAACTCGACGCGCTCGACCGACTTCATCACGCCGAAGAGCCCCGTGTCGCGCGTGTTCCGCGATGCGACGCTGAAGCTTGCGCGCGACTGCGAATTCGCGCGCAAGCTCGTCAACAGCGGGCGGCTGTCGGTGCCGGCAGTTCTCGCCGATTCGCCGCTCAACACGCGGGACCGCAAGGGCGACGCGTTCGCATGCGCGATGCGCGCGGGCGCGGCGGCGGCCGATGCGCCAATCCGTGCGTACGGCGTTCACGGCACGGCCGGCTGGCTGCTGCAGCATCTGCGCGGCGGTTTCGCCGGCGTGCTGTTCGGCCTGCCCGGCGATGCGGCCGCGCTCGCGCAGGCGGTTGCCGGCCTCGCGCTGCCGGTGAAGCCGGTGCTCGTCGTGCCGAAGGGGCACGCGCAGGCGGTGCCCGGCATCGACGTCGTGGAGGACGTCGACGGCCTCGCCGCGCAACGCTACGACGCGAAGCCCGGCACGTTCTATCTGCTGCGTCCCGACCAGCACGTGTGCGCACGGATGCGTGCGCTCGATCGGCAGGCGATCGGCGACGCGCTGGCGCGCGCGATCTGCGCGGCCTGAATGCCAACCCGACATCGGAGACATCCGTCATGCACCACCTCGACACCCGCTTGCGCCTGTCCGATCCGGACGCGTTCTACGAGGCGCTGATCGACATGCATCGCGACCTGACCGACAGCGACAGCCAGCTCGTCAACGCGAAGCTGATCCTGCTGCTTGCGAACCAGATCGGCGATCTTGCCGTGCTGCGCGAAGCAATGGCGCTCGCGCGCCAGGGCGTGACGCCGCCCGTGCATCCGGCCGCGGAGGCCGCGCAATGAGCGCCGCGCCGGCCGCAGCACGCACGCTCGAAGTCGAGCGCGTGATCGACGACACCCATCGCCCCGCGTTTCACGGGATGCTGCTCGCGCTGTGCGGGCTCTGTCTCGTGATCGACGGCTTCGATGCGCAGGCGATGGGCTACGTCGCGCCGAGCGTGATCGCCGAGTGGGGCGTGCCGAAGCAGGCGCTCGGCCCGGTGTTCAGCGCGAGCCTGTTCGGGATGCTGCTCGGCGCGCTCGGCCTGTCGGTGCTCGCCGACCGGATCGGGCGGCGGCCGGTGCTGATCGGCGCGACGCTGTTCTTCGCGCTGACGATGCTCGCCACGCCGTTCGCGGGCTCGATCCCGGTGCTGATGGCGCTGCGCTTCGTCACGGGCCTCGGCCTCGGCTGCATCATGCCGAATGCAATGGCGCTCGTCGGCGAGTTCAGCCCGGGCGCGCATCGCGTGAAGCGGATGATGATCGTGTCGTGCGGCTTCACGCTTGGCGCGGCGCTCGGCGGCTTCGTCAGCGCCGCGCTGATCCCGGCGCTCGGCTGGCGCGCGGTGTTCTTCGTCGGCGGCGCGGTGCCGTTCGTGCTCGCGTTCGCGATGGCCGCGCGCCTGCCCGAATCGCTGCAGTTCCTCGTGCTGAAAGGGCGTGACGCGCAGGCGCGCGACTGGCTCGCGCGCTTCGCGCCCGAAGCCGGCATCGACGCAGGCACGCGCATCGTCGTGCGCGAAAAGGCGGCGAGCGGCGCGCCCGTCGCCGAGCTGTTCCGCGACGGGCGGCTGCCGGTCACGCTACTGCTGTGGTCGATCAGCTTCATGAACCTGATCGACCTGTATTTCCTGTCGAACTGGTTGCCGACCGTGATGCGCGACGCGGGCTATTCGCCGGGCACCGCGGTGATCGTCGGCACCGTGCTGCAGACGGGCGGCGTGATCGGCACGCTGTCGCTCGGCTGGTTCATCGAGCGCTACGGCTTCGTGCGCGTGCTGTTTGCATGCTTCGCGTGTGCGGCGGTGTCGGTCGGGCTGATCGGCTCGGTCGCGCATGCGCTGCCGTGGCTGTTGATCGTCGTGTTCGCGGGCGGCTTCTGCGTGGTCGGCGGGCAGCCGGCCGTCAATGCGCTCGCGGGCCAGTACTACCCGACGTCGCTGCGCTCGACGGGCATCGGCTGGAGTCTCGGCATCGGCCGGATCGGCTCCGTGCTCGGGCCGCTCGTCGGCGGGCAGCTGATCGCGCTCAACTGGTCGAACGGTGCGCTGTTTCACGCGGCGGCAGTGCCGGTGCTGTGTTCGGCGCTGTTCGTGCTCGGGCTTGCAAATGTGACGAGGCGGCGTGGCGTGGAAGCGCCGCGCGCCGTCTGAATTGAGGGAGAAAGGAAACGATGACGCTTGACCTGTCGAAACCGGCGAAAGCCGGCTACCTGAGCGGATTCGCGAACGAATTCGCGACCGAGGCATTGCCCGGCGCATTGCCGCATGGCCGCAACTCGCCGCAGCGCGCGCCGTACGGGCTTTACGCGGAGCAGCTGTCCGGCACCGCGTTCACCGCGCCGCGCAGCCACAACCGCCGTTCGTGGCTGTACCGGATCCGCCCGGCGGCCGTGCACCGGCCGTTCGAGCCGTTCGGCGGCCCGCAGCGGCTCGTGTCGGAGTTCGGCGATTCGCCCGACGTGCCGCCGACGCCGCCGAACCAGCTGCGCTGGGATCCGCTGCCGATGCCGGCCGAGCCGACCGATTTCGTCGAAGGCTGGGTGACGATGGCCGGCAACGGCTCGGCTGCCGCGATGAACGGCTGCGCGATCCACCTGTACGCGGCAAACCGTTCGATGCAGGACCGCTTCTTCTACAGCGGCGACGGCGAACTGCTGATCGTCCCGCAAGACGGGCGCCTGCATATCGCGACGGAGTTCGGCCGGCTCGACGTCGAGCCGTTCGAGATCGCGGTGATCCCGCGCGGCGTGCGCTTCACCGTCGCGCTGCCGGACGGGCACGCGCGCGGCTACATCTGCGAGAACTTCGGTGCGCTGCTGCGGCTGCCGGACCTCGGCCCGATCGGCTCGAACGGACTCGCGAACCCGCGCGATTTCCTGACGCCGCAGGCTGCATACGAGGATCGCGAAGGCGCGTTCGAACTGGTCACGAAGCTGAACGGCCGCCTGTGGCGCGCGGACATCGGCCATTCGCCGCTCGACGTCGTCGCGTGGCACGGCAACTACGCGCCGTACAAGTACGACCTGCGCCTGTTCAACACGATCGGCTCGATCAGCTACGACCATCCCGATCCGTCGATCTTCCTCGTGCTGCATTCGACGAGCGACACGCCGGGCGTCGACGCGATCGACTTCGTGATCTTCCCGCCGCGCTGGCTCGCGGCCGAGGATACGTTCCGCCCGCCCTGGTTCCACCGCAACGTCGCGAGCGAATTCATGGGCCTCGTGCATGGCGCGTACGACGCGAAGGCCGAGGGCTTCGTGCCGGGCGGCGCGAGCCTGCACAACTGCATGTCGGGCCACGGCCCGGATGCGGATACGTTCGAAAAGGCGTCCGCGAGCGATACGACGAAGCCGCACAAGGTCGACGACACGATGGCGTTCATGTTCGAGACCCGCACGCTGATCCGGCCGACGCGCTTCGCGCTCGACACCGCGCAGCTGCAGGCGAATTACTTCGAGTGCTGGCAAGGCATCCAGAAACACTTCAATCCGGAGCAACGTTGACGTCCTCGCCTCCCTAAAGGGAGGCGATTCCCACGACTGGCGATGCACGTCCGCATCGGAGAATGTTCAACGCAGCGTTGGTATCTCGATCATGCACGACACCACAGCGATCGCAGGCCCATTCTCTTATTCGCAGTCCCGCGATACCTTTCGGCCGCGTCGTGCTGTCTGTCGACCCGCACGCCGAACAGGACTGGGTAGAACCGCTTTCGTTCACTTCCTCGAACGTGGCTCCGTGCGCCATCGCCTTGTAACGGAGCTTGTCCCGGAAGGACGACCAGGATGCGTCGTAGACGCTCTTCGCCATCCTGGTCTTGGCGAGTTTCGCGGCCGACACATTGCCGACCGCGATGTAGTCGAAGCGCCGCACCAGATCGAGCGCGAGCTTATGCTGGAAATCGGCGCGGGCATTGGCCACCTTGGCGTGCAGCTTCGCGATATGCCGCTTGTGCTTTCGCGCCCGTTGCGCCTTCGCCAGCTTATCGGCAGCACGCCGGCCGAACCGGTCATTGGGCAGCTTCTCGCCGGTCGAAAGTGTTGCGAAGTCTTTCAGGCCGAGATCGATACCGACACCGGAATGGATCGGACGCGCCGGAACATCGGGCATTTCGATCACGATATTGAGGAACCAGTTGCCGCGCGCGTCCTGTGCAAAACAAGTTCCGTCCTTGATCTTGCCTTCGGGCAGCGGGCGGCTGTTGAACACGCGGAAGGTGTTGCCGGCGAAGCGAAACGCATCGCCTTCACGCTTCAGGTCACGGCCCTTCAGCGGCACCCAGCCGAGCGATTTCCTGCCGCGATAGCGCAGGTAGGGGCGGCGGCGCTGGCTGCGCGACTTCGCATATTGCTCGCACGTGGCGTTGACCGTACCGGAGTGGATGCTGAGTTCCTTGCTGCTGCCGGTCGTCAGAACATTCAGGTCGAACCCCGTCGGCCACTTCTTGCTCCACTTGAGCGCGTGCTTCTGCGTGTCATTGCAGAAGTTCCACACGTAGTTCACCGCAAGGCTCTGCTTGTTAAGCAGTCCGTTGTGCGACTTCACCCGGTAGCGATAGACAAGAATCATGCCGGTCATCTTAACGTTGGAATGCCACTGTCAAACAGAGGCATCCCCTTCCTCCTCGCCGTCAATGGCGGGGTTTCTTGGAGCAACTGATGAGCGATACCCAAGACTGGCGCGCGACGCTCGACCCGGCCCGCAAGAGCTGGGTCGAAGCGGCGAACGATCCCGCGTGTGAATTCCCGATCCAGAATCTGCCGTTCGGCATCTTCAGTGATGCGAAGCAGGCGGCGCGGCGCGCGGGTGTCGCGCTCGGCGACCAGATCGTCGACCTCGCGGCGCTCGCGCGCGCGGGCCTCGTGACGTTGCCGGCCGGCGCCGGCGACGTGTTCGCGCAACCGACGCTGAACGCGTTCGTCGCGCTCGGCCGCGATGCATGGCGCAGCGTGCGCGTGCAGTTGAGCGAACTGTTTGCGCGTGATACCGCGCGGCTGCGCGACGATGCCGCGCTGCGCGCGCAAGTGCTCGTGCCGCAGCGCGACGCGCCGCTTCATCTGCCGGTCGACATTCCTGGCTATACGGATTTCTATTCGTCGAAGGAGCATGCGACCAACGTCGGCTCGATGTTCCGCGATCCGAAGAATGCGCTGCTGCCGAACTGGTCGGAGATGCCGATCGGCTATAACGGCCGCGCGTCGTCGGTGGTCGTGAGCGGCACGCCGGTGCGGCGCCCGAACGGCCAGCTGAAGCTGCCCGACCAGGAGCGCCCGGTGTTCGGCGCGTGCCGCAAGCTCGACATCGAACTGGAGACGGGCTTCATCGTCGGCCAGGGCAACGCGCTCGGCGAGCCGATCGCGTGCGAGGACGCGGAAGCGCACATCTTCGGGATGGTGCTGCTGAACGACTGGAGCGCGCGCGACATTCAGCAGTGGGAATACGTGCCGCTCGGGCCCTTCAACGCGAAGACGTTCGCGACGACGATCTCGCCGTGGATCGTCACGCTCGACGCGCTCGAACCGTTCCGCACCGCGCAGCCCGAGCAGGCGCCGCAGCCGCTGGCGTATCTGCAGCACGCGGGCAAGCATGCGTTCGACATCGCGCTCGAAGTGACGCTGCGCGCCGAAGGTGCGGACGAAGCGACGTCGATCTGCCGCACCAACTTCAAGCATATGTACTGGACGATGGCGCAGCAGCTCGCGCATCACACGGTCGCGGGTTGCAATACGCGGGTCGGCGACCTGATGGGTTCTGGCACGATCAGCGGACCGACGAAGGATTCGTTCGGCAGCCTGCTCGAACTGACGTGGAACGGCAAGGAGCCGATCGCGCTGACGGGTGGCGGCAGCCGTGCGTTCCTCGAGGACGGCGACGAGCTGACGCTCAGCGGCTGGTGTCAGGGCGACGGTTATCGGGTCGGCTTCGGCGCGTGCGTCGGGAAGATCCTGCCGGCGCTGAAGGCGTAACGCGTAACGCGTGCGTCGGGAGGATTCAGTCGGCGTCGAAGGCGTAACGCATAACGCGTGCGTCGGGAAGATTCAGCTGGCGTCGAAGGCGTAACGCATAACGTGTCACGCGCGACGCATGTCGCACATGCGCTCGACGGCCCGCATCGCGCGGGCCGTCGCCATTTCCGGCGTGTGACAGTCGTTTCGGCGACTCGACCGCGCGCCGTCGTCAGACCGCACGCTGCAACGCGGCGCGGCGCTCCCACAGCGCGGCGGCGACGAACGCCGCGACGCAGACGAGCAGCACGCCGACGAGTGCGTTGCTGCCCAATTGCTCCATCAACGCGCCCGCGACGAGCGGGCCGCCGAAGCTCGCGGCGCTCCACGACGCCGACACGAGCGAGCTCGCGGTGACGAGCGCGGCGCCGCGGAAGCGTTCGCCGCAGGCGACGAGCGACAGCGTGTAGATGCTGCCCGCGGCTGCGCCGAGCACGAACAGCAGCGGCCACGACAGCCACGGATTCGTGACGGCGAACGGCAGCAGCGGCAGGCCCGCGAGCACGACCCAGCCGGCGCCGAGGTGCACGCGCTCGCGGCCGAGCTTGTCCGCGAGCCAGCCGATCGGGAACTGCATCGCGGTATCGCCGAACAGCATGATCGACGCGAGCAGCACCGCGGTCCCGCTCGCGACGCCGTGATCCATCGCGTAGAGCGGCAGCAGCGACAGCGCTAGCGTATCGAACAGCGCGAAGAAGCCGGTGCCGATGATCAGTGCCGGCATGCGCGGCAGCACGCTGCGCCAGTGGTCGTGGTCCGCGTGATGCGCGTCGCCGTCGCCGAGCGGCGCGCGGCGGATCGACGCGAGCGACGGCAGCGCGAGCAGGAACAGCGCGCCGCACAGCGCGAAGCGGATGCCGGCGAAGCCCGCGATCTGGCTGACGAGCACCGGGCCCGCCATCTGGAACAGCGTGAAGTTGGTCGCGTAGATCGCGACGACGCGGCCGCGCGTCCTGTCGTCGGCGAGCTGGTTGACCCACGCCTCGCCGATCGTGAACAGCAGCATCAGCGCCGCGCCGCACAGCACGCGCAGCACGCCCCACACGACGAGGTTCGACGTGAATTGCATCAGCGCCGTGGCCGCGGCGAGCAGCAGCACCGACACGACGATCGCGCGGCGCGCGCCGATGCGCCGCGCGAGTGCGGTGACGAACGGCACGATCGCGAGGCCGCCGCCGGCCTGCGCGGCCGTCAGCATGCCGACGATGTTGGTGCCGTGCCCGGCTTCGGTCAGTGCGAGTGCGGTGAGGGGGAGGGTAGCGCCGGTGCCCAGGCCGACGACCGCAACGCTCATGATGAGCGCGAGGAAATCTCGATTAATAATGGCTTTCATCGGGCGGGATGCTACACCGGCGGGCTGCATCGGTCCATGAAGGCCATCAGGTGTGCGGTGCGCGCGCGCACCGGCGGCGCGCCGCGCGGCCGGGCCTGCAAACTCATCGCCTTCCTGAGCGCGGAAACGTGCATTGACCGCCGCATTGCGGTGTCGATCTCCGTCACACGTATTCGGTCGGCGTGGCGACCGGGCGGCGCTCGAGCGACGCCGACCAAAGCGTGAGCGCGAGTGCCGCGACAGCCATCGCGACGCCGACCCACGGCAGGTTCACGAGCGGGATGCCGGCGCCGATGGCCATGCCGCCGAGCCATGCGCCCGTCGCGTTGCCGAGGTTGAACGCGCCCTGGTTCAGCGTGGAGGCGAGGTTCGGCGCGTCGCTCGCGCGATCGACGATCAGGATCTGCAGCGGCGGCACGATCGCGAACGCGAGCATCCCCCACACGAAGATCGTCGCGAGCGCGGCGAACGGCACGTGCATCGTGCCCGCGAACAACGCGAGCACGACGCCGATCAGCGCGAGCGACACGATCAGCGACGGCATCCGGCGCCAGTCGGCGAGCTTGCCGCCGAGCGTGCCGCCGACCGTCAGCCCGAGGCCGAACAGCAGCAGCACGTAGGTGACCTGGCGCGGCGAGAAGCCCGTGACGTCCTCGAGGATCGGCGTGATGTACGTGAACACGCTGAACAGGCTCGCAGACGCAAGCACGCTGATGCCGAGCACCATCAGCACCTGCGGGTGCTTCAGCACGCCGAATTCGCGCGTGATGCTCGTTTCCGGCATCGCGAGGTGCTTCGGCAGGCAGACCGCCAGCGCGGCGGCCGCGGCGATGCCGATGCCGGTCACCGCCCAGAACGTCGCGCGCCAGCCGTACGCCTGGCCGAGCGCGGTGCCGAGCGGCACGCCGAGCACGTTCGCGAGCGTGAGCCCCGTGAACATCAGCGCGATCGCCTGCGCGCGGCGGTTCGGCGCGACGAGATTGCTCGCGACCACCGAGCCGATGCCGAAGAACGCGCCGTGGCAGAACGCGGTGACGATGCGCGCGGCCATCAGCACTTCATAGCCCGGCGCGATCGCGCAGAACAGGTTGCCCGCGATGAACAGGCCGATCAGTCCCATCAGCGCGCGCTTGCGTGGCATCTTCGCGGTGACGACGGCGAGGATCGGCGCGCCGATCGTCACGCCGAGCGCGTAGCCGGACACGAGCATCCCGGCGGCCGGGATCGACACGCCTAGGTCGCGCGCGACGTTGGGCAGCAGCCCCATGATCACGAATTCGGTGGTACCGATTCCAAATGCGGCGACGGCAAGGGCAAAGAGAGGTAAAGGCATTGCGGTGGGCCCGGAGAAAGCCGCCGGGCGCGGGATGCGCAACGCAGGCGGACGGAAGACGTCAGCCGCGATTCTACTTCAGTGAAAACCCTTATGTTTGGGGCTCGAACGGCTGTTGCCGGCTTGCGACGGCGCGCCAGGCAAATGTCCACAATCTGGGATGGCGCGCGGCCCGGCGGGGTGTGGATAACCGGGGCGCAATAACAGTGTGGGCGCTGTGGGCGGATGCTCAGATGGCGTTTCGTGCCGGCGTGGCGGCTTCTCCGGACGCCTCTGATGCTCGAGACTTGCCGGCTTCTCCGGCTTCTCCGGCTTCTCCGGCTTCTCCGGACTCGACGGCCTCGACGGCCTCGACGGCCTCGACGGACTCGACGGACTCGACGGATTCGATGGACTTGATGGATTCGATGGATTCGCCGGTTTCACCCGCCGCGCCGTTCCACCCGTTTTCGAACACGCACGCTTCGAGCGGCATCCGCGCGGCCCAGCGCTCCTCCTCGAGCATCGGCTTCGCATAGAACGCATCGACATGCCCGAGACAGAGCACCGCGATCGGCTTCGCGCCGTCGGGCATCCCGAGCAGCGTGCGCAGCGCGTCGACGTCGAACAGCGACACCCAGCCCATTCCGAGCCCCTCGGCACGCGCCGCGAGCCACATGTTCTGGATCGCGCAGGCGGCGGACGCGAGATCCATCTCCGGCAGCGTGCGGCGGCCGAACACGTGGCGCTCGCGGCCGTCGGTCAGCGCGACGACCAGCAGTTCGCCGCATTCGCGCACGCCTTCGACCTTGAGCCGCATGAATTCGTCCTGGCGCTCGCCGAGCGCGTCGGCGGTCGCGCGGCGTTCGGCCTCGACGAGCGAGTGGATGCGCGTGCGCAATGCCGAATCGGTGATGCGGATGAAGCGCCACGGCTGCATGAAGCCGACGCTCGGCGCGTGGTGGGCCGCGCGCAGCAGCCGGGCGAGCACCTCGGGATCGACGGGCGCCGGCGTGAAATGGCGCATGTCGCGCCGCTCGAAGATGGCGCGGTAGACAGCGGCGAGGGCGGGATCGTCGAAACGCATGGGCGGCAGCAGGGATGGCGTCGGCGCAACGATAGCAGACCGCGGGCCGCCGGCGTTACATCAGGCGAAACGAAAGGGCGAATTGATGGCGAACGGGAAACGTCGCGCGAACCGGCTGGCGACCGGAACGCGGGCGCGTTCGCCGCCGCGCCGTCACCGATTCGACGCGACGACGTTCTGCGGCGTCCCCGCGTGCCACGCTTCGATGTTGACGAGCGTCGTGTGCGCGATCTCGGCGAGCGCCTCGCGCGTGAAGAACGCCTGGTGCGACGTGACGATCACGTTCGGGAACGTCAGGAGCCGTGCGAGCACGTCGTCCTGCAGCGGCTGGTCCGAGTGATCCTCGAAGAAAAGGCCGCCTTCCTCCTCGTACACGTCGAGCCCGAGATGGCCGAGCTGGCCGCTCTTCAGCGCATCGATCAGCGCCGGCGCGTCGACGAGCGCGCCGCGGCCGGTGTTGATCAGCATCGCGCCGTGCTTCATCTGCGCGAGCGTGCGTGCGTTGATCAGGTGGTGCGTCGACGGCAGCAGCGGACAGTGCAGGCTCACGATGTCGGCGTGGCGCAGCAGCTCGTCGAGCCCGACGTAGCGGGCGCCGAACGCGATCAGCTCGTCGTTGTACGGCGGCACCGAGTGCGCGAGCACGTGCATCCCGAAGCCCATCATGATCTTCGCGAACACGCTGCCGATGATGCCCGTGCCGATCACGCCGACCGTCTTGCCCTGCAGGTCGAAGCCGAGCAGGCCGTTCAGCGAGAAGTCGCCTTCGCGGGTGCGCGCGACGGCGCGCGGCAGCCGGCGGTTGAGCGCGAGGATCAGCGCGACCGCGTGCTCGGCGACCGCATGCGGCGAATAGGCGGGAACGCGCACGACCGTGATGCCGAGCCGCTCGGCGGCGGCGAGATCGACATGATTGAAGCCCGCCGAGCGCAGCGCGATGAGCCGCGTGCCGCCGTCCGCGAGCCGTTCGAGCACCGCCGCATCGACAGTGTCGTTGACGAACGGGCAGACGACCTCGTAGCCGTGCGCGAGGATCGCGGTCTCGGCGTCGAGATGCGACGGCTGGAAGTGCAGCCGGTAGCCGAACTGCCGGTTCGCGGCGATAAACGATTCGTCGTCGTACTGACGGCTGCTGAACAGGATCACGCGCACGCTGGACCTCCGGGGGCTGACGCGCGCAGTTTACTGCAGACCCGTGACGATGTTGGCACGATCGGGCGCGCGCGACTCGTGCAGGAACGCGTAGCCGGCGTGCGTGCGGGCCGCCTGCGTGCCGAAATGGTCGAGCGCATGCTCGACGAAACTGCGGGTGCGCGCGGGCACGAACTGACGGTTCGGGTAGACGAGCGACAGCTGCGCGTCCGGATCGTCGATCCGGTAGCCGGGCAGGATCCGCACGAGCGCGCCGTTGTCGAGCGCGTCGGCGGCGAGGTCTTCGGGCAGCACCGCGAGACCCGAGCCCGCGACGGCCGCAGCAAGGACGAGCGACAGCTGGTTGACCGTGCAGACGGGGCGCACCGTGACCGCATGCGTCGCGTCGTCCGGCCCGCGCAGCCGCCACGCGGACGCGTGCTGGTGCTGCGCGAGCGCGACCCAGTCGTGGCGCGGCAGGTCGTCGGGGGCGCGCGGCTCGCCGCGGCGTTCGAGATACGCGGGCGCTGCGCACGCGACGAGCGTGTTCGGCGCGAGCGCGTGGCCGATCAGCGCCGGGTTGCCGTCGAGCCGGTTGCCGGTGACGATGCCGACGTCGTAGCCCGACTCGAGCACGTCGAGCGGGCCTTCGGCGATCGTGAGCTGTACGCGCACCTGCGGATAGAGGCGCTGGAAGCCGGTGACGAGCGGCGTCAGCGCGAGCGGCGACAGCAGGCCGGACGCGATGACGCGCAGCGTGCCGACCGGTTCGCGCACCGCGTGCGTGACCGACGCCTCGAGGTGGTCGAATTCCTCGAGCAGCGCACGGCATCCGTCGAGATAGCGCACCCCCGCTTCGGTGAGCGACAGGTTACGCGTCGTGCGGTGGATCAGCCGCGTGTTCAGATGGCCCTCCAGCATCGCGATCGAGCGCGTGACGAGCGCGTTCGACACGCCGAGTTGATGCGCTGCGCGCCGGAAGCTCTGCTGCTCGGCGACGCAGACGAATACACGCATGGTCTGAATCTGGTTCATGGCTTGTGTATTTTTGGCCCGGTTGATTGATTTTGGTTGTGATTTCCTGTTGCGCAAGACGCAATAAGCGACGCGCAACGCTCATTTCGCACCCGTTTTGCCTCGTGTCGAAAATGGGATTTAGATTACGTCGGAGATTGTTCATTACAGCAGTGTAATTCGTCAACCTGAGAAAAAGGGCGGGTTGCGAAAAATCGGGTGCGGGCGTATTGGCGGCGGCGACGGATCGCGATCGCCGTGACCGGCGAGCGCGTATGGCGTGTTTCGACGCATCTCGCATGAATGAATAAAAAGTCGCTTATCAATCAAGTAATTGGCGGTGAGTGGCGTGTGTGTTGTCGCCGATTTTTGGAATTCGATGGCAATGCCGGCTGCTTTGGCGGATTTTTTCGATGGTCGGGGGATTTGCGTGTCAATTCGCCCGCGTTGATTTTTTTGGGCTGCGTGATTTTTTGCGGCGGCGCGGAACGGGGGTTCAATGGGAACGGTTCGCGAGTCGCATCGGCGTGACGGAGAAAATCGCGGGCATGGAACCGTTTTGCGGCGGATTCGGATATGACGTGCTAATGCGCGGGAGAATCGGATGGCGCCGGCGCCCGGCTGCGGCGACGGCGCGTGGCGTTCGACGGGATCGCGCGTGCCTCTTGCGCAATGCAGCGGAACGGGGAATCATCGATCAATTCGCCACGATGCGCGGCGAGCGAGCGTTTTCCTTTCTTCACCCGATTTCAGCCATGTCCATCGATTATTCGCCGATTCCCTGTCCCGTCGTCGTGCCGCTCGACGCGATCCTGCCCGAAGAACCGCTGCTGATGATGGGGGCCGGCCCGGTTCCGATCCCGGCCGCCGTCGCGAAGGCGAACACGATCGTGATCAACCACCTCGGCGCGACGATGGCGAAGGTCATCGAACAGGTGAAGGAAATGGCGCGCTACGTGTTCCAGACCCGCACGAAGTGGGTGCTCGGCGTGGCGGGCCCCGGCTCGGCGGCGATGGAAATGGCGATGTCGAACCTCGCGTGGCGCGGCACGCGCGTGCTGTCGATCAGGAACGGCTTCTTCAGCGCGCGGATGGCCGAGATGGCGACGCGCGTCGGCGCCGACGTCGCGGTGCTGGAAGTGCCCGACCGCGCGGTCGCGAGCCTGGACGAGATTGCCGACGCGATCGCGCGCGAGCGTCCCGAGATCGTCACGATCGTGCATGGCGAGACGTCCAACACCGTGTGGAACCGCGACCTGCGCGACATCGCGGCGCTCGCGAAGGCGGCGGGCGCGCTCGTCGTCGTCGACGCGGTGTGCACGCTGTCGACGATGCCGCTCGAGATGGACGCGTGGGACATCGACGCGGTAATCACCGGTGGGCAGAAGGGCCTGTCGTCGATTCCGGGCGTGTCGCTGATCGCGTTCTCCGACGCCGCATGGGAGCGGATGAAGAACCGCCCCGAGCCGAACGCGCACTGGTGCCTCGACATGGCGCTCGCCGAGAACTTCTGGCACAACGCCGGCTATCACTACACGGCACCCGTGTCGGGCGTGCTCGCGCTGCACGAGGCGCTGCGGCTCGTCTGCGCGGAGACGCTCGAAAGCCGCTTCGCGCGGCACCTGCGCTGCTCGCTTGCACTGCAGGCGGGCGTCGAGGCGATGGGGCTCAAGCTCTATGCGCCGAAGTCGTGCCGGCTCAATTCGGTGGTCGGCATCGAGACGCCGGAGGGCCTCACGCCGGGCATGATCTGCGGACATATCTCCAAGCAGTACCAGGTCGAGATCTCCGGCTCGTTCGGCCTGCCGATCGTGCGGATCGGCCAGATGGGCGAGCAGTGCCGCGAACACAACCTGTTCCGCACGCTGCACGCGTTCGGCCGCACGATGGTCGACCTGAAGGTGCCGGTGGACCTGCCGGCCGGCGTCGCCGCGCTCGAGCAGGAACTGTCGCGGCGCGGGGAGTAAGCGGCAAGCGGCGGGGCGGGCCTCAGCGTCCCTGCATCGCGCGCCGGTACGTATTCGGCGTCGTGCCGTGCGCTTCGCGGAAGCGATGGCTGAAATGGCCGGCGTTCGCATAGCCGCATGCGGCCGCGACCTGCGCGAGCGGCAGCGGCGTCGTGCGCAGCAGCAGGCGCGCGCGCGCCAGCCGCTGCTCGGCGATCCACGCGTGCGGCGCGCGGCCGAACGACAGCCGGAACATCCGCGAGAAGTGGTATTCCGATAGCGCGGCCACGCCGGCGAGTTCGCCGAGCGTCAGCGGCTGCGTCAGGTGGGCGTCGATATAGTCGCGCACGCGGCGGCGCACGGCGGGCGCGAGGCCGCCCTTGAATGGCGCGTCGGTGTTCATCGTGCTCTGCCCGCGCAGCAGCAGGCTCAGCACGTCGTGTGCGGTTTCGTTCGTCCGCAGCCGGCCGTCGGCATCGTCCCAGCGCTCCAGCGCGAGCGAGCGGACCAGCGACGCGACCTGCGCATCCTCGAAATAGGTGCGGTCGGCGAGCTTCAGCTCGCGCGGCTCGCGGTCGAGCTCGCGGATCGCGCGTTGCGTGAAGTGCTCGGGCAGGAAGTACAGGTGGACGAAGTGCATCTCGCCGCGCACCCACCAGCGCGATTCGTGGTCGCCCGGCAGCGCGCACAGCAGGCTCGGCGCGCCGTAGCGCGGCACCTTCTGGCGCTCGGTCCGGTAGCCGCCGTCGAGGTAGCACGACAGCGTGTGGTGGCCGGGCTGCTCGTAGACCGTCTCGGCTTCTTCGGTGATCCGCGTCCATTCGGCGATCGCGAGATGGTCGCCGAGCCATGCGAAGCGCTCGAGCGTCGCATTCGCCTCGGCGAGCGTGCGGCATACCGACTGCAGGCCGAACGGCATCGCGCCGGCAACGGCGTTCGCGTCAGCGGCAGCGGCGTTGGCGGCCGCGGCGGGCGACGCGGCGGGCAGGTCGGGAGGCTGGATGCGCATGATGGCCGAGTATAAGCGCGCCGGTCGCGGCCCGCTCCGGTCGCCGAAAAAGACCGCAATTCCGGACAATCGGCGCGCGCCGCGCGGCGGCATAGTCGGACGTCCCGCTTTCGTTCCGGCGCTTTCATTCCTGCGCCGCTATTCCGGTCCCCGTCATGAACCTGTCGCTCTACCTCGTCACCGTCCTGATCTGGGGCACCACCTGGATCGCCATCAAGTGGCAGCTCGGCAGCGTGCCGCCGCCCGTGTCGATCGCGTGGCGCTTCTGGCTCGCTGCGGCCGTCATGTTCGTGTTGCTGCGCGCGATGCGCCGGCCCATCCGGCCGCCGCGCGAAGCGTGGCGCTACCTCGCCGCGCAGGGCTTCGCGCTGTTCTGCCTGAATTTCCTGTGCTTCTACTACGCGGAACGGGTCGTGCCGAGCGGGCTCGTCGCGGTGATCTTCTCGACCGCGCCGCTGCTCAACTCGATCAACGGCCGGTTGTTCATGGGCCGCCCGCTGCGATCGTCGGCGGTCGCGGGCGCGCTGCTCGGCCTGGCCGGCATCGCGTGCCTGTTCTGGCAGCAGATGGCGGGCCATCTGGACGATCACGCGACGTGGATCGGCCTCGCGATCGCGTTCGCGGGCACGATGTGCTTCTCGGCGGGCAACCTGCTGTCGAGCCGCATGCAGTCGATGGGGCTCCATCCGCTCGCGACCAACGGCTGGGCGATGCTGATCGGCGCGACGATCCTGACCGTCGGCAGCGCCGCGGCGGGGCTGTCGTTCGCGATCGACCCGAGCCCGCGCTACGTCGGCGCGCTCGTGTATCTCGCGGTGCCCGGCTCGGTGATCGGGTTCACCGCGTACCTGACCCTCGTCGGCCGCATCGGGCCGGAACGGGCCGCGTATTGCACGGTGCTGTTTCCGATCGTCGCGCTGGCCGTGTCGACGGTGTTCGAGGGCTACCAGTGGTCGCCGCTCGCGGTGGTGGGGCTGTTGCTGGTGCTGGCCGGCAATCTGGTCGCGTTCGACCTGACGCGGCGGCTGTCTCTGCGGACGGCCTGACTGTTTCCCGTTCAGGCTGCCGCGCCGCTCGCGGCGACGCGGGTCTGCCGCTGATACAGCAGCACTGAAAGCGCGACGCCGGCCGCCGACGCAACCGCCGCGAACAGGAACACCTGCGGATAGCCGAATGCGCCGGCGACATAGCCGGCGAGCGGCCCCGTGATGCCGAGCGACAGGTCGAGGAACACGGAATACGCGGACAGCGCCGCGCCGCGGCTGGCGGGTGGCACGAGCGCGACCGCCTCGACGCCGAGCGCGGGGAAGATCAGCGCGAAGCCGAAACCGGTCAGCGCCGCGCCGACCAGCGCGACGTGCGGCAGCGGCGCGAGCCACAGCAGCAGCAGCCCCGAGCATTCGAACGCGAACGACACGATCGCGACGCGGAAGCCGCCGTAGGTCTTGATCGTGTTCGCGAACAGCAGGCGTGCGCCGATGAACAGCGTGCCGAACACGGTCAGCGACAGCGCGGCGTTCGGCCAGTGGCGCGCCGCGTAGTACAGCGTGATGAAGGTCGCGATCGAGCCGAAGCCGGCCGAGCCGAGCGCGAGGCCGAGGCCGTGCGGCAGCACGCGCGTGAACACGCTCGCATAGGACATCCGCTCGCCGTGCACGACCGGCACCGGCGCGATCAGGCGCGCGAGGTAGTAGCCGAGTACCGCGAGCGCGATCACGATCACGCCGATCAGCGCGGGATTCAGCGTATGCGCGATCGCGACGCCGATCGGCGCGCCGAGCGCGAGCGCGCCGTAGGTCGCGATGCCGTTCCACGAGATCACCTTCGCGTTGTGCGCGATCCCGACGCGGCCGATCCCCCACAGGATCGCGCCGGTGCCGCACAGGCTTTCTCCGACACCCAGCACGAGCCGGCTCGCGACCAGCAGCACGAGGCTCGCGGCGGGCCAGTGCGCGAGCAGCAGCGCGACGAGCAGCAGCACGCCCGACACGCCGCAGCCGATCAGCCCGCGCACCACCGTCTGCTTCGGGCCGAGCGAATCGGCGAAGCGCCCGGCGAGCGGCCGCGACGCGAGCGTCGCGAAATACTGCACGCTGATCGCCGCGCCCGCGACGATCGCGGAGAAGCCGAGGTCGTCATGGACGAAGCCCGGCAGCACCGCGAGCGGCAGGCCGATCGTCAGGTAGCAGATGAACGTGAAGCAGACGACGGAGATGATCTGCAGCGTGACGGCAAACCCGCTGCGCGGCGTTGAGGGGGAATCGGTGGGCATGGGGTCGGAACGGATGAGCGAACGGAACGGACGGCGGCGAAAATGGAATCGGGATTTTCCCATGGAACCGGTTTTCCCGCAGGTACCATTTAGTTAATCAGGACCTGTTTCCGCCGCTGTCCGCCGATGGCGATCCCGCCCCGGCAGAGGTTCCGGACGATCGGGCGGAACATGCTTTCCGGGCGCGAACGGGCTCCTGGCGCCATATCGCCGCAGTTATATGGGCCGCATGCGTGATGGGCTATGGGTTGCGGAATTTGACGGTGATAGCGTTCAAACTGTCAGAGAAGACGACGGTCTGCCGCATCGGCGCGGGCCGTGTTGCCCAACTTGAAGAGCGTTACGAGACATGAGTGAGCCGATCCGTTTCTATCATCGTCATGCGATCCGCGAAGTCGGCGGCGCGGACGTCACCCGCACCGTGCTGCAATACCTGCGCGAGGACGCGCATTGCACCGGCACCAAGGAAGGCTGCGCGGAAGGCGACTGCGGCGCGTGCACGGTCGTCGTCGGCGAGCTGACCGACGCGGGCACGGTCGCGTTCAAGGCCGTCAACGCATGCATCCAGTTCCTGCCGACGCTCGACGGCAAGGCGTTGCTGACCGTCGAGGATCTGCGCCAGCCGGACGGCTCGCTGCACCCCGTGCAGCAGGCGATGGTCGACTGCCACGGTTCGCAGTGCGGCTTCTGCACGCCCGGTTTCGTGATGTCGATGTGGGCGCTGTACGAGAAGCACGGCCATGAGGGCTGCGCCGGCGCAGGCGCCTGCGGCGCGAAGGACGTGCCGACGCGCACCGAGATCGCCGACGCGCTGACCGGCAACCTGTGCCGCTGCACGGGCTACCGCCCGATCGTCGATGCGGCCGTGCAGATGTTTGACGCGGCCGGCGAAGGTGCGCCGCCGCCGTCTGCGCCGGTCGACACCGCAGCGCTCGCGCGCACGCTCGCGTCGCTGAAACGCGACGGCACGTTCGACTACGAGATCGGCGGCGCGCGCTTCGCCGCGCCGCGCACGCTCGACGCGCTCGCCGCGCTGAAGGTCGAGCGCCCTGACGCGCGCATTCTCGCGGGCAGCACCGACATCGGGCTGTGGGTCACGAAGCAGATGCGTCGGCTCGACGACCTGATCTACGTCGGCCAGGTCGCCGAGCTGCAGCGCATCGTGCACGGCGACGACTGGATCGAGATCGGCGCGGGCGTCACCGTCGAGGAGGGTTACGCGGCGCTCGCCGGCACCTATCCGGAGCTGACCGAGATGTGGAAGCGCTTCGCGTCGCTGCCGATCCGCAATGCGGGGACGCTCGGCGGCAACGTCGCGAACGGCTCGCCGATCGGCGACTCGATGCCGGGGCTCATCGCGCTCGGCGCGCGGGTGGTGCTGCGCGGCGGCGACGTCGTCCGCGAGCTGCCGCTCGAGGCGCTCTACACGGGCTATCAGCAGAAGGACATGGCGCCGCACGAATTCGTCGTCGGCGTGAAGGTGCCGACCCGCAGCGGCGCGCGCGCGAAGCTGCAGTTCCGCACATACAAGCTGGCGAAGCGCTTCGACTCGGACATCTCGGCCGTGTGCGCGGCGTTCGCATTCATCGCGGACGGCGACACGATCCGCGAGCCGCGCATCGCGTTCGGCGGGATGGCCGCGACGCCGAAGCGCGCGACGCACACGGAAGGCGTGCTCGACGGCGCGCCGTGGCACGAGGCGACCGCGCAGGCCGCGATGCAGGCGCTCGAGCGCGACTACCAGCCGCTCACCGACATGCGCGCGACGAGCGCCTATCGCCTCGAAACCGCGAAGAACCTGATGTACCGCTTCTGGCTGGAGACGCGTCCACACGATCCGCTGCCGCCGCAGGCATTGAGCGTGCGCGAAGTGGCCGCAGAATCGTCCGGAGAGGCAGCCGGAGAAGCAGCCGCAGAATCGGCGCGCGCCTGACGGAGAACACACGATGAACAAGCAAGCCGAACCGTTCCTGAACACCCTCGACGCGCAGGTCGACGACGCCGCGCAGGTCCACATTTCGCGTCCGCATGAATCCGCGCACCTGCACGTGAGCGGCCGTGCGACCTACACCGACGACATCCCGCTCGTCGCCGGCACGCTGCACGCGGCGCTCGGCCTGTCGACGAAGCCGCACGCAAGGATCGTGTCGATGAACTTCGACGCGGTGCGCGCGACGCCCGGCGTCGTCGCGGTGTTCACGGCCGACGACATTCCGGGCGTCAACGACTGCGGCCCGATCATCCACGACGACCCGGTGCTCGCCGCCGGCATCGTGCAGTTCGTCGGCCAGCCGATGTTCATCGTGGTCGCGACGTCGCACGAAACCGCGCGCCTCGCCGCGCGCCGCGCGAAGGTCGACTACGAGGAGCTGCCCGCGATCCTGACCGCGAAGGACGCGCGCAAAGCCGAAACCTACGTGATCCCGCCGCTGAAGCTCGCGCGCGGCGACGCGGCCGCGCACCTCGCCGCCGCGCCGCACCGCCACGAGAGCGAGATGAATCTCGGCGGCCAGGAGCAGTTCTATCTGGAAGGCCAGATCGCGTACGCGGTGCCGAAGGACGACGACGGCATGCACGTGTACTGCTCGACGCAGCACCCGAGCGAAATGCAGCACCTCGTCGCGCACGTGCTCGGCGTCGCGTCGCACAACGTGCTCGTCGAATGCCGCCGGATGGGCGGCGGGTTCGGCGGCAAGGAATCGCAGTCGGGGCTGTTCGCGTGCTGCGCGGCGCTCGCCGCGTGGAAGCTGCTGTGCCCGGTGAAGCTGCGTCCGGACCGCGACGACGACATGATGATCACCGGCAAGCGGCACGACTTCGCGTACCGCTTCGACGTCGGCTACGATGACGACGGCCGCATCGACGGCGTGTCGCTCGACATGACGTCGCGCTGCGGCTTCTCGGCCGACCTGTCGGGCCCGGTGATGACGCGCGCGGTCTGCCACTTCGACAACGCGTACTGGCTGCCGAACGTGTCGATCGCCGGGTACTGCGGGAAGACCAACACGCAGTCGAACACCGCGTTCCGCGGCTTCGGCGGCCCGCAGGGCGCGTTCGCGATCGAATACATCGTCGACGACATCGCGCGCGCGCTCGGCCGCGATCCGCTCGACGTCCGCTATGCGAACCTGTACGGCAAGACCGAGCGCAACGTGACGCCGTACGGCCAGACGGTCGAGGACAACGTGCTGCCCGAGCTGCTCGCCGAACTTGAGGCGACGAGCGACTATCGCGCGCGGCGCGCGGGCGTGCGCGCATTCAACGCGCGCAATGCGGTGCTGAAGAAGGGCATCGCGCTGACGCCGGTGAAGTTCGGCATCGCGTTCAACGTCACGCACTTCAACCAGGCCGGTGCGCTCGTGCACATCTATACCGACGGCTCGGTGCTCGTGAACCACGGCGGCACGGAGATGGGGCAGGGGCTCAACACGAAGGTCGCGCAGGTGGTCGCGCACGAGCTCGGGATCCGCTTCGAGCGGATCCGCGTGACGGCGACCGACACGAGCAAGGTTGCGAACACGTCGGCGACGGCCGCGTCCACCGGCTCGGACCTGAACGGCAAGGCTGCACAGGATGCCGCGCGGCAACTGCGCGAACGGCTCGCGGCGTTCGCGGTGAGCCAGTACGGCGGCGGCACGGTCAACGCGGCGGACGTGCGGTTCGGCAACGATACCGTGTGGGTCGGCGACCGAGGCGTGCCGTTCGGCGAGGTGATCGCGAAGGCGTATCTCGCGCGCGTGCAGCTGTGGTCCGACGGCTTCTACGCGACGCCGAAGCTGTACTGGGATCAGTCGAAGCTGCAGGGCCGGCCGTTCTTCTACTACTCGTACGGCGCAGCCGTGTCGGAAGTCGTGATCGACACGCTGACCGGCGAGATGCGCACGCTGCGCGTCGACGCGCTGCACGACGTCGGCGCGTCGCTGAACCCGGCGCTCGACATCGGCCAGGTCGAGGGCGCGTTCATCCAGGGGATGGGCTGGCTCACGACCGAGGAGCTGTGGTGGAACGCGGGCGGCAAGCTGATGACGCATGCGCCGTCCACGTACAAGATCCCGACCGTCAACGACACGCCACCCGAGTTCAGCGTGCGGCTGTTCGAGAACCGCAACGTCGAGGACAGCATCCACCGGTCGAAGGCCGTCGGCGAGCCGCCGCTGTTGCTGCCGTTCTCGGTGTTCTTCGCGGTGCGCGACGCGATTGCGGCGGTCGGCGACTATCGCGTGAACCCGCCGCTCGACGCGCCGGCGACCGGCGAGTCGATCCTGCGCGCGGTGCAGGCCGTGCGCGCGGCGCGGGCAGGCTGACATGAACGGCGCACCGCGCTCCGCTCGTCCGCTGCACGTCGAGGGGCAGGGTCCCGCCGAGGCGCTCCCCCGCGGAACCGGCCGGCGCAACCGCGCGACGGGCACGCCCGTGCCGATGCACATCGTGCTGTTCGGCGCGGGGCACGTCGGTCATGCGCTCGTCACGCTGCTCGGCGCGCTGCCGTGCGTCGTGCAGTGGGTCGACACGCGCGACGAGCTGTTCCCGGACGAATGCCCGCCGAACGTGCAGCCGGAGCCGACCGACACGCCGGAGGCGATCGTCGACGAAGCGCCGCCGGGCGCGTACTTCCTCGTGATGACGCACAACCACGCGCTCGATTTCGCGCTGGCGGAGCGGATCATGCGGCGGCGCGATTTCGCATATTTCGGGATGATCGGCTCGCGCACGAAGCGCGTGAAGTTCGAGCGCCGGCTCGTCGCGCGCGGCGTCGACCCGGCGCGGATGCGCGACATGGTGTGCCCGATCGGCATCGCGGGCATCGTCGACAAGGCGCCCGGATCGATCGCGGTCGCGGTTTGCGCGGAGCTGCTGCAGTCGCGCGCGGGCGTGCCCGTGGCCGACGTGAAGGCCGCCGCGTCGGGCCGCTTGCCGGACGACCTGTCCTGCTTGCGGTGAGCGCGCGTCGCGTCGTGGCGCGACCCGACGCCGTCGCGCACTTTTGCCTACACTGGCGGATCGCGCGGCAGCGGGCCGCGCTTTTCCGTCAGGTGACCATGTCTGATTCCCAAGTCTTTATCGACGTGCTCGACGCGAGCCTCGTCACGATCGAGCGCTGGCTGTCCGGCGCCGATACCACGCCTGCCGCGCTCGACGCGCTGATCGCACCGTTCGCCCCCGGCTTCACGATGATTGCGACCAACGGCCGCGAGTTCGACCGCGACGGCACGCGCGACCTGTTCGCGACGCTCGCCGGCGCGAAGCCGGGGCTGCGCATCACATTGTCGGAGATCCGCGTGCTCGCGTCGGACGACCGGCATGCGGTGATCACGTATCTCGAAGCGCAGCACGCGGAGGCTGGCGAACTGCCCGCGCGGCGCGCGACCGCAGTGTTCGAGCGCGACGCGGCGGGTGACGTGCGCTGGACGCATCTTCAGGAAACGTTCTGCACCGCGTGAGCGGAACCCGTGCGCCCGGGGCGCACAAACGGCGTGGCGTGGCGTCGCCATGCAGCGCAACTTTCACCGAAACTGAACACGAATCGGCACACGAACCGGCGCGCGCGAATGGCGAATCGCGCGGCGCCGGCGTGGGTCAGCGCTTGCGCGCGCCGCGCGCGGCGGTCAGCTCGCCCGATACGCTTTGCATCAGCGCGCGCAGCCACGCGATGTCGGTGGGGCGATCGGGCTGCGGATGCGTGAGCAGGTAGCTGCGGATGCGCGGAAACGGCACCGGCGGCGCGACGACGACGAGCGGCAGCATCTGCGCGTAGTGCATCGCGAAGCGCCGGGTCGTCGTGAAGATCAGGTCGGATTGCAGCAGCACCTGCGGCACGAGGCCGAAATACGGCAGCGTCGTGACGATCCGCCGCGTGAGGCCCGCGCGCGCGAGGCCGATCTCGATCGCGTTGCGCTTGTCGCCCGTGTACGGCGTCGGCGCGAGATGCGCGGCGTTCGCGTACGCGTCGCGCGTCAGCGGCTCGCGCGCGAGCGGATGCGAATCGCGCATCAGGCAGACGATCGTGTCGGAGAACAGGTCGTCGCGCGCGAAGCGCGGGTCGGGCTTCGGCCAGTTGCCGATCACGAGATCGAGCGCGCCGGATTCGAGCGCGTCCGCGTGATCGAGCGCCGGGTTCAGCGAATCGATTTCGAGGTGCGCATGCGGCGCAGCGTCGCGAAAACGCGCGATCAGCGTCGGCATGAAGAAGTCGTTCAGGTAGTCGGGCGCGGCGACGCGGAACGTGCGGCGCGCGGATTCGGGCGCGAACTCGCCATGCGGCGTCGCGATGAAGTCGACCTCGCGCAGCGCGCGCTGCGCGGCGTCGAGCAGCGACGCGCCATATTCGGTCGGCACCATCCCCGACTTGCCGCGCACGAGGATCGGGTCGTTCAGCGTCTCGCGCAGCTTGCGCAGCGCGGTGCTGATCGCGGGCTGCGTCTGGTTCAGGCGCAGCGCGGCCTGCGTGACGCTGCGCTCGAGCAGCAGCGTGCGCAGCACGCGCACGAGCCAGATGTCGAGCGAGGCGGTACGGTCGTCTTCTTCCATTGCGGGGGGCGATTCGGGCGAAACGTAACCTTACCGCAGCCGCGCTTGCCCGTGCGTGATGGCCGGTATCAGACGCTCAGACGCGGCCCTTCGGCAGTGCGCTGATGCGCTTCACCTCGCGCGATTCGAGCCAGGTCGGCGTGCGCGCGCAGTACAGCACCATCGGCAGCGCGTCCTCGCCCCAGAACAGCTGCTTGTTCATCCAGAACGTCGGCACGCCGAACACGTCGAGCGCGATCGCGTCGGCGGTATTGCGGCGCAGTTGCGCGACCGTTTCCTCGAACTCGATCAGCTGGTCGCCGTGCCCGACGCCGACCCGTTCGCACAGTGCAGCGAAGCCTTCGGGCGTCGACGGATCGTTGCCGTCGCGCCAGATGAAGCGGAACATCTCGCGCACCGCCTGGAGGTCGGCGCGCAACGCGATCGCAAGCCGTAGCGCCTTGTCGGAATCGAACGGATGCGCGGGCGGCATCTTGAAGCGGATCCCGAGCTGCTCCGCGCGAAACAGCGCATGGCGGTACGTGAAGATGCGCTTGCCGGGCACTTCCGAGCCCGGGCGCTGGCCCCAGTGGCGCTGCAGGTCGGCGAGCGACACCGGGACCGGCTCGAACGGCACGTCCGGCCAGCGTTCGATCTGTTCGAGCAGCAGATAGGAGAACGGCGAGACGAAATCGAAGAACCAGGTGGGCTGGGCGGTGTCGAGGCCGGTGGTCATGGGGTTCTCCTGAGATTGGGGGGGCCGGCCATCCGGGGCCCGCCGTCCGGGGCCCGCCGTCCGGGGGCGGTTATCCGAGGGGCGGCCATCCGAGGGGCGGTCATCCTGCGGCCAGCGTTCCGGGGGGCCGGTGGATCTCCTGCGAGCGTTCCGGCGCGGGCGCCTGGCGGCGGCTTCCATGTTACGCGGCGGCGCGCCGATGCAGCAATGATCGCGGATCGTCCGCTCAGGCGGAACCGGGGCTCGCCCGGGGTGGCGCGCCGTCGTTGCCGGCCGGCGGCGCATGCTCGTGCGTGGCGCCGTGTGGCGTGTCGTGATCGTGCGCGGTCAACCGTTCGCGCACGAAGCCGATGTGCTCGCGCAGCACGTAGAACTGCCCCGCGTACGCGAGCGGCATCTTCATCCGGTTCACCGCTTCCTCGATGTCGTCGAGCCGGTCGAGCAGCTCGACGCGCTCGTCGGCCGTGTGCTCGCCGAGCGCGCTGCGCTCGAGCGCGATCAGCGCGCCGTACCAGCGGTAGATCCGCGAGCGCACGCGCCAGCCGTACAGCGCCGGCACGACCCGCAGCCCGGGAATCAGCACGACGATGAGCGGCACGACGATCACGAGCAGCCGGTCGACGAGGCTCGCGACCCAGAACGGCAGCCGCCGGTACAGGAAGGTCTTGCCCGACTTGTAGTAGCGCCCCGCATCGTCGGATAGCGGGAAGCTGCGCGTGATCGGCGACGGGAATTCGCCCGCGCGCTGCAGGATCGTCGCGTGGCCGTGCACCTCGCGCGCGGCCTCGATCAGCAGGTCCGACAGCGCCGGATGCAGCGTGTCGCGCGCGACCAGCTCGATGGTCGGCGCGACCGTATGGATGTCCGCGGGCGGCAGGTTCCGGCCGAGGTCGTAGACGCCCTCGGGCAGCGTGATCGCGGTCAGGTACGGGAAACGGCGCGCGTACGCTTCGGCTTGCGTGAACGAGTACACGTGCACGCCCGGCGCGCGGAACAGCTTCGCCATCACCGGGATCTGCGTCGAGTCGCCGGACAGGAACGCCGCATCGATCTTGCCGTCGAGCAGCGCCGCGCCGGCATCCTCGCCGGCCGTCAACAGCAGTTCGGTCGCGCCGCCGGGCTCGATGCCGTTCATCTTCAGCAGCGCGAGGCTCAGCTCGCGCGCGCCGCTGCCTTCCGCGCCGAGCGCGAGCCGCTTGCCCTTGAAGTCCGACAGGCGCGCGACGATCGGGCCGCGGTACATGATCGCGAGCGGCACGTAGCCGATGCTGCCGAGCGCGACGAGGTGCTCGTCGCGCACCTTCGGGCCGATGCCGCTCTGCACGAAGCCGACGTCGACCGGCGCGTTCGGGTTGGACAGCCGCTCGAGGTTCTGCGCGGAGCCCTCGGACGACTCGACGTCGAGCGTGACGCCGTTCTTCGCGAGGATCGCCTTGTACTTCTGCGCGGCGTTCCAGTAGGTGCTGCCGGGCGGCCCGGCGGAGATCACGAGCGTGGACGGCGGCGCGGGCTGGATCATCTTGATCGCGAGCCAGACGGCGGCGACCGCGAGCAGCACGGTCGGGCCGACCGACAGCGCGAGGTCGCGCCACGACACCGCGACAAAGCGGGCGAGGATGCGGGGCGGCCGGCGGGGGCGCAGGATGGGCTTCATAAGCGGTCGAGGATCACGCGGGTATCTCGCATCGGCAGCTCGTGGCAACGACGATGCGCATTCGCGGCGATGGTACCCGGTTTCGCGGTGCGTGCGCGAAACGGGTTGCCGTCGGGTCCCCGTCGGGTTGCCGGCGCGGCGTCATCGCCGCGGCGGCAGCGCGGTGCGCCGCGCCGCATCAAAAACTTTGCGCTTCCGCGGGCGCTGGATTACATTGTGCGACGCAGCTGCGCCCGACTCGCGCGACCCGGCACGCCATCAGACCGGGCGCGTTCGGCCGGCGGCTGCCCGGCCGGGCCGGCCCGCATTGCGCGTGGCTCCGCTGCCTGTCCGTCTCGCCTCTCTCGCATCGCCGTGGAAATCACCGGCCGTCCTGCCGCGTTCGCGCGCGCAGTCCGGCTGCCTTTGGGGGTATCCGGCCGCACTGTGCGCGGCCGTCGCGATTCACAAGGAGATGGTATGAAGTCGATCGTATTGAGAGCGTTGGGCGTGGCCGCAGTGGCGGTGTGTCTGTCCGGCAGCGTGTACGCGCAGTCGAGCGAGCCGGCGGCGTCCGAAGCGCCCGCCGCCGCGAAGAGCGCATCGAAGGCCGCTGCCAAGACAGCGAAGCAGGCGAACCGCAAGCTCGGCTATGCGGTGCGCAAGGCGATCTCGAAGGACAACGGCGTCGACGTGTCGAAAATCGTCGTGCGTTCGAAGGGCGGCGCGATCACGCTCGAGGGCACGGTGCCCGACCAAGCCCAGATCGACAAGGCCGAATCGGCTGCGAAGGCCGTTCCGGGCGTGACTTCAGTCAGCAACAAGCTGACCGTCAAGAAGCAATGATGTCCGGGCGGCGCAGGCGCGCCGCCCGCGCTCGCATCCGCACGGGCCTCGGCATGCCGGGGCCCGTGCTCGCTTTGAAAGTCCGATACACATTACGAGAGAGAGGGCGCTGATGACGAGGCTCAGGTGGGGCAGTCGGGTCCTGTTGGGGGCGGCGCTGGCCGCCGCGGTGGCGATGCTCGGTGCCTGCAACGGCGACGAGACGTCGGAAAGCAACCCGTTGCCCGGGTTCGTCGCGGGCAGCGTGCGCACGACGGCCTACGACGGCGCGAGCGATGACCTGCTGACGGCCGGCCTCGGCAAGACGGGCCTCGCGGCCGCGACGCCGCCCGGCTTCGCGAATCCGGCGCGGCCGACGGCGGCCGAGCTGCGCCGACTCGCGATCTGGTCGAACTACCGCGCGCTCGTCGACATCACGGCCAACGGCGGCTACGGCCGCTTCTGGGGGCCGAACGTCGACCTCGACGGCAACGACACGCTCGGCGAAGGCAAGATCGCCGGCACCGAATACCTCGCCTATTCGGACGACGGCAGCGGCCGCAAGAACGTCACGCTGCTCGTGCAGGTGCCGGCCGGCTTCGATCCCGCGCAGCCGTGCATCGTCACCGCGACGTCGTCCGGCTCGCGCGGCGTGTACGGCGCGATTTCGGCTGCCGGCGAGTGGGGCCTCAAGCGCGGCTGCGCGGTTGCGTACAACGACAAGGGCGGCGGCAACGGTGCGCACGAGCTCGGCTCGGATACCGTCACGCTGATCGACGGCACGCTCGCGAACGCGGTGCTTGCCGGCAACGCGAGCCTCTTTACCGCGAACGCGACGAGCAGCGAGCTGGCCGCGTTCAACGCACAATTCCCGAACCGCTATGCGTTCAAGCATGCGCATTCGCAGCAGAATCCCGAGCAGGACTGGGGGCACGCGACGCTGCAGGCGGTCGAGTTCGCGTACTGGGCGCTCAACGAGCAGTTCGGACCGCTGATCGACGGCAAGCGTCACGGCGTGCGCTACCGGCCCGGTGACATCACGACGATCGCCGCGTCGGTCAGCAACGGCGGCGGCGCGGCGCTCGCGGCGGCCGAGCAGGACACACGCAACTGGATCACCGCGGTCGTCGTCGGCGAGCCGCAGATCAACGTGCGGCTCGCGCCGAACGCCGTCGTGCGGCAGGGCGGTGCGCCGGTGCCGTCGTTCGGGCGGCCGCTCGCCGACTACGCGACGCTCGCGAACCTGCTGCAGCCATGCGCGGCGGCGTCGACTGCCCTCGCGGGCGCGCCGTACCTGAGCGCGCTGCCGCCGGCCGTCACGCAGTCGATCCGCGCGCAGCGCTGCGCGACGCTCGCCGCGGCCGGGCTCGTCGCGGGCGCGGACCTGCAGAGCCAGGCCGCCGATGCGCTCGCGCAACTGCACACGGCCGGCTACCTGGCCGACTCCGACCTGCTGCAGGCGCCGATGTGGGATTCGCAGGCGACACCGGCGATCGCGGTGACCTATGCGAATGCGTACACGCGCTCGCGCGTCGTCGACAACCTGTGCAATTTCAGTTTCGCGACGACGAATGCGGCCACCGGCGCGGTCGCGCCGCCGGCCACTTCGCCGATGCCGAACGTATTCGGCGCGGGCAACGGCGTGCCGCCGACCGACGGCATCAATCTCGTGTTCAACACGGGCGCCGCGACCGGCGTCGATCACCGCCTCGCGACGCCCGACGCGAGCTTCGCGGGCGCGGTGTGCCTGCGCCAACTGTGGACGAACGGGACGCTGGGCATGCCCGCGAACGTCGACGCGGTGCGCGTGAACGCGAACCTGCAGGGCAAGCCCGCGATCATCGTGCACGGTCGCAGCGATGCGCTCGTGCCGGTCAATCATGCGTCGCGCGCGTACGTCGCGCAGAACAGCCTCAGCGAAGGCGGGCGCAGCCAGCTCGCATTCTATGAGGTGGCGAACGGCCAGCACTTCGATGCGTTCCTGCCGGTCGCCGGGTTCGATACGCGCTTCGTGCCCGTCCACTACTACGACCTGCAGGCGCTGAACCTGATGTGGCGGCACCTGAAGAACGGTGCGCCGCTGCCGCCGTCGCAGGTGATCCGCACGGTGCCGCGCGGCGGCACGCCGGGCGCGGCGCCGGCGCTGACGGGCGCGAACCTGCCGGCGATCTCGGCGGCGCCGGGCGGCAATGCGATCACCGTGAACGCCGGGGCGATCGACGTGCCGCTATAAGCGCGCGGCATCGTACGCCATTGCACACCGAAAAGCCGGACGCCAGCGTCCGGCTTTTTTATTGGCCGCCGTCGGGAATCGGTCCCAGATTCCATTCGTGTCGAATGGCGAGTGCTGTAACAAATTATTACTTTACGGCCGAAAACCCGGAATTTATTATGCGCCGGTATTTTCACTTAATTTAATAAATTACATAGAGAGAATATTCCTTTCCATTCTGTTGGCCAATCCTTTCGATTTTATTAATTCGGAAAAAGGCTGCGATCGATCGCCGTTCGGCGATTAATCGGCGCCATGCCGAAGGGGGAGGTTCGTCGTCTCGATGCGAAGCAGTCTTGTCAGGGCTGGCTTTGCGGGGAATGTTTTTGCCGTCGATTTGCATGCGATTGCGGATAACCCGGAAATTGCACTTGAGTTCTGAATTGCCGTTTTCGATGGAATTGATTCCATTGGGAAGTCGCTGAATATCGGGTGGGGTAAATCATGCCGGTCGGTCAATGCCGGGCCGGTAAAAAACTCGGAGTGCGTCGCATAACGAATGCACTCCCGGTGCGGAACGCCGGACGCAATCATCCTTTGCGTCCGGCGACATTTATCGTTCTGTTTGAGAGGCAATAATGACGACACTGAAGTCCTTGAAAGACGGTTTCGCGCTATTCGGAACGACACTGAGCGGGCCACTCGTCGCGGCGACGGCTGTTACCGCGCTGCTCGTCACGGGCTGCGGCGGCGATGACGGCTCGAGCCCGGCCGCGTCGGCTGCGGCCGCCACGGCCGCGAACGCGAACGTGAACGCGCCGGCCGCCGCTGGCGGCGGATCGGCCGGCAACGCGTCGCCTGCCACGCAGCCGGACCAGCCGTTCGTCGATACCGACGTGTACGGCACCGGCCCCAACGACGCGGTCACGGATGCCACCGAAGGCGCCGCGGTCGTGCACCGGCAGGTCACGATCGGCGGCAAGGTCGTCAACTACACGGCGACCGCCGGCCACCTGACGACGATCGACCCCGTCACGTCGCAGCCGAACGCGAAGATGTTCTACGTCGCGTACACCCAGGACAATCCCGATCCGTCGAAGCCGCGCCCGGTCACGTTCTTCTACAACGGCGGCCCCGGCTCGTCGTCGGTCTACCTGCTGCTCGGCTCGTTCGGGCCGAAGCGGCTGCAGTCGTCGTTCCCGAACTTCACGCCGCCCGCACCGTACAAGCTGCTCGACAACCCGGACAGCCTGCTCGACCGCTCCGACCTCGTGTTCATCAACCCGGTCGGCACCGGCTATTCGGCGGCGATCGCCCCGGCGAAGAACAAGGACTTCTGGGGTGTCGACCAGGACGCGCGCTCGATCGACCGCTTCATCCAGCGCTATCTGACCAAGTACTCGCGCTGGAACTCGCCGAAGTTCCTGTTCGGCGAGTCGTACGGCACGGCGCGCAGCGCGGTGGTGTCGTGGGTGCTGCATGAAGATGGCGTCGAGCTGAACGGGATCACGCTGCAGTCGTCGATCCTCGACTACGCGAACGCGCTGTCGGCAATCGGCACGTTCCCGACGCTCGCGGCCGACGCGTTCTACTGGAAGAAGACGACGGTCAACCCGACGCCGGCCGACCTCGACAGCTACATGGTCCAGGCGCGCAACTACGCGGACAACGTGCTCGCACCGCTCGCGCAGGCGCCGAACCCGCAGGACGGCGGCTTCGTCAACGTGCGGCTGAACCTGAACCTGCAGACCGCGCAGCAGATGGGTTCGTACATCGGCACCGATCCGGTCTCGCTGATCCAGACCTTCGGCAACCCGGCCGCGCTCGGCAACGTGCCGTCGTCGAACAACAACCCGCCGTATACGTTCTTCCTGACGCTCGTGCCGGGCATCCAGATCGGCCAGTATGACGGCCGCGCGAACTACACGGGCCAGGGCATCGCGCCGTTCATCCTGCCGAACTCGGGCGGCAACGATCCGTCGATCAACAACATCGGCGGCGCGTACACGGTGCTGTGGAACAGCTACCTGAACACCGACCTGAAGTACACGTCGCTGTCGTCGTTCGTCGACCTGAACGACCAGGTGTTCAACAACTGGGACTTCAGCCACACCGACCCGACCGGTGCGAACAAGGGCGGCGGCAATACGCTGTACACGGCCGGCGACCTCGCGTCGACGATGAGCCTGAACCCGGATCTGAAGGTGCTGTCCGCGAACGGCTATTTCGACGCGGTCACGCCGTTCCACCAGACCGAGCTGACGCTGCAGCAGATGCCGCTCGATCCGACGCTCAAGGCGCAGAACCTGTCGATGAAGTTCTACCCGTCGGGCCACATGATCTATCTGAACGACCTGTCGCGGACCGCGTTGAAGGGAGATCTCGGCAATTTCTACGACGGCATCCTCGCGAACCGTTCGGCATTGCAGCGCGTGCTGAAGCTGCAGATGCGCGCGCAGCAGCTCCGTCAGCAGAAACTGCAACAGCAGGGGCAGTAAGCGCGGGCGGCGCGTGCGCCGCCTGACGTGACGTAAAAAAACGCCGCCCGGTCACGAGCCGGGCGGCGTTTTTTGTTGGTGCGGCGGTCGGCTTACGCGAGCACGAGCCGCACGCCGACAGCAACGAGCGTGGACGCGAGCAGGTTGCGCAGCAGGCGCTCGGGCGCGCGCGCCGACAGCAGGCTGCCGATCACGATGCCGGGCAGCGAGCCGAGCAGCAGCGACAGCAGCATCGACACGTCGACCGAGCCGAGCAGCCAGTGGCCCATCCCGGCGATCAGCGTGAGCGGGACCGCGTGCGCGATGTCCGAGCCGACGATGCGGGTTGTCGCGAGCGCCGGGTACAGCAGCAGCAGCACGGTGACGCCGATCGCGCCGGCGCCGACCGACGTCATCGACACCAGCACGCCGAGCACGGCGCCCGTCAGCACGGTGGACCACAGCGTGCGCGCGGGGTTCGGCTTGAGCGGATTGCGCGCGGCCAGCGCGGCGAGCTGCGGCCGGAAGATCAGCGCGAGCGACGTGAGCAGCAGCGCGCAGCCGAGCACGAGCTGGATCAGGCGGCCGGCGCCGGGCGATTGCATCCCGTAGGTATGCAGCACCCACAGCGTGAACGCCGACGCGGGCACGCTGCCGGCCGCGAGCCGGCCCGTGATGCGCCAGTCGACCGAGCCCTTGAGCCCGTGCACGAGGGTGCCGGTCGCCTTGGTCGCCGCCGCGTACAGCAGGTCGGTGCCGACTGCCGTCGCCGGATGGACGCCGAACAGCAGCACGAGGATCGGCGTCATCAGCGAACCGCCGCCAACACCGGTCAGGCCGACGAGAATGCCGACGAACAGGCCGGACAGGGAGTACAGCAGATCGATATGAGGAAGCGACATCGGAAGCGGGCGGTTATGCGGCGTTCGGCGGCGGCGCGCAGGTCAAAGTCCGACATTGTCGCAAAACTCGCGGCGCGGTGTACGACTGCGTTAAAAATCGGCCGGCCGCTGCGGTGGGGCGACCCCCGTGCGGCGGCCGGACAGCCTTGTCGGGTGAGGCTCCGGCGGGATTATCGTGCGGTTGCGCGGCACGCGCACGAGGCCGGAAAGCCGTATGCGCCGTCATCGGTCACGGTGCCGGACGGGCGCAGCGCGGAATCCGCGAGCCCGGATTCCGCGAGCTCGACGGGGAAGTTCAAACGTGCGTTTTAACCCCGCAGCCACGCTGCTGCACCTGATCAGTGCATCGCGCGGCCCACTCCACTGCCGACCGCGTCGTGCCGCCGGATCCGCAGCGCGAGGCCGATCAGCGCGGCCGCCGCCGCGAACGCCGCGCCGAACGCGAACGCGACGTGATAGCCACCGTTCAGCGCGTCGAGCGGCGCGGCCTGGGCTGCCGCGAGTGCGTCGGTGCGGGCGGCCGCGAGGCTCGCGAGCACCGCGAGCCCGAGGGCGCCGCCCATCATGAACGCGGTGTTGACGATTCCCGACGCGAGCCCCGAATCGGCAGGATCGACGTCGCTCATCGCGGCGAGCAGCACCGGGTTGAACGCGACGCCCGCGCCGATGCCGAGCAGCGTCATCCCGGGCAGCACGTGCCATGCGAACCCGCCGTCGACCGGCGCACACGAGAACAGCGCGAGGCCGCAGGCGGCGATCAGCAGGCCGGCGGCGATCGGGCCGCGGATCCCGAAGCGCATCACGATCCGCGCGGACAGCCCGAGCGAGAACGCGGCCATGATCAGGTTCGCGGGCAGGAACGCGAGTCCGACCTGCAGCGGGCCGTAGCCGAGCACGCGCTGCATGTACAGCGCGGACAGGAAGAACCACGCGAACATCGCAGCGGCCCACAGCACGCCGATCACGTTCGCGAGCGCGACGTTGCGCGCGGCGAACAGCGTGAGCGGCATCAGCGGATGGGCGACGCGCGCCTCGATCGCGATGAACAACGCGAGCAGCGTGGCGGCGGCGCCGACCAGCGCGACCGTCTGCGTCGACAGCCAGCCGGCCTCGTTGCCGTTGACGATCCCGTAGACGGCGAGCATCAGCGATGCGGTCACGGTGAACGCGCCGGCGACGTCGAGCCGCGCATCGGCGGCCGGTGCGCGCGTGCGCGGCAGCAGCGCGACGCACAGCGCGTAGACCGCGATGCCGATCGGCAGGTTGACGAGGAAGATCCAGTGCCACGACAGCGCGCTCGTCAGCAGCCCGCCGAGCAGCACGCCGATGCTGCCGCCGCCCGCGCAGACGAAGCCGTAGATGCCCATCGCGCGCGCCCGCTCGCCGGTTTCCGTGAACAGATTCATGATCAGCGACAGCGACACCGCCGACACGATCGCGCCGCCGAAGCCCTGCACCGCGCGCGCGGCGATCAGCATCGTCTGCGATTGCGCGACGCCGCAGCCGAGCGACGCGAGCGTGAACACGGTGAGGCCCGCGAGGAACATGCGGCGGTGGCCGTACAGGTCGCCGAGGCGGCCGCCGAGCAGCAGGCAGCCGCCGAAGGTCAGCATGTACGCATTCACGACCCAGACGAGCGCCGTCTCGCTGAAGTGCAGGTCCGCGCGGATCGACGGAAGGGCGACGTTCACGATCGTGCTGTCGAGCACGATCATCAGCACGCCGAGACAGAGGACGATCAGCGCGTACCAGCGCTTCTCTCCGTGAATGCCGTGGGTCATGGGGTTGTGGCCTCTCATAGATTGTTATTTGAGAGGCCACATTGTAGACGCCGCACGGCGCGGCTTCCTGCCGGTTTCTGGCAGCAGCAGGGCGTAGTGTGATGCGTGTTGTGGTGCGTAGTGCGATGCGTAGAGCGACGCGTTATGCGTGCGGCGGCAGCGCGCAGCCGTCGGGGCCGCATGCCGCCGCGTCGTCGCCGCCGATCGCGACGACGCCATCCTGCCACGCCTGTTCGAGCGCCTGCGCGAACACGTCGGCCGGCTGCGCGCCGGACACCGCGTAGCGGCTGCCGAACACGAACAGCGGCACGCCGCGGCCGCCGATTTGCGCGGCGCGCTCGATGTCGGCTTCGACGTCGTCGCGGTAAGCGTCGCTGCGCAGCACGGCTTCGGCCGCCGCGCGCTCGAGCCCTGCGTCGACCGCGAAGTCGGCGAGTGCGCCGTGGTCGAACAGCGAGCCATGCTCGCTGAAGTACGCGCGATACAGCCGTTCGGTCAGCGCGTGCGCGCGGCCGGTGGTCTCCGCGAACTTCACGAGCCGGTGGCCGTCGAGCGTGTCGCCGACGAGCGTGCCGGGCAGGTCGTAGTGCAACCCGACGCTGGCGGCGGCGTCGGTCACCTGGCGCAGCATCTGGTCGACCTGCGCGGGCGCGAGCCGGTACTTGCTGCCGAGCATCGCTTCGACCGGCTCGACCGGCTGGCCGGGCATCAGCCGGTACGCGCGCAGCACGACGTCGACGCGGTCCGCATGCGCGAATGCGGCGAGCGCTTCGTCGAAGCGGCGCTTGCCGATCCAGCACCACGGGCAGATCAGGTCGGACCAGATTTCGACGGTCAGCGTCGGGCGAAGCGCGGGGGAGGGAGCGGTCGGCATGGGCGTGTGACGATCGGAAAAAATGTAACCGCGACTATAGCATTTCTTGTTTCGACGCTTCGACGCTTCGACGCTTCGACGCTGGCGGGTGGGGGAGGTGACAAGACGTTACGGGGCCGAGGGCATGCGAGGATCATCCGGACGAAGAGCGGCGGCGCCAGGCCCAGCCTGCCGTTCACGCCGCGCGCCGGCGCGAGAACGCGCGACTTCCGCCGTGCGTCCCGTCTACATGTCGCCCTGCGTTTCCTTCAGGTGCTTCAGATGCTTGTAGACCGTTGCGCGCCCCATCCCGAGCACGTTCGCGACGTAGTTCGCCGCGCTCTTGCCGCGGAATGCGCCTTCCGCGTAGAGCGCCTCGACGAGTTCGCGCCGATGTTCGCGCGTCAGGCCGTTGAGGCCGATCTGCCGGTCGCGCAGCCAGCCGTGCAGGAACGTGTTGATGCGCTCCTGCCAGTCGTCGCGGAACAGCTCGTCCGGCTGCGCGACGACGCCCGCGCCCTTGATGAACAGGTCGAGCGTCGCGCGCACTTCGTCGAACACCGCGATGTTGAAGTTGATGCACATCATCCCGGCCGGATGCCCTTCGTCGTCGAACAGCACGTTGCTGACGCAGCGCATTCGCCGGCCGTCCCAGTTGAGCTTCTCGTACGGGCCGATCACGCGCTCGCGCGCCGAGTGGTCGGTTTCCTCGAGCGCGGAATCGTCGCCGACCTCGCGTTTCGACAGGTTGTTCGCGAGGTACAGCACGGTCTGGTCGTGCAGGTCGTGGATCACGACTTCCGCGTACGGGAAGAACAGCGTCGCGATGCCGTCGGCGATCGGCGCATAGCGGGACAGCAGCAGGTCTTTGACGGGGGACGGCTTCTTGCGCATCGGGATCTCGGGTGAGCCGCGGCCGGCGGGCGCCTCCGGCCGACGCCGGTGCACCGTTGCCCTGACAGCGGCGGTGGCGCCATTGTATCGGGCTCGCGCGTGCTTGATGCTCATGTGCGGCTCATGCGCGCGTCAGATGCGCATGCAGCGCGTGCGCGATCGCGACGTCCTCGAGGCCGAGGCCGATCGAACGGAAGAACGCATGGCGCGTACGCGACGGCGCCGGGCACGCGTTGCGCACGAGCGCGGGCAGGTCGCCGACGATGCGCTCGGGCGTCCAGCCGTGTTCGGCCGCCGCGCGCTGCATCTCGCCCGCGCTCGCGGGCGTCGTGTGCCGGTAGTCGCAGTACACGTCCATGTCGGGCAGCCACGCGGGCGGAATCTCGTGCGCTTGCGCGACGTTGGTGCTGATCGACGTAACGAGCGCAGGGCGCGTGAGCATCCCGTCGCCGAGCACCGGCGTGCCCGACGACGTGCACAGCATCACGACGTCCGCGTCGCGCACGCACGCGGCGGCGCTGTCGGCCGGCCGCGCGCGCGGATCGAGCTGCGCGAGCTCGGCCTGGAGCGCCGCGTTTCCTGCCAGTGCCGGCGAATAGACGCGGATCGTCTCCCAGTCGCGCAACGCCGCCGTGTGCCGCAGGTGCGCGAGGCCGACCGCGCCCGTGCCGATCACCGCAAGATGCTTCGCATCGCCGGGCGCGAGGCAGTCGACCGCGAGCGCGGTCGTGCCGGCGGTGCGCTCGATCGTCAGAAGGCCCGCGTCGCACCACATCAGCGGGTGGCCCGTGCGCATCGACATCAGTGCGGTCCATGCGGTGACGATCGGTTTGCCGCCCGTCACGATGTACGGCGACAGCTTCGCGCCGAACACCTGCTCGTCGGCGAGCGCGCCGAGGTAGGTGATGAAGTCGCCGGCCTGGCCGGGAAACAGCGTGAGCGTCTGCGGCGGCTGCACGGCGCGCGCTTCGCCGAGCGACGCGAACATGCGGCGTAGCGTGCCGAGCACATCGAGCGACGGCAGCGCGGCGCGCACCGCCGCTTCGTCGACGGTCAGCGGCAGGGTCGGGGCGGCTTGCGTCATGGATACGTCTCCAGTCAGGGCCGGACGGACAGTCTCGCGACGGGGTGTCCGGCGGTGTTCGTGATGGACGAAAAGTCTAATATAGACTCAAGACGTCTGGAGAAATTTTATTTTTCGGGTGTGTGCGTGACGGCGGAGTTTTGAAAACTCACGAAGAATCATAGACTTATGACAGATTTCGACGATACCGGCCCGTAGAAACGAGGCACGATTATCGTATCCCCTATAGTCTATAGTAGACTTACAGTCTATATTTCGCGTGCATGGACGTATGCAGCCGCATCGCCGGCCGGCCGGCCGGCCGGCCGTGCTTCGTGCCGATCCGGCGCGCTGTCGATGGCGCCGCGCAGCCGTCCCCCATTGCCTCAACCCAGACAGGACCCGTCATGAACTGGAAGCTCTCTCTGTGCGCCGCCGCGGCTTTCGCGAGCGCAGCCGTCACGGCCCACGCGGAACAGACCGCCAACACGTTGCGCTTCGGGATCGAAGCCGCCTATCCCCCGTTCGAGAGCAAGACGCCTTCCGGTCAGCTGCAGGGCTTCGACGTCGATGTCGGCAACGCAGTGTGCGCGAAGCTGAAGATGAAGTGCGTGTGGGTCGAGAATTCGTTCGACGGGCTGATCCCCGCGCTGCAGGCGCGCAAGTTCGACGCGATCAACTCGGCGATGAACATCACCGCGAAGCGCCGGCAGAGCATCGATTTCACGCCGGCGATCTACGTCGTGCCGATCGTGATGGTCGCGAAGCGCGGCTCGCCGCTGCTGCCCGACACGGCGAGCCTGCACGGCAAGCGCGTCGGCGTGCTGCAAGGGTCGTCGCAGGAAGATTTCCTGAAGGCGCACTGGGCCAACGCGGGCGTGGCGGTCGTGTCGTACCAGGATCAGGACCAGATCTACGCGGATCTCGTCGCGGGCCGTCTCGACGCGGCGGTGCAGGAAGCGCAGACCGCGCAGGACGGCTTCCTCGACAAGCCGGCCGGCCGCGACTACCAGATCGTCGGCGAGCCGCTGAAGGATCCGGCGACGCTCGGCGAAGGCACGGGCTTCGGGATGCGCAAGGGCGACAAGGCGCTGCAGACGAAGATCGTCGGCGCGCTCGACGCGCTGAAGAAGGACGGCACGCTGAGCGGGCTGTCGCAGAAGTACTTCAAGCGCGACATCATCGCGAAGTAAGCCAGGCCGCGCCGGGCGCAGCGTCCGGCGCGCATCGCATCGAATCTCGACGCAGTACGAGGAAGCATGGATTTCGACGTCATCGTCCTGGGCGCCGGCATCGTCGGCGTGTCGTGCGCGCTGCATCTGCAGGATCGCGGCCTGCGCGTCGCGCTCGTCGACCGGCGCGGGCCGGGCGAGGAAACGAGTCACGGCAACGCGGGGCTCATCGAGCGCTCGTCGGTCGTCCCGTATGCATTCCCGCGCAAGCTCGGCACGCTGTTGCGCTATGCGCGCAACCGCTCGGTCGATCTCTATTGGGACTACAAGGCGATGCCCGCCTACGCGGGCTGGCTCGCACGGTTCTGGCGGGAATCGTCGCCGCAGCGGCTCGCGGCCGCTGCGCGCGACCTGCTGCCGCTCGTCGCGGCGAGCGTCGACGAGCACGACGCGCTGCTCGCGCGCACCGATGCGCAGCCGCTCGTGCATGACGGCGGGTGGATCGAGGCGTTCCGTTCGCCTGCATTGTTCGACGCGGAAGCCCGTGCGCAGCAGCGCATCGCGGGCGAGCACGGGTTGCGGATGACCGTGCTCGATGCGCGTGCGCTGCGCGAGCGTGAGCCCGGTCTCGGCGACGCGTTTTGCGGCGCGTTCCACTGGCAGGATCCGAAGACCGTGTCGAACCCGGGCGGCCTGACGAAAGCCTATGCGCGCCTTTTCGAGCGCGAGGGCGGCACGTTCGCGCTCGGCGATGCGACGACGCTCAGACAGGAACGCGACGGCTGGAGCGTCGATACCGCACACGGACGCATTGCGGCCCGCTCGGCGGTGGTGGCGCTCGGGCCTTGGTCCGACCACGTATTCGCACCGCTCGGCTACCGGATTCCGCTGCGCGCGAAGCGTGGCTATCACATGCATTACCGCCCGACGCGCACGCCGTTGAACGTGCCCGTCTGCGATACCGAGGAAGGCTTCGTCGTCGCGCCAATGGATGGCGGCCGCCTGCGGCTCACGACCGGCGTCGAGATCGCGCTGCGCGGCGCGCCGCCGACCGGCGTGCAGCTCGCGCGCGCGGAACCGCTCGCGCGCGACGCGTTCGGCATCGGCGAACGGCTCGACCCGGCGCCGTGGCTCGGGATGCGGCCGTGCACGCCGGACATGCGTCCGGTGATCGGGCCCGCGCCGCGCCACCGGGACCTGTGGTTCGCGTTCGGCCACTGCCATCACGGGCTGACGCTCGGCCCTGCGACCGGACGCCTGCTCGCCGAGATGATGACGGGCGCGCCGACCTACATCGATCCGCATCCTTACCGGGCCGCTCGCTTCGGCTGAGTCGGTCACGCCTCACTGCCGACGCAAGCTCGCCGTTCGGCAGCGATCATGGAAGGCGGCATGACACGGATGTCATGCCGCCTTTTTCATGCGACCCCGTTTACGCGCATGGACTGAAAGCGCGGCGACGAGCGGTCGCCGCACGCGGTGCGCATGTTCGCGTTGGAATAATCGGACGGGTTTGTCCGTTTATCTACCAAGACACGGCGCGGCCGCGCAGCGGGATAATTTCCACGATGAAGTCGATCGTCCCGGTTCACCGTGCCATTTCGCGACGGCGGAGCCCGCACTTGGCAACGCCACGAGCGCCGCAATGCCACGCGAAGGAGAACGGGAATGAAACGGATGCTGCTCGTCGCCGCGCTGACGGCCGGGGCGTCGCTGCCCGCGGCCGCGGAGCCGCCGCAGGTCAGCGGCGGGAAGCTGGTCGACGAAGACCACATGACGCTGTACATGTTCGATCACGACGCGCTCGGCAAGAGCATGTGCGACAGCGCGTGCACGGCGAACTGGCCACCGGCGGTTGCCGATGCATACGATAAAGCGTCGGGCGCGTGGAGCATCGTGAAGCGCGACGACGGCAAGACGCAATGGGCGTACAAGGGACACCCGCTGTACCGCTGGAAAATGGACCACAAGGCGGGCGACGCGGGCGGCGACGGAATAGGCGGCATGTGGCACGTCGCGCGGCCGTGACGGCAGGGCGACGCGCGGGACATCCGGATGAGCTACGAATCCGACCTGCTGGTGTGGCTGCCGCGCCTTACGCGGTATGCGCGTGCGCTGACGGGCGACCCGGCATGGGCCGACGATCTCGTGCAGGACACGCTCGAGCGCGCGCTGAACAAGCCGCCGCGCATCGACGGCAATCTGTGCGCGTGGCTGCTGACGTTGCTGCGGCATCGCTTCATCGACCAGCTGCGCGCGCGGCGCGAGATCGCGGTCGATGACGCAACCGCGCCGTGGCAGACGATGGCCGCGCCCGCGGGCGAGATCAGCGGGCTGCTGCTGCGCGACGTGCAGCGCGCGCTGTACCGGCTGCCCGTCGAACAGCGCGAGGTGCTGCTGCTGGTGGCACTCGAGGAACTGAGCTACCAGGAAGCCGCGCAGGTGCTGGCGGTGCCGGTGGGTACGGTGATGTCGCGGCTCGCGCGGGCGCGCGAGCACATGCGCGCGCTGCTGTCGGACGAGCAGTCGGCCGGCCGCGGCGCGCCGTTACGGGTGATCAGGAAGGCATGATGGACGAAACGCGCAAGCCCTCGAACGAGCAGGACGCCGACGCGTCGGCCCAACTGCTGTCCGCGTTGCTGGACGGCGAGCTGTCCGGCTCGGAGCGCCGCGAGGTGCTCGAACGCCTGCAGTCGAATCCGGAGGATGCCGGACGACTCGCGCATTACCGTGCGCAGCGCGCCGCACTGCAGGCGCTGTTTCCGCTGCCCGGGGCCGCGCCGGCAATGTTCGTGCAGCGCCGCGCGTCGTGGCGGCGCAACGTCGCGCTCGGCGCCGGCGCGCTCGCGGCCGGAATCGTGCTCGGCGTCGCGCTGCATGCGGGATGGTCCGCATTCGGGGCGGCTCCTGCGTTTGCCGCCCGCGCCGACGTCGCGTATGCGGTGTATGCGTCCGATCGCCAGCATCCGGTCGAGGTCGACGCGAGTGAGCCCGATCGTCTCGCGGCCTGGCTGTCGGCGCGCGTCGGCCGGCCGGTGAGCGCGCCGTCGCTCGCCGAATACGGCTACGCGCTGATCGGCGGACGGTTGCTGCCCGGCACGTCGGGGCCGGCTGCGCAGTTCATGTACCAGCGCGCGGATGGCCAGCGCGTGACGCTGTACGTGACCACGTACGCCGAACACAGCCTGAAGCCGCGCGAGCTGGAGGCCGATGGCCACCGCACGTATTTCTGGTCGGATCGCGGGATGGGCTACGCGCTGTCCGGCCGCGGCGACGAACCGCGCCTGCGCGAGATCGCGATGGAGGCGTGCGAGGCGCTCGGTGGCTCGACGGACGCGTGGAAGGGGTGACGCACCGCGCCCTCGCGCGCGAACGGAGGATGCGATGACGCGGTTGGCCCGGATTCTGTTGATGCTGGCACTGGCCGGCAGTGCCGCGCGCGCCGCCGACGACGCGCCGGTGCGCGTGCCGGTCGATGCGGACGGCGTGCAGCGGGTGGCGATCGTCGGCGGCAGCTATTTCTTCCGCCCGAGCCATGTGATCGTGAAGGCGCGCGTGCCGGTCGAGCTGACAGTGTCGGCTGAGCACGGGCTGGTCCCGCACAGCTTCGTGATCGATGCGCCGCAGGCCGGCATCGCGGTGCGCACCGAGCTGAGCACGACGCCGAAGACCTTCCGGTTCACGCCGACGCAGCCGGGCCGCTTCGCCTACTATTGCACGCATCGGCTGCTGTTCCTCAAGAGCCACCGCGAGCGCGGCATGGAAGGCGTGCTGGAGGTCGAGGAGGCGCCGTGATTGCCGCCTGGCTGGCCGCCGCGCTGATTGGAGCGAGCATGACCGCAGATCCCGTGACCGTCGCGCAGGAACATTTCGACCACGCGAGTTCGTACCGCGCGACGATCCGCTCGTCGCCGCGGCACGGCGCTCCCACCGAGATCCATTACGCGTACCGGAGGCCCGGCTACATCCGGATGGATTTCGTCGCGCCGCATCGGGGCGCGGTGCTCGTCTACGACCCGGTCAGCCGCAAGGTGCGGGTGCGGCCGTTCGGCGTGCACATGCCGCCTGCGCTGTCGCTGTCGCCGACCAATCCGCTCGTGCGCGACCCGAGCGGGCACCGGGTCGACCAGTCCGACGTCGGCGAACTGCTGCGCAACGTCCATGCGCTGCAGGAGGGCGGCCTGACCGTGACGCAGGGCGAGGAGACGGTCGGCGGCCGGACCGCGCTGCGCGTCACCGTGACGGGCGCGCCCGCGCGCGACGTTGCGGGCGTGCATCGCTACCAGCTCTGGCTCGATACGGACGATGGCTTCCCGCTGAAGGTGGTCAGCTTCGCGGACGGCGACGACCAGCCGCTCGAAACCGTGACGCTCGACGACGTCGAGATCGATGTTGCGTTTCCCGATCATTTCTTCGATCCCTGACGCGCGGGAGGCCGCATGGCTGAGTACCGGTTTGCGACGACGTGGCGGGTGGACGCGCCGCTGGCCGCAGTGTGGAATGCGATCTACCAGGCCGATATGTGGCCGGACTGGTGGAAGGGCGCCGAGCGGACCGTCGAGCTCGAGCGCGGCGACGTGCACGGCGTCGGCGCGCTGCACCGGTATACGTGGAAGGGCGCGCTGCCTTACCGGCTGACCTTCGACATGCGCATCGTGCGCGTCGAGCCGATGTGCGCGCTCGAGGGCTGCGCGAGCGGCGCGGTCGTGGGCCACGGCCGCTGGACGTTCGCCGACGACGGCGAACGCACGATCGTTCGTTACGCGTGGCACATCCATACGCACGTGCGCTGGATGAACTGGCTCGCGCCGCTCGCGCGGCCGCTGTTCAAATGGAACCATGACGTCGTGATGCGCGAGGGGGCGCGCGGGCTCGCGCAGCTGCTCGGCGCCGGCGTCGAATCGGACGGCCGGTCGTTCGCGCCGCTCGCCGGCACGCTGGGCTGAAACGTCGCGCGGGCCGATGGGGCGCGGGTGAAACCGGGGGCGCGCCGCATTAGCCGCTGCCATATGCGTAGCAACCCTGTCGGCGAATCCCTACACGACGGACCGCAAAAATATGACGTGAAGATCAGCGTCCGACGATTTGAATCGCGCCTGCCGTCGCCGATACTTTCGTCACAACAAACGTTTTCCGTTTTTCGTCCGACGTGGCCGAGCCCGTTCCGAGGCGGGCATCGAAACCCACACAGCGGACGCCTTCGTGCCCGGTTCCGTGAACGAACGCCGCATGAGGCTTGAGTGGCTGGATGCTCCCTTGTCGAACCAGCAACTTTATTTCCGGCGTCACACACACGAACGGAGGCCATCATGAGCCGCGCGGCACGAGACCTGATCGAACTGCAACGCCTTGCCCGGAACGGCGCAGGCGCATTGACCCAGCATCTTCTGCGGGAACTGGCGAAGAGCCTGATCGCCGCGGGCGTCTCCGACGCGCGCGGCGGGTATTGTACGCACCGCAAACCGTAGACGATTCGTAGACGATACATAGGCAATACGCGGAAGATACGCGAACCACCGATGACGAGCCGCGGACCGGCACAGCACGCCGGCCGCACGCGACGGCCCCTGCCTGAACGGAGAAAAGACGTGAACCAAAACGACACGCTGGAAGCGGTCCGGGACATCAACCTGACGTACCTGATGCTCGCGCAGCGCCTGCTGCGCGACGATCGCGAGGCCGGCATGTTCCGGCTCGGGCTGTCGGGGCCGCTCGCCGAGCTGCTGTCGTCGCTGACGCTCGCGCAGACGACGCGGCTCGCGGCCTGCGACCAGCTGCTGTGTGCGTTCCGGTTCGGCGATCACGCGATGCTGTCCGCGCTCGCCGGCTCGCCGAAGCATGCGGACCTGTCGCACACGCATGCGGCGATCCTGCTCGCGGGCCAGCCGGCCGCGCAGTTCGCGTGACGGGGGCGGCGATGTCGAAGGCGAGCCTCGTCGAATACGCGCGGGAAGTGTCGCGCGCGGTCGACCTGATCGAACTCGGCGCGCGCATGCAGCTGCTCGAAGCCGAGCTCACGCTGTCGCGCGATCGCCTGATCCGCCTGTACCGCGAAGTGAAGGGCGCATCGCCGCCGAAGGGCATGCTGCCGTCGTCGGCCGACTGGTACATGACATGGCAGGCGAACATCCACGCATCGCTGTTCTACAACACCTACGTGTTCCTGAAGGACGAGGCGCGCTGCTCGCACCTCGATGCGCTGACGAAGGGATACCGGCTGTATCGCGAGCACTGCGAACATTCGGGCATGGACGTGCAGCTCGACCTGACGCGCGCATGGACGCTCGTGCGCTTCTTCAATGGCGGGATCCTGCAGATCGCGCAATGTCACCGCTGCGGCGGCAAGTTCGTCGGGCACAACTACGAACTGCACGGACGCAAGGCATGCGCGATCTGCCAGCCGCCCGCGCGCGCGGGCAAGACGGCGAAGCAGGCGATGCATTGAGCGGCCGCGCGTCAGTGCGCGTACGCCATCACCGCGCCGTCGACCGCGAGCACGACGTGTTCGCCGACGGCCGGGCAGCGATGCCCGGGCACTCGCGCGCGCACAAACGTATCGGGCGCATCGACGAGGCGCGCGAACACGTCCGCGTCCTGTCCGCCGAACTGCGCCGCTTCGACACGCGCCGCATGTCCGCGCGACCCGTGCGCCAGTGCGCCGGGACGACGTGAATCTGCTCGGGCCGCAGCATCGCATCGGCGGGACCGTCGCGGAGCGGCGCGACGAGCGGCAGGTCGCCGAGCGCGCAGCCGATGCGCCCGTCGCGCACCTGTCCCGCGAGCAGCACCGCCTGACCGACGAACGACGCGACGTCGCGCGTCACCGGCTGCCGATAGAGCGTCTGCGGCGCGGCGGTCTGCACGATGCGGCCTTCCCACAGCACCGCGACTTCGTCGCCGAGCGTCATCGCTTCGGGCTGGTCGTGCGTGACGAGTACCGACGTCGCGCCCGATGCGCTGAGGGCCGCGGCGACCGCGCTGCGCGTCTCGTGCCGCAATGACGTGTCGAGCGACGAGAACGGCTCGTCGAGGATCACGAGCGACGGCTCGGGCGCGAGCGCGCGCGCCAGCGCAACGCGCTGCTGCTGCCCGCCGGACAGCTGCTGCGGCGCACGGCTCGCGTACGACGCGGGCAGGCCGACCATGTCGAGCAGTTCGCCGACGCGGTGATGCTGCCGCCGCGCGGCGCGCGGCAGGCCGAACGCGATGTTGTCCGCGACCGACAGATGCGGAAACAGCGCGCCTTCCTGCGGCACGTAGCCGATCCGGCGCTGTTCGGGCGGCAGATGCAGGCCGGGGGCGGCAACCCGCCGCCCGTCGATTTCGACGATGCCGCGTTCCGCGCGTTCGAAGCCGCACAGGATGCGCAGCAGCGTGGTTTTGCCGCTGCCGGACGGGCCGAGCAACGCGAGCCGCGAACCGCGCGTCACCGTCAGGTCGATGTCGCGCAGCACTGCGTGCTGGCCGAAGGATTTGCCGAGGCCGTGGATGCGAAGTTCGCTCATGGGCGTATCGAAGAAGAGGGCATGCGAGTGGTGCGGGGTGGCGTAGGTTGGCGCGGCTCAGCGGCTCAGCGGCTCAGCGGCTCAGCGGCTCAGCGGCTCAGCGGCGCACCGAGGCCCGCCCGAGCAGCAGGAACAGCAGCGCCGACGCGCCCAGCGACAGCGCGACGAGCAGCGCCGCGTAGGGTGCAGCGGCGGCGAACGCGAGCGTCGACGTATCGCTCCACACCTGCGTCGCGAGCGTCTGCGTGCCGATCGGCGACAGCAGCAGGGTCGCGTTCAGCTCGGTGACGACCGAGATGAACACCATCGTCGCGGCGGCGCCGAGGCCGGGCGCCGCGAGCGGCAGCACCACGCGCGTGAGCGTCGGCCACCAGCCGAGCCCGAGCGCGCGCGCGGTTTCCTCGAGCCGCGCCTGCACGTGCGCGAGCGCCGCGCGCACGCTGACGACCGCGAGCGGCAGGAACAGGATCGCGTAGGCGGCGATCAGCGCGGGCGCGCTCTGGTACAGCGGCTGCAGCAGGCGCACGGTGATCGATACGATCGCGAGCGCGACGACGATGCCGGGCACGCCCTGCACGGTCATCACGATGCGCTCGAGGAAGGTGGCGATGCGGCCCGGATGACGCACGAGCAGGAATGCGAGCGGCAGCGCGAGCAGCGTCGTCAGCGCCGCGGCCGCGAGCCCGTAGCCGGCCGACGCGAGCGTCGTCTGCCACAGCAGCGCCGGCGACACGTCGGCGGGCGTCACGGCGGCCGCACCCTGCTGCGTGAGCCAGTAGCCGATCATCGCGAGCGGCACGCCGAGCGTCGCGGCTGCGAGTGCGGCGAATGCCGCGACGGTCACGCCGCGCCATTTGCCGAGCGGATAGCGCATCGCGACGCGGCGCGCGGTGCGGTGCGTGTGGCCATAGCGTGCGCGCCCGCGCACCCGCGACTCGAGCGCGACGCAGAGCAGGCACAGCACGATCAGCACGCAGCCGAGCACCGACGCGCCGCCGCCGTCGAAGGCCGTGCGGTACTCCGCATAGATTTCGGTCGTGAACGTGCGAAAGCGCAGCAGCTGGAACGCGCCGAACTCGGACAGCACGCCGAGCGCGACGAGCAGCATCCCGCCGCATAGCGCGGGACGCAGTTGCGGCAGCACGACGCGCAGGAAGGTGCGCCACGGCGAGCAGCCGAGCGTGCGGGCGCTTTCCTCGAGCGCCGGGTCGAGTTCACGCAGCGCGGCGGCGACCGGCAGGTAGACGAGCGGAAAGTACGCGGACGTCAGCACGATCAGCGCGCCGAGGAAATCCTGGAGATCGAGGCTCAGCGACACCCACGCATAGCTCGTGACGAACGGCGGCACCGCGAGCGGCGCCGCCGCGAGCGCGGTCCACAGCGGCCGCAGCGGCAGCGTCGTGCGCTCGACGAACCACGCGAGTGCGGTGCCGAGCACCGCGCAGGCGAGCGTCGCCGCGAGCGTGATCGACAGCGTGTTGACGAGCAGCTCGCCGACGAGGGGCCGCCACAGCAGGTCGAACGCGTCGGCCGCGCCGAACGTCGCGGCGCGGTACAGCGTGAAGCCGAGCGGCAGCAGGATCGCGAGCGGGCCGATGGCCGCCGCCGCCATAAGTGCAAGTGGTGCAAGCGGTGCACGCGGCGCACGCCGCCCGGTCTCGGCGCGCGCGTCGTCGGGCGCGGGCTGCGCCACGGCGGGGGCGGTGTCGCTCATGCTCAGAGCAGGCCTGCCTGGCGCAGCAGCTTGCCGGCCTGGCTGTCGTCGCCGAGCTGGTCGAACGTCAGCGCGGGCGGCGTCAGCGCGTTGAACGGCTTGAGGATCGGGTCGGCGGCCACGCCCGGATGCAGCGGATACTCGAAGCTGACGTGGCCATCGGCCATCAGCTTCTGCGCGCGTTCGCTGACGAGGTACGCGACGAACTTCTGCGCGTCGTCCTGATGCTTCGACGCCTTCATCACGGCCGCGCCGGACACGTTGATCACCGCGCCGACGTCGCCGTGGCCGAAGTGATGGATCGCGCTCTTCGTGGACTTGTCGCCGAGCGCGGCATGCAGCCGGTCCCAGTAGTAGTTGTTGATGATCCCCGTGACGACGCCGCCGCGATTGACGGCCGCGGTGACACCTTCGTCGTCGTCGAAGATCTGCGCGTTGGTCTTCAGGCCCTTCAGCCATTGCAGCGTCGCGGCTTCGCCGTGCAGCGCGAGCACTGCGCTGACGACCGGAAGGAAATCCGCGTCGCTCGGCGCGATGCCGACCTTGCCCTTCCACTCGGGCTTCGCGAGATCGAGCAGCGACGCGGGCAGCTGCTGCGGCTGGAGCTTCGCGGTGTTGTAGACGAGCACGTTCTCGCGTGCGAGCACGCCGAGCCAGCTGCCGTCGGTGGCATTGAAGCGTGCGGGCACGCCCTGCAGCGCGCCGTTGTCGACCTTCGCGAGCAGGCCCTTGCGGTCGAGCAGCACGAGCTCGGGCGAGTTCTCGGTGAAGTAGACGTCGGCCGGCGTGCGCTCGCCTTCGGCGACGAGCTGCGCGGCGAGCGCCGGGCCTTCGCCGGTGCGCACCTTCACGCTGATGCCGGATTGTGCTTCGAAGTCCTTGACGAGCTGGTTCACGACCTGCTCGTGCTGCGCGCTGTACAGCGTGAGGGTGGCCGCGTGCGCGGGCATCACGTGCAGCGCGCCGGTGAGCATGAGCGCGGCGGCGGCCGCGGAGACGAGGTGCCGCATCGGGCGGCTGACGGGTGAGAGTTTCAAGTCGGTCACTCTGAATCGGATCCTGAAATGCCGGCTTACGCTTCGAACAGCGCGGCGCCGATGTACGAACCAGGCTCGGCGCCCGGCGGGCACGCGAAGATCGCGCTGCCGACGTGCGTCGTGAACTGGTTCATGATGTCCAGCTTCGCGAGCTTCTCGTTGATCGGGATGAAGCCCTTGCGCGGGTCGCGCTGGTGCGCGACGAACATCAGCCCCGCGTCGTATTCGGTCTGCTGGCGCCACGGCGGCCAGCGCTCGATGTAGAAGTTCGCGCTGTCGTTGTACGAGTACGCGCGGCGCAGGATCTGCGCGCCGTTGTTCAGCTGCGGCGACGCGAGGCGCGCGTGCGAGTTGTCGGGGATGACGGCGTTGCCATCCTTGTCGACCGCGTCGAGATCGAGCGGCTCGAACTCGTTCTTCTGGCCGAGCGGCGCGCCGCTGTACTTGTGGCGGCCCACCACCTGCTCCTGGAAGCCGAGCTCCGTGTTGTCCCAGTGCTCGAGCGTGATGCGGATCCGGCGCACGACCGTATAGGTGCCGCCGTTCATCCACGCGGGGCCTTCGCTGCCCGCCCACACGAATGCGTTCATCGCAGCCGAATCGGACATCGACGGGTTCATCGTGCCGTCCTTGAAGCCCATCAGGTTGCGCGGCGTCTCGCCGGGCTTGCCGGACGTGAAGCCGGCCTGGCCCCAGCGCATCTGCGCAGCCGTCGCGCCGAGGCGCACGAGCTGGCGCACCGCGTGGAACGCGACCTGCGCGTCGTCCGCGCACGCCTGGATGAACAGGTCGCCGCCCGTCTTCTCCGGCAGCAGCTGGTCGCCGTTGAAGCGCGGCAGGTCGACGAGCGCGGCGGGGCGGTGCTTCGCGAGGCCGTAGCGGTCCTTGCCGGCGAGCGCAAACAGGCCGGGGCCGAAGCCGAACGTGATCGTCATTCGTGCGGGGCCGAGGCCGAGCGCGTCGCCCGAATCGACCGGCGCCGCGTCATCGCCGCCCGTCGTGACGAGCGGCTGCGCGGTTTCGCCGCGCGACATCCGCGCGGCGGCGTCGGTCCACGTCTTCAACAGCGCGATCACGTCCGCGCGCTGGGTCGTCGTCAGGTCGAGCGCCGCGAAGTACGCGTGGCGCTGTTGCGGCGTCGTAATGCCGCCCTGGTGCTTGCCGTAGAACGGCTCGATGCCGTCGTGCGCGGCTGCCGTCGCGGGCGCGGGCGCATCCGCCGCCTTCGCCGCGGACATCGTCGACGCGGCGAGGCCCGCGGCCACCGCTGCGCCGCCGGCCTTGAGGAAGCCGCGTCGCGCGGGACGCGGCGGTTGCTTGAGTTCGTCAGTCATGTCCGGTTTCGTCACTTCGCGAGCATCAGCGTGTTGACGTCGTCCTCGACGTAATAGAAGCCGTCGCCGGCCGGGGTCATCGCGATCCCGAACAGGTCGCCGTTGCCGGCCGGCGATTGCGCCTTGTCGGTGTCGATCCAGCGCGCGTACAGCTGCTTGCCGGCGGCCGGATCGATCTCGACGACCTGGCCGTTCAGCCCGTTGGTCGAAAGCAGGTGGCCGTTCGGCGCGGTCGCGAGCGCGAGCGGGCGGCGCAGGAAGCCGTCGGCGGTGACTTGCCGGCCGACGCCCGCGCTGGTGTCGCGCGTCATCGGGTCGTCGATCTCGACGATCCGGTTGCCGATCGCGTCCGACACGTACAGCTTCTTCTGGTCGCCGGACAGCGCGAGCCCGGTCGGGCCGATGAGGAACACGCCCTTGTCGGCTTGCGCGCCGAGGCCGCTCGCGATCACCGTTTCCTGCCTGATCATCGGCGGCTTGCCGTCGGCGATCGCCAGATCGAGACGCAGCACGGTCGCCTGCTTGTAGACGGGCGGGTTGCCGTCGGCACCGCCGACGCCGAAGCCGGCCATGCTGACGAACAGCGTCGCGCTGTCGCCGCGATCGACGACGGCCATGTTGCCCCACGGGTCGTTGATGTTCGGGGTCGACCAGGTCGACGCGACCTTGCCGTGCGGATCGAGCACGACCAGGCAGCCGGCGCCCTTGGTGTTCGTCGTGCCGTCGTTGCTCGGCGTGCTGCCGACGATCACCCAGCCCGACTTCAGCATCGTCATCGCGGTCGACAGGCCGACGCCACCCGGGCACGCCTTCAGGTCGCGCGGGATCGACGCGAACACGCTCATCTGCTTCGTCGACGGGCGGTAATCGACGATCGTGCTGCCGGTGCCCTGCAGGTTCGCCGCGTTGTTGAAGTTGTCGACGAGCACGTCGCCTTGCTGGACCGTGCCGGCCGACACCGGCGCGACCGCGATCGCGTACGGGTTCTGGTCGCCGTTGTCAGGGACCGTGTTGACGAGCGTGGTGTGGCGATGCAGCGTCTCGAGGAAGCCTTGCGGCTCGGCGCGCGCGCTGACGGCGGCGGCGAGCGCGGCCGCGGCGAGCGCGCCCGTCGCGAGGCGGCGAAGCGGTGCGGATTCGATCATGGGGACTCTCCTGGGAGGCGCGCCGGCGGCCGGCGCGCGGAAATGGGGTACTGAGTGGGGGACTTCACGGGGCACTTCACGGGGCACTTCGCGGGGTACTTCGCGAGGAACTTCGCGAGGAACTTCGCAAGGTACGTAGCCGATACGTGGGCGCCGGCGCTCAGAACGTGATGACCGTGCGCGCGCCGAGCACGAACGTGTTGCGCAGCGGCTGCGTAGCGTCGTTCGGGTTCTGGCCGGCGCCGGCGTTGAACGTGTACTGCGCGTCCGCCGCGATCGTCCACCACGGGTTGACCTGGTACTGGTAGGTCGCCTCGATCGTCGTTTCCTGCGTGCGCACGCCGTACGGGCCGTTCGCGAACAGCTGCGCGGTCCGGTCGAGATCGGTCGTGTGATTGCCGACCTTGATGTAGGTGACGGCGACGCCGACGCTGTCGTTGTCGCGGCCTTCGAACGGCGCCTTCAGCACGACGCCGGCGTTGGCCGCGAAGCTCACGAGGTTGCGGTCGCCGGGCGCGCCCATCACGCGCGCGAACACGCCGAGGCTCTTCGCGCCGGTCGGGTCCGGCCGCCAGATCATCTGGTCGGCCACCGCGTAGAAGCTGTAGTTGCCGTGGCGTTGCTGCGCGATGCCGGACGACGCGGGATTCGCGAGCGACAGGCCGTCGATCCCGTCGTTCTGGTCCGCGAAGCGGCCGTTGTGATACCAGACGCCGATCTTGTAGGTGCCGGGCAGGCCGTTCGAATGGCCGGTGTCCATCTCGCCTTCGGACGGTTGGTTCAGCGCATACTGCAGCTCGCCGATGTAGAGTGCGCCGTTGTGCAGGTTGAAGTTCGTGCCGCTCAGGTTGTTCGGATTGTTGCCGAGCGGATCGCCGTCGAACACGCCGGCAAGCGCGGTGACCGACGGCGCGAGCTGCGCGCGCACGCGCACGCCGAGCGCCGCGAGCGGATACGCGGGGCCGCCGTTGGGCAGGTCGTACGACGGCAGCGCGGGCCAGCCGAACATCGTGTTGATGAACGTGTTCGCGTAGGTGCTGACCATGAATTCCTGGTCGAGGCTCTGCTGGCCGATCTTCACGTCGACGCGTTTGTCGAGGAACGACTGCTGGTACCACAGCTCCCAGAGGCGCGTCGTGTCCTGCGCCTCGATGCCGCTCGCGGTGTTCAGCGTGCCGAGGTTGGTCTGGCTCAGGTTGCGGCCGTGGATCTGCAGCGCGCTGACGTTGAACGTGCCGCCCGGCAGGCCGATCGCCTTCTGCGTATCGACCGACAGCGTCGCCGTCGTCAGGCCGTCGTACGTGCCGCCACGGTTCAGGCCGCCGCGCAGGTTCGCGAGGTATTCGCTGGTTTCGGTGATCTGCAGCGTCGCGCCGTACTTGCCGAGCCACGGGCGGACGCCGCCCATGTCGCCGAGCAGGTTCTGGCGGGTCCAGATGCCGGTCCACATGTTGGTGGGCTTTGCCTGGATCGCGAGGTCGGCTTCCGGGGCTTCCGGTTGCGCGTCGACGGGCGTGTCGGCGAACGCGGCGACGCTGACGAGCGACGCGCAGGCGAAAACGGCAGCGCGGACAGCGTGGGCGGCGGGCCGCATCCGCGAGCGGACGCGGTCGCGTTCGGGCGATGCAAACTTCATGTCTATCCCCTGGTGCTATTTGATCTGGAGTCCTGCTTTTCGGCGCTCTCCGAACGCTCGGCGACGGGTGGCCAGGGCATGAAGATGAACGCAACGCGGCGCATCGTAGGAGCGTTGAATAATAAAGTCAATGTAAACGAGAATGATTCGCATCCAAATTACTGGGTGTAATGGGCGACCTTACGGATAGGGCCTGATACACGTTTTCGCCGAATTGAAAACGTAAGAATCGATGTAATGAGAATGTATGCATGGATGCGGGCCGATGCATCGGGCGAGGAGGTCGGAGACAGCGCATGAAGAGGGGACGGAATGCGGGGCGACCGCGTCCGCGCAGGGTGACGATCGGCGGATGGAGTCCGCATGATTGCGCAGCCTCTCGGACGAGTGCCAACCGAGCCGCGACCTCGTGCTTACCCTGTGTTTTATCGGGGCATGATTGCTGGCAGGGCGAGCGAGGGCGGGGCTGGTGGGCGCGATTCGGAATTATAAGTTGATGTTTTTAAAGCATATTATCGGAGTGTGAACGCGGGTTTGAACGCGTGCCGACGCGCTGAAAAAACCTGCTTTCCCGCTCCTTGAATTTGTCAAAACCCGTCCATATAATTAGCACTCGCTGCACGAGAGTGCTAACAATTCTCTGCCCGGCGATTCGCCGGGCAGATTCCCTAAGCGTTCTTCAATCTCAGTCAAGAGAGGAGTGAATATGAACCTTCGTCCTTTGCACGATCGCGTGATCGTCAAACGCCTGGATCAGGAAACCAAGACCGCCTCGGGCATCGTGATCCCCGAAGCCGCTGCTGAAAAGCCGGATCAAGGCGAGATCCTCGCGGTCGGCCCGGGCAAGCGCGACGACAAGGGCGCCCCGATCGCGCTCGACGTGAAGGTTGGTGATCGCGTCCTGTTCGGCAAGTACGCAGGCCAGACCGTGAAGGTCGACGGCCAGGAACTGCTGGTCATGCGCGAAGAAGACATCATGGCCGTGGTCAACGCTAACTAAGCGTCCTCCGACGGTACATATTCCCAAGAATTCAAGGAGTTAGAAGATGGCAGCTAAAGACGTCGTATTCGGCGATTCCGCCCGCTCGAAGATGGTCGAAGGCGTGAACATTCTCGCCAACGCAGTGAAGGTCACGCTGGGTCCGAAGGGCCGCAACGTGGTGCTCGAGCGCAGCTTCGGCGGCCCGACGGTCACCAAGGACGGTGTGTCGGTCGCGAAGGAAATCGAGCTGAAGGACAAGCTCCAGAACATGGGCGCGCAAATGGTCAAGGAAGTGGCTTCCAAGACCAGCGACAACGCAGGCGACGGCACGACGACGGCAACCGTCCTCGCGCAATCGATCGTCCGCGAAGGCATGAAGTACGTCGCATCGGGCATGAACCCGATGGACCTGAAGCGCGGCATCGACAAGGCTGTTGCAGCGGCCGTCGAAGAGCTGAAGAAGGTCAGCAAGCCGTGCACGACGAACAAGGAAATCGCGCAGGTCGGCGCGATCTCGGCGAACAGCGACACGTCGATCGGCGATCGCATCGCTGAAGCGATGGACAAGGTCGGCAAGGAAGGCGTGATCACCGTCGAAGACGGCAAGTCGCTGGCCGACGAGCTCGACGTCGTCGAAGGCATGCAATTCGACCGCGGCTACCTGTCGCCGTACTTCATCAACAACCCGGACAAGCAAGTCGCCGTCCTCGACAACCCGTTCGTGCTGCTGCACGACAAGAAGGTGTCGAACATCCGCGATCTGCTGCCGGTGCTCGAACAAGTCGCGAAGGCAGGCCGTCCGCTGCTGATCATCGCTGAAGACGTCGAAGGCGAAGCGCTTGCTACGCTGGTCGTCAACAACATCCGCGGCATCCTGAAGACCGTTGCGGTCAAGGCGCCGGGCTTCGGCGATCGTCGCAAGGCGATGCTGGAAGACATCGCGATCCTGACCGGCGGTCAAGTCGTCGCGGAAGAAACCGGCCTGACGCTCGAGAAGGCAACGCTGGCAGAACTGGGCCAGGCGAAGCGCATCGAAGTGGGCAAGGAAAACACGACGATCATCGACGGCGCAGGCGAAGCCGTGAACATCGAAGCGCGCGTCAAGCAAATCCGCACGCAAATCGAAGAAGCGACGTCGGACTACGACCGTGAAAAGCTGCAAGAGCGCGTGGCCAAGCTGGCCGGCGGCGTGGCAGTGATCAAGGTCGGCGCTGCGACCGAAGTCGAAATGAAGGAAAAGAAGGCACGCGTCGAAGACGCGCTGCACGCAACCCGCGCTGCCGTTGAAGAAGGCATCGTCCCGGGCGGCGGCGTTGCGCTGATCCGTGCACGTACCGCGATCGCAGGCGTGACCGGCGCGAACGCCGACCAGAACGCCGGCATCAAGATCGTGCTGCGCGCAATGGAAGAGCCGCTCCGCCAGATCGTCACGAACGGCGGCGAAGAAGCAAGCGTCGTGGTGGCGGCAGTTGCTGCAGGCAATGGCAACTACGGCTACAACGCAGCGACGGGCGAGTACGTCGACATGGTCGAAGCCGGCGTCGTCGACCCGACCAAGGTTACGCGCACCGCACTGCAGAACGCAGCATCGGTCGCAGGCCTGCTGCTGACGACGGACGCAGCCGTTGCAGAACTGCCGAAGGAAGACGTTCCGATGCCGGGCGGCATGCCGGGCGGCATGGGCGGCATGGGCATGGACATGTAATCGACTTCGGTCGATTGTCCGGAACGCGCAGCGATGCGCGTTCCCGCCAAAAGAAAAGACCCGCAGCGATGCGGGTCTTTTTTTGTTTGTGCGTTCTGCGCGCGACAATCGAAGATGCGGGTCGCTGTCAAGCGACGATCAGAATCCCGGCAGATAGCACGACGCGCCGTCATCGGTGTCGTGAAGGCCGTAGCCGCATGCAAACGGATCGCGCCAGCCGTTGTGTCGGCCGTTATAGAGGTACACCGTGCTTTCGCTGGACGCCCAGGTCAGTGACGCCGTGCCGCTGGAGTAAATGCGCCATTTGCCCGAGCTTCCATCCGGAAAGGAAACGGTGCCCCTCGCCTGGCACGGCGAATAGTAGTCGTGCGCGACGAACTTCCCGTCAATCGGCACGGCCCTGGAAAAGAATCGCTTCAACTGCGCAGGGGTCGGTGCGAATTGCTTGCATGCTTCCATTGTCAGCGCATCATTTGCATCCGACGACTGGCCGGTTTCTTCAATTGTCACGGCACTTACGTCTCTGGCCTGGCAAACGGATGCACTGACGCAAATGGCGAAAAACGCAAATGTGGAGGCGAATCTGAGCAAGGTCATTTCTTCACTCCCATCTTGCGGTGCTTGCCTCGGTTGCGTTTTTGCGCCCGACCTCCGGGTGCCGATATATTTCGCTCATCTGCACGTTTAGAGTTTCGGACAATTCCCGTATCAGCCATTTGAGCGACGAATTTTGTTGGTCCGTTACGTTTTCGTAAACAAGATCGCCTGTTTTCTTGTCACTGTAGTACATGCCGACCAACTCGATTCCGATCGAGTCTGAGTTCGAGGGGTAACGATCCGGAAATTCCTTTTGAGATTCGTGGCGATGAAAGGCGGAGGGGCCGGCGCTGTATGCTCGTCGTGCTGCCTGGAGATCGGTAGAGGAGCACTTGAGAGTCTGGATGCAACGGGATTGCAATTTTCCGACGTGATTGGTGACTCTGTTCAACGATGCGGTCTGGTAAATGGTCCCGTCCTTGTCGATCAGGAAGTGTGCGCCGTTGGGTGTGTACGTGTTATTGCTGTAGCTGTTGAAGGTGCTTGATGTCGTGGTTCCTCCCGTTTGATGAACGACGATTCCGTTAACTTTCTCCATTGGCCCTCGCTCAATGGACGGAAAGATCTTTACGATGACTCGCTCGGCATCCACGTGACCTTGCTTCGAAATAAACAGCATGATTCTCCCGTTGTTCAGATCGCTTTGTTGGCCTGGATGTCGTATCCCATGCTTACTGTTCCACCACTACCGCCCTGGGAGTTTTGAATGACGTACTCTTGCGTCACGCAGGCGAATGAGAGTTGTACCTCCTCTCGCGGCATTGCCATGTTGTAATTGGCTGTCGGGCGGATCCGCGTGATCAGTACGTCGTTCATGGTGATCTTCAGATATTCGAGCGGTGTGCCTCCCGCTTTGCGCATCACCAGAATTGCTCTGTCGATATGTTTGCCAGTCAGGCAATGCAGAATGAGGTTCGGCGACGCGCGATCAACATAGTGCTCGAAGACAAGGTCGTCGATCCTGCATTTACCTGCTCCGCCTCCCGCTCCTGAATGCATGGTCGATTGCTGGCTTACCGACCAATCCCATGTCAATACGTCGATTTCGTTCGAATGAAGAGCGTCCCGGGATTCGCCATCGATACCGGTCAATTTCAAAAATATATCTTGCGCCATCGCATGCTCCCTCATGTTGGCCATGTTTGACGTGCCGAAAGTCAACATGAGCCTTCGGCGAAATGAACCTAACATGCTGGATAGCCACGATCTATCAGACTGCTTCGATTTCGGGTTCGTTGCGCAGACGAAAAATACTATTTTGTGACCGTCAGCTGACCGAGGGCAATCCGATGCGAGCGGAAATGGAAATCACCAAGCAGTGAATCGATCGCAATAATCATGCTTTCACCGGATGTGGAGATGGGGCACAGCCCGATGAGTCGGGTATCCATGGCGCCACTTAGGGGGGAAGCTGAACGCGTGAGGGGAGTTGGCGGAGTGAGTGATTTCGATTGATACGACATGTGTATCGATTTCGAACTCTCGATGCCGTGCCGATATCCAGGTGCAGGTTACTGGGGGCGGGGCAAATGACGTAAGGAGAGGGCTCCGTGCCTGTTCACATGCACGGGGCCCGACTCGCTCAATGCCGGTGCGTGGTCCTCGGCAGCAGGTCCGGCGTCACGGCGGGCGGCGATGCGTCGTCGTTGCTGCGCGCCCAGAAGAAGCGGTCCGGCAGGTACGCGCCCATGCCCGGCCGGAACGCGTCGCGCACGGCCTGGTACAGGTATTCCTGCGCCTCGCGCACCGCTTCGGGCGGTTCCTGCCCGTTCGCGAGCAGTGCCGCGATCGCCGCGCCGAGCGTATCGGTGAGGCCCATCAGCCGGTGCGGCGTGCGGTCCCACATGTCTTCGCGGATCTGGCCTTCCTCGCCGTACAGCGTATTGACGAGGCGGTGCGAGCCGGCTTCGGACGCGAGGATGTATTCGCACCCCTGCGACAGCAGGTGCGACAGCGCAGCGTCGAGGTTCGGCGCTTCCGCGTCGCCGTCCGGCTGCGCGAGCGCGATCAGCGTCGCGTGATCGGCGACGAGCAGCGTCGTCTGCGGCGCGAGCAGGTCGGCGATCGATTCGCGCAGGTCGTCGGCGGCCAGCACATGCTCGTCGTCGAGCGTGAAATCGGGCGCGAGCACGAGCGGCACGCCGTCGTAGTCGGCGACCACTTCGGCGATCGCGCTGACGACTTCCGCGCGGGTGGCCGCACCGATCTTGAACGCGGCGACCGGCATGTCCTCGAGCAGCATGCGTGCCTGCGCGGCGACGACGTCGGGATCGAGGCCCGTCACCTCGTCGCAGGCGGCCGAGTCGCGCACGGTGTAGCCCGTCAGGACGGACACGCCGTGACAGCCCATGCTCGCCAGGGTCATCAGATCGGCTTGGAGGCCGGAGCCGCCGGTGGGATCGGACAGGCCGAAGGTAAGGACGATCGGAGGGGCGTTGCTGGACATGGACAAATGGGGCAAGAAGGAACGGTCAAGCGGGGCGGGCTGCACCAGCGAAGTGCGCCCTTTGCAGCCATTATGCGGCGGAAAACCGGCACGCAGAACGGATTTTTTAGCGCGGCGCAACGAACGCGCGCCACTAGAGCGCGATTGCTAGGCAGTCCGGCCCCGACACGGTACCATCATGGCTCCCGAATTTACCGACTTTCCCTACGCGGCTTAAGATGGAATACAAGAGCTGGATGTGCCTGATTTGTGGCTGGATTTACGACGAAGAAGCCGGGCTGCCCGAAGAGGGCATCGCCCCGGGCACGCGCTGGGAAGATGTCCCGATCAACTGGACCTGCCCGGAATGCGGCGCGCGCAAGGAAGACTTCGAGATGGTCCAGATCTGACCGGACCGACGCTTTCAGGGCATTCCGCTCCGGCCTCGCATTTCCGCCCGCGCCTGCGCGCTGCGGCCCATGCGAGCGGCCTCGTCATGACTGGCGCGAGTGTCCATGATGTTCGATACGGCGGCAATTCCCGTTCCCGATGCACTGCCCAACCCGCGCGGCGGGGCGGTGCGCGCGGCCGACGCGTGGCTCGCGGCGGCTGCTGAAGCGCTCGAGCGTCGCGACGACGCGGCCGCGCCGCTGTCCGCGGCGGCGGCCGTGCTCGCCGAGGCAGGCTGGCTGCCGGCTGCCCGCTTCGCGGGCCAGTTGGCACAGGCCGCGTCGCTCGTCGCGACCGAGCCGTCTTCCGCCGGATGCCGGGCCGCGCTGCGCGATTTCAGCGCCGCGGTCGCGCGGCACAACCTGCGCGAACTCGCGTGCTCGCCGATCCTGTTCGACCATTTCCGCGTGTTGCGTGCCCAGTGCGCGGCCGATCTGCGCGCGCCGGTGCCGCACGATACGCTGGCGCTCGTCGGCCGCGCGGTGCCGGCCGCGTCGCTGCGCGTGCTGCCGGCGGCCGTCGCCGTCCGGGTGCGCGCCCGTTTCGAGCAGGCGCTCCTCCCCGTGCTGCGCGCGCGGCAGATGCCGCCCGAAGCGGCGCTCGCCGAGCTCGACGCCTGGATGGCCGAATTGGCCGATGACACCCCGTACGATTACTGGCGGCTCGCGACCGCGTGCCTGCGCACGCTGCGCGCGAGCGGCGCGGCCGAGCTGAAGCGCTTTCTCGCGCGCACCAACCTGCTGCTCGGTGAACATGTGCAGGGCCGGCGCGTCGCGCCGCCCGACCTCGTGCGCGAGACGGCCGCGCTGCTGTGGCGCGACTTCGCGCTATTCGGCGCGGCGGCCGAAGATGTCGCGCTCGTCGACGTGCTGCACGACTACGGGCTGACGGTCGACTGGCACGTGGCCGGCACCCCGGCGTCCGAGGCGCTGTGGGAAGCCGATGCCGCGCGCGCCGAGCATGACGCGGTCGCGGCCGCGCCGACCCGCGAGCTCGGCGTCGTGACCGTCAACGCGCATGCGTATGAGGATTTCCTGCAGACCGCCGACGCATCGATGGCCGACCTGGCGGCGGACCCCGCGACAGCCGAGCCCGGTGCCGCGTGGCGGGCTGCCGAAGCCGCGTACCGCGTCGGCGCGGCCGCCTGTGCGCTCGGCCTCGGCCACGCAGCGCTGCTGGCCGATACGCTCGGCCTCGCGTGGCGCCGCGCCGCGCATGGCGTGCCGCCCGCCGAAGGCGGGCTCGCCGCGCACCGTCACGCGTCCGACATGCTGCGCGCGGCGCTGCTCAAGATCGCGGCAGGCGTGCCGCCGCCGGACCTGACCGCCGCGTGCGAAGCGCTCGGCGACGTGCTTGGCCGGACCGGGCACGGATGATGCCCGACAGGCCGCGCGCGCCCGTGCCGCGTGCCCCGGCAACCCGCTGCCGACAGCGCCCGCGCGCGTGTTAGAGTGCCGTGTGATCCGTCCGCGCCGATGCCAGCGCGATGCGGCGTTGCTTGTTGATCGCGGCCTCGATCAGGTCGCGGCGTCTTTGCTAAAATTCAAACCATGTCAAAGCCTTCCGATCGCATCAACCTCACCAACCAGTTCCTGATCGCCATGCCGAACATGGCCGATCCGACGTTCTCGGGAACGGTGGTCTACCTTTGCGATCACAGCGAGCGCGGTGCGCTCGGCCTCGTCATCAACCGCCCGACCGACATCGACCTCGAATCGCTGTTCAACCGCATCGACCTGAAGCTCGACATCGAGCCGCTGCTGCACATCCCCGTGTATTTCGGCGGCCCGGTGCAGACCGAGCGCGGCTTCGTGCTGCACGAGCCGGTGGAGGGCGCGAACTACAACTCGTCGATGTCCGTCGAGGGCGGGCTCGAGATGACCACGTCGAAGGACGTGCTCGAGGCGGTCGCGACGGGCAACGGCCCGAAGCGCTTCCTGCTGACGCTCGGCCACGCGGGCTGGGGCGCCGGGCAGCTCGAGGAAGAAATCTCCCGCAACGGCTGGCTGACCGTCGCCGCCGATCCGCGGATCGTGTTCGACACCCCGGCCGAGGAGCGCTTCGAAGCGGCACTCGGCCTGCTCGGCGTCAGCTCGTCGATGCTGTCCGGCGAAGCAGGGCACGCATGAGCGGCACGAGCGCGCGCGACGCGACGCTCCTGGCGTTCGACTATGGCGAGAAGCGCATCGGTGTCGCGATCGGCAATGCGCTGACGCGTTCGGCCCGCGCGCTCGTCGTGATTCCCAATCTGAACCGCGAACACCGTTTCAAGGCGGTCGGCGAACTGCTGGCCGAATGGCGGCCCGACGCGCTCGTCGTCGGCCTGCCGATGCATCCGGACGGCACGCCGCACGACATGACGCAGCAGGCGAAGCGCTTCGGCAACCAGCTGAACGGCCGCTTCGGCCTGCCGGTGACCTGGGTCGACGAGCGCTATTCGTCGGTCGAAGCCGAGGCCGAACTGCGCGCGCGCGACGTCCGCGGCCGCGCGCTTGCCGACAGGCTCGATGCCGAAGCCGCGCGCGTCATCCTTCAACAGTATCTCGATCAATTGTCCGACCATGAGCACCATTGATGCCGAGGCGCTATACCGCGTCCTGCTCGACCAGATCCGCGACGCGTACGGCGCGACCTTCGCCGACGCGGGCGGCCCGCGGCTCGCGGGCATTCACAGCGGCGGCGCATGGCTCGCCGAGCGGCTCGCGCGCGATCTCGGCGCGCCCGGCTTCGGCGTCGTGAACGTCGCGCTGCATCGCGACGACTACGCGAAGAAGGGGCTGCACAGCCAGGCAAGCCCGACGTCGCTGCCGTTCGACGTCGACGGCGCGCGCATCGTGCTCGTCGACGACGTGCTGTACACGGGGCGCACCGTCCGCGCGGCGCTCAACGAACTCTTCGACTACGGCCGTCCGGCCGCGGTCGAGCTGGCGGTGCTGGCCGACCGCGGCGGGCGCGAGCTGCCGGTCGCCGCTCGGTTTGCCGGCGGCGCGCTCGACGTGCCGGCCGACGCGACCCTCGTGCTCGCGCGCGACGACGCGGCGCAGTTCACGCTGCGCGTCGAGGCGCGCGGCGCCTGAGCGCCGAATCAGGATCCCGGGCTGGCGGTTCGTGCCGCGGCCCGTTTGCATACGCTGGAATCACGCACATCATGACCACCGACACGACTGGCCGCACCGGCAATCCCGCTGCGGCCGCGAGCCCCGAGCGATTCCGCTACGGTTTCCTGAAGGGCAACCCGCAGCTCACGAAAAACGGCGAGCTGAAGCATCTGCTGTCGATCGAGGGCCTGCCGCGCTCGATCGTCACGCACATCCTCGATACGGCCGAGCAGTTCGTCAGCGTGACGGACCGCGAAGTGAAGAAGGTGCCGCTGCTGCGCGGCAAGTCCGTCTTCAACCTGTTCTTCGAGAACTCGACGCGCACCCGCACGACCTTCGAGATCGCCGCGACGCGCCTGTCGGCGGACGTGCTGAACCTGAACATCAACGCGTCGTCGACGAGCAAGGGCGAATCGCTGCTCGACACGATCAACAACCTGTCGGCGATGCATGCCGACCTGTTCGTCGTGCGCCACGCGTCGAGCGGCGCGCCGTACCTGATCGCCGAGCACTGTGCGCCGCACGTGCACGTGATCAACGCCGGCGACGGCCGCCATGCGCACCCGACGCAGGGCCTGCTCGACATGTACACGATCCGCCACTACAAGCGCGACTTCACGAAGCTGCGCGTCGCGATCGTCGGCGACATCCTGCATTCGCGTGTCGCGCGTTCGGACATCCACGCGCTGACCACGCTCGGCGTGCCGGAAGTGCGCGCGATCGGCCCGCGCACGCTGCTGCCGGGCGGCCTCGAGCAGATGGGCGTGAAGGTGTACCACAACCTCGACGAAGGCCTGAAGGGCGTCGACGTGATCATCATGCTGCGCCTGCAGAACGAGCGGATGAGCGGCGCGCTGCTGCCGTCCGCGCAGGAGTACTTCAAGACCTGGGGCCTGACGCCCGAGCGCCTCGCGCTCGCCGCGCCGGACGCGATCGTGATGCACCCGGGCCCGATGAACCGCGGCGTCGAGATCGATTCGCAGGTCGCGGACGGCCCGCAATCGGTCATCCTCAACCAGGTCACGTTCGGCATCGCGGTGCGGATGGCGGTGATGGGCATCGTCGCGGGCAACAACGACTGAGCCCGCGCCGCGCCTCCCCGTTCACGCATTCAACGCAATCAACGCATTCATAGACAGCGCATGAAGATTCATATCAAAGGCGGCACGCTGATCGACCCGGTCGCCGGCACCGAGCACCAGGCCGACGTTTTCGTCGCGGCAGGCAAGATCGCCGCGATCGGCACGGCGCCGGCCGAATTCAACGCCGCGAAGACGATCGACGCCGCGGGCATGATCGTCGCGCCGGGCCTCGTCGACCTGTGCGCGCGGCTGCGCGAGCCCGGCTACGAGCACAAGGCGACGCTCGCCTCGGAGATGGCCGCGGCCGTCGCCGGCGGCGTGACGAGCCTCGTGTGCCCGCCGGATACCGACCCCGTGCTCGACGAGCCCGGTCTCGTCGAGATGCTCAGGTTCCGCGCGAGCAACCTGCGCCAGGCGAACGTCTATCCGCTCGGCGCGCTGACGGTCGGCCTCAAGGGCGAAGTGATCACCGAGATGGTGGCGCTGACCGAATCGGGCTGCGTCGGCTTCACGCACGCGAACGTGCCGGTGCGCGACACGCAGGTGCTGCTGCGCGCGCTGCAGTACGCGAGCACGTACGGCTTCACGACGTGGCTGCGTCCGCTCGACGCGTTCATCGGCAAGGGCGGCGTCGCGGCAAGCGGCGCGCTCGCGTCGCGGCTCGGGCTGTCCGGCGTGCCGGTCGCGGCCGAGACGATCGCGCTGCACACGATCTTCGAACTGATGCGCGTGACGGGCGCACGCGTGCACCTCGCGCGGCTGTCGTCGGCGGCCGGCCTTGCGCTCGTGCGCGAGGCGAAGGCCGAGGGCCTGCCCGTGACCTGCGACGTCAGCGCGAACCATCTGCACCTGATCGACGTCGACATCGGCTATTTCGATTCGCAGTTCCGCCTCGATCCGCCGCTGCGCAGCGAACGCGACCGCGATGCGATCCGCGCGGCGCTCGTCGACGGCACGATCGACGCGATCTGCTCCGACCATACGCCCGTCGACGACGACGAGAAGCTGCTGCCGTTCGCCGAGGCGACGCCTGGTGCGACCGGCCTCGAGCTGCTGCTGTCGCTGACGGTGAAGTGGGCCGACGAGACGGGTACGCCGCTCGCGCAGGCGATGAAGCGCATCACATCGGCGCCCGCCGACGTGCTGAAGCTGCCGGCAGGCCGCGTGACCGAAGGCGGCACGGCCGACCTGTGCGTGTTCGACCCGCGCGCGCACTGGCGCGTCGAGCCGCGCGCGCTGAAGAGCCAGGGCCACAACTCGCCGTTCCTCGGCTACGAACTGCCGGCCTCGGTGCGGGCGACGCTCGTCGCCGGGCAGGTCGCGTTCGAGCGCAACTGACGACGCCGGACCCGCGCCATGACAGCCCTTCGCAAGCTGCGTCTCGTCTTTCACCTGCTGCGCGGCATGACGATCGTCGCGCTGCGCTTTCCGCGCGTGTCGCCGCAGCGCCGCGCCGAGATCACGCGGCGCTGGTCGGTCAAGCTGCTGCGGATCTGCGGGATGCGGCTCGTCGTGCACAACGGCGGCGCGCGGCTCGACGCGAGCGCGCTCGTCGTCGGCAACCACGTGTCGTGGCTCGACATCTACACGATCAACGCGTGGCGGCCGACGCCGTTCGTGTCGAAGGCGGAAGTGCGCCAGTGGCCGATCGTCGGCTGGCTCGCCGAGAAGCTCGATACCGTGTTCCTGCAGCGCGAGAAGCGCACCGAGGCGATGCGGATCATGCACGAGATGGCCGACCGCCTGCGCAACGGCGGGCTGATGTGCGTGTTTCCGGAAGGGACGACGTCCGACGGCCAGGAGTTGCTGCCGTTCCACGCGAACCTGTTCCAGGCCGCGGTGTCCGCCGGCTGCGCGGTGCAGCCCGTTTGCCTGATGTACGAGGACGCGCAGGGCCGGCAGTCGGTCGCGCCCGCGTACATCGGCGAACTGTCGCTCGGCAAGTCGCTCGAGATGGTGCTGAGCGGCGGGCCGTTCGTCGCGCACCTGTACGTGTGCGATCCGATCGAGCCGGGCGGCGACCGGCGCGTGACTTCGGCGGCCGCACGCGATGCGATTGCGGCGGCGCTCGCGACGATGCAGGCGAACGTCGGCCGGCCGTCGGCCGCTGCGCTCGCGCAGCTGGCGAAGGATGCCTATCCGGCGACGGAAGTCGGCACGCCGGCAGACGGCGCGGCCGACCACCCGGTGCCCGGTCGCGAAGGCTAGGGCGCGCGCGGGCCGGCGGGCCGCATGAGCGCGCGCCGGCAGTGCGGCTTGCATGCACGAGTGCCGGCCATGCAGCCGTCGAGTTCTCGCGCTTGCTCTCTTACTCCCCCGGCGTGCGGCAAGCTTCGCACTGCACCTGCGTGACCGTGCGCTGGGCCGGGTCGGCCGTCAGTCGCACGGCCGATAGCTGGTTCCCCCACACGCATCCCGAATCGAGCGCGACAACGTTGTCGCGCAGCATCAGGCCGAGCGCGGCCCAGTGCCCGAACACGACCGTCACGTCCGCGCTGCGGCGGCCCGGTACGTCGAACCACGGCAGGTAGCCGCGCGGCGCGTTGTCGGGGCCGCCGTTCGTGCGGAATTCCATCGCGCCGTCCGGCGTGCAGAAGCGGATGCGCGTGAACGCGTTGAACGCGACCCGCATCCGGTCGCGCTTCTTCAGGTTCGGATGCCACTGGTTCGGCTCGTTGCCGTACAGGTGCGAAAGGGTTTCGCGCCAGTCGGGCGCGCGCAGCGCGCGCTGCAGCTCGTCCGCGAGCTCCAGCGCGAGCGTCACGTCCCATTGCGGCAGCACGCCGGCATGGACGAGCAGCATCCCGTGCTCGAAGTGCGCGAACGGACGGTGCCGCACCCAGTCGAGCAACGCTTCGGCGTCCGGCGCGTCGAGGATTTCGCCGATCGTGTCGCCGGGGCGCTCGGTGCGGATGCCGGCCGAGACGGAGAGCAGATGGAGATCGTGGTTGCCGAGCACGACGGACGCGCGCGGGCCGAGTTCGACGAGCGCGCGCAGCGCGGCGAGCGATGCAGGGCCGCGGTTGACGATGTCGCCGGCGACCCAGAGCGGCGTGTCGGCCGGCATGGCAAGCTTGTCGGTAAGGGACTGGAAAGCGGAATGACAGCCTTGGATGTCGCCAATGGCAATGGGGGGATGTGTCATGAGGGTCGGGTTGTTACAAATCCTGGTGGAGCGGGGCGATCGGCAAACTTGGAAGGGTGCAACGGGCAATTCTGCTTAATGCGTTGATTTGATGCATATTTTTCCCGGTCGGGCGGGTGCGCGGCGCAGTTTCAAGTTGTTAGCGGCATGGCTTTTGCGCATGGCAGCTCCCTATAATTGGCATTTCCCCCAAAATTAACATTTCACGACTTTGGCAGTCATGGCGACCGGTTAGAATTCCGGGCCTGATGTGGTCCGACATTGCCACGTGGATATTCGATGCGGCAAGCGCCGGCCGGTGCTTGCCGCACTTTACTAGAGGGAGCTTCATGATTCTGGTGACCGGCGGTGCAGGTTTTATCGGGGCCAATTTTGTGCTCGACTGGCTGGGTCAATCCGACGAGGCGGTACTCAACGTCGACAAGCTGACCTACGCAGGCAACCTCCGCACACTGCAGACGCTGGAAGGGAATCCCAAGCATGTGTTCGCGCGCGTCGACATCTGCGATCGCGCGGCACTCGATGCACTGTTCGCCGAGCACAAGCCGCGCGCAGTGCTGCACTTTGCGGCCGAAAGCCACGTCGACCGTTCGATCCACGGCCCGGCCGATTTCGTGCAGACCAACGTCGTCGGCACCTTCACGCTGCTCGAGGCGGCGCGCAGCTACTGGAGCGGCCTGAACGACGCCGACAAGGCCGCGTTCCGCTTCCTGCACGTGTCGACCGATGAAGTGTTCGGCTCGCTGTCCGCCACCGATCCGCAGTTCTCCGAAACCACGCCATACGCGCCGAACAGCCCGTATTCGGCGACGAAGGCCGGCTCTGACCACCTGGTACGTGCCTATCACCATACGTACGGCCTACCCACGCTCACCACGAACTGTTCGAACAACTACGGGCCGTACCAGTTCCCCGAGAAGCTGATTCCGCTGATGATCGCGAATGCGCTCGCCGGCAAGCCGCTGCCGGTTTACGGCGACGGCCAGAACGTGCGCGACTGGCTGTACGTCGGCGATCACTGCAGCGCGATCCGCGAAGTGCTCGCGCGCGGCGTGCCGGGCGAGACGTACAACGTCGGCGGCTGGAACGAGAAGAAGAATCTCGACGTCGTGCACACGTTGTGCGATCTCCTCGACAAGGCGCGACCCAAGGCGGAAGGCTCGTACCGCGATCAGATCACTTATGTGAAGGATCGTCCGGGCCACGATCGCCGCTATGCGATCGACGCGCGCAAGCTGGAGCGCGAACTCGGCTGGAAGCCCGCGGAAACCTTCGAGACGGGGCTCGCGAAGACGGTCAACTGGTATCTCGACAACCAGCAGTGGGTCGATGAGGTGGCGTCGGGCGAATACAGAAAGTGGGTCGAGACGAACTACGCGGAACGCACTTGAGGACTCGAGCGATGGCACGCAAAGGCATCATTCTGGCAGGCGGTTCCGGCACGCGCCTCTACCCGATCACGCACGTCGTATCGAAGCAGCTGCTGCCCGTGTACGACAAGCCGATGATCTACTACCCGCTGTCGACGCTGATGGTGGCGGGCATCCGCGACGTGCTGATCATCTCGACGCCGCAGGACACGCCGCGCTTCGAATCGATGCTCGGCGACGGCAGCCAGTGGGGGATGAACATCCAGTATGCGGTGCAGCCGTCGCCCGACGGGCTCGCGCAGGCGTTCATCATCGGCAGGGAATTTGTCGGCAACGATCCGTCGGCGCTGATCCTCGGCGACAACATCTTCTACGGGCACGACCTCGCGAAGCAGCTCGAGCGTGCGCATGCGCAGGAAGCCGGCGCGACGGTGTTTGCGTACCACGTGCACGACCCCGAGCGCTATGGCGTCGTCGAGTTCGACCAGTCGTTCCGCGCACTGTCGATCGAGGAGAAGCCCGCGAAGCCGCGTTCGAACTACGCGGTCACGGGCCTCTATTTCTACGACAACCGCGTGTGCGACATCGCGGCCGACATCAAGCCGTCGCCGCGCGGCGAGCTGGAAATCACCGACGTCAACTCGCGGTACCTGGCCGACGGCGCACTCAATGTCGAGATCATGGGGCGCGGTTATGCATGGCTCGATACCGGCACGCACGATTCGCTGATCGAAGCGGCGAGCTTCATCGCGACGCTGCAGAAGCGGCAGGGGCTGATGGTCGCGTGTCCGGAAGAAATCGCCTATCGACGGCGCTGGATTGACGCGGAACAAGTGCTGAAGCTTGCGCAGCCGCTTGCGAAGAACGCGTACGGGCAGTACCTCAAGAACCTTCTCATGGATCGAGTGGCATGGTCGTCAAAGTAACGGCAACGGCGTTGCCCGAAGTCAAGATCGTCGAGCCACAGGTGTTCGGCGACGCGCGCGGGTTCTTCTACGAGAGTTTCAATGCACGCGAATTCGCGGAGCTGGTCGAACCGGGCATCGAATTCGTGCAGGACAATCACTCTCGGTCATCGAAGGGCGTGCTGCGCGGGCTGCACTATCAGATCGAGCACGCGCAGGGCAAGCTCGTCCGTGTCGTCGAAGGCGAAGTGTTCGACGTCGCCGTCGACATCCGCAAGCAATCGCCGAATTTCGGCAAGTGGGTCGGCGTTGTTCTGTCGGACGAAAATCACCGGCAATTATGGGTTCCGCCCGGCTTCGCGCACGGATTCGTCGTGCTGTCCGAAGCCGCGCAATTCCTCTACAAGACGACCGATTACTGGTTCCCGGAATTCGAACGCAGCATCTTGTGGAACGATCCGGAAATCGGCATCGAGTGGCCGATCGATTTCGAGCCGCTGCTCGCGGCGAAGGATGCGGCCGGCAAGCGCTTGCGTGAAGCCGAAGTCTATGCGTGAGGTGAATGTGAGTGCTGAACCGACGATCCTCGTGACCGGCGTGAACGGGCAGGTCGGTTTCGAGCTGCTGCGCACGCTGCAGGGGCTGGGTCGCGTGGTGGCGTGCGATCGAGCAATGCTCGACCTGTCTGATCTCGACCGTATCCGTACCGTCGTACGAGAGCTACAGCCGGATATCATTGTGAATCCGGCGGCTTATACGTCCGTGGACAAAGCCGAGACCGACGTCGATGCGGCGACGCGTCTGAACGTCGACGCACCACGGGTCTTGGCAGAAGAGGCGGCACGCTGCAGCGCGGTGCTGATTCACTATTCGACCGATTACGTGTTCGACGGCACGAAAGCGGGCGCGTATGTCGAGACCGACGCGACCAATCCGCAGAATGTGTACGGGCGCACCAAGCTCGAGGGTGAGCATGCGATCGCAAAGTCGGGGTGCGCGTACCTGACCTTGCGGACCAGCTGGGTATACGGAAAGCGTGGCGGGAATTTTCTGCTGACGATGCTCAAGCTGGGCGCGGCGCGGCCTGAATTGCGCGTGGTCGCCGACCAGATCGGTGCGCCGACGTGGTCGAAAACGATCGCGGCCGCGACCGCCCATATCGTCTCCCAGGGACTTGCGGCTCGCAGTCAGGCGTGGTGGCAGGCGCGTTCGGGCGAATATCACCTGAGTGCGGCGGGTGAGACGTCCTGGTACGGCTTTGCCAACGCGATTCTCGACATCGCCATGGGCGACCTCGCTCCCAAGGTGGTGCCGATTTCGACGAGCGAGTATCCGCTGCCTGCCAAACGCCCCGCAAATTCGCGCATGTCCCATCGCAAGCTCACTGAGACATTCGGCCTTCATCTGCCGGATTGGGAAGACGCGCTGCGGCTCTGCATGGCCGACTGAATCGGGCACCGGCGTACGTCGTTGCGGCACAACCGCGGTGTTCGCAAGCGTGACCGGTTCCGAGTGGCGGCGGCGCGCGCATCGATGCACATCGCTGCGGTTCGGACCGCAACGCATATCGGGATCCGGTTACCGGATCCCTCGTTTTGTTGATGTCGCATTCCCGCGCGCGGGTCTGCCGATAGCGGCGCACTAGCTGAGAATGCCTGTTGCCGCAAAGCGCGCGGCCCAGCTGTTCGCGCTGCGGAACCGCGATACCTCGTCGCTCGTCATCCGATATTCAAGTGCCTTGGCAACGGTCGCAGGCAGGTCTTCACTGCCATTCGACAGGAACGTGCCGGGTTCACTGCCCCGCATCGCCATTTCACCGAAGGCGGTCGAGATGACTGGCAATCCAAGCGCTCTGTACTCGTAAAACTTGATGGGATCGACACCGTCCGTAAGCTGGTTACGAACGAACGGAATCAGGCCGACATCGAATTCCGACATTGCAACGAGCGCCGCGGCGTGCTTCAGCGGTGGAAGTACCTGGACATTCGCAGGCAGGGGCATTTGCGGAGGGTGGAACAGTGGCCCGATCAGCCGGATGGTGTCTGCGGGGCGGCCTTGCGCGAGTGCTACGAGCCACCGCCAATCGAACCACGCCCCCATCGTGCCGAGATAGCCCAGCACATGTGGCCCGTCGTGATCCGCCGTCGTTTTGTGTGACGGCGGAAGCGCGGCTGGATCGAGTCCGTTCTGAACCAATACGGCGTCGGGGCGTGTACCGCTCCAGCTGGCGCGCAAGCCGGAAGACGATACGAAAACGGAATGGACTTTGCGCGCGATGGCCAGTTCCGTGCGTTCCATCGCCGAACGCGATATCCCTTTGTAGAACGACGGGAAGTCGTCCATTCTGTCGTATAGCGTCCGGGCGGGATGTGCCGTCCGCAGCAAGTCGAGCGCGAGCGCGGACGGCTTTCCGATCGCGAGAAGCGTGCGGCGCTCCGCACAGAGTTGCGCGACGCGCCGCATCACGTCGCGCCAGCCGAATCGATTGATGACGGTGCCGAAGGGCAACGGCTCCAGCGGCACGCTGTGAATGCGAACGACGTCGAGCCATGGGGGCGCCGGGGTATGCGCGTCAGACTTGCTTTCACCGGACGGACGGCGAAAGTCTCGAAGCACGGGCAGGCGTGTCGGATAGGGGTCGATCCAGAGCACGCGGCCGTTGGTCTCCAGATGAAACCACTCGACGAACTTGTGAGGGCGCTGCGCGAAGCTGCTCCATGGCACAGGCGACAGGTAAACGAGTTGTTCGATCACGCGAGTTGTTCCCGGATTACGTCGAAAATGCGCTGTGCCGCTTTTCCGTCGCCGTAGGGTGAGACGCCACGCGCAACCTTGCCGTATTCGTGAGCGTCGTCGAGCATCAGCTGGACCGCATTGACGATCGACGCGGTCTGGGTGCCGACGAGCTTGACGACACCGGCATCGACGGCTTCCGGGCGCTCGGTTTCTTCACGCAAGACCAGGACGGGTTTGCCCAGAGCTGGCGCTTCCTCCTGAACACCGCCCGAGTCGCTGAGGATGAGGTACGACCGCTGCATCGCGGCGACGAACGGCACATAGTCAAGAGGCGGGCAGAGCCGGATGCGTGGATGGTTCGACAGAAGTTCACGTGTCGTACGCTGGACGTGCGGATTGGGATGCACGGGGAACAGCACCTCGATGTCGTCATTCGCATCGACAATCTGGCGAATGGCGCGACAGATGCGTTCGAGCGGGGCGCCAAAATTCTCCCGCCGGTGCGCAGTGACCAGAATCAGCCGCTTCGTATCGTCAAGTTCCATGCCGCAAGACGGATGCGTCCGGACGACGGCATGAAGTGCGTCGATGACGGTGTTTCCGGTTACCCAGATACGATCTTCAGCGATATGCTCAAGCAAGAGATTGTCGCGCGAACTCGCGGTCGGCGCGAAATGCATGGTCGCGAGCCGCCCCGCGACGATGCGGTTCATCTCTTCGGGAAAAGGATTGCGGAGGTCGCGCGTGCGCAAGCCGGCCTCGATATGCCCAAACGGTATATGCCGGTAGAAGCTCGCCAGTGCCGTGGTCATGACGGTCGTCGTATCACCCTGTGCGAGCACCAGATCGGGGCGCGTATCTGCGAGCACCGCGTCGATCTTGTCGAGCAGACGGGACGTCAGGCTCGCAAGCGACTGATTCGGGAGCATGATGTCGAGATCGATATCCGGTTTGATATCGAAGCAGGTGAGAATCTGGTCGAGCAGATCGCGGTGTTGAGCAGTCGCGAGCACGCGTACCTTGAACGCAGGTTCCGCTTGCAACCGGAGGATGACCGGAGCCATCTTGATGGCCTCCGGTCGCGTGCCCACGACGCACAATATGGTTCTAGACATGCTGTCGCTGTGAATCAATCCATATAGTCCAGATAGAAATGCGGGTAGTCGCGCCACTTCTCCTTGAAATAGTTCGCGTTCCGAAGGAAAAGCTTGCGATACGCTTCGCTACCGCTGTTGGCACCGGTCGTCTGGTGGGGTTGATGGCGGATACCCGACAAATCGCGGTAAGTCACCTTCATGCCCAATGCCTTGACCTGGAAGCACAGATCCGTATCTTCAAAGCAGGTCGGGTCGTAGAACGTATCGAATCCTTGCGTGGAATCAAACGTGCGCCGACGCATGAAAAGACCGCTCGTGCCCAGGAAGCCGATGTCGGCGCGATAACCGTCACGAATTGCCGCCGCGTTCATCGCCCGATTCGGGCAATAGTCGGCAATCATGCCGCCGAGATCGGTGCGAGTGGCGTCGAACCAACCTGCGTTCCACCCGATGACGCCGACGCTCGCGTCGTTCTCCAGCACGTGCAGGGCTTCGTCGAAACCCGACGATCCCACGAACCATTGATCGCTGTCGAAGAACGCGACGTACTTGCCCGTGCTGTGCTGAACGCCGAGATTGCGTCCTGACGAGCAGCCGTTCTCCGGGTTGCGAACCAGCTTTACATTGGGGAATTCCCGTTCGACGAGTTCTGCGCCTCCATCGGAGCTTGCGTTGTCGACGACGATGATCTCCGACACATACTGCGAGCAATGCTGAAGCAACGTCTGCAAGCAGCGAGCGATGATGCCTGCGTTGTTGTGAATCAGGATGATCACGCTGACGTCGTGCCGGGGAGGCGGCGGGCACAGTTGTTCCACCCTGCTGAGCCAGCTGTTGCCCGCGATGAAGGCGTCATCGATCTGCACAGCGGATTCTGCTGCAGCAAGCGCGGCACATTGCTCCGAGAACGCTTGAACGTCCGTGCACACGTGCAGGAGCGCGGACGCCGTCACGCCGAGGTCCATCGAACATACGACCGGCTTGCGCTGATGGAGCGCCGCATAGATGCCCGCCGTGGAGTCCGCGTGGCTCAGCGCGCGCGCGGTCAACGGGAAGAACATGAAATCGACGTGGGCGATATAGGCAGGCACTTCGGTCGCGTGCCGCATTCCGAGCATGACGACGTTATCCGGCAGGCCCGGCGTCAACTGCCCTTCGGAGATCACGCAGAACGTGACGTTGCTGTTGTGCTCGGCGGTTTCCTTGAGCCACTGGTAGTCGACGGCGTTCAGGCCGTCGACCGAGTAGAACAGTGCAAGGCTCTGGCGTTTGGACGGGAGGTCGCCGGGGCGATTGTATTGCTTGTAGGCGTCGAAGATCGTGTGAACGGCTGCACCAGGCAACTGCTCGACCTTCTCCCGGGCTGGCTGCGGCAGGGTCGCGGCGAGCGCCGGCATGCCGACGGTGCACCGGTCAGTCTCAAGGGCGAGGGTCTCGAGGACGCGTTGCGCCTGGCCATCGTGGCTCCAATCTTGCGAGATGTCGAGTATCGTCTCGAGCCCGCGATTGCGTGCGAACTTGAAGAAGGGCATCGCGCGCTCGTCGGGCACGCCCAAGATCAATATCGCGCTTTCCGACACCTGGCTGAAAATGTCCTCGATCTTCGCCGTGTCGATGTGCTCGTGAATCAAGCCCGGAATGCCGGACTTGAGGGGGGCCGGTGGCTCGGTCGACGTGCGCGTATCCGCCGCCGCGACCAGATAGACCACGCGATGACCGGCACCGAGCGCTGTCGTGGTCAGCTGGGCGTAGCGGTGGCCCGCACCTGCCCAGTCATACGGGTGAGCCGCGATCACGACAATTTCGGCTTGCTGCAGCTTGGCCGCCGCGCGGAACCAGATACGCCGGTCTTCGATCGTCGAGGTGCCCGTCGCAACCTCAACGATGGCCTGCTGGATCTGTTGCTGTGCCTGCTGATTGCGGTAATGGCGTCGCGCAGCAGACATTAGCGCGCGCACGCCGCCGTTGCGCAGAATATAGGCGGCACGGCCCATGTAGGTGAGGGGGGCAGACATATACCGGCGGAAAAGCATAACGGGTCCCGACGTAGATTGGGTTGTGGTTGCAGCCTCGCTCGATTCTCCTCGAAGACGAACCTTGAACAGGGCAAACAGGCGTGGATGTCTCGCGAGCAGTTCCAGCCACATCTGTTCGATGCGATCGCGATCATTCGTGGCCTGATGCATGGCCGCTTCGAACTCGGAGCGACTCTGCTCAAGTTGCCGGATCGCAGTCTCGAGGCTGGAAATTTTACCAGCTTGCTCCTCCGCGGCTCTGATGGCAGCACTCTCGAGCGCCATCATTCGCGCGGCATGCTCCTGCGCTTCGGCCAGTGTCTGGTTCGCGTGTCCAAGCACGCCTTCGAGCTCGGTGACCTGCGCCTCCTTCTGCGCAAGCTGTGCGTCGCGGAAATGCAGCAAGTCCAGCGCCTTCGCATGCTCGGTTTCGAGCTCGATGATCCGTGCTTCCTTCTGGGCAAGTTGTGCGTCGCGGAAATGCAGCAAGTCGAGCGCCTTCCCGCTCAGGCGCGCTGCGCCGTCCTTTTGCCAGATGAGTTGCTCAAGCCACGTGCTCATCCAGTCCAGCTTCTGGCCGCGCCAGTGGCGCGGCGTTTCGCCTGGCGCGGAGCGGGCGGCCGCGAAGGCCTCGTCCAGGACGGTCGAATGTACGCCGACCGAAGCGTTCAGCGAAGCGAGCGTCTCCGGTGCGATCGTCCACGGTGCACCGTCCGGGTCTGTCAACCGGCGCAGCGTGGCAGCGAATTGAGCCGCATCGTCGTCCAGCTGGAGGCGCAGCGACGTCGGAAGTCCTGCCATCTCGTGCGCATGCGCCATCTTGGCATCATATTCGAGCGCCGCAATCGGGAGCGACTGTCCAAGCGCCAGAATGCTTCCGTGCAGTCGCATCGAGAACGCGGCGTTGCACTCACCGAGGATCGCGAAGACCTCGTCCGGCGTGACCTGGTCGATGATGACGCTTTCGATACGGGGCTCCACCGCTTGCTGGAGATGCTCCAGGAACGTGCGGTCCGTAAAGCGGCCTTGGTCGCCGGCATCCCATTGGAATCCGAGCCACACGATCGACCAGCTTTCGTCGAGCGCTTCATTCAGCGCGGCAACAAGCTTTGTTTCCCAGTTTCGATTGAATTCCCACGACCGGACGATGACCGCCAGCTTTTTTTTCGCTCCTAGCGGAGCCAGCTTGCCGGAGATATCGATTGCCGGGTGCGGGGGGGCGACAAATGCCCAGCCCGGATCGGCGCCGACGGGTATCTCCCGGTGCACGCCGATTTCACGCAGCAACGCCTTCGAATCCGAATCGCGGACCGAAACGTGGTCGACGTGCGTGAAGACGTCGCATGTGACGTCCTTCGCTGCCGGATTGGTCAGCGGTCCGACCCCGTGCGCCCAGATGACCGTGCGAACACCAAACTGCCGGGCCATGTAGAAAATGCGCGCATAGGCTGCGATATCGTTCTGGGTCGGGTCGTAAAGCGCCTCGACGTGAAACGGATGATGATCCTGAAAGATGCCGCCGCCGCCAAATACGAGCAGATCGGCATCGGACAATGCCCGGCCGACGGCACCGAGATTGAAATAGTCGATTGCCTCTATGCCATGGGCGAGCCGCGTATAGTCGGGGTTGATGCTCAATGCGGCGAGCTCTCCGCCGCGTTCCCGGACCGCGCGCGCGAGAAGACCCAGCAACAGTTCATCACCGACATTGGGCGCACCGTAATAGCCGACAGCTACGACCTTGATGCGACGTGGCTGCATTGTGGATTCCTCGATCATCATTCGAACGCAAATTCCGGACTCGGTGCGAGCCACCCGGAGCCGCTGTTGTCTTCTGGCAGCACGTCAATGTGGCCGCCGTAGGGCAGCCGCGCGTGCCGCTTGTATTCGCCGGTGGCGATATCACCCACGCCGACCGCCAGCACGTAGCGGTTGCCCGAGAAGTTTGCCCGCATCGTCCAGGTAAACTGATACGTCCCGGCGGAGAGCGGCTGCAAGGCGATGTTCATGTGCTGGGTGGTTGCGCTCCACAGCACGATGTCGTCAATGCTCTTGATCTGAAGTCCGAAGCAAGGCTTCGGGTTCGGCTGGGACACGCGGATCGACACGGTTACGCGGAATTCCTCGGCGAACGAGAAAGTCGTACGCTCCTTGCCGCCCACATCCACGATCTTCACGTCGAGGATCGAGGTCCTGTCGGAGATGACCGTCTTGGCTTCGCTCGCTGCCGGGCCATCGGCCGATTCGGCATCCGTACGGTCGTTCGGCACTTCGATATCGATCGCGCTCCCGCCTTCATCGTCAACCAGGTCGTTCGCATAGAGCTTGACCACGTCACGGCACGGTCCATCCTTCACCAACCGGCCACGCTTCAGGTAAATGGCGCGGTCGCAGTATTCGACGAGCGTGTTCGTGGAGTGCGTCACCAGCAGGATCGTGACGCCTTCCTTTTGCATCTTTCGTATCCGCGTCAGGCATTTGGTCTGAAACGCGGTATCGCCGACGGCAAGTGCCTCATCGACCACCAGGATGTCGGGAGAGACGTGAATCGCCACCGCGAATGCGAGCCGAACATACATGCCCGACGAGTAGGTCTTGACGGGCTGGTCGATAAACTCGCCGATGTCGGCGAACGCCTCGATCTCGGCAAAGCGGGCGCGAATTTCGTCCGACGAGATGCCCATGATCCGTGCCGACAGCATCACATTCTCGCGGCCACTGAATTCCGGATTGAAGCCGGCGCCGAGTTCCAGCAGCGCTGAAATGCGGCCGTTGACCGTGACCGAGCCGTCGCTCGGCGTGAGCGTGCCCGCAATGATCTGCAGTAACGTCGATTTGCCGGAACCGTTTCTGCCGATGATTCCGATCGTTTCGCCGCGTCTGACGGGAAACGAGACGTCGTGCAGGGCCCAGAAATCACGGCCGTATTGCCGGGGCCGCCGCCCCGGAATCTTGATGCGCGTCGCGAGCGAATGCCGCAACCGGTCCGCCGGCTTGTCGTAAATGCGGAAGCACTTGGAAAGATGCTCGACGGCGACGAGCAGCTGATCCATTTCGGTCGTAGGTTCAGGGTTGCGAATTTGCATAAGAAGGGAGCGAGTTAGCTTTCGGGTGTTCAGTGCGGGCGGAAATGCAACCGTCGCACTTGAGACTCAAGGGGCGGATGCGTACTTGCCTCGTGCTCGCTTCGGTGGTCGCGTACTGTCAGCATTCGTTCGATTACCGCGATTGCATCAGCCTGTTGTAGAGATCGCGCTTGGTGCGCACGCATGCGTCGAGATCATACTTTTCCTTGAGGAGCTGGCGGGCATTCGCGGACAGTGCCGCAAGCATCTCGTGATTCTGGGCCAGTTCGATGATTGCATCGGCAAATTCGGTCGCGCTATCGCAAATGACGATATCTCGACGATTGACCGCTCCCAGTCCCTCGCAGCCCTTGGCCGTGCTGAGAACCGGAATGCCATTGCTCATCGCTTCGAGGATCTTGACCCGCACGCCGCCGCCGGAAAGCAGGGGGACGAACAGCAGGTGTGCGTCAGCCAGGATCGGAACGAGCGACGGAACGAAACCGTGAACAAAGATATGTCGACCGTCGTGGAGTGCCTTCAGGTCTTCCGGAGGATTGCCCCCGGTGAAATGCAGCTTGATGTTATGCATTTCGAGCTTGTCCCGCACGAGCGGGAGAATGTCGCGAATGAACCATGCAACACCTTCCGCATTCGGATACCACCAGAAGCCGCCCATCCAGAGCAAATTGAGTTCGTTGGCCGGTTTCTTCTGGTAGTCGACGTCCTTGACCGGAAAGCACAGCGGCAAATAGTGCTTTTCCACGGGCGCCTTCACGCGATCCATGTCTTCGCGCGAAATGAAGGTCATTGCGTCGAAACGCCAGACGTTGTCGATCTCGACACGCTGGGCATTGCGGCGGCTAATCTCCGCAATGCGCATGACCGCTGCTTTTTGCCAGCCTGTCAGATGCCCGGGAATCCAGAACGGAAAGAGATCGGACTCGATGTTGTGGCTGACCATGACTGCCGGCAACGCGGGGAAGAACTTGCGAAAGAACGCGAGGTGGCTGCTATGCACCTCGAGCAGGTCGATCTTCTTTTCCTTGATGATCCGGCGGGCGCTTCGAATCGCGGCAGGGCTGAAATAGCTCGCATCCATGAACGGAAGGCCCTGGAAGCAGTGGACGAGCGAATGCAGCACGCGCCCCAGCGTACCCTTGTCGGCGGGCATGGTAGCCCGCGGCTCCACATGGACCGACTTGAAATGACGTTCATACAGCGAACGATTCGCTTCGATCTTCTTCTTCTCTTCTTCTCCACCGATGGTGAACAGATGGAAGTCATACTCGTCGACCAGCGGTGCGAGCGTATTCATCACGTAGATCGGGCCGCCGGCGCTGGCAGGAAGCGGCGGTGACAGCGTAAAAACGAGAATATTCTTTTTCTGCATGTTAGCCACGGGATTCGTCAAACACGTCGGTGTCGAAGAAGGGTGAAAAGTCTGTCAGGTATGCAATGTCGGGGTTGCGCTGGCCGATGACTTTTGCCGGCACACCGCCGACCACGGTGAATTCAGGGACGTCCTTCGTGACGACCGCGCCGGCCGCGACGACGGCGCCTTTGCCGATCGTCACGCCTGGCAGGATGATGGCGCGTGCGCCCAGCCATGCATGATCGTGGATGGTCACGACACCGCCAACCGACGCGAATCCCGGATGATTGTGATCGTGATGCAGGCTCAGTAGGCAGCATTGGAACGAGACATTCACATTGTTGCCGATCTCGATGCCGGTGCGGCCATCCAGGTAGATCTCGCGATTGAGCACGCAGTTGTTGCCTATGCGCACGTTGCATCGGGTGTGATACCCGGTGAAAAACTGGCGCATGCTGACGTGCGTCTTCTGGCCGATCGCGACGCCCAGCACTCTCCGGTAATAGACGTTGCGGACTCTTTCGATCGGCAGTCGCGCAATGAAGTTGTTGGCTATGTAGTACTTGAGCGCGGCTAGAAAATAGTACGTCGACGACGCGAGCAGGCGGGCCTTGATCCTGCTTTTCATGCGGCCGCGAAAGCTTGCATTGGTCATGATGTGGGGGATGTGTTGATCAAGGCGGTTGCTGTCGCCGCGCATCCGGAATGGCAGCGACCGCAACCGGCGTTGCGCGAAGGCGAGGGGCCTAGCTTCGACCGTAGTTGTCGTCGAAGCGGACGATGTCGTCCTCGCCAAGATAGTCGCCGCTCTGGACTTCGATCATGACGAGGTCGACGACCCCCGGGTTGGTCAGGCGGTGCTTGTGCCCGGCCGGGATATAAGTCGATTCGTTCGTGCGAAGGAAGAACTCCATGTCGTCATTGACAACGAAGGCCATGCCGCTAACGACGATCCAGTGCTCGCTGCGATGATGATGCAATTGCAGGCTGAGACTTGCGCCCGGCTTGACCTCGATGCGCTTGATCTTGAAGCGCGTACTTTCTTCGAGAACGGTGTAGTTGCCCCACGGCCGGCTGACGGTTCGATGAACCCGAAAGGCTTCGTGGCCTTGCGACTTGAGCGTGGCATAGACGTGCCGGACATCCTGTGCCCGGTTGCGGTCGGCAATGAGCAGCGCGTCCGGCGTATCGATGACCAGCAGGTCCTTGACACCGACTGCGCCGACCAGCCGGCTGTCGCTGCGGATGTAGCAGTTGCTGACATCGTGAAGCAGCGCTTCGCCTTCCACGCGATTTCCCCGATTGTCCGGCTTGGATAGATCGCCGAGTGCGTTCCATGAGCCGATGTCGCTCCAGCCGATATCGCAGCGCACCACCGAAACGTTGTCGGAGCGTTCCATCAACGCGTAGTCGATCGAGATGTCGGGTGCACGGTTCAGCATGTCGCCGTTCAGTTCGACCAGCGAAACACCGGCGCCTGACGATTTGCGAGACTGATCGATGCACGCGCGCGTTGACTCGAGGACATCGGGGCAATGCTTCGTCATTTCTGCCAGCAGGCATGCCGCCGTAAAGCAGAACATGCCGGAATTCCACAGGAACGACCCTGATTCGACGTATTGTTTCGCGACTTCTGCCGTGGGCTTTTCGACGAATCGCTTGACCGCCGTGCCGTCCGCTTCGATATATCCGTATGCGGTTTCCGCAAACGTCGGCGTGATGCCGAAGGTGACCAGCGCGCCCTTGAGCGCCAGGGCGGCTGCCTCCTGGACGGCGGCCCCGAAGGCGGCTTCGTTCGTGACGAGGTGGTCGGCGGGCAGCACCAGCAGGACGGCGTTCTCATCCAGCGTGGCGGCAACGTGCAGCGCGGCGGCGGCTACTGCGACGGCCGTATTGCGCCCGAACGGTTCGAGTACGAATGACGTCGGCAGCTGTCCGGTATTGACCGGGCGAAATTCGTCGCTCGTCTTGAAATAAAGCTCGCGGTTCGTGACGGTCAGTATTTCGGTGACGCCGGGCAGCTGGGCACCGCGCTTGAACGCCTTTTGCAGAAGGCTTTCTCCGTCTTCGAGACGGATGAACGGCTTCGGGTGAGATTCGCGGGATACGGGCCACAGGCGGGAGCCTGCGCCGCCGCATAGTATCGTTGGGACGATTTGGGGCTGCGTCGACATGTGAAAAATATCTCCGGTGATGGCTTTATCGCGTGATGATCCGTTCGGTCAGCGCTGTGCCGGCGCGCGCGGCAGCTGCGGCTGATGAAGGGCAGCAAGTGAAGGCGGTGGCGTGCATTAGAGTACGTCCGCGAAACCCTTTCGGGTTCGCTGGAACCACCAGAATCCGAACCACGCGAGAAGGAGGGACGCGATCATGCAGATCAGCCAGTTTGTCCAGTCCGGGGTGTGTCCGAAGATCAGTGTGTTGCGCCCCTCTTCGATGATGAACGTAAGCGGATTGAGTTCGATCCAGGATCGGTACTGCGGTGGCAGGTTCGATACGGGATAGAAGACCGGCGACAGGAACATCAGCACCGACGTGATGACGCCGGTAATCTGCGAAATATCCCGAACGTAGACGCCGAAAGCCGATAGAAACCATGCAAGACCCAGCGAGCCGACGATCAGCGGCAGCAGCACGACGGGGAACAGGATGGCGGTCCAGGGCAGGGTGTGGAGAAGGATGCATTCGGCGATGATCAGGACAAGCAGGCTGATCGCACTATGGAACAGTGCCGAGGCGAGCGCTACCACTGGCAATATTTCAAGCGGGAAGATGACCTTCTTGACATAGTTGACATTCGCAAGGATCAGCGTCGGCGCGCGGTTGATGCACTCCGCAAGCAGGCTGTGCAGGATCAGGCCGACGAAGAGGACGATTGCGAAGCTCGCCTTGTCGTCGTTCATGGTGCCCCAGCGCGACTTGAATATGACCGAGAAGAAGAACGTATAGACGACCAGCATCAATACCGGATTGAAGAACGACCACGCAAGACCCATTGCCGATCCGCGATAGCGCCCGACGACCTCACGTTGGGTCATCTGGAGAATCAGTCCGCGGTTACGGTAAATGCTACGGCCGATCGCCAGCGGCGATGCCGGGTGCTTCGAATTTGGATTCATCAAGATGTGTGTCGTTGCATTCGGATCGGTGATGCCCCCCGGCTCCTCGCCCGTGTCGTGCGGCTATTGTCGCGCGGTGTCGCGAATCTGAAAAACGCAGCAATGAGCCTTGCTGCAAGCTTTCAGTTAGCTTTCGCCTTCAGTGCGGAGCAATTGGGAAAATTGGGGGCCATCGCCCGCGACGTATTCTAATGCAGGTAGTTCGGTGAATCCCAGGCTGAGCGGCTGCGAATGGTGCCATAAACGAGAGCGGTTGCTGGAAGCTGCAGCAGGCTTCTATTTCGCTGGAACTGCGCCGACGATTCATCGATGGAGGCCACGTATCATTGCCGGAACGTTGTCAGAATGCAACAGATGTTAAGATTCCAAACATCTTTTAACATTTGGACATCAGCAGCGAATTGGGGCGCGCCAGCGCCGGCGATTTCGAAATGCTGGATGGGGCGCCGTGACGGCGGCACGCGGGTGCGCGGTGTGAGGATGTCATGTCGACATTCGCCGACATGGACTCGCCCGGGTCGGCAATCCGGCGTGAACGCTTTGGGCTGGACCGGATTCGTCGTCAAGCGTAGTAGCACGAAGGATCCAGGAAAAATGAGGCGGCAACCTGGGGTCGCAGCGTTTTCCGCCAAGCGCCAAGGCGCTGACCTGGAGCGGCGGCGGGTGTCTTCGCGTCGCGCGAGCAGTTGGTCGACGCATTGCGTTCGCGCATATCTGTTGCACCCACATCGGCGGCCATGGAAACGTCTGATACGGCCGCGGCCACAAGCTCGCTATCGGACAGGCGACAAGGTCCTGGCATCTGATGCTGAATCCGGATACCGACCCGGACGCGGATTCGCTCGTGGCGGCATTCCGGTTGCGGCATGTGCAAAGGCGCCGGACTCGTCGCCGCACCGTCCTGCCGATGCGGCGAATCTCACGGTTGCCTGCCCTTGAAGGACCACGACGCGTTCACGGCAAACGTCACGCACAGGACGATTGCGGTCGAGACGAGCTGGGCGAGGAGGTAGTACACGCCGAGCAGTTTCGTCAGCACGCTCATCAGCACGAAGTTCAGTGCGACGCCCAGCACTGACGTGGTGAAGAATTTCGGGGCGGCGCTGCGATGATTGCTGTTGCCGCTGAAGGTGAGGTGGAAGTTCAGCAGATAGTTGACGATCGCGCCCGCGATCGCACCGGCCGTCGATGCGATCGGGGCGGGCATCGCCAGCAGGTTGACCAGCACGAACAGGATCACGTACTGAACTGCCGTGCCGGAGGCGCCGACGGCTGCATAAACGATGAAGCGACGCATGCTGTTTCGCGGTCAGTGACGCCAGGTGGATGTTGCGCACGATATCGACGGGCCGCCGCCGGGGTTCGAAGTCGATCGGGCTGACGCATTCGCGGGTTGCGCCGATCCCGGTCGGCCAGTACAAGTCTGATCCACGTGGCCACAAGCGCCTGCTACTTTACTATCGGACGATTGATTGCTCAATCTTGTGCAGAAAATCGGGGTCGGCTATTTTTTCTTTGCTACCGACTCCCGGGAGGGCGCTAGAATGACGGCGCTGGCGCCGCGTAACAAACGGAAAGCATGCTTGCCCGGTCCAACGGATATGCGCAACACTTGTTGCTCTGCCACACTCCGCCAGCCTGTCCAACCGGCGCTTCGTCATGCAAGCGCGTAGTCGAACCACGGATGAATGTAATAAGCGCGCCATCCCGAGATGCCGACGGCTTGTCGGTTTCCATCGTCGTATACCGTCCCGATGCCGCCCAACTCGAGCAGACGCTCACCAGTCTGGGCGCCGCCTGCGCACGCTTGCGCGCGTCGTCGCCCGGGTGTCCGGTCGACCTGTTTCTGGTCGATAACGGCGGGCTCGGCGACGCCAGCGCCGTGACAGCCCGGCTTGACTCGCAGGGCGTCAGATGCCGGGTCCTGACGGGGCACGGCAATGTCGGCTACGGGCGAGGGCACAATCTCGCGATCGACCTGTCGACGCGTCCGCTCCACCTGATCCTGAATCCCGATATCGATCTCGACGCGCAGGCCCTGGTGGCCGCTCGCAAGTTCTTCGATTCGCATGCCGATGCAGGCGCGCTCGCCCCCCGGATCGGCGATGAATCCGGCGGGCCGCAGTATCTGTGCCGCCGCTACCCGTCGATCATCGATCTGCTCGTGCGCGGCTTCCTGCCGGCGCGGTTCCGGCAGCCTTTCACGAACCGCCTCGCCCGCTACGAAATGCGCGATGTCATCAACGATCGCGACATCGTCTGGGATCCCCCGATCGTCAGCGGCTGCTTCATGCTGTTCCGCACCGATGTCCTGAAACAACTGGGCGGCTTCGATCCGCGCTACTTCCTGTACTTCGAGGATTACGACCTGAGCCTGCGCACGCACGACGTCGCCCGGGTCGCGTACGTCCCGTCGGTCCGCGTGGTTCATCACGGCGGCGGCGCGTCTCGCAAGGGCTTCGCGCACATCCGGATGTTCGCGGCATCGGCCTTCAAGTTCTACAACCGCTTCGGCTGGAGGTGGTGGTGAGCCGCGTCGTCGTGACCGGCGCGAACGGCTTCGTCGGCCGCGCGGTGTGCCGGCTCGCGCTCGCGGCGGGGCATGACGTCGCCGGCCTGGTGCGCCGGCCGGGCGGATGCATTCCGGGCGTGCGCGAATGGGTGCACGATGCGCCCGATTTCGACGGGCTGGCCGATGCGTGGCCCGACGACCTCGAGGCCGATTGCGTGATCCATCTGGCGGCGCGCGTGCACGTGATGCACGACGAAGCGCCCGATCCGGATGCCGCGTTCGACGCGACCAACGTGGCCGGCACGCTGCGTGTCGCCGACGCGGCGCGCACGCGCGGCGCGCGCCGGATCGTCTTCGCGAGCAGCGTCAAGGCGGTCGGCGAGGGCGATGCAGGCGCGCCGCTCGCGGAAAACGCCGCACCCCATCCTCAGGATGCCTATGGGCGCTCGAAGTGGCGTGCCGAACGGGAACTCGCGCAATTCGGCCAGTCGGCGGGGCTCGACGTCGTGGTCGTCCGTCCGCCGCTCGTCTACGGCCCGGACGTGCGCGCGAACTTCCTGCGGATGATGGACGCCGTGTCGCGCGGCTGGCCGCTGCCGCTCGCCGCCATCACCGCCCGCCGCAGCCTCGTGTACGTCGACAATCTCGCGGACGCGCTGCTGCGTTGCGCAACCGATCCGCGTGCCGCCGGCGAATGCTTTCATGTCGCCGACGACGACGCGCCGTCGGTCGCCGGGCTGCTGCGGATGGTCGGCGACGCGCTCGGCAAGCCGGCGCGGCTGTTCCCGGTGCCGGCCGGCGCGCTGCGCACGCTCGGCCGGCTGACCGGCCGCAGTGCCGCGATCGACCGCCTGACGGGCAGCCTGCAGCTCGATACCGGCCGCATCAGGCGGGTGCTGGACTGGCGTCCTCCCTATACGACCCGGCAAGGACTCGAAGCAACCGCCGCATGGTATCGTTCGCGCGATACCCAGAAATAGGCAACATGCATCTGACGATTACGACGTGGCTTACCGCGACCGCGGTGGCGCTGGCCGCCGCCGTCGCATCGACGACGATCCTGCGCACGCTGCTCGCCACCGGGTTGGCGTGGCGGCTCGCAACCGACATTCCGAACGACCGTTCAATGCATACGCGTCCGACGCCGCGCGTCGGCGGCTGGGGCATCGTGCCGGTCTGCGTCGCCGCGATGCTGTGGCTCGCGCCGCAAATGTGGCTGATCGCCGTCGCGGCTGCGGGGCTGGCCGCGCTGTCGCAGCTCGACGACCGGCGCGGGCTGCCCGCGCGCGTACGATTCGCCGCGCACCTGGCGGCCGTCGTCGCACTGATCGTCGTCTACCCGGCTGCAGCGCCCTGGTGGCTCCTCGCTGGCGTCGGTTTCGCGATGGTCTGGCTGACCAATCTGTACAACTTCATGGATGGCGCGGACGGCCTCGCAGGCGGCATGGCGCTGTTCGGCTTCGGCGCGTACGCGGCTGCCGCGCTGGCCGGCGCGCAGCCGTCCGCGGACTTGGTCGCCGGCGGCGCGGCGATCGCGGGCGCGGCGCTCGGCTTTCTGCTGCTGAATTTCCACCCGGCGAAGCTGTTTCTCGGCGATGCGGGCTCGATTCCGCTCGGCTTCATGGCGGGGGCGCTCGGCTACTGGGGCTGGCGGCGCGGCGCCTGGCCGATCTGGTTTCCCGCGATGGTGTTCGCGCCCTTCATCGCCGACGCATCTGTAACACTCCTGCGACGTTTGTTACGCGGAGAAAAGTTCTGGCAAGCGCACCGCGAGCATTATTATCAAAGGATGGTGCGGTCCGGCATCGATCATGGACGCACCGCCGTTTATTGGTACCTCATCATGCTCGCGGGCATAGTCGTTGCCTTGTGGGCTCTGGGCCGTCCGGAACTGCAGCAGTGGTTGCTGTTTGTCTCTTGGTATGGTGTTCTCGCATGCATCGGGCTTGCGATCGACATGCGGTGGCGCCGGATTCAGAAGACCGCCGAAAACAATTCTTGAGGTATCCCGCCGATGTTGCGATCCAAAGCATCGTGGCAGTCACTGAGTGCTTTCCTGTTCGACCTGCTCGCGGTCGTTGCCGCGTGGCTGTTTGCCTATATCGTCCGCTTCAACGGCAGCGTCCCGCCCGATTTCATGAGTGGTTCGCTGATCGCGCTGACATGGGTGCTGCCCGTCTACGGACTCATGTTCCTCCTGTTCGGCCTGTATCGCGGGCTGTGGGTGTTCGCGAGCCTACCCGACCTGATGCGCATCTCGAAGGCGCTGGCCTGCGGCGGCGTGATCGTGATGATCGGCGCCGTGATGTTCCAGCCGTCGCCGATCATTCCGCGTTCGGTGCTGCTGGTGTCGCCGCTGATGCTGTTCCTGATCATGGGCGGCGCACGCGCGCTGTATCGGGCGACGAAGGAGTTCTACCTGTACGGCGGGCTCGTCGGGCAGGGCAAGCCGGTGCTGGTGCTCGGCGCCGGCACGGCCGGCGCGAGCCTCGCGCGCGAGCTGTCCCGGTCGGGTGAATGGCGGCTCGTCGGCTTGCTCGACGACGACGTCACCAAGCAGGGCCGCGAGATCTATGGCTACAAGGTGCTGGGCTCGTTCAACGATCTCAAGCATTGGACCGACGCGATGAAGGTCGAGTACGCGATCATCGCGATTCCGTCGGCGTCCGTCGAGACGCAGCGCCGGGTCGCGACGCTGTGCGTGCGCGCCGGCGTGAAGGCGATGGTGCTGCCGTCGCTGACCGCGCTGATGCCGGGGCAGGGCTTCCTGTCGCAAGTCCGGAACATCGATCTGGAGGATCTGCTCGGCCGCGACGCCGTGACGATCGACACGCCGCACGTCGAAGCGCTGCTGCGCGGCCGCGTGGTGATGGTGACGGGCGCGGGCGGGTCGATCGGCTCCGAGCTGTGCCGGCAGATCCTGCGCTTCGCGCCGGCGCAGCTGGTCGCGTTCGACCTGTCCGAATATGCGATGTACCGGCTGACCGAAGAGTTGCGCGAGCGCTTCCCGGGCCAGCAGGTCGTGCCGATCATCGGCGACGCGAAGGATTCGCTGCTGCTCGACCAGGTGATGGCACGCCATGCGCCGCATATCGTGTTCCATGCGGCGGCCTACAAGCACGTGCCGCTGATGGAAGAGCTGAACGCATGGCAGGCGCTGCGCAACAACGTGCTCGGCACGTACCGGGTCGCCCGCGCGGCGATCCGTCACGACGTGCGCCACTTCGTGCTGATCTCGACCGACAAGGCCGTCAACCCGACCAACGTGATGGGCGCGAGCAAGCGTCTCGCGGAGATGGCCTGCCAGGCGCTGCAGCAGACGAGCGAGCGCACGCAGTTCGAGACGGTGCGCTTCGGCAACGTGCTCGGCAGCGCGGGCAGCGTGATCCCGAAGTTCCAGCAGCAGATCGCGAAGGGCGGCCCGGTGACGGTCACGCACCCGGAGATCACGCGCTTCTTCATGACGATTCCGGAGGCGTCGCAGCTCGTGCTGCAGGCGTCGAGCATGGGGCGGGGTGGCGAGATCTTCATTCTCGAGATGGGCGAGCCGGTCAAGATCGTCGATCTCGCGCGCGACCTGATCCGCCTGTACGGCTTCTCCGACGGGCAGATCCGCATCGAGTTCACGGGGTTGCGGCCGGGCGAGAAGCTCTACGAGGAACTGCTCGCCGACGACGAAACGACGACGCGCACGCCGCATCCGAAGCTGCGGATTGCGCGGGCCCGCGAAGTGCCGGACAACCTGCTCGACGAACTGCTGCCGTGGCTGATGCAGCATCGCGTGCTCGGCGACGACGAGGTGCGGCGCGACTTGCGGCGCTGGGTGCCCGAGTACCAGACGGCGATCGCGCCGGTGCTGCAGAGCGTGCCGAAGCGTGCGGCGTCGAACGAGTGAGAATGCGGCCCGCTGTCTGGCGGGGCGGACCGGCAAGAAAAAAGCGCCCCGCGGGGCGCTTTTTCGTGGTGTCGTGAACGGCCGAAGACGGCGCAGGCGGCTCAGTGAACGCGCCGGTGCTTGCGCACGACCATCCACCGCGGCGCCTTGAAACGCACGATGCTGACGTACAGCCACACGTAGGTCAGCGCGAACAGCACGACGAACGCGAACAGGTGCACCGTGTGACGCCAGAACAGCGTCGCGGGAATCACGGCCACGAGGCACAGCAGCCACAGGTATGGCGACGTCAGCGAATTGCGCCGTGTCAGGTCGTGCGCGGTCTTCGTGCCGACCGCCCAGCGCATCAGGCGCTTGTAGACGAGCATGTGCAGGTGCACGCCGTCCGGAATCCCGGGCGACATCCCGCGGATGAACTTCTTCCGGTAGATCGAGAAGCAGGTCTCGAAGATCGGATACATGAACAGCAGCACCGGGTACCACGCGGACACTTCGCGGTGCCGCATCACCAGCATGATCGCGAGTTCGCCGAGCATGAAGCCGATGAAGTATGCGCCGCCGTCGCCGAGGAAGATCAGCCCGGCCGGGAAATTCCACACGAAGAAGCCGATCACCGCGCCCATCATGATGAAGCACGCAGACAGGATCACGGGGTCGCCGACCTGGAACGCGACGTACGCGAGCGACGCGAACATCATGAAGCTGACCATCGACGCGAGTCCGTTGAAGCCGTCGATGATGTTGACCGCGTTTGCGAGCGCGGCGACCGCGAGCACGGTCACGACGAACGAGATCGCGACGTAGCCGAGCAGGAAGTCGAGCGGCGGCACGCTGATGCGCGTCACCGCGATGTTCAGCAGCCAGAACGCGAGCGTCGCCGCGCCCATCGTGCACAGCAGCCGCGCGCGCGGCGACACGCGCTTGGTCAGGTCCTCGACGAGCCCGGACAGGAACGCCGGCAGCCCGCAGCCGACGAGGCCGAGCACGCTGCCGGCGATCGTCGGGTAGCGTTCCAGCAGGATCAGCGCCGACGCGACGACGCCGGCCAGGATCCCGACGCCCCCGACGCGCGGCACGGGCCGCACGTGGAATTTCTGCACGCCGGCCAGGTCGCTGTCGACGGAAAACTTCTCATGCAGATGCGCATAGCGCACGATGAAGAGCGTGACGAGCAGGGAGACGATGAAGCCGGACGCGAAGCTGAGCATGGGATCGCTCGGAAATGGGACAGCGGATTATACAAAACCGCGCGGGTTGTTTTCCTGCCAGCGCCAGTGGTCCGCGCACATTTCGTCGAGGCCGAATTTCGCGCGCCAGCCGATCACGTCGGCGGCGGCCTGCGGGTTCGCGTAGCACTCGGCGACGTCGCCCGGGCGGCGCGCGACGAGTTCGTACGGCACCGGGCGGCCGGACGCCTTCTCGAATGCGCGTACCACTTCCAGCACGCTGTAGCCCTGGCCGGTGCCGAGGTTCACGACGAAGCTCGCGTCGCGCTTCACCAGCGCGTCGAGCGCGGCGATGTGCCCCTGCGCGAGATCGACGACGTGAATGTAGTCGCGCACGCCCGTGCCGTCCGGCGTCGGGTAGTCGGAACCGAACACGCGCAGCTTCTCGAGCTTGCCGACCGCGACCTGCGCGACATAAGGCATCAGGTTGTTCGGGATGCCGGCCGGATCCTCGCCGATCAGCCCGCTCGCATGCGCGCCGACCGGGTTGAAGTAGCGCAGCGTCGCGATCCGCCACGTCGGGTCCGACAGTTCGAGATCGCGCAGGATCTGCTCGGCGATCAGTTTCGACTGGCCGTACGGGTTGGTCGCCGACAGCGGGAACGATTCGTCGATCGGCGAACGTTCCGGCACGCCGTACACGGTCGCCGACGAGCTGAACACGAACTGCCGCACGTTGCGCTCGCGCATCACCTTGAGCACCGCGAGCAGGCCGCCGATGTTGTTCTGGTAGTACTCGAGCGGCTTCGCGACCGATTCGCCGACCGCCTTGAGCGCCGCGAAATGGATCGCGCCCGTGATCGGGTGCGCGTCGAACACCTTCGCGAGCGCGGCTTCGTCGCACACGTCGACTTCGTGGAACGCGGGCGTCTTGCCGGTGATCTGTTCGATGCGCCGGATGGACTCGGCCTTGCTGTTGACGAGATTGTCGACGATGACGACGTCATAGCCGTGATCGAGCAGCTCGACGGCGGTGTGCGAACCGATGTAGCCGGCGCCGCCCGTCACGAGAATCGTTCCTTTCGTGGTCATGCTTCCTGCTCCTTCAGAGAGTGACGCCCGTCAAGGCGCGTATGGTGATTGTGTAGCGTTCGACGACCTTCTGCTCGTCGAATTCGGCGACCACCTTCTGCCGGCCGCGTGCGCCCATCGCCGCGCGTCCGGCCGGGCCGAGCTCGATCATCTGCATGATGCGCGCGGCGAGGCTCGCGCTGTCGCGCACCGTGCACAACAGGCCGGTATCGCCGTCGGCGACGACGTCGCGGCAGCCCGGCACGTCGGTCGCGACGATCGGGCGGCCCATCGCGGATGCCTCCATCAGCGTGCGCGGCACGCCTTCGCGGTACGACGGCAGCACGACGCAGTCGGCCGCGGCGATGTGCGGCCGCACGTCGTGCGCTTCGCCGAGGTATTCGACGACGCCTTCGCGCACCCACGCGTCGACGTCGGCGCGGCCGATCGCGCTCGGGTTGTCGACGCCGAGCGGGCCGAGCAGCTGGAAGCGCGCGTGCGGGTGGCGCGCGCGCACCGCGCGCGCGGCGTCGACGTACTCGCGCACGCCCTTGTCCCACAGCAGCCGGCCGATCAGGATGAACACGGGCGCGTCGCCCGCGGGCAGCGGCACCGGCGCGAACTGCTCGAGATCGACGCCTTCGCCGTGCAGCAGGCGCGCGCGGTCGGGATGCGCGAGCAGCCGTTCGTCGGAGAAGGTCGCGAGATCGTCGCGGTTGAGGAACCAGACTTCACGCGGGAAGCGGAACGCGAACCGGTAGAGCCGCTTCGCGATGCTCGCCGCGCGGCTCTTCTGGATGAACACGTAGCCGAGCCCGGTCGTCACCGCGATCGACGGCACGCGCGCGAGCCACGCGGCGACGGAGCCGTAGATGTTCGGCTTGATCGTGTAATGGAACACGAGGTGCGGATTGAGCGCGCGGTAATGGCGATACAGCGCGGCGAGCGTGCCGAGATCCGCGCGCGGGCTCGTGCCCTTCGACGCGACCGTGAGCGGCACGTAGCGGCAGCCCATCTGCTCGAGCAGCGGCACCGTGCGGTCGTGCGGCGCCGCGACGATCACCTCGGCGCCGCGCGCGATGAGCATCCGGATCAGCCCGTGGCGATACGTATGGATCGCCCAGGCGGTGTTGCAGACGAGCACGATGCGCAGCGGGGAGGAGTTAGTCATGAAAAAAAGAAAAAATAAAGCGTCGAAATTGCCGAGAACGCGTCAGGCGGACGGCCGCGCCGCGAACAGCGTCTGCTTGATCCGCTGCAGTGTCCGGTACGGCGTCACGAAATGCAGCAGGTTCTTGGCGAGGCCCACCCAATCGTACGGGTTCAGCACATTGAAATGTTGCAGCAGCAGCGCGAGCGTCGACATCAGCTGGCGGCGCCGTTTGGTCGCGCTGATCCCGCCTTCGTTGAGCTCGTAGTAGAGGCCGAGCTCGGGCAAATTCGCGCAATCGTAGCGTTGCATTAAGCGCAAAAAAAGATCGAGATCCTCGGCGGCCCGGTATTTCGCGCGATAGTTGCCGACCTCGCACACGGCGTCGACGCGCAGCATCACGGACGGATGCACAAGCGGCGAGCGCAGGAAGCGCTTGCGGCGCAGCATGCGCGGATCGGCGGGCGGCGTCAGCATGAAGCGCGGCTCGCCGGCGCGCGACACGACCTGCGTCCACATGCCGACGCACGCGACGCGCGGATGCGCGTCGAGATACGCGCGCTGCTTGGCGAGGCGCTGCGGCGCGGCGAGATCGCCCGCGTCGATGCGCGCCGCGTAGCGGAAGCCGCGCGCGGCGAGCGCGTCGATGCCGGCCTCGAGCGCGCGCTCGATCCCGCCGTTTTGCGGCATGCGCAGCACCTCGATCACGAGGCCCGGCAGGTCCGGCACGGCGATCGGCGGCGTGCTGCCGTCGTCGACGACGAGCACGTGCACGGGCGCGTCCTCGCGAAACGATGCGAGGGTCCGGACGACGTCGTCGTGCGCGTTGTACGCCGGCATCAGCACGGCCACGTCGTCGAGCGGGCCGGCATGGCGCGATGCGGAAATGGGGGACGTCATGAGCGCAGCTTGAAACGGATGTAATAAAAATTGACGGCGGCGGCGGCCAGGTAGCCGCCCGCAAGCCCGGCAAGCACGCCGTACAGGCCGAGGCGCGGGATCGCGAGCAGGTTGACGAGCGCAGCGATCGCCAGCGCGAGCACCCATTTCGTCAACAATACGAATTTTGCTTGATATTTGAGGACGATAAGATTGCCTATCGCCTCGATGCCGGCCGGCACGGACAGCCAGACGGCCCAGCGGAAGATGTCGACCGACGCTTCGTAGCCGCGCCCGAACACCTTGCCGACGATCAGCGGGGCGAGCGCGTCGAGCACGAGCGCGCCGGCCGTCATCAGCGCGGCCGTCATCGCGATCAGCCGGACGATGTTGCGGCGCAGTTGAGCGACGTCCTGCACGCGGTAGACGAATGCGGGCGCGATGGTCTGCGCGAGCATCAGCGCGAGCGTGATCCAGTTTTCGTTGAGCTGCTGCGCGGCCGAGTAGCGGCCGAGATCGGCGAACGACACATGGCGCTCGAGCATCAGGCGGTCGAGCTTGAGGAACAGGTACATGCAGATGAGGCCGAGCCAGAACACCGTGCCGGCCGTCGCGAAATGCTTGAACAGCGGCCTGTCGAATGTCCAGCCGAGGGTGCCACCGTTACGCTGGCGGTAGTACAGCATCAGCGCGATGCCGATCGCGGCGGCTTCGAGCGCCCACAGCCACGAAAAGCGCGCGGGGCCGGCGGCGGCGCGCACCAGCAGCCAGGCGAGCAGGGCCTTGACGAGCGCCGCAGCCATGCTTGCCATGAGCTGCGGCTTGCTGTAGGTCAGGCTTTGCAGCCACGCGTTGACGACGCCGACGAACGGTTCGCGGAAGACCATCGTCACCGCGAGGCCGGCGAGCATCGCGCCGACGAGCGGATCGAAGGCGCCGGCGGCGATCGCGAGCCAGGTCGCGGCGAGCGCGGCGGCCGACACGGCGATGCGCAGCACGAACGCGCTGCCGAGCACGGCGCCGAGCTGGCCGGCCGGCCGCTGCACGATGGTCGGAACGAGGATTTCCGCGCCGCACACCCAGGTGAGCGGCGCCAGCACGAGGAGCAGCGTATTCGCATACTGCCATTTGCCGAACACGTCCGGCCCGAAATAACGGGCCAGAAGGCCGCTGATCGCGATCGCCACGCCGATCTGCGTGAGCCGTTCGAGCCCCAGCCAGACGAGATTCGCGACGGCTTTCGCGACGTCCGGGTTGGAGAAGCGCTTCAGCACGGCGCGACGCGGCGGCGCGCGCTCGAAACGGCCATGACGGCGCCGGCAGGCGCCCGCTTTGCGGCGGCGGAACGGCTAAGCATTAAAATGAGCGGTATTCGCGTAATCAAAACCAGCGATTATAAGTTGGTTCGGGATCGCGCCAGCCATCTCGATCCACCCCGCGCGGCCCCGGGCGTCAGGCCTGGCACCAGCGACGAGGCGGTCAGAATTTTTCCATGCACGCAACCGAGAGTGAATCGATGATTTCCCAATCCATCTTCAAGGCATATGACATTCGCGGCGTGGTCGGCAAGACGCTCGATACCGACACGGCGCGTGCGATCGGCCGTGCGTTCGGCAGCGAAGTGCGCGCGCAGGGCGGCGACGCGGTCGTCGTCGCGCGCGACGGCCGCCTGTCCGGGCCCGAGCTCGTGGGCGCGCTTGCCGACGGCCTGCGTGCGGCCGGCGTCGATGTCGTCGACGTCGGCGTGGTGCCGACCCCGGTCGGCTATTTCGCGGCAAGCGTGCCGCTGCCGCTGACGGGCGGCGAGCGCCGCATCGACTCGTGCATCGTCGTCACGGGCAGCCACAACCCGCCGGACTACAACGGCTTCAAGATGGTGCTGCGCGGCGCGGCGATCTACGGCGAGCAGATCCAGGCGCTGTACCGCCGCATCGTCGACGCGCGCTTCGAGTCGGGCAGCGGCACGTACGAGCAGTTCGACGTCGCCGACCAGTACCTCGCGCGCATCGTCGGCGACATCAAGCCCGCACGGCCGCTGAAGATCGTCGTCGATGCCGGCAACGGCGTGGCCGGGCCGCTCGCCACGCGCCTGTTCAAGGCGCTCGGCTGCGAACTTGTCGAACTGTTCACCGACATCGACGGCAATTTCCCGAACCACCATCCCGATCCCGCCCACCCGGAAAACCTGCAGGACGTGATCCGCGCGCTGAAGGAAACCGACGCCGAGATCGGCTTCGCGTTCGACGGCGACGGCGACCGCCTCGGCGTCGTCACGAAGGACGGCCAGATCATCTATCCGGACCGCCAGCTGATGCTGTTCGCCGAGGAAGTGCTGTCGCGCAACCCGGGCGCGCAGATCATCTACGACGTGAAGTGCACGCGCCATCTGGCGCAGTGGGTGAAGGAAAAGGGCGGCGAGCCGCTGATGTGGAAGACGGGCCATTCGCTCGTGAAGGCGAAGCTGCGGGAGACGGGCGCGCCGCTCGCGGGCGAGATGAGCGGCCACGTGTTCTTCAAGGACCGCTGGTACGGGTTCGACGACGGCCTTTACACGGGCGCGCGCCTGCTCGAGATCCTCGCGAAGACGGCCGATCCGAGCGCGCTGCTGAACGCGCTGCCGGACGCGATGTCCACGCCGGAGCTGCAGCTCAAGCTCGAGGAAGGCGAGAACTTCGCGCTGATCGCGCAGTTGCAGAAGGAAGCAAAGTTCGACGGCGCCGACGAAGTCGTGACGATCGACGGCCTGCGCGTCGAGTACCCGGACGGCTTCGGCCTCGCGCGTTCGTCGAACACGACGCCCGTCGTCGTGCTGCGTTTCGAAGCCGAGACGCAGGAAGGCCTGAAGCGCATCCAGGAAGACTTCCGCCGCGTGCTGACGGCGGCGAAGCCGGACGTGCAGCTGCCGTTCTGAGCGCGGGCGGCGGCATCGCCGCCGCCGGCCTGAATGCAGCACCGGCCCCGAAAAGCGGCGCACGCTTCATGCGTGCGGCCGCTTTTTGCCTATCTGGCCGGCCGGGCGCGATAAAATCGCGTCTTTATGCCTGTTGCCGGCTGCTCGCCGGCGTTTTTTCAGCGTGCAAAAGATCCTGATCGTGCGCGTATCGTCGCTGGGCGACGTCGTGCACAACATGCCGGTGATCGCCGACATCCGGCGGCGCCATCCCGATGCGCAGATCGACTGGCTCGTCGAGGAGAGTTTCGTCGACCTCGTGAAGCTCGTCGACGGCGTGCGCAACGTGCTGCCGTTTTCGCTGCGCCGCTGGCGCAAGAAGCCGTTCTCCGGCGCGACCTGGCGCGAGATCCGTGCGTTCCGCAAGCAGCTCGAGGCCGAGCGCTACGATCTCGTGATCGACTGCCAGGGGCTCATCAAGACCGCCTGGGTCGCGAGCTGGGCGCGCGGGCCGCTCGTCGGCCTCGGCAACCGCACCGACGGCGCCGGCTACGAATGGCCCGTGCGCTTCTTCTACCGCAAGCGCGTGCCGATCGAGCCGCGCACGCATGTGATCGAGCGTTCGCGCCAGCTCGTCGCGGCCGCGCTCGGCGATCCGGCGCCGACGCCTGCCGATCCGGTCGACTTCGGCCTCGACACGGCCACGGCGTCGCGCGCGGTCGCCGAACTCGGCCTGAACCTGCCGGTGCCGTACGTCGTGTTCGTCCATGCGACGTCGCGTGCCGACAAGCAATGGCCGGACGCCGCGTGGGTCGAGCTCGGCCAGTCGCTCGTGCGGCGCGGCGCGTCGCTCGTGCTGCCGTGGGGCAATGACGCGGAGCGCGCGACGAGCGAGCGGCTCGCGAAGGAGTTCGGCGCGGCGGCGATCGTGCCGCCGAAGCTGTCGCTGCCGGCAGTCGTCGGGCTGATCGACGGCGCGGCGGCAACCGTCGGGGTTGATACAGGTCTGGTTCATATCGCGGCCGCGCTGAAGCGTCCGACCGTCGAACTGTACAATTTCGCGACGGCCTGGCGCACGGGCGGCTACTGGTCGCCGAACGTCGTCAACCTCGGCACGGCGGGGCAACCCCCGTCGATCGCGCAGGTGAAGTCGGCGCTCGCGGGCTTCGGCCTCCTGTAACGCATGCATTCCGAAGCGATCATGAGCGAATCCCAGATCATCGAAGTCTCGTCCGCCGACTGGCGCGGTCACAACCTGTCGGTGCCGCGCGAGCAGCTGCTCGCCGCGGTCGAAGAAGGCAAGGTGCTGTATTTCCCGCACCTGCGCTTCGCGATCGAAGGCGGCGAGGAAGCGCTGCTCGATCCGGCGCTCGCCGATCCGAAACGCAAGAACATCAGCCTCGCGCCGAACGGCGGCGCGCTCGCCGGCGTGCTCGGCGACAGCGTCACGCAATCGGCGGTGCGCGCGCTCGTCGCGCGCTTCCAGCAGCAGGCTGGCTCGCTCGTCGACGGCCTCTTTCCCGAATATCGCGGCAAGCTGCGCGTCGCGCCGACGAGCCTGCGGCTGATGCAGGTCGAGACGCGCCAGACGTCGTGGCGCAAGGACGACAGCCGCCTGCACGTCGACGCGTTCCCGTCGCGCCCGAACTACGGTGAGCGGATCCTGCGCGTGTTCACGAACGTCAATCCGGCCGGCGCGCCGCGCGTCTGGCGGGTCGGCGAGCCGTTCGAGACCGTCGCGAAGCGCTTCCTGCCGCGCATCCGGCCGCAGCTGCCGGGCTCGGCGTGGCTGCTCAAACTGCTGCACGTGACGAAGACGCCGCGCAGCGCGTACGACCACCTGATGCTGAACCTGCACGATGGCATGAAGGCGGATCTCGACTACCAGAAGACGTGCGCGCAGGAAACGATGCCGTTCCCGCCGGGCAGCGTATGGATCTGCTACTCGGACCAGACGTCGCACGCGGTGATGTCCGGCCAGTTCATGCTCGAGCAGACTTTCTTCCTGCCGGTCGATGCGATGGTCCGCCGCGAATGCGCGCCGCTCGGCATTCTCGAGCGCCTGACGGGCAGGGCGCTGGTTTGAGCGCGCGCCGCAGTCAACGTCACGGGGTGGCCGCTTCATGCTGAGGGCGATCTATCGCGCACTGTGGTGGCTCATCGCGCCGATCGCCGTCGTGCGTCTCTACGTGCGCTCGCGCAAGGAGCGCGGCTATCGCGAGCATATCGGCGAGCGCTTCGGCTACGGCCCGGGCCGCGCACCGGACGAGCGCACGCCGCTGATCTGGGTGCATGCGGTGTCGGTCGGCGAGACGCGCGCCGCGCAGCCGCTGATCGAGGCGCTGATGAAGGCCCGCCCCGACGCGCGCATCCTGCTCACGCATATGACGCCGAGCGGCCGCGCGACCGGCGAGCAGATCTTCGGCGACTGCGTGCTGCGCTGTTACCTGCCGTACGACATGCCGGGCGCGGTGCGGCGCTTCCTGCACGCATGGCGGCCGACGCTCGGCCTCGTGATGGAAACCGAGGTGTGGCCGACGCTGATCGACGAGTGCCGTCGCGCGGAGGTGCCGCTCGTGCTGACCAACGCGCGGATGTCGGCGCGCTCGCACCGGCGCGCGGCGAAGTTCGGGGCGGCGACGCGCGACGTGTTCGGCGGCTTCTCGCGCGTGCTCGCGCAGAGCCCGGCCGACGCGGAGCGGCTGACGTCGCTCGGCGCGCGCCAGGTGACGGTGCTCGGCAACCTGAAGTTCGACATGACGACGCCGCCGGAACTCGCGGCGCGCGGCCATGCGTGGCGCGACGCGATCGGCACGCGGCCGGTGTGGGTTGCGGCCAGCACGCGCGAGAACGAGGAGGCGCTGGTGCTGCAGGCGTTCGCCGCGATGCACACGCCCGGTGCGCTGCTGATCCTCGTGCCGCGTCATCCGCAACGCTTTGCCGAGGTCGAGGCGCTGGTCGAGCGCAGCGGGTTCAAGTGCGTACGACGCTCCGCGTGGGCCGCCGACGCGGCCGCGCTCGCGGCCGGCCGGCCGGCCGCCGAACCGTTGCCGGCCGACGTGACGGTGCTGCTCGGCGATTCGATGGGTGAGCTCGGCGCGTACTACGCTGCCGCCGACGTCGCGTTCATCGGCGGCAGCCTGCTGCCGCTCGGCGGGCAGAACCTGATCGAGGCCTGCGCGGTCGGCGTGCCGGTGCTGATCGGCCCGCACGTGTTCAACTTCACGCAGGCGACCGCCGATGCGGTGGCAGCCGGTGCCGCGCTGCAGGTCGAGGATCCGCTGGATCTCGCGCACGTGCTCGACACGCTGCTTGCCGACAAGGCGCGGCGCATCGCGATGGGCGCGGCGGGCGCGGCGTTTGCCGCGCGCCATCGCGGCGCGACCGCACGCACGGTCGACGTGCTCGCGGCGCTGCTGCCGCCGGCCGAGAACGGCACGCATTCGACGCAGGACGGGCAGGACGCTCAGGGCAAGTATGTGTAGCGACTTGCAATTGAGCGCGTCGCGCTCGAATTATCTGCAATCAGCCGAAGAACTAAGATCGTGTTCGGTGAACCTTGAGTCGGGTAAGTGCGCGCGTGGCCTTCTGTCCACTTGTAGGGAGTATCCGGGACATGGCGACATACGACGCGATCGAGCGAGCAGGTCGATAAACGATGCGATTTTGAAAGACCTACGGATTCGGTCATTCTCAGCCGCTATTTCTCGACATGCTTTTTCCCGCGGTAGTGTCGCCACATCCACATGATCACTATGTAGGCGAGCACTGCCACGATCAGTTCGATAGTTATCCACCCCCCGATATACAAATCCTCGGGATCGCGGACACCGAGCCAATCCGAAGCACGCCACCATGCGCGCGCTTCGGATGGCGTCCATTCATGGTATGGCCGGACATAACGAAGTGAGAGAAGAAACAATCCGACAAACAGCGCGACCTTGAATAGCCTGCGGACAAGAGAGGTCATTCTCGGGCGCTATTTCTCAACATGGTTTTTTTTGCCGAGATAGTGCCCCCACAGCCTCATGATCGCCATATACGCAAACGTTGCCACGAGCAGATTAGTCAGCAGGACGAGCGGAATGTATAGATCATCGGGGTCGCGAATGCCAAGCCGATTTGCAACGTATAGCCAAGCGAGCGCTTGGCTTTCTGGCATTGGTATAGGATATGTGTGGACGTACGGTACGGAGAGGCAGAACAGGCCTACGAACAGCGCCACCTTGAACAGTCTACGGACAAGTGTTGCCATACGTGATGACCTCAATTGTTCCGTATGCGTTAAGCCCTGAATTACCGGCAGGAATTTTCTTGGTATGCAACAGCGCCGTGCGGATTCTCAGGAAATCGACACGACTCGGCAGTGTAATGCAGCCAATTGAAATGCCCTGACCACCGGCGGATGCAATCGAAACTGTCCGCGCTTGGCACCATTAATTCGCGTTTCATCGTCAATCATTCCGTCATCTCGATACAACGCGAACCATTCGCTATGGTCTACCGGACTCCCAATCGCCGAATTAACTGTGTCCTTTATCGAGGCCCAAGCGCGAGACCCAACACCGCCTGTAGGACGGTCAACGATCCAGTATTTACCGGCAGGAATCGGACCATTGTCGGGCACCGCCGTACAGCCACCCCGATTCCGATAGACGCCGTTGCCAGAGAACGCATCGAACGTACCCAAACCATCAATGGTAAGGGGCGACAAAAAATTGTTACTCACCAGAAATCTGCCGGTATAAGCCATTGACTGCTCCCGCTTATCCGATGTCATTCCATGAATCGGTGTATTTGATATTGCCGTCGAGATAATGCCACGTAATGCGCTCATACATCATGGAGACCGCTTCGACGTGATTGAGTGCGGATGCCTGCGACAGTCTGGTATTGGCCATGCCGGGGTTGATGCCGCAGACTTTAACGCCTTCGAGCAGCATCACGAAATACACCTCTTCTCTCCCGGCATCATCGATCCGATACCACTTGATTTCGGCCGATTGCAGCGTTTGCCCCTTCGCCACAGCCTTGTAAAGATACGGGGTCGCTGCGTCGAACTCCTTTTCGAACGCAACCGGTGAATGTGTACGCTTGCCGGTGATCTTGCCATTAGCGGCATCAACCGGCAGATTTACACCGTGGCCAAAACTGATAATTTCAATGCTTCCTTCGCGGTCCTGGACGGTTGACGAGCCTTTGATGTCTGCGCCGCCATCATCCTTAAGCCACATATGTGCGGGAATCGGCATATCGAAAATCCTTACTGTGAAATATAAATGTAAGGAAATGATGCTAGCCGAGTTCAATCGGATTCACAATGTCGCTGGAGACTCTTCGGCAGCGGACTCGCTTCAGCGTTCGCAAATGCTAGGTATTTCTGCCTGGACACTTATTCAAACCGTCAACAATCCCTTCTTCTCGATGAACGCGACGACGTCCGCGACGCCTTCGAGCGCCTTCAGGTTCGTCATCACGTACGGGCGCTCGCCGCGCATCTTCTTCGTGTCGGACGCCATCACGTCGAGGTTCGCGCCGACGAGCGGCGCGAGATCCGTCTTGTTGATCACGAGCAGGTCGGACTTCGTGATGCCGGGGCCGCCCTTGCGCGGAATCTTCTCGCCGCCCGCCACGTCGATCACGTAGATCGTCAGGTCCGACAGCTCGGGGCTGAACGTCGCCGCGAGGTTGTCGCCGCCCGATTCGATGAACACGATGTCCGCGTCCGGAAAGCGCGCGAGCATCCGGTCGACGGCCTCGAGATTGATCGATGCGTCCTCGCGGATCGCGGTGTGCGGGCAGCCGCCCGTCTCGACGCCCATGATCCGTTCCTCGGGCAGCGCACCCGCGACGGTCAGCAGGCGCTGGTCTTCCTTCGTATAGATGTCGTTGGTGATCGCGACGAGGTCGTAGCGCTCGCGCATCGCCTTGCACAGCATTTCGAGCAGCGTGGTCTTGCCGGAGCCGACCGGGCCGCCGATGCCGACGCGCAGCGGCGGCAGTTTCTTCGTGCGGCGGGAGGATGAGATGTGAGGTGCGTTCATCGTGTGTTGCGTCGGAGTCAGGAGCGGAACAGCCGCGAGTATTGGGTTTCGTGCCGCGCGGACAGGATGCCGAGCTGCGGCGCGAATGTGTTGATTGCGTCGGGCGGCGTCGCGAGCGCGCGCTGCACGGCCGCGGCGATTGCGCCGCGCAGCGCGACGAGGATCTTCTGGCCCGCGAGCTGGCCGAGCGGCACCGCCTTCAGCGCGGCGGCCGTCTGGTTCTCGACCCAGCCGAACGCATACGCGGCGAGTGTCGCGTCGGCGCTCGCATCGTGCGCGGCTGCGGCGTAAGCGAATGCAGTCGGCAGCGCGATCTGGGAGATCGACGACAGCGTCGCGCGGCGCGCGGCATCGCCCCATTCGAGCGACGTGCACAGCTGCGCGAGCGACCAGCCCATCTGCTCGGTCTCGCGGCGCAGTTCCGCCGATTCGCGGCTCGCGACGAACCACGCGTTGTCGCGCGCGAGCGTGTCGGCATCGTGCGTGCGCCAGCGCGCGAGCTGGTGCGCGAGAAACGGCAGTTCGCCGTGCGCGAGCACGTCGGTCAGGCCGCTCGCGATCCAGTCGCGCGCGGTGTCGGCATCGCGGATCAGGTTCGCGTCGAGTGCCGCTTCGAGACCCTGCGAATAGCTGAACGCGCCGATCGGCAGCGCCGGCGACGCGAGGTGCAGCAGCGCGACGAGCTCAGTGGTGTTCATGACCGTTGCCATGCCCGTGCGTGCATCCCGGACCATGCTGATGATCGTGATCGTGATCGTGATCGTGATCGTGATCGTGATCGTGATCGTGATCGTGCGAGTGCGAGTGCGAGTGCGAGTGCGAGTGCGAGTGCCCGTGGTGTTCGCCGAACACCTGCTGCGCGAGTGCGTAGTCTTCCGCGAACGTCGCGTCGTGGCCGTGCTTGTGGCCGCCGCCGTACGCGCCGGCTTCCGGCTGGAACGGCGCGTCCACCTGCTCGACCTGCGTGCCGAGCCGGCGCAGCATGTCGGCGAGCACGGGGTCCGCTTCGAGCAACAGGCAGCCGTCGCCGATCTCGACCGGCGTGTGGCGGTTGCCGAGGTGGTACGCGGCGCGCATCAGCGTCAGCGGATCGGGGGCGCGCACGCGCAGCACCGTTTCCGGTGCGGCGGCGACGCGCACGAGCGCGCCGTCGTCGGCGACGAGCACGTCGCCGTCGCGCAGCACGGTGCCGCGCGGCAGCACGAGCGCGACTTCTTCACCGGTGTCGAGCGTTGCCGCGAGGCGGCTCTTGCAGCGGGCGTCGTACGGGAGCGTGAGCGTCGGCGCGCGCGCGACGAGGGACGCGGCCAGCTTCACGTTCGGGGCAATGCGTTTGTCGATGGTGCGCATAAGACAGGAACCGGGAACCGGAAATCAGAACAGGAAATAGCGCTGCGCCATCGGCAGCACGGTGGCCGGCTCGCAGGTGAGGAGCTGGCCGTCGGCGATCACGTCGTACGTTTCGGGATCGACGCTGATCGCGGGCCGCCATGCGTTGTGGATCATGTCGGCCTTCGTCACGTTGCGGCAGTTGCGCACCGGCACGATCCGCTTCGCGAGCCCGTAGCGTTCGGCGATGCCGGCGTCGGCCGCCAGCTGCGACACGAAGGTCAGCGACGTGCGTGCGAGCGCGCCGCCGCGCGTCGCGAACATCTCGCGGTAGTGGACCGGCTGCGGCGTCGGGATCGACGCGTTCGGATCGCCCATCTGCGCCATCGCGATCATCCCGCCCTTCAGGATCATCGTCGGCTTGATGCCGAAGAACGCGGGCTCCCACAGCACGAGGTCCGCCCACTTGCCGGGCTCGATCGAGCCGACCTCGTGCGCGATCCCGTGCGTGATCGCCGGGTTGATCGTGTACTTCGCGACGTAGCGCTTCGCGCGGAAGTTGTCGTGGCGCGCGCTGTCTTCCGGCAGCGCGCCGCGCTGCACCTTCATCTTGTGCGCGGTCTGCCAGGTGCGGATGATCACCTCGCCGACGCGGCCCATCGCCTGCGAATCGGACGACAGCATCGACAGCGCGCCGAGATCGTGCAGGATGTCCTCGGCCGCGATCGTCTCGCGGCGGATCCGCGATTCGGCGAATGCGAGATCCTCGGCGATCGACGGGTCGAGGTGATGGCACACCATCAGCATGTCGAGGTGCTCGTCGAGCGTGTTGATCGTGTACGGGCGCGTCGGGTTGGTCGATGACGGCAGCACGTTCGCCTCGCCGCACACCTTCAGGATGTCGGGCGCATGGCCGCCGCCCGCGCCTTCGGTGTGGTACGTGTGGATCGTGCGGCCCTTGAACGCGGCGACCGTCGATTCGACGAAACCGGCTTCGTTCAGCGTGTCGGTGTGGATCGCGACCTGCGTGTCGGTGTCGTCGGCGACGGACAGGCAGTTGTCGATCGCGGCGGGTGTCGTGCCCCAGTCCTCGTGCAGCTTCAGCCCGATCGCGCCGGCCGCGATCTGCTCGACGAGCGGCTGCGGCAGGCTCGCGTTGCCCTTGCCGAGAAAGCCGAGGTTGATCGGCCAGCCGTCGGCAGCCTGCAGCATCCGCTCCATGTGCCACGGGCCCGGCGTGCAGGTGGTCGCGTTGGTGCCGGTGGCGGGGCCCGTGCCGCCGCCGAGCATCGTCGTCACGCCCGATGCGAGCGCCTCGTCGATCTGCTGCGGGCTGATGAAGTGGATGTGCGTGTCGATGCCGCCCGCGGTCACGATCAGCCCTTCGCCGGCGATCACTTCGGTCGCCGCGCCGATCGGAATCGTCACGCCGGGCTGGATGTCAGGGTTGCCGGCCTTGCCGATCGCGGCGATGCGGCCGTGCTTGATCGCGATGTCGGCCTTCACGATGCCCCAGTGGTCGAGGATCACCGCGTTGGTCACGACGGTGTCGGGCACGTCGGCGGCGACGCGCTGCGACTGGCCCATGCCGTCGCGGATCACCTTCCCGCCGCCGAATTTCACTTCCTCGCCGTAGGTCGTGCAGTCGCGTTCGATTTCGATCAGCAGCTCGGTGTCGGCGAGACGGATGCGGTCGCCCGTCGTCGGCCCGAACATCTCCGCGTACGCGCGGCGGCTCAAGCGTAGTGTCATGTCGTCGTAGTCCTGAAGCGGGGCGCTCAGAGCGGCCCCATCACCTTGCCCTGAAAACCGTAGACGGCGCGATCGCCCGCGAGCGCGACGAGTTCGACGGTGCGTGTCTGGCCGGGCTCGAAGCGCACGGCCGTGCCGGCCGCGATGTTGAGCCGGAAGCCGCGCGCGGCCGCGCGGTCGAACGACAGCGCGTCGTTGACTTCGAAGAAGTGGTAGTGCGAGCCGACCTGCACCGGGCGGTCGCCGGTGTTCGCGACGGTCAGCGTGATCGTCGCGCGGCCCGCGTTCAGTTCGTGCTCGCCGTCGTCGGTGAGGATTTCGCCGGGGATCATGCGCAGTGCCTCACGGAATCGGGTGATGGACGGTGACGAGCTTCGTGCCGTCGGGGAAGGTCGCTTCGACCTGGATGTCGGGAATCATTTCCGGCACGCCTTCCATCACGTCGTCGCGCGTGAGCAGCGTCGTGCCGTAGTGCATCACCTCGGCGACGGTCTTGCCGTCGCGCGCCGCTTCCATCAGCGCGGCGGTGATGAACGCGACCGCTTCCGGATAGTTGAGCTTCAGGCCGCGCGCGCGGCGGCGCTCGGCGAGCAGTGCTGCCGTGAAGATCAGCAGCTTGTCTTTTTCTCGGGGAGTCAGTTTCATGAAGGCAGGCGTTCAGGAAAACGTAATGTCCGTCGTTGCTTAGTGAGCGGGATGCGGCGCGCGTGCGGATGAACGCTTCATCATAGCGCCGCGCCGTTGCGCGTGCCGCGAGCGTCGGATAGTCCGACGAATAGCGAGCAAGGCGCATGCCATGCACGCAGAACGGGGGCGGATGCGCTGCTGTGGTGCGGAATGCCTGCGGGTCATGCCGCGTCATGTGCGGCGCTGCATCGAAATGGTGCGTTCTGGCGCGTGCGCTCAGGTCTGCCACAACCGCAGCGGCTGCGCGGCGACGCCGTGCACGATCGGGCGCAGGTGCAGCCAGCAGTCGGCGAAGTGCCGCTGCAGTACCTCCATCGACACCGCGAGCGCGCGCACGAGCACGATGCCCGGGCTCACGCAGGTCGCACCCGCGCGCAGCGTGTCGTCGAACGGCATGCGCGCGGCGAGCGATTCGGCCAGCGCGGCATCGCACGCGGCGCCGGCCGCCCACAGCGTGCCGTAGACCGGAAAGCCCGCGAGAACCTGAGGCGCCCCGCGCAGCGTGTCGTTCGCGTCGAGCAGCGCGCGTTCGGCCCAGAGCGGCTGGCCGGCGGCATCGACGAGCGTCGACGTCGACGCGATGCGGCCCGCCGCCCACGCTTCGCCGGCCGCCTGCCGGCCGAGCTGCGTCGCGTCCCAGCCGAGCGCGCTGGCGCCCGCGCCGAGCGTCAGCGTGAAGTCGAGCGACGCATGCGCGGCGTCGAAGAACAGGTTGTTCTGCGGCAGCCAGTCGAGCTTCGCGTGATCGCCGAGCACGATGCCGATGCGCTGGCTCGCGCCGAGGCCGTTCGACTTGTACCACTTGGTCGCGCCGGGCGTCGTCAGCACCGCGTGCGTGCCTTCGCCGAGCGCAACGTCGAGATCGAGCCGGTCGCCACCCGCGACGCCGCCCGGCGGATGGACGATCACCGCATGGCAGATCGCGTCGCCTTCCGGGTACAGCGGCCGCTGCACGCGCAGCGGGCCGTCGTGCAGCCGATGGACGAGCGTCGTGCGCGCGCCGTGCCGTTCGAAGCCGAGTTCGAGGCGGGCGTGCCATGACTTGGCGACGGCGGGGCGGGACAGCGGCGCGTGGGAATCGTGGGCGGACATGGGCAGGGAGCTGCGCGGGAACGTAGATGCTACAGGAACAAAAAACAGACGCCTCATGTGACCGGCAATGCCGCGTGTCCGGAAGGCGACATGCAATCGTGGCAATCGTTTTCTCACGGCGCGGGCTTTTCGTTCCCGGCTATGTTCGCAACCCGAGTTCCCGTAATAGTGCGTCCACCTGTCCGAATGCATCCTGCTGCCATTGCTCCGGCGTGCGATCACCGAGAATGCGCGTGTCCGTGACGAAGCGTCGAACTGAAGTCGGGCCAAATCCGTCCGGTGCGTCGAACTTCTCCGCAATGTAGCGGAATCCGGTCAATCCGCTGTCGAAGGCGAGCAAAGGACGACAGGCCTTCGCAAGTCCGTCGACGCCGCCGGGGTAGTTGCGAACGCAGAAATAGACGTCGTATGCGTCCTTCTGCTTGAGTCGACCGTTCAGCGCGTAGCCTTTCATCGCGAGCAGAGCGGGAATTGAGCAAACGGCTACCTCGACCGTGTTCGTGCCGCCGCTCGGCATCGGTCCGGAGATCGCCGTCATCTGGTAAAAACGTGTCGCAAGATCGGCGCCGTCTGCGCGTTGGACCGCGAAGTTATCGAGCGGAGGTGGAATACGCTTTTCGATTTCAGCATGACGAGGCATCAGAAAATCGACGATCACGTCGATCGGCGGACCGCCGTCGGTCGTCTCGACATGCCGTACGAGCTGGAAACGTCTCAGCGTTTCGCGCTGTTCGTAGCCGTTCCCCATCAGCGCGTCGATCAAGGCGACATATGCCGTGTCCGCGAGCGCTTCGGCATCGAGGCTCAGATCGATATCGATGGTGCCCACGTGGTGCATTTCGTCGTTGTCGAGCAGCAGCCAGGGCACTGCTCCCCCCACCACCGCGAACTTGCCTTTGAAACTGCCGAGGATCTGACCGATTTCGATCAAGACGGATTTGACTGCAGCGGTCGTCCGGTCGTCGTAATCTGCGGCGGACTGTGGCTCCCGAGGTGTCAGTGTTGCCATGTCATTGTTGCTTCACGTAGATGGCGGGCGGCTTCTTCGCCACGTCCACCCGCCAGGGTGAGATCAAGGTATGTCTGGACCGGGCTTGTGCAGATGGCGCCGGCAGCGGGCTCGACCGTGTCGGCAAGTACGCCTTCGTCCTTGACGAGTGTGATGACGACATTTTCACCGCTCGTCACGGGCTTCAGTTTCAATGCGGCCGCTAATCGGTCGAAACCTGACTTCGTTGCGTAGAAGTACTGGGTGGGCGAGCGGCCATATGGCGCAATCCAGTTTGCTGCCGAGAACGACGCGAATGCCGCGGCGGCAGGCTTTTCCGACCCGCCCGAGCCCAGTATTTCGCGCGCGGCGCTTTCCAGTGCGGCGCCATGCAGCACCGTGTAAAGCGCGTGGTACTCGCCCGCCGGAGCTTCGTAGCTGTCGCGCCATGCATCGATCAGCGCATCCGGTTGCGGCAGGTAGATCCCGTCACGTGTCGTCGCTGCCCATTCTCGGTCGAGCAGACCGGCGCGCACATTGCTGACTTGCCCAACGCTGACGCCGGTGGCGTTAGCGAGCTCCGTGACTTTCCACGACCTGTTCGGATCGCGCAGCATCGTTCGAAGCACCTGCGCCGACTTCGGCTTGAACAGGGATTTCAGTTCGCGACGTTCAGTAGCGGGGCGCTCGGTTACCTGTCGTTCGATGAAAACGCCGCCGAACGTGATCTGCGCATTCCCTTCGATATCGAGGTAGCCGACGTGATGTTGTTGGCACAGCGCTCGGGTGCCCGGTGAAAAATAAGGCGCGATGAGTATCGGCACAATGTCCGGTGTCCCGCGGGCCGCGTGTTCGCGGATCTGCAGCAGCGCGTGCTTGACATAGCGCGGCTGCCCGTTCGGCAGCAACTTACAGAGCAGCCGATAGGGTTTGCCGGCCGCGCGAATATCGGCGATGAGATCTATGCCGAGGTCGCTCATCTGCCGTTCCGCACGGATGTCGTCGACGTCGACGATCGGTACGCGCGATAGGACCTGTTCCAGCGCGTCGCGTCCCCGGATTTCGATCTCGTTCACTGGATTACAGTCATTCAACATTTGCTGAATGATAGGATTTCAGTGAAATTTGTCAAGATTTCACTGGAAACGCAGATTTCAACAAATGCTGAAATGAGTCTTTTGACTGAAATCCGGCGCCACGCCCGTGGTTGACGCAGCCTTGTTACACCGCAATCAACTCCCGCACCCCGTTCGTTTCCATGTCCTTCGCTTCCCCGCCCGCGACGATCTCTCCCCGGCTCATCACCCAGTAGCGATCGGCGATCGAGCGCGCGAAATCGTAATACTGTTCGACGAGCAGCACGGTCATCCTCGATTCGTCGACGAGCTGCCGCAGCGTGCGGCCGATGTCCTGGATGATCGACGGCTGGATGCCTTCGGTCGGCTCGTCGAGGATCAGCAGTTGCGGCTCGCTCATCAGCGCGCGGCCGATCGCGAGCTGCTGCTGCTGGCCGCCCGACAGGTCGCCGCCGCGCCGCGTGCGCATGTCCTTCAGCACCGGAAACAGGTCGTAGATGCGGTCCGGCACTTTCGACGGCGCACGGCGGCTCGCCGCGCCGACGAGCAGGTTCTCTTCGACGGTGAGGCGCGGAAAGATGTCGCGGCCCTGCGGCACGTACGCGAGCCCGGCCGCGACGCGCGCATACGGCGGCAGCGCGCCGAGCGTCCGGCCGCGCCACGACACCGTGCCGCTCTTCGCGGCGACGACGCCCATCAGGCAGCGCAGCAGCGTCGTCTTGCCGACGCCGTTGCGGCCGAGCAGCACCGTCAGCCTGCCGTCGTCGGCGGCGAGCGTCACGTTGCGCAGGATATGGCTGCCGCCGTAATACTGGTTCAGCGAGTCGATTGTCAGCATCGCATCAACGTCCGAGATAAGACTCGATCACCGCGTCGTCGCGCTTGACCTGATCGAGCGTGCCTTGCGCGAGCACCGCGCCTTCGGCCATCACCGTGACCCGGCCCGTGTCGCCCGCGAGCGCCGCGACGAACTCCATGTCGTGCTCGACGACCATCATCGAGCAGGTGCCCCGCAACGTGTTCAGCAGTTCCGCGAGTTCCATCGTCTCGTGATCGGTCATGCCGGCCGCGGGTTCGTCGAGCAGCAGCAGCGCCGGACGCTGCATCAGCAGCATGCCGATCTCGAGCCGCTGCTTCTGCCCGTGCGACAGTTCGCCGGCCGCGCGGAACGCATGCGTGTCGAGACCGATCAGCGCGAGCGTTTCCTCGATCTTCGCCTGCGCGGCCTTGTCGAGCCGTGCGCGCAGCGACGCGAACCAGCCCTTGTCGGTCTGCATCGCGAGCTCGAGGTTTTCCCACACCGGGTGCTGCTCGAACACCGTCGGCTTCTGGAACTTGCGGCCGATGCCCGCGCGCGCGATTTCCGGCTCGCTCATTCGCGACAGGTCGAGCGTCTGGCCGAGAAACACCTTGCCGGCGTCGGGGCGCGTCTTGCCGGTGATCACGTCCATCATCGTCGTCTTGCCCGCGCCGTTCGGGCCGATCACGCAGCGCAATTCGCCGGCATCGATCGACAGCGACAGCTTGTTCAACGCGCGGAAGCCGTCGAAGCTGACCTCGATGTCCTCGAGATAGAGGATCGTGCCGTGCGACGTGTCGATCGCGCCGGGCGTGACGACGCGTCCGAGCGACGCGGTGCCGCTGACGGCTTGCCGGTCGGCCAGCTCCTCGGCAAGCCGTTCGGCGTCGCCCGGGTGCACGAAGTGGTAGAGCGCGGTTCCGTTCATGCGCGTGTTCCTTTCGCGATGGCGGCCTCGACGAGGCCCATGATCCCGCGCGGCAGCAACAGCGGCACGAGCACGAAGATCAGGCCGAGGAAGAGCAGCCAGTACTCGGCGAAGTACGCGGTGAACACGCTCTTCGCGCCATTGACCGCGAACGCGCCGACGATCGGCCCGATCAGCGTGCCGCGACCGCCGACGGCGACCCAGATCGCCATCTCGATCGAATTGCCGGGCGACATCTCGCCGGGATTGATGATGCCGACCTGCGGCACGTACAAGGCGCCTGCAATGCCGCACAGCACGGCCGACACGGTCCACACGAACAGCTTGTACGCGAGCGGGCTGTAGCCGAGAAACATCAGCCGCGTCTCGCCGTCGCGCACCGCGGTGACGACGCGCCCGAGCTTGCTCGTGACGATCGCGCGCGCGCCGACGAACGCGAGCACGAGCGTCGCGAACGTCAGCAGGAACAGCACCGTGCGCGTGCCGGGCGACGTGATCGGGAAACCGGCGATGCGCTTGAAGTCGGTGAAGCCGTTGTTGCCGCCGAAGCCGGTTTCGTTGCGGTAGAACAGCAGCATCGCGGCGAACGTCATCGCCTGCGTGATGATCGACAGGTACACGCCCTTCACGCGCGAGCGGAACGTGAAGAAGCCGAACACCCACGCGAGCACCGCCGGCACGAGCACGACGAGCGCGAGCGCGTAGGCCAGATGCTGCGTGCCGCTCCAGTACCACGGCAGCTGGTGCCAGTCGAGAAACACCATGAAGTCGGGCAGCTCGCTGCCGTACTTGCCGTCGCGGCCGATCTCGCGCATCAGGTACATGCCGATCGCATAGCCGCCGAGCGCGAAGAAGAGGCCGTGGCCGAGGCTCAGGATGCCGCAGTAACCCCATACCAGGTCGAGCGCGAGCGCCGCGATCGCGTAGCACATCAGCTTGCCGGTGAGCGTCATCGCATACGCGGACAGGTGGAAGGCGCTCGTTTCCGGCGCGACGAGCGCCGCGAGCGGCACGCCGACGCCGATCGCGATGCACAGCACGACGAGCGCGAGCCACGCGCGGCGCGACAGCAGCGCGGGGCGCGGCGGCAGGCCGAGCGCGAAGCCGTCGGCCGTGCGTGCGGCGGCGGGGGCCGGTGCCGTGGCGGCGGAATTTGACAGGGAATTCGTGATGGACGTCATGCCGGTACTCCGGTGCATGCCGGGGCGTTCCCGGCGCGTGCGGGTTGTTTCATCAAGTCAGGCCTCCGCGCTGCGTCCCTTCAGGGCGAACATGCCCTGCGGACGTTTCTGGATGAACAGCACGATCATCACGAGCACCGCGATCTTCGCGAGCACGGCGCCCCAGAACGGCTCGATCGCCTTGCTGACGAGGCCGAGCCCGAAGCCGCCGAGCACGGTGCCGGCGATTTGCCCGACGCCGCCGAGCACGACCGCCATGAACGAATCGATGATGTAGTTCTGGCCGAGATCGGGGCCGACGTTGCCGATCTGCGACAGCGCGCAGCCGCCGAGGCCCGCGATGCCGGCGCCGAATGCGAACGCATAGGCGTCGACGCGCGCGGTCCTCACGCCGACGCAGGCAGCCATCCGCCGGTTCTGCGTGACCGCGCGCACGAACAGGCCGAGCCGCGTCTTCGTCAGCACGGCCCACGCGATGAACACCACCGCGAGCGCGAACGCGAGGATCGCGAGCCGGTTGTACGGCAGGATCAGGTTCTGCATAACGGTCACGCCGCCGCTCATCCACGACGGGTTCACGACCTGCACGTTCTGCGCGCCGAACAGCATGCGCGTTGCCTGGATCAGGATCAGGCTGACGCCGAACGTCGCGAGCAGCGTCTCGAGCGGGCGGCCGTAAAGATGCCGCAGCACGAGCCGTTCGAGCACGATGCCGACGAGCGCGGCCGCCGCGAACGACGCCGGCACCGCGAACAGCGGATACCAGTCGAACGCGGCCGGCGCGTAGCGCTGGATCAGCGTCTGCACGACGTAGGTCGCGTACGCGCCGATCATCAGGAATTCGCCATGCGCCATGTTGATCACGCCGATCAGCCCGTAGGTGATCGCGAGGCCGAGCGCCGCGAGCAGCAGCACGCTGCCGAGCGACAGGCCCGCGAACAGCGTGCCTGCGATCTCGCCGCGCCGCTGCAGCGAATGCAGCGTGTCGAGCCCTTGCTGCGCGGCGTCGCGCACGCGCGCGTCGGGTTCCGCGAAACTGCCGTCCGCGTTCTTCGCGACGAGCGGACGCAACTGCTCGATCATGTCCATATCGTGGCGCGCGGCGACGACCTGCACCGCTACGAGGCGCTTCGCGGGATCGGCGTCGTGCAGCGCGGCGATCGCCCACAGCGCATCGAGGCGGCGCTTCAGGGACGGGTCGGTTTCCTTCGCGCGGGCGCGGTCGATCATCGGCTGCAGCGCGGGATCGGGGGACTTCAGCAGCGCGTCGATCGCGTCGCGCCGCGTCGAGACGTCCGGCGACGCGAGCGCGAGACCGGACAAGGCGCCTGCGATCTTCGTGCGCAGCAGGTTGTTCAGCATCACCGGCTGCGCGTCGCCGGGCGGCGCGGCGGCCTGCGTCAGCGCGTCGTGCGCGATGTCGCCGGTCTGGATCAGGATGCGGCCGTCGTCGGTCGCGAGCGCGTCGCCGGTCGACAGCGCGCTGAGCAGCGTGACGGACCGGGCGTCGCCGTCCGCCGAGAGCCGCTCGATTGCGGCGGTCTTGGCGTCGAAGTCGTCGCCGGCGAGCGCGGCGGTGTCGGCGGCCGTCACCGCGAACGCGGCGCGCGGCACGATGCCGGCGAGTGCCGCGCACGCGACGAATGCGATGGCGGCTCGGCGTAGGGGAGTGGGCATCGGGCTGTCCTGGCAGGCGTGAAGAATGGGTGTCGTGCGTGGATCGCGAAGCGCCGGGGCGGACCATGACGCCAAGCCATCCGCGGCTGGAGCGCCAGGCGTCCGCGTGGCGCTCCAGCCCGCATCAGGCCAGCACCGCGCGCTGCCGGCGCAGGAACGCCGGAATCGAGCTGACGATATCCGGCTTCCCTTGGTTGCCCGCGATGAACGGGCTCCACGGCTGCGCGCGAATCGCGGTCTTGGTCTTCCACACGACGTTGAACTGCCCGTCGCCGCGGATCTCGCCGATCATCACCGGCTTGTGCAGGTGATGGTTGCCGTCCATCGTCAGCGTGAAGCCCGACGGCGCGGCGACGCTCTGGCCGATCATCGCGACGCGCACCTTGTCGACGTCGGTGCTCTTCGCCTTCTCGACCGCCTGCTTCCACATATGGATGCCGACGAAGGTCGCCTCCATCGGATCGTTGGTCACGCGCTTCGCGCCGCCGGGCAGGTTGTTCGCCTTCACCCACGCGGCGAACTGGTCCTTGAACTTCGTGTTCGACGGGTTCTTCACCGACATGAAGTAGTTCCACGCGGCGAGGTGCCCGACGAGCGGCTTCGTGTCGATCCCGCGCAGCTCTTCCTCGCCGACCGAGAACGCGACGACCGGCACGTCGGTCGCCTTGATCCCCTGGTTGCCGAGCTCCTTGTAGAACGGCACGTTCGAATCGCCGTTGATCGTCGAGATCACGGTCGTCTTGCCGCCCTGCGAGAAGTTCTTGATGTTCGCGACGATGGTCTGGTAGTCGCTGTGGCCGAACGGCGTGTAGACCTCCTGAATGTCGGCGTCCTTCACGCCCTTCGATTTCAGGAACGCGCGCAGGATCTTGTTCGTCGTGCGCGGATACACGTAGTCGGTGCCGAGCAGGAAGAAGCGCTTCGCGCCGCCGCCCTCGGCGCTCATCAGGTACTCGACGGCCGGGATCGCCTGCTGGTTCGGCGCGGCGCCCGTGTAGAACACGTTGCGCGACATTTCCTCGCCTTCGTATTGCACGGGGTAGTAGAGCAGGCCGTTCAGCTCCTCGAACACCGGCAGCACCGACTTGCGCGACACCGACGTCCAGCAGCCGAACACGCACGCGACCTTGTCCTGCGTGAGCAGCTGCCGCGCCTTCTCGGCAAAGAGCGGCCAGTTCGACGCGGGATCGACGACGACCGGCTCGAGCTTGCGGCCCATCACGCCGCCGCTCTTGTTGATGTCGGCGATCGTCATCAGCGCGGTGTCCTTCAGCGACGTCTCGGAGATCGCCATCGTGCCGGACAGCGAATGCAGGATGCCGACCTTGATCGGGCCCGTGCCCGCATCGGCGGCGTGCGCGAACGGGCTCTTGCCTGCCAGCGCGAGCGCGCCGGCCATCGATCCGAACTTCAACAGACTGCGACGTTTCATCGAGTTCCCCTTGACGTGTTGAATTTGCGTGCGCCGGTGCGGCGTCGACCGTCGGGGTTTACGCAAGGCATGTGCCAGTCGCGCGCATGCACGGCGGACGTGCCTCGCGCGGGCGGCGGCGCGGTGCGCGTGATGCGTCGTGCGGCACGGATGGGCCGTTGCGGTGCAGTATCGCGGGCACAATTGGTGCACGGTTGTGCTTCACCGTTTCGATGCTTACACTCGGGTTTCGACTTGCGTCGCATCAGGTTTTCGTACCACGCCGGCGCGCCGCGTCGCCACGCTGCCGCGCCGATCGAACACAACGAGGAGCCGCCCATGAGTCAGCAGCAATCGAACCCCCCCGATCTGTCCGCGTTCTGGATGCCGTTTACCGCCAACCGCCAGTTCAAGGACGCGCCGCGGCTGCTTGTGTCCGCGAAGGGGATGTACTACACGTCGCACGACGGGCGGCGCATTCTCGACGGCACCGCGGGGCTCTGGTGCGTGAACGCCGGGCACGGGCGCGACGAGATCGTCGCGGCGGTGAAGGCGCAGGCGGAGGAGATGGATTTCGCGCCGACGTTCCAGATGGGGCATCCGAAGGCGTTCGAAGCGGCGACGCGGATCGCCCGCCATACGCCCGGCGACCTCAAGCACATCTTCTTCACGAACTCCGGCTCGGAGGCGGTCGACACCGCGCTGAAGATCGCGCTCGCGTATCACCGTGCGCGCGGCGAAGGGCAGCGCACGCGCTTCATCGGCCGGGAGCGCGGCTATCACGGCGTCGGCTTCGGCGGGATCTCGGTCGGCGGGATCGCACCGAACCGCAAGGCGTATTCAGGCGCGCTGCTGCCGTCGGTCGACCACCTGCCGCACACGCTGAACATCAACGAAGCGGCGTTCTCGAAAGGGCAGCCCGCGTGGGGCGCGCATCTCGCCGACGAACTCGAGCGGCTTGTGACGCTGCACGACGCATCGACGATCGCCGCGGTGATCGTCGAGCCGGTCGCTGGCTCGACCGGCGTGCTGATCCCGCCGAAGGGTTATCTCGCGCGGCTGCGCGAGTTGTGCGACAAGCACGGCATCCTGCTGATCTTCGACGAGGTGATTACCGGCTGGGGCCGGCTCGGCGCACCGTTCGCCGCGCAGTTCTTCAACGTGACGCCCGATCTGCTGACGATGGCGAAGGGCACCAACAACGCGGCGGTGCCGATGGGCGCGGTTGCGGCGAGCGACGCGATCCACGACACGATCGTGAACGGCGCGCCGGCCGGCATCGAGCTGTTCCACGGCTATACGTATTCGGGGCATCCGCTCGCGGCGGCCGCCGCCTGCGCGACGATCGACCTGTACGAGCGCGACAAGCTGTTCGAACGCGCCGCGCGGATGGCGCCGGTGTTCGAGCGCGAGATCCACAAGCTGAAGGACGCGCGCCACGTGATCGACGTGCGCAATCTCGGCCTCGTCGGCGGCGTGGAACTGAAGCCGCGCAACGGCAAGCCCGGCGCGCGCGCGTACGACGTGTTCGTCAGGTGCTACCAGAAGGGCGCGATGGTGCGCTATACGGGCGACATCCTTGCGTTCTCGCCGCCGCTGATCGTCGAGGAGGCACAGATTGCCGAGCTGTTCGCGATCGTCGCCGAGGCGCTGAAGGAAACGGAGTAACGCGGGAGGATCAGACGGGCGCGCGTGGCGCGCCCGTTGTTGCGGTGGCCGGATGTGGCCGGCGAGGTGCGGCCGGCCAGGTGCAGCCGCTGGGGCATGGCCGGCAACCTGCGCCTGCACCCGACGTCAGGCAGCACGCAGCGGCGCGCGACGCGCCGCCGGGCAGGTCAGTAACGCGGCACCGACGGATCGACGTCGCGCGACCACGCGTCGATGCCGCCCTGCAGGTTGTAGAGCTTCGTGAAGCCGCGCGATTCGAGGAACATCGCGACCTGCGCGCTGCGCATTCCGTGATGGCAGACGCAGACGATCTCGGCTTCGTCGTCCAGTTCCTCGCTGCGCGCGGGAATCTGCTGCATCGGGATCGATACGCTGCCGGCGATCTGCGCGGTCGCGATTTCCCACGGCTCGCGCACGTCGAGCACGACGGGCGCGGGGCGGGTCTTGTCGGCAAGCCAGTCCGCGAGCATCGCGGGCGTCAGGATCTGCATGGCGCCGCCGCTCAGAACTTGAAGCGCGACGGCTCGATCGCGTTGACGAGGTGGTCGACGTAGGTTTCGAACACGTCGGCGACGCGGTACTGCTTGTCGTCGATGCGCGTGATGATCTGCGCCTTCATCACCGGACGGCCGCCGACGAATGCCGACAGGCGGCCGCCGATCTTCAGCTGCTCGAGCATCTCCTGCGGCACGACGGGCAGGCCGCCGGCCACGCAGATCACGTCGTACGGCGCCTTTGCCGGCCAGCCGCGCGACCCGTCGCCGAGCACGACCTCGGCGTTCGTCACGCCGTTGTTGTGCAGGTTCACTTCCGCGAACTTCGCGATCGTCGGATCGATTTCGACCGCCGTCACGTGCTGCGCACGATGCGCGATCAGCGCCGTCAGGTAGCCCGAGCCCGCGCCGATCACCAGCACGTTCTCGTGCTTCTTCACCGTGAGTTCCTGCAGCACGCGTGCCTCGACGCGCGGGAACAGCATCTTGTGGCCGCCGGGCAGCGGCAGTTCGAGGTCGGCGAATGCCAGGTCGCGGTATGCGGCCGGGACGAAATTCTCACGCTTGACGATCGACAACAGGCCCAGGACTTCCAGATCCAGCACGTCCCACGGACGGATCTGCTGTTCGATCATGTTGAAACGCGCTTGTTCGATATTCATGGTGTGGTCGTGCAGCCTGGTCGGCTATCAGCGTGGATAGAAAAACTTGTCGATTGTACCAAACAGGGCGGGCCGCCGGCCTTCAGAAGCCCTGCAATGGAGCTTATCGCTTGCTGTTCTTGATCTGCGCCTCGAACGCGAGGTCGAGCTTGCTCGCCTTGCGCGGCTTTTTGGGGCCAAGTTCGTCGACGAACTTGACGAACGCGTCCAGCGGCAGCGGCTCGCAGCGTTTTTCGGCCGTGCCGCCCGAGCGGTCGACCAGGTAGAAAAGGCCGCCCGGCATCGCGACTGCTGCGAAGTGCGGGTTGCCGGCGCGGGTTTTCAGGCGTTCGACCGCGTGGGTCGCCTTGGTGGTGCGCATGGTGCGGGTTCTGCAACGGACATGAGGCCCACACTTTATCAACAACCGGCCGCGCATGCGCGGCCGGCGGCGGGTTCAGACCGTGCGCGAGTAGCGCTGCCGCGGCGCGCCGTCGAGATACGCGTCGAACGCCATCGCGATGTTGCGCACGACCATCCGGCCGGCCGGGTGGATGGTCAGGCGGTCGCCCGCGATCGTCAGCAGCCCGTCGCGCTCGAACCCGAGCAGCGCGTCCAGCTCGCGCGCGAAATGGTCGGCGAAGCGAATGCCGTGCGCGGCCTCGACGTGCGAGAACGGCAGCTCGAGATTGCACATCAGCTGCGTGATCACGTCGCGGCGCAGCCGGTCGTCGGCCGTGAGGCGCACGCCGCGCGCGATCGGCAGCCGGCCCGCATCGAGCGCCGCGCCGTAGGCGGGGAGGTCCTTCGCGTTCTGCGCATACACGTCGCCCACCTTGCCGATCGACGAAACGCCGATGCCGATCAGGTCGGTGTCCGCGCGCGTGCTGTAGCCCTGGAAATTGCGCTGCAGCGTGCCGTTGCGCTGCGCGGCGACGAGCTCGTCGCCCGGCCGCGCGAAGTGGTCCATGCCGATGTACACGTAGCCGGCCGACGTCAGCATGTCGATCGCGAGCCCGAGCAACGCGACGCGGGTCGCGGGCGACGGCAGCGTCGCGTCGACGATCTGCCGCTGCATCTTGAACAGGTGCGGCATGTGCGCGTAGCCGAACACCGACAGCCGCTCCGGCGCGAGCTCGATGATCGTTTCGAGCGTGCGGCCGAAGCTCGCGACCGTCTGGTGCGGCAGCCCGTAGATCAGGTCGACGCTGACCGACTGAAAACCCGTCGTGCGCGCGGCGCTCAGCAGGTCGGCCGTCATCCCGACCGGCTGGATCCGGTTGATCGCCTGCTGGACGGCCGGATCGAAGTCCTGCACGCCGAGGCTCAGCCGGTTGAAGCCGATCGTGCGTAGGTGGACCAGCGTGGCCGGCGTGACCGTGCGCGGGTCGATCTCGATCGAGAACTCGGCGTCGGCGTCCGGCGCGAGCGAGAAATGCTCGCGGGTCGCCGCCATCAGCTCGGCCGTCTCGTCGTCGGACAGGAAGGTCGGCGTGCCGCCGCCCCAGTGCAGCTGCGTGACGGGGCGCGCGGGGTCGAACAGCGCCGCTTGCAGCGCCATCTCGCGCTTGAGCTGGTCGAGGTACGGGCGCGCGCGGCGATGATTGCGGGTCGCAATCTTGTTGCAGCCGCAGTAGAAGCAGGCCGTGTTGCAGAACGGGATGTGGAAGTAGAGCGACAGCTCGCTCGACGATGCGCCCGGGTCGCCCGCTGCGCGCACGTAGTCGGCGGGGTCGAAGTCGTCGCGGAACTGCAGCGCCGTCGGGTACGACGTGTAGCGCGGCCCGTTCGCGCCGTACTTCGCGAGCAAATCGGGACGGAACAAGGTGTCGGCAGAGCTCATCATGGTCTCGCACTTTTAGATGCTTTCGAGTATATAAACGCGCGATTCGCCTGCATTGTGTAATAACGTCGCAGCCGGGGATGGCACAATGCGGGGTGCGGCAGCCGGACGCGGAAAGCGGCGCCGCGTCAGTTTCCGTTGTTCCGTTCGAGAGAGCCGAGTGTCCGTCGAAATGCCTGCCCGCCCGGCGCTTGCCGATATCCCGCCGCCGCATGCGTGCCGCGAGGGGTGCGGCGCGTGTTGCATCGCGCCGTCGATTTCCAGCCCGATTCCGGGGATGCCGGGCGGCAAGCCGGCCGGCGTGCGCTGCGCGCAGCTCGGCGACGATCTGCGCTGCCGGATCTTCGGCCGGCCGGAGCGCCCCGCGTGCTGTTCGGGGCTGCAGCCGTCGGCGGAGATGTGCGGCGCGTCGCGCGCCGACGCGCTCGCGTGGCTCACCCGGCTCGAAACCGCGACGCAACCGTCGCGCCCGTCCAGCTTTGCATCGGACCAGAGTGCGCCGCATGGGACGGGGGTCAGTGCTGACGCACCCACTCCCGTCGACAAAGCGCTGAAGCGCCAACTCGGGTCCACAGGAGATCCAGCATGACCGCCAGTCGCGCGCTCAGCCGCCGCCGCTTCCTCGTCGCATGCACCGCCGTCGTCGGCGTGTCGGTGTCGCTCGCCGCGTGCGCGTCGACGTTCCCGTTCATTCCCGATCACTACACGTTCTCGCGCGGCGACGTGCAGAAGGCCGTCGCGCGCAAGTTTCCGTACCAGAAGACCGTCGCGCAGGTCGTCGACGTGTTGCTCGTCAATCCGGTCGTCGGCCTGCTGCCGGACCAGAACCGCGTCGCGGTGCAGCTCGACGCGCAGTTCGCGAGCCCCTTCCTGCGCGGGCCGGTCAATGGCAAGTTCACGGTGTCCGGCCAGCTCGCGTACGACGCGCCGAGCCGCTCGGTCGTCATCAAGGCGCCGGCCGTCGACAGCGTGACGCTCGACGGCGACGCACAGGCCTACACGCAGCAGATCGGCGCGGCCGCCGGCATGATCGCGACCCAATTGCTGACGAACTATCCGATCTACACGTTCAAGCCGGAACAGCTGCAATTCGCCGGCGTGAATTACGAACCCGGTACAATCACCATCCTTACAAACGGCATACGCGTGGCGATCGTCGAGAAGTGACGTCGCGCCGCGCGCGGCCGGGCGGGCCGCGGCGGCGATGCGGCCCATTTCTTCGACCACTTCGAAACTGGGCCACGGATGGACTGGATACTGATCTGCAAGGCATTGCTCCTCGGCGTCGTCGAGGGGCTGACGGAATTCCTGCCGGTGTCGAGCACCGGCCACCTGATCGTCGCGGGCAGCTTCCTGAGCTTCAACGACGCGCAGGAGAAGACCTTCGACGTCGTGATCCAGTTCGGCGCGATCCTCGCGGTGTGCTGGGAGTATCGCCGCCGGATCGCGTCCGTCGTCGCCGGGCTGCCGGGCCGGCCGGATGCGCGGCGCTTCGCGCTCAACGTCGTGATCGCGACGATTCCCGCCGTTGCGCTCGGCCTGCTGTTGGAAAAGAAGATCAAGGCCGCGCTGTTCTCGCCGGTGCCCGTCGCGTTCGCACTCGTCGTCGGCGGCGTGATCATCCTGTTGGCCGAGGCGCGGCAACGCGAGCGCGGCGAGACGCCGCGCGTGCAGTCGGTCGATGCGCTGACGCCGCTCGATGCGCTGAAGGTCGGCCTCGCGCAGTGCTTTGCATTGGTGCCCGGCATGTCGCGCTCCGGCTCGACGATCATCGGCGGGATGCTGTTCGGTCTCGACCGGCGCGTCGCGACCGAATTCTCGTTCTTCCTCGCGATTCCGATCATCTTCGGCGCGACGCTGTACGAAACCGTCAAGGACTGGCACGCATTCACCGTCGATTCGCTCGGCCTGTTCGCGCTGGGGCTCGCGGCGGCATTCGTCAGCGCATTCGTGTGCGTGCGCTGGCTGTTGCGCTACGTCGCGTCGCACGACTTCACCGTGTTCGCGTGGTACCGGATCGCGTTCGGGCTGTTCGTGCTGTTGGTGGGTTACAGCGGCTGGCTGAACTGGGCGTAAGACGGGGGCAGCGCGGGCGGCGCCTGTTGCGGCGCCGGACATCCGGTACGAAATGTCATCGTGAGGCGGCCCGCGTGTGCAGTGCCGGCCGCGATGCCCATGTAAAACGTGAAAACGGCCCGATCGGCGCATGCCGGTCGGGCCGTCGTGCATCATCAGGCCGGCTTGCCGCGCGCCGGCGCGGGATGCGGCCTTGCCGCGATCAGCTCGCGCGTTTGCGGAACACCAGATCCCACACGCCGTGGCCGAGCCGCAGGCCGCGCCGTTCGAATTTCGTCACCGGGCGGTAGTCGGGGCGCGGCGCGTAGCCGTCGGCCGTGTTCTCGAGCGACGGATCTGCGCCGAGCACTTCGAGCATCTGCTCCGCGTAGTTCTGCCAGTCGGTCGCGCAATGCAGGTACGCGCCGGGCTTCAGGCGCGACGCGAGCAGTGCGACGAGCGGCGGCTGGATCAGGCGGCGCTTGTGATGCCGCGCCTTGTGCCAAGGATCGGGGAAGAAGACGTGCACGCCGTCGAGGCTGTCGGGTGCGAGCATGTGCTCGATCACTTCGACCGCGTCGTGCTGGACGATGCGGATGTTCGTCAGGTCCTGCTCGCCGATCAGCTTGAGCAGCGCGCCGACGCCCGGCTCGTGCACTTCGACGCCGAGGAAGTCGTCGCCCGGACGCAGCGTGGCGATTTCAGCGGTCGACGCACCCATTCCGAAGCCGATTTCGAGAATGCGCGGCGCCTGGCGGCCGAACACCGTGTTCCAGTCGGGCGTTTCCGGCGCGTACGGAACGACGAAGCGCGGGCCGAGGTCGTCGAGCGCGCGGCGCTGGCCGGTCGATACGCGGCCGGCGCGCGTGACGAAGCTGCGGATGCGGCGGCGATGCAGCGGATTGAGTTCGTCGGCATCGGGGGCGGCTTCGTCGGAAAGGGCGTCGTCGTGCGGCGGCAGGCCGGCTTCGTTCGGATCGTCGTGCATCATCGGTGACAGAGATAGGCTCGGTTGCGGGCGAGGGCCCGTGGCGCGCCCGATGCGCCGCGAGCCATGAGGCCGGGCGCGCGGTACAAAAAAGCCGCCTTCGACGAGGCGGCTGACGCGCAGGCTGCGGTGCAGCCGGAAAGTGTGTGGAGCGGGCGATGGGAATCGAACCCACGTCATCAGCTTGGGAAGCTGAGGTAATGGCCATTATACGACGCCCGCAGAACGCGTAATTCTACATGGATTCCGGCCCAGATGGCAACGGGGCAGCATCGATGGCGGGTGTGACCGCGCGCCCGGCTTCCGTCGGCACGAGCGATGCCCGCTTTCAATGCTAATCTTGGCCCCCATCCGGATTCTCGTTCCCGAACGGAAAGCCCCTCATGGAAAGCTGGACGATTGGCGTGCTGGTCGGCATGGTCACCATCCTGGTCCATGCCGCAGCGATGGTTTTTCTGGCAGTCTCGGCGCGCAGGCTCCGTCATGCGTTCGATCTGCGCCGCGAGGACGTGCACCTGCAACTGCGCAAGCTGATCGGTGTGATCACGCTGGTCTGCATCGCCCTTGGATTGCTGCATACGTTCGAAGCCGCCGCGTGGGCCGCGCTGTTCGTGCAGCTCCATGCGATCGGCTCGTTCAGCGATGCGCTGTTCTACTCGGTCGACACGATGTCCACGCGCGGGGCGTCGGGCCTCACGCTGACCGAGCACTGGCGGATGCTCGGCGCGATCGAGTCGTCCGACGGCGTGCTGCTGTTCGGCATGTCGACCGCGTTCATCTTCGCCATCATCCAGGCCGACTTCGGGGCGATTACGCAGGCCTTGCTTAACGACGGTCGCCGCGATTAGCGCCCACGTCAATGTCCGATCAGTCGCAACGCGACGAACAGCGCTGCGCCCGCCGCGATCAACGCGATCGCATGAATGCGCGTACGCATCACGCACACGGCGGAGACAACTGCCAGCGCGCGCGCGATCCACCCTCCGTCGAGGCCTTGCAGCAGCACCCAGACCGACGCGAGGATCATGCCGGCCGCCACCGGCCGCAGTCCGGCTTCGAGCGCGATCTGCCAGCGGGCGCCCTGGTGCCGCCGCCACATGTGTGCGACGCCGTAGATCAGGAACGCGGTCGGGCCGAACAGTGCGAGCGTCGCGATCACCGCGCCCCAGAAGCCCGCCACCTGCCAGCCGATCAGCGTCGCGAGCAGCGAGCCGGGGCCGGGCGCCATCCGCGCGATCGCAAAGTCGTTGACGAACTGCGTGGCCGTCATCCAGTGATGGACGTCGACGACCTGGCGCTGGACATCCGCGATGATCGCCTGTCCGCCGCCGATCGTTGCGATCGACAGCGGCGCGAACACCGCGAACAGCGACACGTAGCGGGAGGTGGCCGTCATCAGCGTTCATTCCGGGGCGACGCGGCGGCCACGCGCCGGTATTCGAGCGCGACGCTTGCGCCGCCGCCGATCAAGACCGTCCACACGAGCGGCCAATGCAGCACGGCGACCGACACGAACGTGAGTGCCATCACGACGAACGGCAGCGTGCGGCGCGGCAGCCGGCGCACGGCGGTAAGCGCCATCGAGATCGACAACCCGATCGCGGCGGCGGCCGCACCGGCGAGTGCGACGTGGGTCAGCGGGAACCGTGTGAGCGTCGAGAACGCGACGCCGAACAGCACGATCAGCACGGCCGGCGGCACGATGATGCCGGCGAACCCGGCAACGGCGCCGCGCCATCCGCACAGGCGGTAGCCGATCCAGATCGCGAGATTCTTCACGTTGACGCCCGGCAGCGCCTGCGACAGCGCGAGACCGTTCAGGAACGCCTCTTCGTCGAGCCAGTGCCGCTCGTGGACGAGATCGCGCATCATCCGTCCGCTCAGGCCGCCGCCGAAGCTGGTCAGGCCGATTTGCGCGAAGGTCAGGAAGAGCTTGGCCACACCGGGGCGCGGGGCAGGGTGCGACGGCGGCGCGGACGAATCGGGCGCGGGGCGGGGCGAGGACATTGCGTTGGCGTTCGAGAAGGCGCTGAGCGAGTCATCTTACCGAGTTCCATGGTTGCGGCGCAGTTCCGGCGAATCCACGGATGAAGGCCGGACCGCGCGGCCGGCGTCGCTGAAGCGAGTGGCCGCCACCATCGCGGCCGCGCTGACGGTGACGATCGAATGCTTGAAGTATGATCGCGACGGCGAACGCCTCGACGTTCGCCGCTGACGACCGAACCACGATGCCGCCCACCGATTCCGCCGCCCTCACCGAACCGCCGCTTCCCGCGCATCTCGTCACTGCCGCCATCGATGCGCTGTCCCGCGCCGATGCATTGCTCGTCACGGCCGGCGCCGGCATGGGCGTCGATTCCGGCCTGCCGGACTTCCGCGGCACGGACGGCTTCTGGCGCGCGTACCCCGCGCTGCGCCACGAGCGTTTCGAATTCCACGAGATCGCGTCGCCGCAGGCCTTCCGCGCGCGTGCGCCGCTCGCGTGGGGCTTCTACGGCCATCGCCTCGCGCTGTACCGATCGACGATCCCGCATGCCGGTTTCGCGATCCTGCGCCGCTGGATCGACGCGATGCCGAACGGCGGCTTCGTGCTGACGAGCAACGTCGACGGACAGTTCCAGAAGGCCGGGTTCGATCCGGCGCGCATCGTCGAGATTCACGGCTCGATCCACGCGTTGCAGTGCCTGCGCCCATGCACGGAACACACGTGGACAGCGGACGCAATCGTGCCGGTCGTCGACGAAGCGACCTGCCGCCTCGTCGGCGACATGCCCGCGTGCCCGCACTGCGGCGGAATCGCGCGGCCCAACATCCTGATGTTCGGCGACGCCGGATGGATCGGCGCGCATTACGACGCGCAGCAGCGCGCGCTCGAGGACTGGCTTGCCGGGGCCGGGCGTGTCGTTGTCGTCGAAGTCGGCGCGGGCACGGCGATTCCGACCGTGCGCCTGTTGAGCGAGCGGATCGGCGCCGACGTGATCCGCATCAACGCGCGCGAAGCGCATGCGCGCCGCGCGGATGTGATCGGGCTGAAGGGCGGGGCGCTCGCGACGCTCACCGCGCTCGATGCGGCGTGGCGGCGCGGCTGAACGTCGCCGCCGCGCCGCGCGTGACCCGTCGTGATCGGTCGTGACAGTCGTGAACAGTCATGAACAGTCGTGAACGGTCTTGATCAGTCGTCGCGCCGCGCGTGACCCGGCGCGATCGACTGTCGCCGCGCCTACGGCTGGCCGACGAGCGCCTGCACGATCGCCGGCGCGTCCGGCGAACCGAGGCCCGTCACGTAGTCGTAGCCGCCCGCCGCGTTGCAGATGGAACCGCAGTTGCCGTTGCTGCCGGTGGTGACGTCGTGATAGTTGCTGCCATAGGCGGTTTTTCCGGCGGCATAGAGCGCGTTGTAGGTGGCGCTCAACCGGCTCTTGCCGGCCGCCGTGCGCAGCGAATTCGCGATCGCGACGAGCGCCGACCACTGCGGCGCGCCGGCACTCGTGCCGCCGACCTGAAACCAGCCCGCTTGCCGCTGGTAGGTGACCGAGTCGTAGACGGCGAACCCGGTCGACGGGTTCGCGTCGTAGCCGACGTCGGGCACGCCCCGCTTGCCGGCCACCGGAATCGGCCACGTAGCCTGGCCGGCGGGTTCGGCCTGCTGGCTGCTCACGCCGCCGCCGCTGCCCGTCCACGCCGTCTCGCCGATGTAGTTGCCGTAAGCGTCGACGGACAGCGTCGTGCCGCCGACCGCGAGCACGTTCGATGATGCCGCCGGATACTCGGTGCCGGTGCCGCTGTCACCGGACGACGCGACGAACGTGACGCCCGGCGCCTTGAAATGGCTGTCGAAGCCGGTCTCGCCGCTGAATTCGTTGCCGCCGAAACTCATCGACACGACCGATGCGCCGCGCTTCACGGCGACATCGACCGCGGTCATCAGGTCGTTGAAGCTGGCCGATGCGGCTTCGACGAGCACGATCCGCGCCTTCGGCGCGATCGCGTGCACCCATTCGACGTCGAGCGCCATTTCGAGCGACCAGCCGGCGTCGCTCCGCGGCTTGCTGCCGCTCGCGTACACCTTCGTGAAGCAGCCGTTCAGCGTCGTGCACGCAGGCAGCGAGAACGTGCTGCTGAACACGCCGAGGTCGGACTCGATCTTCGGATCGTCGTACGCGTCGACGATCGCGACGACCATCCCGTCGCCCTGATTCGACAGCGCGTCGAAACCGTACGCGTGCCGTGCGATCGCGGGTGTGAGGCCCGACACCGCGGCCGTGCTCGCGCGCGGCTTCGTGTGGAACGGCGGCCGGGCGAAGCCCTTCGGCGCGCGGTTGCCTTCGATGTACGACTGTCCGTTGTCCTGCGCGAACGCGACGGTCGATGCGAGCATCGACACGCACAGCGCCGGCATCAACATGGACGACAGGCGGGTTTTGTTCATTTTTGAGTCTCCATGCCGATGAAGTGGGTAGGCCGAATCAAGTCTACGAAATAATCTGATTCGAATGGATGCTATATCGGCAGGATTCGGGAATATCTGATCAGGGAAAATACGGGCGAGCCAGATGAAATGGGCGTTTTCAGGGCATCGATAAAAGCCGTGAAATCGATTTATGGATATTTACGTGGCCGCTCGATAATCGCTTTTATTCGAATGATTTCGTAATGTGCAGCGTAATTCGACGGAAATCCGGATGGCATGCGGCCGCGAATCGATGGCAGCGGGTTCGCGTGCCGACTGCGCTATCCGGCGGGCGCCGGTTCGTGCCGCATGCATTGCCGGCGCGGCCTGAATCCGCATAAAGTGCAGCGTGCGCCGGGCCGCTGCGCATCGCGGGCGGTGCTCGCCGGCAGCAGCCTGCTTTCCCGCGCGCGGCGATGGGCGCCGCGCCGCATCTCAGTGAGGCGTTCACTTGTTCCAATCGATCGTCGCGATCTTCGTCGGCGCCGGGCTCGGCGCGCTGCTGCGCTGGTTCCTGAGTCTCGCGCTCAACGAATACTTTCCCGACGTGCCGCTCGGCACGCTTGCCGCGAACCTGATCGGCGGCTACGTGATCGGCATCGCCGCTGTCGTGTTCGCCGAGAAGGCGGGCCTGCCGCCCGAGTGGCGCCTGTTCGTGATCACCGGTTTCCTCGGCGGGCTGACGACGTTCTCGACCTACTCCGTCGAAGTGATGACGCACGCGCTGCAGGGCGAGTTCGGATGGGCGCTGGCGGTGGCTGCCCTACACTTGATGGGATCGTTCACGTTGACCGCGCTCGGCATGTGGACGGCCCGCGCGTGGCTGGCAGCGGCCTGAGCGCGGTCTGAGCGCAATCTGAGCGCGAACGCCACAGGAGGCGCGCGATGGACAGGATCTTGTTGCGTTTCTACGTGCACGAGCATCACCGGCTGCACTGGAAGCCGCTGTGGGAGTGGCTGCTCGAGGAGGCGAGCCGGATGGGCGTCGCGGGCGGTTCGGCGTTTCGCGCGATGGCCGGCTTCGGCCAGCACCGCGTGCTGCACGAGGCCCGGTTCTTCGAATTGCAGGGATCGCTGACGATCGAGGTGGAGTTCGTCGTCACCGACGAAGAGGCGCAGCGGCTGCTCGAGCGCGTCGGCCACGAGAAGGTGCGCGTGTGCTACACGATGATTCCGGCGCGCTTCGGCGTGATCGACACGCTCGGCGCGCCGGCGGAGCAGGGGCGGGCGGGCTAGCGGCTGTTCACGGCCAGCACGAGCGCGTTATCCATTTATTCGCGTGAACGCGCGCTGGCCGTCGTGCTGGCGCACGACAGGCGCGCCATGGTCAGATCCCGAACAGCGTCAGCGACACGGCGGCGCGCGTCACGATCATCAGCAGCACCTGCACGATCACGAACAGCAGGATCGGCGACAGGTCGAGGCCGCCGAGGTTCGGGATCACGCGGCGCAGCGGGTTGAGGAACGGCGCCGTGAGCTGGTACAGGATCGGCATCGCCGGCGAGCGCGGGTTCAGCCACGACAGCAGTGCCATCAGGATCGTCATCCAGATCACGAGGTTCAGCGCCCATTTCACGACGGTCAGCAGTGCGACGACGACGATCGTCGCGGCCAGCGCGGTCGGATCGACGCCCGCCATCACGATCATCAGGACGACGTACACGAGCGAGGTCACGAGCGCCGCGACCACGCTCGCCCAGTCGATCCCGCGCACGCCCGCGATCACGCGGCGCAGCGGCAGCACGAGCCAGTTGGTCGCCTGCAGCACGGCCTGCGTGACGGGGTTGTACGGCGGGACGCGCACGGCCTGCATCCAGACGCGCAGGAGCAGCGCGGCGCCGAACAGCGTGAAGACGGTATTGAGCAGAAAACGGGCGATATCGCCGAACATCGTTGGCATCCTTTTTTATACAGTCGAGTAGCGTGCGGCCGCCAACGCCGGATGGCGGCGCATCGGCCGACACCTTATCACGCCTCGTCGCGCGAGGGGGAGGCCGCTGCTGCCGCACGGGCGAGCGATGCCTCGACCGCGTCCGCGAGCGCCGGCAGCGACGCGGGCGGCGCCGCGCGCTGCGCCGCGAGCGCGATTGCGCGCCGGGTCATCAGCGCGTAGAGCGCCGCGTGATCGCCGCCGCGCGCCTCGAGCAGCGCGAGCTGGCGTTCGACGATGCCCGTGTCGCCGCGCGACACGGGCCCTGCGAGCGCGTTCGCGAGCCCCTTGTCGCGTGCCGTTTCGATCGTGCCGGCGAGCATCGGCAGCAGCGCGCGCAGCGCGGCTTCCTCGTCGAAGCCGAGCGAGCGCCACAGGTTCACCGCTTCGGCGAGCCCGCACAGCGCGAAGCTCGCCGCGTAGTGCGCGGCGGCGTGGTAGAGCATGCGGCCGCCTGCCGGAATCGACAGCGGGTGGCAGCCGAGTGCGGCCGCGAGGCGCGTGAGCGCCGCGTGCAGTGCGCCGTCGGCTTCAAGCGTCACCGAACAGCCGTCGATGCGGGTCAGGTCTTCGTCGCCGCCGCCGAACAGGTACAGCGGGTGGAATCCGCCCGTCGCCGCGCCCTGCCGTCTGGCGGGGTCGAGCAGGCCGACGTCCGACGCGCCGCTGCAATGCACGAGCGCCTGCCGTGCGGCGCGCGACGCATCGAACCGCAGCGCGGCGGCGGTTGCCGCGAGGTGGTCGTCGGGGACGGTCAGGAAGATCAGGTCGGCCGCGTCGACCACCTGCTGCGGCGTCGCGACGGCGCGGCAGCCGTCGATGCGCGCGGCGAGGGCGGCGGCCGATGCCGGCGTGCGGCTCGCGATCGCGACGACCGGGAAGCCGGCCTGTGCGAAGCGCTGTGCGACGCAGCGCGCGAGGCGGCCGGCGCCGATGAAGCCGAGGCGGGGTGTGTCGGGGACGGACATGACGGTGGGCGATGCGAAATCCGGGAGACCGTCAGTATCGCAGGAATGCCGGCGCGGTCGCGGCAAGGCGGGGCGGCGGCTGTCGAGTCGTTGCCGCGATCGCACATGACCGATGCGCCGGGGCGGGATGCGCGACGCATCGCGTCATGCGATCCGACCCTGAACGGCGCGCCATCGGGCACCGGACCCCGAACTGTCGGGTTCCTGTCTCAAATTTGTAATCGTTGATTACGAACGCCCGCGCCCGCCTTTTGCCGGAATCGGTAAGTCTGACCGCGCCAGCAGACGGCGCACGTCGGGTCGGACGGATTCACGCGATCCGCGGCACCCTGCGGTTGACGCTCGTGCCGTGTGGCGCGTGGCTCGCGGGCGCGCGCGATTGCAATTTGCAACAAATGCCCGATACGTGAGCTCCGGGTTTTCGCTACATTGCTTGCATGCGACGTGCATGCCTGCCGTTGCCGACAGGAGCGCACAAAATACCGCTCCAGCAGGAGAATCGAAGTGAAGAAGCTCGTTCCGTTCATCGCCGCCGCCGCGCTGGGCCTGGGTGCCGCAAGCGCCGCGCAGGCTCACGTGTCGATCGGGGTCGGCATCGGTATCCCGGTTGCGCCTGCGTACCCGGTCTACGCGGCCCCGCCGCCCGTGTATTACGAACCGCCTCCGCCGGTCGTGTATGCGCCGCCGCCGGTCTACTATCCGCCCGCAGTAGTCGTCGGCGGGTATGGCGGTTATGGCGGGTATTACGGCCGTCCGTACTGGCGTCACCATGGCTACTACGGCCACGGCTACTGGCGCCGCTGATTGATTCCCGCGCGGCTTGACCGCGCGTGGCGAACGGCGCAGCGTCCCTGGCGGGATGCTGCGCCGTTTTTTGTCGGGGCGGCTCGTCAGCGGGCGGCGAAGCTGGGACAATGGATTCCTCCCCGTCACCCCGCACCCGAATCCGATGCCTGTCCTGCCCGCTCCGACCTTCGACGATGTGATCGACGCCGCTGCCCGTCTCGACGGCGTCGCGCATCGCACGCCTGTCCTGACTTCCCGTACCGCCGACGCGCGCACCGGCGCGACACTGTTCTTCAAGTGCGAGAACTTCCAGCGGATGGGCGCGTTCAAGTTCCGCGGCGCGTACAACGCGATCGCCCATTTCGATGCCGAGCAGCGCAAGGCCGGCGTCCTCACCTACTCGTCGGGTAACCACGCGCAGGCGATCGCGCTCGCGGCGAAGCTCGCCGGCATCCGCGCGACGATCGTGATGCCGCACGACGCGCCTGCCGCGAAGGTCGAAGCGACGCGCGGCTACGGCGGCGAAGTGATCACCTACGACCGCTATACGGAAAACCGCGAGGAGATCGGTGCGCGGCTCGCGCAGGAGCGCGGGATGACGCTGATTCCGCCGTACGACCACCCGCACGTGATCGCGGGCCAGGGCACGGCGGTGAAGGAACTGATCGAGGAAACCGGGCCGCTCGACCTGCTCGTCGTGTGCCTCGGCGGCGGCGGGCTGCTCGCGGGCAGCGCGCTGTCGGCCGCCGCGCTGTCGCCGGGCTGCCGGATCGTCGGCGTCGAGCCGGAAGCCGGCAACGACGGCCAGCAGTCGCTCGCGCGCGGCGAGGTCGTGCATATCGCGGCGCCGCGCACGATCGCGGACGGCGCCGCATCGACGCACCTGGGTGCGTACAACTTTCCGATCATCCAGCGGCTCGTCGAGCAGATCGTCACGGTCAGCGACGCGCAACTCGTCGAAACGATGCGCTTCTTCGCGCAGCGGATGAAGATGGTCGTCGAACCGACCGGCTGCCTCGCCGCCGCGGCGGTGCTCGACGGCGTACTGCCGGTCGAGGGCAAGCGGGTCGGCGTACTGGTGAGCGGCGGCAACGTCGATCTCGCGCGCTACGCGGAATTCCTGCACAGCTGAGGCGGCAAGGCGGGGCGCGCGTCGTGGCACGCGCGATGGCATGCGTTGCTGCGCGCGCCGGATGAAATCGCGTGCCCGTTCAGGCCGCGTGCACCATCAGGTCGCGATAGCCGCCGACGATCACGCTGTACGAGAAATACGCGAACAGCAGCGCCGACGCGACGTGGCATGCGCGCATCAGCCCGGGGCCCGCGCGCTTGCGGCCCTGGCTCGCGAGCGTGCACATGAAGAGGGTCCACGCGAGGCCACCGAGGAAGAAGCCTGACAGGAACACCGACGCGGTCGCCGGCGTGGTCGCGCCGGCCTTCGCGATCAGCGCGCCGCCGACCGCCGCGAACCACAGGATCGCGCTCGGCGACGACATCGCGAGCAGCATCCCGCGCATGAAGCTGCGCCGCGCGCTCGCGCGGGGCGGCGTCGCATCCCCCGCGCCGTCATCGCCTGACGCCTTGGCCGGCGCCAGCGCTTCGCGTGCCATTTTCCACGTCAGGAACAGCAGCACCGCGCCGCCGCCGATCCACACCACCCAGCGCACCGCCTCGAACTGCAGCAGCACGGCCATCCCGGCGAGCGCGAGCGCCGCATAGACGAGATCGCCGACGCACGAGCCGACGCCGAGCCAGAAGCCCGGCCGGAACCCGTGCGACAGCGTGAGCGACAGCATCGCGACGTTCACGAGGCCAATGTCGAGACAAAGCGACAGCGACAGGAAGAAGCCGTCGGACATCATCGAAGCGGGCGGAAAGCTCATCGTTTTTTCTTGTTGTGGTGTCGGGAATCGGGCGGCGCGGGTCCTTACAGGCCGAGCTCGCGCCAGAGCTGATCGACGCGCGTCTTCACGGCCGCGTCCATCTCGATCGGGCGGCCCCATTCGCGGGACGTCTCGCCGGGCCACTTGTTGGTCGCGTCGAGCCCCATCTTCGAGCCGAGGCCCGCGACGGGCGACGCGAAATCCAGGTAGTCGATCGGCGTGCTGTCGACCATCACGGTGTCGCGCACCGGATCGACGCGCGTCGTGATCGCCCAGATCACTTCCTTCCAGTCGCGGATGTTCACGTCCTCGTCGACTACGACGATGAACTTCGTATACATGAACTGCCGCAGGAAGCTCCACACGCCGAACATCACGCGCTTCGCATGGCCCGCGTAGCTCTTCTTCATCTGGACGATGGCCATCCGGTAGCTGCAGCCCTCCGGCGGCAGGTAGAAGTCGGTGATTTCGGAGAACTGCTTCTGCAACAGCGGCACGAACACTTCGTTCAGCGCGACACCGAGCACCGCGGGTTCGTCGGGCGGTTTGCCGGTGTAGGTCGAGTGGTAGATCGCGTCGCGGCGCATCGTGATGCGCTCGACCGTGAACACCGGGAACCACTCCTGCTCGTTGTAGTAGCCCGTGTGGTCGCCATACGGCCCTTCGAGCGCGTGCTCGTACGCGGCAGACGGCGTGTTCGCCGGGCGTGCCGGCGCGCCGGCGGGGGCCGGCGCCGGTGCGCCTTCCTGCGGGTAGATGAAGCCTTCGAGCACGATCTCCGCGCGCGCCGGCACCTGCAGCGTGTCGACGCCGGGCGTCAGGCACTTTGCGAGCTCGGTGCGGCTGCCGCGCAACAGGCCTGCGAACTGGTATTCGGACAGCGAATCGGGCACCGGCGTCACCGCGCCGAGCGTGGTCGCGGGATCGGCGCCGAGCACGACGGCGACCGGATACGGCTTGCCGGGATTGCGCAGCGCGAATTCACGGAAGTCGAGCGCGCCGCCGCGATGGGCGAGCCAGCGCATGATCAGCTTGTTGCGGCCGATCAACTGCTGGCGATAGATGCCGAGGTTCTGGCGCGGCTTGTTCGGCCCGCGCGTGACCGTCAGGCCCCACGTGACGAGCGGCCCGGCGTCGCCGGGCCAGCAGGTCTGGATCGGCAGCTTGTTGAGGTCTACGTCCAGGCCTTCCCAGACGATTTCCTGGCATGGCGGCGACGACACCGATTTCGGCGCCATGTCCCACACGGCCTTCGCGAGCGACAGCAGCTTGCCGGCGTCCTTCAGGCTCTTCGGCGGATCGGGTTCCTTCAGCGCGGACAACAGGCGCCCGAGGTCGCGCAGCGAGTCGAGCGCGGCATCGTCGCCCGCATCGACACCCATGCCGAGCGCGACGCGCCGCGGCGTGCCGAACAGGTTGCCGAGCACCGGGAACGCGTAGGGCGGTGGGGCATCGAACAGCAGCGCGGGGCCGCCGGCGCGCAGCACGCGGTCGCACAGCTCGGTCATTTCGAGCACGGGCGACACGGGCTGCGTGACGCGCCGCAGTTCGCCGAGCGCCTCGAGGCGCTGGATGAAATCGCGTAAGTCTTTGTATTTCATGAACAAGGTCCGGGCCACCCGCGTGACGGGCAGCGATGGGCGGGCGCAGCCGCCGGCTGCGGCCCCGAATCGACCGACGATTTTACCCGGCCCGCCGCGTGGCTGCCGGACACGAAAAAAGTTGACGGCGCGCAAACCCGCTTCGGCAGGGGCCTCGCGGTTCTGAAGGGCTCACGAATATTACTTTTTGTTATGATTTTTAGTTTTTATAGTGTTGACGATCTATAAAACCCTGTTAGAATCCGCTGACATTGGTTGCAGGGTAAAAGGCTTCGAGCCGCCAATCACCGATCTTTTGACGCAGCGCGTCACCGTCTGCCGGAACCTGCACGGCTTGTCGACGGTTCTTGTCGTAGTCACAGCCAGCGCCTCCTGACGCTGGTTTTTTGCGTGAGTGCCACCGCGTTTGCCCGCCTTCATATGGATATGAAGGCGCCGGCCCTGTTTTTGCCGTGGCCTCGAACGGTACTTTTACCGTTTCTCCGATGCCTGCCGTCCAGACCAAGACGTGCGGCGTCGTGATTCCGCGGCACGCATTCTGTCTCGCCATCGAGCCGAGCGAGCCGCACGAATCATGTTCATGGGAGATCTGAATGAACGCTTGGTTATCGTGGCGTCCCAGTGAGCGGCACACGCACGTCGTGCGTGCAGTGCTGCGTCGCGGGACGCGTGTCAGTCACCATTTATTCAGCGTCGTAGGCTGTCTCGCTGTTGGGGTTGCGCTCGCGTTGTGGCTGTTGCCAACCGTGCGCGGCACGCTCGCCGCGAAGCTGATGCCGGCCGTGTCCGCGGCCGTGCAGGCCGGTCCGGCGCGCTTGCTGACCGGTCATCCGCTGCCGAGTTTCGCGCCTGCGGGCGTGCAGCCGCAGCAGGACGACACCCCGGAGACCGACGCGCTTGCGGTCGGTCTCGACGTTGCGTCGGATGCCGTCGCGCAGAACGACGCCGATGAGTCCCACAACGGCCAGTCGCCGGTTTCGCTGGCCAAGCTGATTCCGTCCCAGCGTGTGCCCGCCGATGCGCGCGACGACCGCTCACTCGCGTCGAACCGCGAACAGGCGCTCGTCGCGACCTACCTGTCGCGCCGCTACCGCGTTGCGCAGGAGCCGGTCGGCCAGCTCGTCAAGGCCGCGTTCCAGACCGGCCGCGACATCGGTCTCGATCCGCTGCTGCTGCTGTCCGTGATGGCGATCGAATCGGGCTTCAATCCGTATGCCGAGAGCGGCGTCGGCGCGAAGGGCCTGATGCAGGTAATGTCGAAGGTCCACTCCGACAAGTTCGAGTATTTCGGCGGCACGGATACCGCGCTGCAGCCGCTCGCGAACCTGCAGGTCGGCGCGCTCGTGCTGAAGGATTGCATCGCACGCGGCGGCTCGCTCGCCAGCGGCCTGCGCATGTACAACGGCTCGACGAATCCGGACGACAACGGCTACAGCTCGAAGGTGATGGCCGAGCGCGGGCGCCTGCGCGATGTCGCGCACGGCCGCAGCGTGCCGGTCAATGCGCCGCATGCTCCGGCGAAGATCGTCACGGCCGCGGCGACGACGGCCGCGGCGGGCGGCGCGAAGCGCGTGCACGTGACGCTCGAGGCCGCGCAGCCGCTGTCGGCAAAGACGGCCGCGCCGAAGACGCCGCAGCAGGACGACGCCAGCGTCGACACCGCCAAGCAGTCGCATGCCGATCACTCGGAACTGGGCGCGTAACGATCGATTCACGCGATTCCGGTTCGGCGAAAACGAAAAAAGCACCCGAGCGGGTGCTTTTTTGTTGCGCGTGACCCGTCCTGAAACAGGTTGACAGTCCTGGTTCACTGAGACGCCCGATGCATTGCATCGGGCGTTTTGTATTTCAGAACGGCATGCGGCTCGCTCGTGCCGATCGCGGCCGCATGGCCGGTCAGCGCAGCTTGAACAGCGTCGCGAGCCGCTCGACGGCTTCTTCGAGCCGCGAGTAGGCGGTCGCATAAGACAGCCGGATATAGTCGCGCGGCGCATGCACGCCGAAATCCATCCCCGGCACGAGCACGACGCCGGCATCGTGCAGCATCGCCTGCGTGAGCGCCGCGCTGTCGCCGGCCGCCGGGTGGGCGACGCCGCCGCAGTGCGCGTACACGTAGAACGCGCCGTCAGGCATCACGGGCACCGTGAAGCCGAGCGTTTCGAGCGCGGGCGCGATGAAATCGCGGCGCCGCTTGAATTCGAGGCGGCGCGCTTCGTAGATGTCGAGCGCCTCGGGCTCGAAGCACGCGAGCGCCGCATGCTGCGCGAGCGCGGACGGGCAGATGAACAGGTTCTGCGCGAGCTTCTCGAAGATGCCGACGAGCGCCGGCGGTACGACGAGCCAGCCGAGCCGCCAGCCGGTCATGCTGAAGTATTTCGAGAAGCTGTTGACGGTGACGACGTCGTCGCCGAACGACAGTGCCGACACGGGCGGCGCGTCGTAGCTGAGCCCCTGGTAGATCTCGTCGACGATCGTGAAGCCGCCGCGTGCACGCACGGCTTCCACTATCCGCTTCATCTCGTCGGGTTCGAGCGACGTGCCGGTCGGGTTCGACGGCGACGCCAGCAGCACGCCGCGGGTCTTGTCGCCCCACAGCCGGCGGACGTCGTCCGCGGTTAGCTGGAAGCGTGCGGCCGGGCCGCTCGGCACGAGCACCGGACGGCCTTCGGCCGCCGCGACGAAGTGCCGGTTGCACGGGTACGACGGGTCCGGCATCAGCACCTCGTCGTCGCGGCCGACGAGCGCAAGGCACGCGAGCAGCAACGCGGCGGACGCGCCGGCCGTCACGACGATCCGCTCGGGGCTGATCGTGAGCCCGTACGCGCGCGCATAGTGCGCGGCGATCGCCTCGCGCAGCGGCGCGATGCCGAGCGCGCTCGTATACTGCGTGACACCGCGGCGCAGTGCCGCCGCGGCAGCCTCGACAACCGGTTCCGGCGCGGTGAAGTCCGGCTCGCCGATGCCCATGTGGATGATGTCGCGGCCTGCGGCTTCGAGCCGCTGCGCTTCCTTCATCAGTTCCATCACGTAAAACGGCTGGATCGCGTCGACGCGTGCAGCGAGCGTGACGAGCGAATCGGCGGTGGTATTCATCGGTCGGTCGGGAGAGGGGGCGTCAAACGAAAGAGCGGAAAAATAAAGCGGCCGAAAAAAACGGGCGCATGCGCGCCCGTCGAGGATCAGCCGTTGCGGCGCGCCTGCGTTTCGGCGGGGCGCAATTGCGCGGCGAGCTTGTCGAGCACGCCGTTTACGTACTTGTAACCGTCGGAGCCGCCGAACGTCTTGGTCAGCTCGACCGCTTCATTGATGATCACGCGATACGGCGTTTCGATGTGGTGCGTGAGCTCGAACGTCGCGATCAGCAACACGGCCCGTTCGATCGGGGAAAGCTGGTCGATCGGACGGTCGAGGCAGGGCGTCAGCGCTTCGGCAAGCGTTGCATGCTCGCGGATCACGCCGTTCAGGATTGCATCGAGCAGGTCCTTGTCGGCCTTGTCGTAACCCAGCGCGCCGCGCAGTTGCGCGTCGATCTCGCCTGCGGACGCGTTCGACAGCAGCCATTGATACAGGCCTTGCGTCGCCAGCTCGCGCGATTGTCGGCGGGCGCTCTTCTTCATGCGCGCTCCTCTTCGTCGTCTTCGTCTTCTTCTTCGTCTTCCTCGTCGCCGAGCTGGTCGAGCGCCATCGTCAGATTGGCCATCTCGACTGCGACGCGCGCCGCGTCACGACCCTTCTCGGTCATGCGTGCGACGGCCTGCTCGTCGGTTTCGGTCGTCAGGACAGCGTTCGCGATCGGCAGGTTGAAGTCGAGGCCGATGCGGGTGATGCCCGCGCCGCTCTCGTTCGACACAAGCTCGAAGTGGTAGGTCTCGCCGCGGATCACCGCGCCGAGCGCGATCAGCGCGTCGAACTGGCCGCTTTCCGCGAGCTTCTGCAGCGCGAGCGGGATTTCCAGCGCGCCGGGCACCGACACGAGCAGCACGTCTTCGCCGGTGACGCCGAGGCGTTCGAGCTCTTCGACGCATGCGTCCGCGAGGCCGTTGCACACGGGCTCGTTGAAGCGCGATTGCACGATGCCGATACGCAGGCCGTCGCCCTCGAGATTCGGTTGGTATTGTCCGATTTCCATGATCTTTGTCCGTGGTGTGGATGAACGGTTATAAGGCGAAAATGCCGTGACGGATTACGCGTGCGGCGTCGAGCCGCAGGCCTTGGCTTCGCCGCCGGGCATCGGCACGAAGCCCGTGACTTCGAGGCCGTAGCCGGACATGCTGCCCAGCTTGCGCGGATTCGACAGCACCTGCATCTTGCTGACGCCGACATCGCGCAGGATCTGCGCGCCGATGCCGAACGTCTTGAAATCGACCGGCCGGCGCTTCAGCGCCGCGGCCTTCTCTTCCTCGTCGAACGCCTTGAAGACGTCGACCAGATGTTCCTTCGTATCGCCGCAGTTGAGCAGCACGATCACGCCGTGGTCGCGCTGCGCGATCTCGCGCATCGCGGCGTCGAGTGTCCACGAGTGCGTTGACGTGCCGGTCTCGAGCAGGTCGAGGACCGACAGCGGCTCGTGCACGCGTACTGGCGTGTCGCGATCCGGCGACGGCGTGCCGCGCACCAGCGCGATGTGCGGCGAGCCGGTCGGCTGGTCGCGGTACAGCACCGCGCGGAACGTGCCGTGCGCGGTCTGCATCATGCGCTCGGCGACGCGCTCGATGATCGACTCGGTGCGGCTGCGGTAATGGATCAGGTCGGCGATCGTGCCGATCATCAGGCCGTGTTCCTTCGCGAATTCGATCAGGTCCGGCAGGCGGGCCATCGTCCCGTCGTCCTTGATGATCTCGCAGATCACCGCGGCGGGCGTGAGGCCGGCAAGCGCGGTGAAGTCGCAGCCGGCTTCGGTGTGGCCGGCACGTACGAGCACGCCGCCCGGCTGCGCCATGATCGGGAACACGTGGCCCGGCTGCACGATCTGCTCGGGGCGCACGTCGTGCGCGACCGCCGTGGCGATCGTGTGCGCGCGGTCGGCGGCCGAGATCCCGGTCGTCACGCCTTCGGCCGCTTCGATGCTGACCGTGAACGCGGTGCCGTACTGCGTGCCGTTGCGGTACGTCATCAGCGGCAGGTGCAGCTGCTTGCAGCGTTCCTGCGTCAACGTCAGACAAATCAGGCCGCGGCCGAACTTCGCCATGAAGTTGATCGCTTCCGGCGTAATGAATTCGGCGGCGATCACCAGATCGCCTTCGTTTTCGCGGTCTTCTTCGTCGACCAGGATCACCATCCGGCCGGCTTTCAGCTCGGCAATGATGTCGGGCGTGGAGGCGAGCGTCATAAAGGGGGAGGGGCGAGAAAGAGGAAAGTGCGTATTTTACGCCAGCCGGGCCGGGTTTCGGCTCGCGCGGGCGGCAGCGGTGGCGCCGGGTGCCGAAAACGCCGGCACGACGGGCGCCGGGCCGGCCCGCCGACCCTCCGGCGTAACCGGTGCTTCAGCCTCGGCGCGGGGCGCCGGTTGCTCAGGCGGAGCGTTTGCGCGGTCATGCTGTGCGGCCGGCCCCGGTTGCACGTGGCCGGCGCATGGCCTTACGGCCGCCCGAGGTAGTCGAGCTTGCCGAGTTCGACGCCGTTGTGACGCAGGATGTCGTATGCGGTCGTCACGTGGAAGAAGAAGTTCGGCAGCACGAAATCCAGCAGGTACGACTGGCCCGTGAACTCGAGCGGGCCGACGCGCATCTTGAGTACGACCTGGCGCGTTTCCGAGCCGTCGATCTGCGCCGCGTCGAAGCCCTTCAGGAAGTCGATCGTTTTCTGCAGGCGCGCGTGCAGTTCGTCGAACGTCTGCTCGACGTCCGCGTAGCTCGGAATCTCGACGCCCGCCAGCCGCGCGGCGCAGCCTTTCGCGGTGTCGGTCGCGATGAAGACCTGGCGCGCGAGCGGCAGCATGTCCGGGTACAGGCGGGCGCCGACCAGCACCGACGGATCGATCTGCTTTTCGGCCGCATGCGCCTGGGCCTTGCCGAGAATGTGCTGCAGGTTTGTCAGGCCGCGGATCAGGACAGGCACCGAGGCCTGGTACATCGAAATGGACATGGACGGTTCCTCGAAGGGGACGATCGTGCGCGCGCCGGCACGCAATGGAGCCCGGCGCGTGGTGCAATGAGGCGGCGAAATGGCCGCTGCAGCATCATAGCGCGGCAGCATCGCGCGTGCGTGACGATGGCCGAACGGGCAAGGTTGGTCATCGGGATCGCAATCAGGGCCACAAGCGGGGCCAGCGGGGGCTACAAGCGGGGACGGCAAGCGGGGACGGCAAGCGGGGACGGCAAGCGGGGCCGACAAGCGCGCCTGGCCGGACGGACGAGTCGCGATCGGCCGCACGTACCGGTTAGAATGCGCGCACACGTCCGCCTCGTCGGCGGACAATCCAAAACGTCGGGCGTGACGTGATGTGACGTATCGTGCCCGCGCCAACGGCCATCGTGCGGCCGGCTTTGCGCGCCGCGCGCCGGTGCCGGCCCATGCGGGGTGTCGGCTGCGCCCGTGGCGCACACCGGCAGGCGGGCGCTTTCACCGGCGCTTGCACCGACGTTTGGCGATCTCGATCGGATGCTCCCCGGACATGTCGACTCCCGCCGTTCTGCTGCTCGTCCTGCTGTTCAACTGCGTCGCGACGTCGGCCGTGCTCGGCTCGCTGTGGCGCGCGGACGTGCCGGGCGTGAGCCGCTGGCTCGCGTCGCAGGCGCTGCTCGCGATGGCGGTCGGCGCGCTGCTGGCCGCGCCATCGTCACAGGCAGCCGTGGCCGCCGCCGCCGCGCTGTATGTGGGCGCGACGCTCGCGATCCTGCAGGGCTTCCGGCAATTCTTCGGCTTGCGGCCCGCATATCGCGCCGAGCAGGCTGCGGCCGCGCTGCTGGCGGCGGCGCTCGTCGGCTGCGCGTTGGCCGGATCGCTGTCCGAGCTGCGCGTCGTGCTCGTGTCCGCAATGGCCGTGTACGTGCGCGTCGCGATCGGCTGGCTTGCGTATCGGCGGCGGCCCGCGCATCGTCCGGCGTTCGCGTATGTGTTCGTGTGGGTGGTCGCGATCGCCGGCGCAATCGTCCAGTTCGCCCGCGGCGCCGCGTTCGCGCTCGGGCGCGGCGACGACGCGTCGCTGCTGCACCCGACGCCGCTGAACGTTGTGTTCGTCGCGCTCGGCGTGTTGAGCCTGCTGTGCCTGTCGATGGGCGTCGTGATGCTCGCGCACGACCGCGTGGCCGAACGTCTGGAGCGGCTCGCGACCATCGACGGCCTGACGGGCGCGCTGATGCGCGGCGCCTTCCTCGATCAGGCCGAGCAGCGTTGCCAGCGCGCGGCGCGCGCCGGTTCGCCGCTGTCGCTCGTCATCGTCGATCTCGACAACTTCAAGGCCATCAACGATCGCCACGGGCATGCGGCGGGCGACCAGGCGCTCGTGCATTTTGCGGCGGTGATGTCGGGCGGCATCCGGCCGTGCGATCTGTTCGGGCGGCTCGGCGGCGAGGAGTTCGCGGTGCTGTGCCCGGATTCGTCCGCCGACGATGCGGCGCGCGCGATCGACCGCTTGCGGGCGGCGCTCGCGGGCGGCGCGGTGCCTGAAGCCGGAGGCGCCGTGCCGGATGCCGCCGGCGTCGTCCGGTTCACGTTCAGCGCGGGCGTGGCCGAGCGTGCCGCCGGCGAGCCGCTGACGCAATGGATGGCGCGCGCCGATGCGGCGCTCTATGCGGCGAAATCGGCCGGGCGTGACCGGGTGAGGGTCGCCGCGCCGGTGCGGCGCGCCGGCGCCGTCGTCTGAGCGAGGGGGCGACGCGCCGGGCGACGGTCGCTCAGGCCGAGTTCAGCCAGTCGATCCGCTGCCGATGGCCGTCCGCGATATTGGCCGGCGACAGCGGCACGTGATCCTGGCCCCAGTAGCGGACGAGGCGGACAGGGCGGTTCAGCCGGGTCAGCGCCGCGAACATGCGCTCGCTCTGTTCGAGCGGCACGTAGTCCGCATCGCCGTGAAGGAGCAGCAGCGGGGCCGTGATGCGGTCCGCGTGTGCAATCGGGCTGATCGCTCGATAGGCGTCAGGCGCGGACCACGGCGGCGCGTCGATGCCCCAGCTGTTGTCGCAAAGCACCTTGCCGATCAGTTCGAACCGTTCGCGCCGGCCGTCCGCCGCGGTTTCGTATCGAGTGCGCGGGTCCAGCGATGTGTAGAGCGCGGCCGGGTCGCTGATACCGGCCGATGCGATGCCGGAACGGAACATCGACGTGTGCGCGAGCAGCATCATCGCGGCCCAGCCGCCAAGGCTCTGTCCGTACACGTGAAGCCGGTCCGGATCCACGTAGCCCGCGTCGACGCAGGCGCTCACGGCTGCGCGGACATCATCGGCCATGATGTCCGCGATGGCCGATGGCGATGCCTTCAGAATATCCGTCATGCTGACCTCGATGACTGCGTAACCGTGCGCCGCGAGCAGCTGGAAATTGAACGGAAACGGGCAACTGATCTCGTGAACCACGCGCCGGCGGCCCTTGACCTCCGCGCCGGGGTAGATCCATACGACCGCCGGCACCGGCGCGCCGGAGAAGTCCGGTGGGAGCAGGACATCGACGAACCGGTCCTGGTCCGGCGCCGGGGCGCGGCAGGGCAGCCGGCGCGTCTGGCCGGCCCGGATCTCGCGAAACCAGCGATTGGTCTCGAAGACGATCGCCGGTTCAGGCGAGTCCGGGGTGCGGACCAGCAGGCGGGTCGCATCGGCGTCCTGTGCGACGAATGCGGCGTAGCGCCCGCTCTCGTCGATGGCGACGCGTTCCCAATCCGCGTGATCATGCGCGCACTCGAGGGCGTCCCGATGCTCGGGCGGCGCCGGCGGATTCGCTTCGCGCGCCATGCGCAGCCGTTCGATCCCGGTGCGTTCCTCATCCGACAGCGCGCGCAGCGTGTGCGTCGCGATGTCGAACAGGCGCCATTCGGGTGGCGGCTCGACCGGCGCGTCGAATGACGCGCTGTCGAGGACGTCGACCGTCGCCCGCAGGCCGAGCGACGATTCCGCCCACTGCGCGGTTGCATGCTCGAAGAGGCGGGACTGAAGATGCGAGACCAGCGGGGTCGAGCCGCCCGCGAGAAGCGGCATGGCGACGCGGTGGCGGTCAAGCCACGCAAACGGCCCTTCGACGTCGAAGGCTGCAAGATCGAGGCTTTGCGATTCGGCCATCGGCGTCACGCGCCCCGTCGCCACCTCGATGAGCACGGGCGCGATTGCACAATGGCCGGCCGACACCATTGCCGCCGCGATGAAGCGTCCGTCGGGCGACCACGACGGCGCAAAGTACGCTTGCCCCTGCGTCGCGTTGCCGGCCAGCCGGCGCAGCGTACCGCTGTCGAATTCGAAAAGATGGAGTTCCGAGCGGTCGAGCCCGCCGAGATACGGCCGGTCGAACCGGACGCCGCTGCGAAGCGAACGGATGACGGCGAAGCAGACTGCGGTGCGATCGGGAGAGAACGCGCAGGCCTTGCCGTAGTACTGCGGGAATGTGTCGATCGACAGCAGGCCGTCGACGGTGAACCTGCGCCGGTCATCATCGTGCCCGGCGTGCGCGCCATCGGTGGGGCCGTCCGTCATGCGTGCGTCTCGTCTTTGTTGTGAGGAATTCACGTAGACAGGACGCGCGTCGACCGGGTTCCGGCCTGGCGCAGTGCGACAGGATGTGCGCCGGAGGGCCGCACCGATCGTGATGCGCGGGAAGGGAAGCCCCGCGCATTTTTCCGGCGTGCTTGCGAGCGCAGCGCGCCGCACGCCGGAGCCGGGCCGTCAGTCCTGCGGCATGCCCGCGTGCTGCGACGCCGACAGCATCCGCTCGACGTATCGCGCGATCATGTCGACTTCGAGATTCACGGTGCTGTCCGCCTTCAGGTGGCGCAGCGTCGTGACCTCGACCGTGTGCGGAATCAGGTTGATCGAGAATTCGCAGCCGTCGGCGCGATCGGTCACTGCGTTGACGGTCAGGCTCACGCCGTTGACCGTGATCGAGCCCTTGTACGCGAGATAGCGGCCGAGCTCGCGCGGCGCGACGATGCGCAACTCGTGCGATTCGCCGACCGGCGCGAAGTGCGACACGGTGCCGAGCCCGTCGACGTGGCCCGACACGATGTGTCCGCCAAGCCGGTCGTGCGCGCGCAGCGCCTTCTCCAGATTGACGTCGCCGGGCTCCGCGAGACCGACCGTGCGGTTCAGGCTCTCGCGCGACACCTCGACGTCGAACGCGGTGTCGGTCTTCTCGATCACCGTCATGCACGCGCCCTGGATCGCGATGCTGTCGCCGAGCGCGACGTCGGCGAGGTCGAGCCCGCCGGCCTGCACGGACAGGCGCACGCCGGCCTCGGGCTCCGTGCCGAGCGGCTGGATCGATTCAATGCGGCCGACGGCCGCGACAATTCCGGTAAACATCGTGACGATTCCGTTCAATGAGTGGCGGTGGGCGGCGCGAAGCGCGCCAGGATCCGCAGATCGTCGCCGATCCGCTCGATGCTGTGAAACGTGAGCTGCGCGCGGGCGTCGAGGCTCGCGGGCGCGGCGAGATCGAACATGCCGGCCGCGTCCGCGCCGAGCAGGCTCGGCGCGAGGTAGACCAGCAGTTCGTCGACGCAGTGCTCGCGCAGCAGCGAGCCGTTCAGCTTGTGGCCGGCCTCGACATGCAGCTCGTTGATGCCGCGCGCGCCGAGCGCCATCAGCAGCGCCGGCAGGTCGACCTTGCCGTGCGTGTTCGGCAGCGGCACGATTTCCGCGCCGCGCGCCTTCAGCGCGGCCGCGCGCGCTTCGCCCGCGTCGTCGAGCCGGCCGCAGAAGATCAGGAGCGGCGCGCCTTCGAGCAGGCGCGCGTCGAGCGGCAGCTCGAGGCGGCTGTCGACCAGCACGCGCTGCGGCTGGCGCGGCGTGTCGATGCCGCGCACGGTCAGTTGCGGGTTGTCCTCGCGCACGGTGCCGATGCCGGTGAGGATCGCGCAAGCGCGCGCACGCCACGCGTGCCCGTCGAGCCGCGCTTCGCCGCCGGTGATCCACTGGCTCTCGCCGGACGGCAGCGCGGTGCGGCCGTCGAGCGACGCGGCGGTTTTCATCCGCACCCACGGGCGGCCGCGCGTCATCCGCGACACGAAGCCGATGTTCAGTTCGCCCGCTTCATGCGCGAGCAGCCCGCAGCGCACGTCGATGCCCGCGTCGCGCAGCATCCCGAGGCCGCGCCCGGACACCTGCGGATTCGGGTCTTCCATCGCCGCGACCACCTTCGCGACGCGCGCGTCGATCAGCGCGTTCGCGCACGGCGGCGTGCGGCCGAAGTGGCTGCACGGCTCGAGCGTCACGTAGACGGTCGAGCCCGCGAGGTCGTGGCCGCGCGAGCGCGCGTCCTTCAGCGCCTGCACTTCCGCGTGATCCTGGCCGGCCGGCTGCGTGTAGCCTTCGCCGATCACGTCGCCGTCCTTGACGATCACGCAGCCGACGCGCGGGTTCGGCGTCGTCGTGTACATGCCGCGCGCGGCCAGCGCGAGCGCGCGCTGCATGTGGGCGAAATCGGTATCCGAAAACATCCGCGCGGCCCCGGGTCAGGCGGCCAGCGCGGCGAACGCGCGGCGCGCGGCGGCGAGCGTCGCGTCGATCACCGTGTCGTCGTGCGTGCTCGACACGAAGCCGGCTTCATACGCGGACGGCGCGAAGTACACGCCTTCGTCGAGCATCAGGTGGAAGAAGCGGTTGAAGCGCTCGATGTCGCTCTTCGTGACTTCCGCGAAGCTCGTCGGCACGCGCTCGGCGAAGTAGAGGCCGAACATCGCGCCGATCGAGTCCGCCGCGAACGGCACGCCGGCCGCGCGCGCCTCGGCGGCAAGGCCGTCGGCGAGGCGTTTCGTCTGCGCGGTCAGCGCGTCGTAGAAGCCCGGCGCCTGGATCAGCTGCAGCGTCTTCAGGCCCGCGGCGACCGCGATCGGGTTGCCCGACAGCGTGCCGGCCTGGTAGACGCCGCCGAGCGGCGCGAGGTGGGCCATGATGTCGCGGCGGCCGCCGAACGCGGCGGCCGGCATCCCGCCGCCGATCACCTTGCCGAGGCAGGTGAGGTCGGCCGTGATCCCGTAGTACGCCTGCGCACCACCGAGCGCGACGCGAAAGCCGCACATCACTTCGTCGAAGATCAGCACGGCGCCGTGCTTCGTGCACAGCGCGCGCAGCGCGTTCAGGAATTCCGGCGTGCCGCGCACGAGGTTCATGTTGCCGGCGACCGGCTCGACGATCACCGCGGCGATCTCGTCGCCGAACGCGCCGAACGCTTCCTCGAGTTTCTCGACGTTGTTGTATTCGAGCACGGTGGTGTGCTTCGCGATGTCGGCGGGCACGCCGGCCGACGTCGGGTTGCCGAACGTCAGCAGGCCCGAGCCGGCCTTCACGAGCAGGCTGTCCGCATGGCCGTGGTAGCAGCCCTCGAACTTGACGATGCGGCTGCGGCCCGTGAAGCCGCGCGCGAGGCGCAGCGCGCTCATCGTGGCCTCGGTGCCGCTCGACACCATCCGCACCTGCTCGATCGACGGCACGAGCTTGCAGATCTCCTCGGCAATTTCGATCTCGGCTTCGGTCGGCGCACCGAACGAGAAGCCGTCGGCCAGTACGTTCTGCACGGCCGCAAGGACTTCCGGATGGACGTGGCCGACGATCATCGGGCCCCACGAGCCGATGTAGTCGATGTACTGCTTGCCGTCGGCGTCCCAGAAATACGGACCTTGCGCGCGCGCGACGAAGCGCGGCGTGCCGCCGACCGAACGGAACGCGCGGACCGGCGAGTTGACGCCGCCGGGGATGGTTTTCTGGGCGCGTTCGAAGAGGATCTGATTGTTGGACATGGGCGAAACCTGCGAGAGAAGGGCGCGGGGGCCGCTGCACGGGCCGCGGCGCCTGGGCGGAACGATCCGTCCGATTGTACCGGAGACGCGCGCGGCGGGCCCGCCGGGCGGGATGCGGCCATTCGGCGCGTGGGGGATTGGGCTGGACGCGAGGCCGGGAGGGTGAATGCGACCCGATTATCGAGGCGGCTTGCGCCGGCCGCCCGTCAGCTCGGCCCAGCGCTTCTCGAGCGGGCCCTCGACCATCGGCTTGATCGACGTGCCGGACGTCTGCGCGTCCCACGTCTGTACCGAGTACGGATGCACGCGCAGCGCGTCGCGCGGGATCACGACTTCCTGGTGGCCGTCGACGAGCCAGTCGTACACGAAGTCGATGCACAGCCGGTAGCCGCGTTTCGTCGACGGATCGGGCACCTCGTACGGCGCACGCGTCACGTAGCCGGAGCCGAACACGCCCTTGGGCTCCTTCGCGACGCGGTGCAGGAACACGCGGTCGCCGGGCAGGATGCTGCGCGCGAAGCCGCAGCCCCATACGTCGTGCACGGCCTCGCCGGCCTTCACGCGCGCGACGACGTCGGGCAGCTCGGGCCACGGCCATTTCTTGGGGCTCCAGATCAGCAGGAAGGCGGTCATCGGTTCGGTCGGGCGACGGATTGGTCAGACAAGGGGAGCAAGCTTAATCGAATCCGCGCGCAGTCGCGTGCCGAGCGTACGTGACCGGCCGCGGGCAGTCGGGGTAAGCTCGGGGGCAGTCGGGAGCGGTCGAGGCAGTCGCGGCAGTCGCGGCCGGCCAGGGCAGCCGACCAGCAGACGAGCGGCATGCCGCAGGCCCGGCCGATCGGAACCCGCGTCGCGGCCGCGTGCTTTCGTCTGGGGCGGCCCGGTCAGCAGCCCAGGTATCCTGAAAAAGTTGCGCGTACAATCATGGGCCTGACTGCGCCGCTTGCGGCGCCGACCTTCTCCGTCTTCACCGCCGCGCGCGCCCCGATGCGCGCCGGCTCCTACCCGGATTCCCATGTCTCACGTCGTCCGGCGCCGGCCCGATGCCCGGCTGATCCTGTTGCTCGGCGCGCTCGCCGCCTGCGGGCCGATCGCCACCGACATGTACCTGCCGAGCCTGCCGTCGATCGCGGACGGCTTCTCCGTCAGCCCCGGCGCCGCGCAGCGCACGCTGACGAGCTTCATGGCCGGCTTCTCGATCGGCATGCTGCTGTACGGCCCGCTGTCCGACACCCTGGGGCGGCGTCCCGTGCTGCTCGGCGGCATCGCGCTGTTCACGCTCGCGAGCGTCGGCTGCTTCGTCGCGGGCTCGATCGACATGCTGATCGCCGTGCGCTTCCTGCAGGCGCTCGGCGCCGGCGCGGCGTCGGTGCTCGCGCGGGCGATCGCGCGCGACGCGCACGAGCCGAGCGACGCCGCGAAGGTGCTGTCGATGGTCGCGATCGTCACCGCGGTCGGGCCGCTGCTCGCGCCGCTCATCGGCGGACAGATCCTGCGCTTCGCGGGCTGGCGCGGCGTGTTCGTGGTGCTCGCGGCGTTCGGCGCGCTGTGCGCGGTGACCGCGTACCTGCGCGTGCCCGAGACCTGGCCGAAGGAGCGTCGCAAGAGCGCGGCCGTGCTCGCGTCGTTCGCGTCGTACGGGCGCATCCTGTCCGACCCCGTCGCGTGGGGGCACATGCTGTGCGGCGGGATGGCGTTCGCGTCGATGTTCTCGTACATCACGGCCACGCCGTTCGTCTACATCGAGTATTTCCACGTGTCGCCGCAGCATTACGGGCTGCTGTTCGGCCTGAACGTCGTCGGCATCATGATCGGCAATTTCACGAACACGCGGCTCGTCGGCAGCGTGGGCTCGCTGCGGATCATCTCGGCGGCGTCGCTCGTCAGCTGCATCGCGTCGCTCGCGGTCGCGCTCGTCGCGCTGACGGGGTGGGGCGGGCTGTGGTCGATCGTCGTGTGCCTGTTCTTCGTCGTCGGCGTCGTCGGGATCCTGTCCGCGAACTGCACGACCGACCTGATGCACCGGTACCCGCACAACGCGGGCGCGTCGGCGGCCGTGTTCGGCGCGATGCAGCTCGCGCTCGGCGCGCTCGCGAGCGTCGCGATCGGGGCGCTCGCGGACGGCACGCCGTTCGCGATGGGCGTGACGATCGGCGTCACCGGCGTGCTGTGCTTTGCCGGACGATTCCTCGTGCTGCGCTGGCACGGAAGGCCGGTGAAGGCCGGCGCCTGAGCGCCGATCCCGGATGAACGAACGCCACCGTGCGCGCTGCGCCGGTGGCGTTTTTCATTGGGGTGGGTCCGCTGCCATATCCTGCCGTGGCGCGGGCCGCCCATGAATGAAAAATGCCACCGGACGAAGCGCCCGGTGGCATGTCTGCGATTCGACTGCCGCGCAGCTTCGCGCGTCAGTCCCGCGCGGCGTCCTTCGGCGCCGGCGACGCGCCGTGGCTGAGCCAGTCGAGCACGTCGGCCGTCTCGTCGTCGTTCGCGCGCGCTTTCGCCTGCGCGACGGCGTCGCTCAGCTCCGCGTTCGGCGACGCACGGCGGATCGCGACGCCGACCGCGAGGATGTCGATCATCAGCAGATGCAGGATCCGCGAGATCATCGACAGCTGCGACTCGCGCATCTCGATGTGATCGGTTTCGAGCGCGACGGTCGCGCGCTTCGCGAGCGGCGTGTTGCTCGACGTGATCGCGATCACCTTCGCGCCGGCCTGCATCGCGACTTCGAGCACACGCAGCAGCTCGGGTGCGCGCCCGGACTTCGACACCGCGACGATCACGTCGCCCTTGCCGAGCAGCGCGGCCGACGCAGCCTGCATGTACAGGTCGCCGTACGCGATCGTCGGAATCCCGAAGCGGAAGAACTTGTAGTGCGCGTCCTGCGCGACGATGTTCGAGTTGCCGAGCCCGTAGAACTCGATACGCCGCGCGCTGTTCAGGATCTCGATCGCCTTTTCGACGTGCTCGAAATTCAGGTGCTCGCGCAGTTGAAGGATCGCGGACACCGTGTTGTCGAGCACCTTCGCGCCGAAGTCGGTGGCCGTGTCGCCGAGATGCACCTGGCTGTGGCTCATCGGAATCGTGCCGGTCAGGCCCGTCGCGAGCTTCAGCTTGAAGTCGGACAGCCCCTGACAGCCGAGCGAGCGGCAGAAGCGGATCACCGTCGGCTGGCTGACGTCGGCCTTGCGCGCGATGTCGACGATCGGATCGTTGATGATCGAGCGCGGGTGGTTCAGCGCGAGGTCGGCAACGCGGCGCTCGGCCGGCGTCAGCGCGTCGCGCATCTGGCGGATCCGCTCGAACACGGCCGACGACGCGCCGCCGGAGTGGTTCGACAGCTGCTCCGCGAGGATCGCCGATACGCCGAGGAACGCCGGATATTCGGCGGTGATCAGGTAGGTCGGAATGTTCTCGAGGTACTGCGTGAAGCGGCCCTTCGCCTCGAAGCGCGCGCGGAACGACGAGCGCGTGAACAGCTCGCCGAGTTTCAGCGCGACGCCGCCGCCGATATAGACGCCGCCGAGCGCGCCGAGCGTCAGCGCGACGCTGCCCGCGAACGCGCCGAGAATCCCGCAGAAGCATTCGACCGTCTCGAGCGCGAGCGCGTCGCCCGCATGCGCGCGCTCGACGATCTCGGCCGTGTCGACGGTTGCCGCGACGCGCTTCTTGTCGCGCGCGGCGAGCGCGCGATAGATGATCTCGATGCCGGGCCCCGCGCACACGCGCTCGAACGACACGTGCGGAAACTTCTTGCGCGCGTACTGCAGCACGAGATCCTCGCGCTCGTCCTGCGGCGCGAACGACGCGTGGCCGCCTTCGCTGCCGAGCGCGATCCAGCGGTCGTCGGCCGGTATCAGCCCCGACACGCCGAGCCCGGTGCCGGGCCCGAGCAGCCCGATCACGCTGTTCTGGCGGCGCGTGCCGCTGCCGATCTGCACGCGCTGCGCGTCGGTCAGGCCCGGCAGCGCCATCGCGAGCGCGGTGAAGTCGTTGACGACGAGCAGCGTGTCGAAGCCGAGCGCACGGCGCGTCGCCTCGATCGAGAAGCTCCAGTCGTGGTTGGTCATCGTGACCTGGTCACCGTCGACCGGGTTCGCGATCGCGATCGCCGCGTGGTTTACGCGAGCAATCTTCACGTCCTTCAGGTACTTGCGGATCGCGTCGGTGAGCGTCGGATACTCGGCGCCCGGGTAGACGCGGATCTGCGTGATCTCGCCCGGCCCGGTCTCCAGCGCGAAACGCGCGTTGGTGCCGCCGACGTCCGCGAGCAGGCGCGGACCGTCGGCATGTTGGCTCGCGGCGGCGGCTTTACTATGCGCACCAGTAGACATCGAGCTGGGTCCCCTTGTCGTTGGCCAGTTGCGAAATGGCGTTTTTCTGCGGCGACGAGGCGGCGGCCTCGAGCACCTCGCGTTTGCGGCTGCCCGCGATCAGCAGGAACAGCCGGTCGATGCGCTTCAGCGCATCGAGCGAAAAGCTCACGCGCGCATGGGGCGCTGCGCCCGGATGCACGGCGACGAAGCGTTCGGCGGTCGTGACCGCGTGATCCCATTCGGGCGCGTCGGCGAAGATCGACGCGGTGTGGCCGTCCTCGCCCATGCCGAGCACGGCGATGTCGGGCACGCGGTGCGCGGGGTTCGCGTTCAGCGCTGCGATGTGCGCGTCGAGCGCCGCGCGCGTATCGACGAGCGGCAGGAACGTCGCGCTCGCGGCCGTGTGCTGCAGCAGCGTGTCGCGCACGAGGCGCGCGTTGCTCGCTGCGTCGTCCTCCGGCACCCAGCGGTCGTCGACCAGCGTGACGTCGACGTGCGACCAGTCGAGCGCCGCATGCGACAGCGTCTGCAGGAACGGGCGCGGGCTGGTGCCGCCGGACACCGCGAGCGTCGGGCGCGCGGGGCGGGCGAGCACCGCGCGCAGCGCGTCGCCCACCGCCTGCGCGAGCGCCTGGCTTTGCGCTTCCTGGGTGTCGAAAGCGTGGATCTCGATCACATCTCCTCCGGACTGCTGTTGTCTGTAGTGTGGGGTACGACGGCGGGCACCGGGCGTGCAGTGCCCGCCGCTTGCATCAGTTCTCTTCTTCGAGCCAGCAGGTGCCGTGCTGCGCGAGCATCGCGCTCGACGCGGCCGGCCCCCACGTGCCTGCCGCATACGGCTTCGGCGGCTTCAGCGAACGCGCCCATTCGTTCAGGATCGGCTCGACCCAGCGCCACGCGGCTTCCTGCTCGTCGCGGCGCACGAAGAGGGCGAGGCGTCCGTTGATCACGTCGAGCAGCAGGCGCTGGTACGCCTCCATCTGGCCTTCCTTGAAGAACTGGTCGAACGCGAGGTCGAGGTGCACGCTCGCGAGGTTCATCCCTTCGCCGGGCTGCTTCGCGAGACAGTAGAGACGAATCGTCTCGTTCGGCTGCAGGCGGATCACGAGGCGGTTCGCGCCGGCGCGCAGCGCGGAGGCCCCCAGCGCCGAGTGCGGCACCGGACGGAAGTTGACGACGATCTCCGCGACGCGGTCGGCCAGGCGCTTGCCGGTGCGCAGGAAGAACGGGACGCCGGCCCAGCGCCAGTTCTCGATCTCGACCTTCAGTGCGACGAAGGTCTCGGTCGGGCTGTCCGGCTTCACGCCCGGCTCGGTCGCATAGGCCGGCACCTGCGCGCCCTTGATCACGCCCGCATGATACTGGCCGCGCACCGCGACCTTGCCGATGTCGCGCGAATCGACGGGCTTCAGCGCACGCAGCACGCGCAGCTTCTCGTCGCGCACCGAGTCGGAATCCATCGAATGCGGCGGCTCCATCGCGACGATCGACAACAGCTGCAGCAGGTGGTTCTGCACCATGTCGCGCAGCGCGCCGGTGTTGTCGTAGAAGTCGCCGCGCGCTTCGACGCCGAGCTCCTCGGCAATCGTGATCTGGATGCTCTCGACCCATTCGCGGCGCCACAGCGGCTCGAACAGCGCGTTGCCGAAGCGCAGCGCGAGCAGGTTCTGCACCGGCTCCTTCCCGAGGTAGTGGTCGATCCGGTAGATCTGGTCTTCCGCGAAGATCTCGCCGACCGCATCGTTGATCGCGTTCGACGAGCGCAGGTCGTAGCCGAGCGGCTTCTCGAGCACGATGCGCGCGCCCTGGTTCAGGCCGACCGACGCGAGCGCCTTGCAGATCGGCTCGAACAGCGACGGGCCCGTCGCGAGATAGAACACCCGGGTGCCGGGCAACGGGTCGACCGTGTCGCGCAGCAGCGCGTAGTCTTCCATGCGGCCGAGGTCGAGCTTCACGTAGACGATGCGCTCGACGAAGGTCTTCCACGCCGCTTCGTCGAACCCGCCGCGCGACGCCTTCGCCGCGTGCGGCTTCACGTGTTCCTCGACCCACTCGAGATACCCGGCGAGATCGGCCGCGTGGCGCGCGACCGCGACGATCCGGCCGCTCTCGGCCAGCATGTGCGCGCGGTGCGCTTCGAACAGCGCGGGGAGGATCTTGCGCATCGACAGGTCGCCGGTGCCGCCGAAAAGTACGAAGGTAAAGCTGGAATCCGTATGCATGTGTCTCCGCCCGGTTGGGGTAGCTGTGAAGCGATCCGTGATGCGACCGTAGTGCGATAAAAATATTTTTGACACTGAATTGTAGTTTAACTACAATTCGCCGCAAGGGGTAGCACCCGGACGAAGAAAAAATGAAGCGCGGTCGATGCAACAGCGCGTGCTTCGTCGCCGGGCGCGCCAAGTGCCGAATGTTATCGGACATTGATGACGCGCATCGTGCGCAGGTCGTCGGCCCCGGGCCCGTACCGCGTCGCGGCGGGCCAGAAACACAAGAGGAGACACGCCGTTGAATCTCAAGTCACGCTTTCTGTAAGAGCCCGGCCGGTCATCGGCCCCGTACGCGCGCAGCGTCCCGCGGCTCGATTTCCCAGTCGTTCGTCACCAAGAAGCCGGTTCCCGCTGCGGAACCTCACGAGTTGATTCAGTCTGGAGGAGATAAGTAATGAAAGTTCGCGCGATCATGGGCGCGCTCGGCGCCGCAGGCCTGATGGCTGGCGCCGTGGCGGCGCAGGCGGCCGAGAATGTGACGGTGCTGCACTGGTGGACCTCGGGCGGCGAGTCGAAAGCCGTCGGCGTGCTGAAGGACGACCTGCAGAAGCAGGGCTACGTCTGGAAGGACTTCGCGGTCGCGGGCGGCGCGGGCGCAGCGGCGATGACCGCGCTGAAGACCAAGGTGATCAGCGGCGACGCGCCGTCGGCCGCGCAGATCAAGGGCCCGCTGATCCAGGACTGGGCCGACCAGGGCGTGCTCGTCAACATCGATCCGGCCGCCGGCGACTGGAAGCAGAACCTGCCGCCGGAAATCGACAAGATCATGAAATACAAGGGCCACTACGTCGGCGCGCCGTTCTCGGTGCACCGCGTGAACTGGCTCTATATCAACAAGGCCGCGCTCGACAAGGTCGGCGCGAAGGTGCCGGCCACCTGGCCTGAATTCTTCGCGGTCGCCGACAAGCTGAAGGCCGCGGGCATCCAGCCGGTCGCGATGGGCGGCCAGCCGTGGCAGGACCTGACGCTGTGGGAAGACGTCGTGCTGTCGCAGGGCCCGGCGTTCTACAAGAAGGCGCTCGTCGATCTCGACCAGGCGACGCTCACGTCGCCGCAGATGCTCGACGTGTTCAACACGGTGCGCAAGATTCAGGGCTACTTCGACAGCGGCCGCAACGGCCGCGACTGGAACCTCGCGACCGCGATGGTCATCAACGGCAAGGCCGGCATGCAGTTCATGGGCGACTGGGCGAAGGGCGAGTTCGAGAACGCGGGCAAGAAGGCAGGCAAGGACTACATCTGCGCGGCGGTGCCGGGCACCGCGAATTCGTACACGTTCAACGTCGATTCGTTCGTGTTCTTCCAGCAGAAGGGCCAGAACGCGGCGACGCCGGGCCAGATCGCGCTCGCGAAAACCATCATGACGCCAGACTTCCAGGAGCAGTTCAGCCTGCAGAAAGGCTCGGTGCCGGTGCGCCTCGGCGTGAAGATGGACAAGTTCGACGACTGCGCGAAGAAGTCGTATGCGGACGAGCAGACGGCGATCAAGTCGGGCGGCTTCGTGCCGTCGCTCGCACACGGGATGGCGCAGGGCGACGCGACCGCCGGCGCGATCACCGACGTCGTGACGAAGTTCATGAACTCGCAGCAGGATTCGAAGAGCGCGGTCGCCGCGCTCGCGAAGGCCGCGAAGGTGAAGTAACGCGCGCGACGAACGCCCGGCCGGACCTGCTTCACCTGCCGGGCGCTTTCGCATCGTTTGTCTCTGCAGCAAACGGGCCGCCGTCCGGGCCCGCGGCGTACCCGACGCCGGCGCCGGTTTGGCTGGCCGGCGTCACTTTCGTCCCAGGAGTCGAATCAAGTGGCTGCCCCTCTTAGCGGAAACGGATCCGGCGCTGCCGCCGCACGGCGCATGTCGCCGATGTCGGCCTTCGCCGACCGCTGGATACCGAAGCTCGTGCTCGCGCCCAGCGTGGCGATCGCCGTGGTGTTCATCTACGGTTTCATCCTGATTACCGGCTATCTGTCGCTGACCCGTTCGCGGCTGTTGCCGAATTACGAATTCGACGGCTTCGGCCGTTACACGGACCTGTTCCAGAACGACGTGTGGTGGACCTCCGCCGCGAACCTCGGCTGGTTCGGCATTCCGTTCATCGCGATCTGCGTCGCGCTCGGTCTGTTTCTCGCGATCCTGCTCGACCAGAAGATCCGCAACGAAGGCGCGCTGCGCGCGATCTTCCTGTATCCGATGGCGCTGTCGTTCATCGTGACGGGCACCGCGTGGCAGTGGATCCTGAACCCGGGCCTCGGCCTCGAGAAGGTGATGCACGACTGGGGCTGGACGAGCTTCTCGTTCGACTGGCTCGGCGATCCGGACAAGGCGATCTTCTGCGTCGTGATCGCGGCCGTCTGGCAATCGACCGGCTTCGTGATGGCGCTGTTCCTGGCGGGCCTGCGCGGCGTCGACGCGGAGATCTTCAAGGCCGCACAGGTCGACGGCGCGACGATGCCGACGATCTACCGCAAGATCGTGATCCCGAGCATGCGCCCCGTGTTCTTCTCGGTGCTGCTGATCCTCTGCCACATCACGATCAAGACCTTCGACCTCGTCGTCGCGCTGACGGCGGGCGGGCCCGGCACGTCGTCGTCGCTGCCCGCGATGTTCATGTACACGTTTTCGTTCAACCGCGGCCAGCTCGGCCTCGGCGCCGCATCGTCGGTGATGATGCTCGCGACCGTCGTCGCGGTGCTTGTGCCGCTGATGTACCTGGAATCGAGGAGCACCCGCAATGCAGCCTAAGATGACCATCAGCCGCGCGGTCATTTACGCGGCCCTGATCCTGTTCGCGCTGTACTTCCTGTTCCCGATCTACGTGATGCTGTCGACGTCGTTCAAGGGTCTCGACCAGCTGCGCACCGGCAACCTGCTGACGCCGCCGTCGCACTGGACCGTCGATCCGTGGGTGAAGGCGTGGAGCGGGGCGTGCACCGGCGTGCGCTGCGACGGCATGAAGCCGTTCTTCCTGAACTCGCTGCAGATGGTGATCCCGGCCGTGCTGATCTCGTCGCTGATCGGCGCGTTCAACGGCTACGTGCTCACGCACTGGCGCTTTCGCGGTGCGGATGCGCTGTTCACGATGCTGCTGGTCGGCTGCTTCATCCCGTTCCAGGTGATCCTGCTGCCGATGGCGCGCCTGCAGGGGATGCTGGGCCTCGCCAATACGATCCCCGGCCTCGTGTTCGTGCACGTCGTGTACGGGATCGCGTTCACGACGATGTTCTTCCGCAACTTCTACGTGAGCGTGCCGGCCGAGCTCGTGAAGGCGGCGCGCATCGACGGCGCGGGTTTCTTCACGATCTTCACGAAGATCCTGCTGCCGGTGTCGTTGCCGATCTTCATGGTGTGCCTGATCTGGCAGTTCACGCAGATCTGGAACGACTTCCTGTTCGGGATCGTGTTCTCCGGCGTCGACTCGATGCCGATCACGGTCGCGCTGAACAACCTCGTGAACACGTCGACGGGCGTGAAGGAATACAACGTCGACATGGCGGGCGCGATCATCGCCGCGCTGCCGACGCTGCTCGTCTACGTGATCGCCGGCCGCTACTTCGTGCGCGGCCTGACGGCGGGCGCGGTGAAGGGCTGAGCGCGGTTTTCACGACACGACGAACCTGCCGCGCGACGCGCGGCGCATCGAAACGAACCGGACGCGGCGCACGGCGCGCGCCGAGCTTTGCATGGGACCGGAGCAAGCGCTGAAGCGCCAGCTCCGGCCGACACCAGAGACAGAGGATTCACAGCATGGCAAGCCTTTCCATCCGTGACGTGTACAAGACCTACCCGAACGGCGTGCCCGTCCTGAAGGGTGTCGACATCGACATCGAGGACGGTCAGTTCCTGATTCTCGTCGGCGGCTCGGGCTGCGGGAAATCGACGCTGCTCAACATGATCGCCGGGCTCGAGACGGTCACGAGCGGCGAGATCCGGATCGACGGCAAGGTCGTCAACGACCTGTCGCCGAAGGACCGCGACATCGCGATGGTGTTCCAGTCGTACGCGCTGTATCCGTCGATGACGGTGCGCGAGAACATCTCGTTCGGCCTGAACATCCGCAAGGTGCCGAAGAGCGAGCAGGCGCAGATCGTCGATCGCGTGTCGAACATGCTGCAGATCTCGCACCTGCTCGACCGCAAGCCCGGGCAGCTGTCGGGCGGCCAGCGGCAGCGCGTCGCGATGGGCCGCGCGCTTGCGCGCGATCCCGTGATGTTCCTGTTCGACGAGCCGCTGTCGAACCTCGACGCGAAGCTGCGCATCGAGATGCGCGCGGAGATCAAGCTGCTGCACCAGCGTCTCGGCACGACGATCGTCTACGTGACGCACGACCAGATCGAGGCGATGACGCTCGGCGACCGCATCGCGGTGATGAAGGACGGCGTCGTCCAGCAGTTCGGCGCGCCGCAGGAGATCTACGATTCGCCGTCGAACCTGTTCGTCGCGGGCTTCATCGGCGCGCCGCCGATGAACTTCATCAACGGCCGGCTCGTCGAGCAGGGCAGCGGCGTCGCGCTGGAGATCGACACGGGCGTCACGCGCGGCGCGCTGAACCTGCCGTTCGACGCGGCGAAGCTGAAGTCCTACGTCGGCCGCGAGGTGATCCTCGGGCTGCGCCCGGAGCGCATCACCGACGCGCGCAGCGCGCACAACGGCGACGCGTCGCACCTGCAGCCGCTCGCCGTGCGCGTCGACGTGACCGAGCCGACCGGCCCGGACACGCACGTGTTCGCGCAGGTGAACGGCAAGCGCATCGTGAGCCGCGTGCATCCGGCCGCGAACCCGCAGCCGGAGCAGACGCTGTCGCTGCTGTTCGATGTGTCGAAGGCCGTGCTGTTCGATCCGGCGTCGGAAGAGCGGATCGCCTGACGCGGCAAGGGCGGGATTGCAAACGACAAGGGGGCCGTTTCGACGGCCCCCGGTTTTTTGTGCGGATGCGTGTGCCGCTCAGTGCGGCAGCCGCACGTCGAACTTGAACGTGACGAGCCGCGCGGCGAGGATGAAGCCGGTCGCCGCCAGCACGCTGTAGACCGAATCGACCTGCAGCCACACGAGCAGCAGGTAGAACCAGCAGCCGACGAACGCGCAGGTCGCGTACGGCCGCGAATCGCGCAGGATCAGCGGGATGTCGTTGCACAGCACGTCGCGGATGATCCCGCCGACGACGCCGGTGATCACGCCCATCATCACCGAGATGAAGTGCGGCATTTCGGCGTCGAGCGCGATCGACGTGCCGGAGATGCTGAAGATGCCGAGCCCGATCGCGTCGGCGATGAGCAGCAGCCGCTCGGCCGACAGCCGTGACAGCATCCGCAGCACGAACGGCGCGAACAGCGCCAGCGCGAAGATCGCGATCACGTAGTCGTCGTGCACGACCCAGTAGAACGGCCGGCGTTCGAGCAGGATGTCGCGCAGCGTGCCGCCGCCGAACGCAGTGGCGAGCGCGACGACGAACGTGCCGACCGAGTCGAGCCGGTTCTTGCGCGCCTCGATGAAGCCGGAGATCGCGAACGCGAGCGTCGCGATCGCCTCGAGCACCGCGATCGCGAGCGTCAGCCTAGGATGCGGCACGCGGCCCCCGATCGGCGGGCGCCGCGAGCGGCTGCAGCAGCACGAGCACCGCGCCGGCGCCGCCGTCGTGGCTGCGCGCCTCGCAGAACGCGATCACTTCTTCCTTCTGGACGAGCCACGCGCGCACCTTGCCTTTCAGCACCGGCTCCTTGCCGATGGAGCCCAGGCCCTTGCCGTGGATCACGCGCAGGCAGCGCAGCCCCTTCTTGCCGGACTCGCGGATGAAGACGGCGAGCGCGTCGCGCGCTTCGTCGCGTCGCATCCCGTGCAGGTCGAGCTGCGCCTGCACGATCCACGCGCCGCTTCGCAGCTTGCGCACGACGTCGCGGCTCACGCCGGGGCGGTGGTAGTAGAGCGACTCGTCGCTGTCGAGCAGCGTCTCGGGATCGAACTCGTCGGACAGCGTCGCGTTCAGCACCGCTTCCTCGTCGCGCTGCGTCTGCTTCGGTACCGGATCGGGCGGCGTGCGGCCGGCCGCCGCGCGCGGCGGCGCGTTGAGCGGCCGGATCGCGCCGATCTCGTTGCGGAACAGGTTCGCGTCGGCTTCGGCCTGGCGCTCGGCCTTCGCGGTTTCGGTGCGCTCGCGCTCGCGGCGCTCGGCTTCGCCCTTCAGTGCAGTGCGCAGCGCGCCGAGGCCGGCGAGGCCCTGTCCGCGCAGCGCGGCAGGCTCGGGCGCCGGCGGCGCGGCCGGGGCGGGTTGCTTGGGACGGGCGGCGGCCTGCCGCTTCGCAGGGTCGCTCGGATGGAGTTGATTCTTCGCCATGATTCACACACGCAAGGCAAACGCGCGGGGCGCGCGGGCACAAAAAAGCCGCTGCGTCGGCAGCGGCCTTTCGGCGGGCTTGCGTCGCGGCAGCGGACGCCATTGTAGCGCCCGCCCGGCCATTTGCTTACTTGTGGTCGTGCAGGCTTTCGAGGAAGCGCTGCGCGTCGAGCGCGGCCATGCAGCCGGTGCCCGCGCTCGTGATCGCCTGGCGGTACACGTTGTCCTGCACGTCGCCCGCGGCGAACACGCCCGGCACGCTGGTGGCCGTCGCGTTGCCGTGCAGGCCGCTCTTCGTCATGATGTAGCCGTCCTTCATCTCGAGCTGGCCCTGGAAGATGTCCGTGTTCGGCTTGTGGCCGATCGCGACGAACAGGCCCTGCACGGCCAGGTCTTCCGTCGCGCCGGTCTTCACGTTCTTGATGCGCAGGCCCGTCACGCCCGAATCCTCGCCCGTCACTTCGTCGAGCACGTGGTCCCACTTGATCTCGACCTTGCCTTCCTTTTCCTTCTCGAGCAGGCGGTCGACGAGGATCGGCTCCGCGCGGAACTTGTCGCGGCGGTGGATCACCGTGACCTTGTTCGCGATGCCGGTCAGGTAGAGCGCTTCCTCGACCGCGGTGTTGCCGCCGCCGACCACCGCGACGTTCTGGCCGCGATAGAAGAAGCCGTCGCAGGTCGCGCAGGCCGACACGCCCTTGCCCATGAACGCTTCCTCGGACGCCAGCCCGAGGTACTGCGCGGACGCGCCGGTCGCGATGATCAGCGAGTCGCACGTGTATTCGCCGGCGTCGCCGATCAGGCGGATCGGCTTCTCGTGCAGCTTCGCGGTGTGGATGTGGTCGAACAGGATCTCGGTGTTGAAGCGTTCCGCGTGTTCGAGGAAGCGCTGCATCAGATCGGGACCCTGCACGCCTTTCGCGTCCGCCGGCCAGTTTTCGACGTCGGTCGTGGTCATCAGCTGGCCGCCCTGCGCGATGCCGGTGATCAGCACCGGGGACAGGTTGGCGCGCGCCGCGTAGACGGCAGCCGTATAGCCGGCGGGGCCGGAACCGAGAATCAGGACTTTGGCGTGTTTGGGCGTGGACATGTGCGAAATCCGTAAAAGGCGGCCGCGGCGGGCGGGGTGAGCGCGCCGGACGGTCGGGGTTGACCGGGATGCCACCGTAGATGGGTATCAGACGCGCATTATAAAGGCCCTGTTGCTGCGCTGCCGAACGAGAGTTTCAATCGCGGCGATAGCGTTTCGCGCGGGCGGGGCTGTCGCGCATGTGGGGGACCGCGTGTCCGCGGCCCCACCTCGCCAGCGGTAACGAGGCGGCCCGCGTCGCCGGCCGCGACTTGGGCGGCCAGACCTCGCCGGCTACACCCAGGCGGCCGCACCCAGGCGGCTCGACCTCGCCGGGCTCACCTCGCCGGCCGCACCTAGGCGGCCGCATGTAACCGTCATTTACACTTGATGGGCCGGCGCAGCGTTTACAATAAGCGGGATCGAACGATTGACGGGCGTGCAGCGTGCATGGCCCGTCTTCTTTATACGGATTCATGGCAAAAGCTCCTTATTCCGCTCAGGCACAGGCGTTGCCACACCGGATGTCGAAGCTCCTCACGGAGATCCGCTGGATTCTCCAGGTTGCGCTCTGCGCGTTTCTGGTGATGGCCCTGTTGAGCTACAGCCGCCGCGATCCGAGCTGGACGCACGCGGCGCAGGTCGATCACATCACGAACTGGGCGGGCCGCGTCGGCGCGTGGACGGCCGACATCATCCTGCTGCTGTTCGGCCTGTCGGCCTACTGGTTGATCGTGCCGCTCGGGCGGCGCATCGCTGCCAACTACCGCCGCATCACCCGCCACGAGCCGCTGGCCGATGAGCCGGAGCGGCCGATCGGCTGGCTGACCGAAGTGTTCGCGTTCGTGCTCGTGCTGCTCGCGTGCGACGGCATCGAGGCGCTGCGCATGTGGTCGCTGAAGGTGCAACTGCCGCGCGCGCCGGGCGGCGTCGTCGGCGAGGCGGTCGCGGGCGCGATGTCGCACGCGTTCGGCTTCACGGGCGGCACGCTGCTGCTGCTGGTCGCGCTCGCGATCGGCCTGTCGCTGTATTTCCGGTTCTCGTGGCTGTCGGTCGCCGAGCGCGTCGGCGGCGCGATCCTGTCGGCCGTCAACGTCGCGAAGCTGCGCCGCGAGGCGGAGCGCGACCGCAAGCTCGGCGAGGCCGCGGCCGTGCGCCGCGAAGGCAAGGTCGAGGAGGAGCGCGTGCGCATCGAGGATCACGAGCCGGTGACGATCGTGCCGCCGGTCGTCACGCCGGCGAAGTCCGAGCGCGTCGAGAAGGAGCGCCAGGTGCCGCTCTTCACCGACCTGCCGGGCGATTCGACGCTGCCGCCGATCTCGCTGCTCGACCCCGCGCCGAAGGCGCAGGAAGCGATTCCTGCCGATACGCTCGAATTCACGTCGCGCCTGATCGAGAAGAAGCTGAAGGACTTCGGCGTCGAGGCGAGCGTCGTCGCCGCGTATCCGGGCCCGGTCGTCACGCGCTACGAGATCGAGCCGGCGACCGGCGTGAAGGGCAGCCAGATCGTCAACCTCGCGAAGGACCTCGCGCGCTCGCTGTCGCTCGTGTCGATCCGCGTCGTCGAGACGATCCCCGGCAAGAACTACATGGCGCTCGAACTGCCGAACCAGCGCCGCCAGACCGTGCACCTGTCGGAGATCATCGGCTCCGAGGTGTACGCGGCCGCGCCGTCGGCGCTCACGTTGAGCCTCGGCAAGGACATCGGCGGCAAGCCCGTGTGCGCGGATCTCGCGAAGATGCCGCACCTGCTGGTGGCGGGCACCACGGGCTCGGGCAAGTCGGTCGGGATCAACGCGATGATCCTGTCGCTGCTGTATAAAGCGAGCGCAGAGCAGGTGCGCCTGATCCTGATCGATCCGAAGATGCTCGAAATGAGCGTCTACGAAGGCATTCCGCACCTGCTGTGCCCGGTCGTCACCGACATGCGCCAGGCGGGCAACGCGCTCAACTGGACGGTCGCCGAGATGGAGCGCCGCTACAAGCTGATGAGCAAGCTCGGCGTGCGCAACCTCGCGGGCTACAACAACAAGATCGACGAAGCGGTGAAGCGCGAGGAGAAGATTCCGAACCCGTTCAGCCTGACGCCGGAAGATCCTGAGCCGCTCGGCCGGCTGCCGAACATCGTCGTCGTGATCGACGAGCTCGCCGACCTGATGATGGTCGTCGGCAAGAAGGTCGAGGAACTGATCGCGCGGATCGCGCAGAAGGCGCGCGCGGCCGGCATTCACCTGATCCTCGCGACGCAGCGTCCGTCGGTCGACGTGATCACCGGCCTCATCAAGGCCAACGTGCCGACGCGCATTGCGTTCCAGGTGTCGTCGAAGATCGACTCGCGCACGATTCTCGACCAGATGGGCGCCGAATCGCTGCTCGGGATGGGCGACATGCTGTACCTTCCGCCCGGCACCGGGCTGCCGGTGCGCGTGCACGGCGCGTTCGTCGCCGACGACGAAGTGCACCGCGTCGTCGAGAAGCTCAAGGAGCAGGGCGAGCCGAACTACATCGAGGGCCTGCTCGAAGGTGGCACCGCCGACGGCGACGAGGGCTCGGCCGGCGCGGGAACCGGCGAAGGCGGCGGCGAGTCTGATCCGCTGTACGACCAGGCGGTCGAGATCGTCGTCAAGAACCGCCGCGCGTCGATCTCGCTCGTGCAGCGCCATCTGCGGATCGGCTATAACCGCGCGGCACGGCTGCTCGAGCAGATGGAGCAGTCGGGGCTCGTGTCGGCGATGTCGTCGAGCGGCAACCGCGAAATTCTTGTGCCGGCGCGCGACGCGGAATGAGTCCGCGGCGCTCGCGGCGCCGGCCACCCAGGGAGAAAACCGCATCATGCAGCAACATCCGTTCGCCCATTCCCTTCGTTCGACGCGGCGCTGGCTCGGCGCGGCGCTCGCCGGCGCATCGCTGATGCTCGCGGCGACGCACGCGTTCGCGGGCGGCACCGAACAGCTGAAGGCCTTCGTGTCGCAGGTGCGTTCGGCGAAGGGCGATTTCACGCAGCAGATCGTCAAGGCGCCCGCGAAGGGCGCGAGCGCCGCGCAGGCGGTGCCGAAGGCCACCGACAATTCGAGCGGCACGTTCGTGTTCTCGCGTCCGGGCAAGTTCATCTGGACGTACCAGAAGCCGTACCAGCAGGTGCTGCAGGCCGACGGCGAGAAGCTGTATGTGTACGACCGCGACCTGAACCAGGTCACCGAGCGCAAGCTGGCCGGCGCGCTGGGCGCGAGCCCCGCCGCGATCCTGTTCGGCAGCAACGACGTCGACAAGAACTACACGCTGCGCGATGCGGGCGAGAAGGGCGGCATCGAGTGGCTCGAGATGCTGCCGAAGGCGCAGGACACGCAGTTCCAGCGCATCGGCATCGGCTTCAGGAACGGCACGCTCGCCGCGATGGAGCTGCACGACGTGTTCGGCAACGTCACGCTGCTGACGTTTACGAATATCCAGACCAACCCGCCGCTGAAGGCCGACACGTTCAAGTTCGTCGTGCCGAAGGGCGCCGACGTGATCACCGGCTGACCGGCAAGCGCGCCAATGCGGACACGGGCCTGCCAGCGATGGCAGGCCCGTGCCGTTTCCGGGCGCGGGCACCGGGCGCGGGCACTGGGCGAGGGCACCGGGCGCGGCGGCGCCGTCGTGCGGCTGTCATAATGGCGGGTCCGGCGGCCCCGTTCGGCCGCTAACGAATCATGTGGAGCGAGGGTTCATGTCCGACCTGTTTCAAGTCGAACCGCGCCGGCCGCTTGCCGAGGCGCTGCGGCCGAAGACGCTCGCCGAGGTGATCGGCCAGACGCATTTGCTCGGTGAAGGCAAGCCGCTGCGGCTCGCGTTCGAATCGGGCAAGCCGCATTCGATGATCCTGTGGGGGCCGCCCGGCGTCGGCAAGACCACGCTCGCGCGGCTCACCGCGCTGGCGTTCGATTGCGAGTTCATCGCGCTGTCCGCGGTGCTCGGCGGCGTGAAGGACATCCGCGAGTCGATGGAGCACGCGCAGGACACGCTGAACCGCACGGGCCGCCACACGATCCTGTTCGTCGACGAGATCCACCGCTTCAACAAGGGGCAGCAGGATGCGCTGCTGCCGTTCGTCGAATCGGGGCTCGTGACCTTCATCGGTGCGACGACCGAGAACCCGAGCTTCGAGGTCAATTCGGCGCTGCTGTCGCGCGCGCAGGTATACGTGCTGAAGTCGTTGACCGACGACGAGATGCGTCAGTTGCTGAAGCGCGCACAGGAGATCGCGCTCGACGGCCTCGCGTTCGACGACAAGGCGGTCGATACGCTGATCGGCTATGCGGACGGCGACGCGCGCCGCTTCCTGAACCTGCTCGAGCAGGCGCAGACGGCGGCGGCGTCCGCGGGCGTGACGACTATCGATGCCGAATTCGTCAGCAGCGCGATGACGCTGAACGCGCGGCGTTTCGACAAGGGCGGCGACAACTTCTACGACCAGATCTCGGCGCTGCACAAGTCGGTGCGCGGGTCGAGCCCGGACGGCGCGCTGTACTGGTTCTGCCGGATGATCGACGGCGGCGCGGATCCGAAGTACCTCGCGCGGCGGATCGTGCGGATGGCGTGGGAAGACATCGGCCTCGCCGATCCGCGCGCGATGCAGATGGCGAACGACGCGGCCGAGACCTACGAGCGGCTCGGCTCACCCGAAGGCGAGCTGGCGCTCGGCCAGGCGGTGATCTATCTCGCGTGCGCGGCGAAGAGCAACGCCGGCTACAACGCGTTCAACCAGGCGATGGCGTTCGTGAAGCAGGACAAGTCGCGCGAGGTGCCCGTGCATCTGCGCAATGCGCCGACCAAGCTGATGAAGGAGCTCGGCTACGGCCACGCATACCGCTACGCGCACGACGAGCCGAACGCATACGCGGCGGGCGAGACGTATCTGCCGGACGGCATGCGCGAGCCGCGCTGGTACAAGCCGGTGCCGCGCGGGCTCGAATCGAAGATCGCCGACAAGCTCGCGTGGCTGCGCGAGCTTGACCGCGAAGCCGGCAAGAAGGACTAGCGCCGGTCCTGCAGACGGCGCGGGACGTTGATGGGCCGGGCCAGCGAGCGGAATGACGCGCGTAATGGGCTTCACGCGGTGCTTCAGGCGGGGCTCCATGCGGGCTCCCGCCACGCGCGTCGGCAACGGACTCGTTGCAAGCGCGGCGCTGTTGTCCCGCGTCAGCGCTTGCGTCCCGGCTGCTTCTTCCAGTAGCCGAACGGCTCCTCGTGGCACTCGATGTCGAGTTCGGCGATGCGCGCGTGCAGGCGTTGTTGCGCATCGGCGATCGCGAGGTTGTAGATCGCAGGCGCGATTTCCTCGACGAAGAAATGCAGCAGCGCGCCGGCCTGGATGTTGCCGATCGGCTCTTCCATGTTTTCGGTGAAATAGCGTTGCAGCGACGCGATTGCGCGGTCGCGCACGTCCTTGTCCAGTTCGATGGCCATCGGTCCTCCATGCCAGGCGTTTCACCGGCACGCAACGCGCGTACCGGCAGTGCGATACTGCCACGGGGCGCCCGTTTGCGGCATCGTCCGTCAGGCTGACGCCGTGGCAGCCTCGCGGTGCGTTAGAATTCCCGTCTTACACAACGATTTTCCAGTCCTCCCATGCTCGACATCCAGTTGCTGCGCAAAGACCTCGACGGCGTCGCGAAGCGCCTCGCCGATCGCGGCTACACCCTCGACGTCGCCGCGTTCTCCGCGCTCGAAGCGGAACGCCGCGCGATCCAGACCCGTACCGAAGAACTCCAGGCCCGCCGCAACAGCCTGTCGAAGCAGATCGGCGCGATGAAGGGCAAGGGCGAAGACACGTCGACGGTGATGGCCGAGGTCGGCGGCATCGCCGACGAGATGAAGGCGTCGGAGGCGAAGCTGGTCGACATTCAGGCGCGCCTGTCCGACCTGATGCTGGGCATGCCGAACCTGCCGCACGACGGCGTGCCGGTCGGCAACGACGAGAACGACAACGTCGAAGTGCGCCGTTGGGGCACGCCGCGCCAGTTCGATTTCGACGTGAAGGACCACGTCGACGTCGGCACGCCGCTCGGTCTCGACTTCGAAACCGGCGCGAAGCTGTCCGGCGCGCGCTTCACGATGCTGCGCGGCGCGATCGCACGCCTGCACCGCGCGCTCGCGCAGTTCATGATCGACACGCACACGCAGCAGCACGGCTATACGGAAACGTACACGCCGTACATCGTGAACCCCGAGATTCTGTACGGCACGGGGCAGCTGCCGAAATTCGCGGACGACATGTTCCGCGTCGAGAAGGGCGGCGCGGAAAACACCGTCACGCAATACCTGATCTCCACGTCGGAAATCTCGCTGACGAACACCGTGCGCGAATCGATCGTCGACGCGTCCGCGTTGCCGATCAAGCTGACCGCGCATTCGCCGTGCTTCCGTTCGGAAGCGGGCTCGTACGGCCGCGACACGCGCGGGATGATCCGCCAGCACCAGTTCGACAAGGTCGAGATGGTGCAGATCGTCGCGCCGGAAGCATCGTACGCGGCGCTCGACGAGATGGTCGGCCATGCGGAAGCGATCCTGCAGAAGCTCGGCCTGCCGTACCGCGTGATCACGCTGTGCACGGGCGACATGGGCTTCTCGGCTGCGAAGACATTCGACCTCGAAGTGTGGCTGCCCGCGCAGAACACGTACCGCGAGATCTCGAGCTGCTCGAACACCGAGGCGTTCCAGGCGCGCCGGATGCAGGCACGCTTCCGCAATGCGCAGGGCAAGCCGGAGCTCGTGCATACGCTGAACGGTTCGGGCCTCGCGGTCGGCCGCACGCTGGTGGCCGTGCTCGAGAACTACCAGAACGCCGACGGCTCGGTCACGGTGCCCGAGGTGCTGCGTCCGTACATGGGCGGTCTCGAGCGGATCGAAGCGCCTGCACAGGCGTCGTGAGATTGCCCGGCGATCGGCTTTCGAAGGCCCCGCAAAAAAATTTGCAAAAAGGGCTTGTGAGTTTCGAAGAGATCGTCTTATAATCTTTTCTTTCCCGGAAACGACCAACCGGGAAATGAAGCAGCAAGGAAGGAGAGGTGGCAGAGTGGTCGAATGTACCTGACTCGAAATCAGGCGTACGGTTTCCCCGTACCGTGGGTTCGAATCCCACCCTCTCCGCCAAAATACGAAGCCCCTTGATCCGGAAGGATCAAGGGGTTTTTCGTTTTGGGTCGCGGGATCGTCTGCGGCATGCCGGGATGTTTGCGTCGATCGCGTTGGGCTCGACGCAGGCCGGGTTTCCATTGGCCCGATCCTTACTGCTTCGCGACGGCGCATCGAGGCGTGCAACGCCAGCTCGCCCCTGCGTATCGCGCTGGCGTCGCGCAACAGGTGGCGACGCCGTGCTTCTGCCCGTCGGCGGCGCCAATCGTTTTCCTCTGTGTCAAGCCTTCAGCTTGCGCGCCGTTAACTGGGTTCGGCGGCAGGCGTCCATGTCGCGACGCCGCTCCCTGTCGATTCAAGGTCCCATGAAGCTGAGCTACAAGATTCCCCTCGCATTCGCCATTGCGCTGCTGCTGATGCTGTCCGGCGCGCTGTACGGCATTCACATCCTCAATCGCTCGATCGACACGTTCGCGAACGACGTGCAGACGAACGTCGCGAACGAGAGGCTCGTGTCCACGACCCTCGTGCAGTTCAAGCTGCAGGTCCAGGAGTGGAAGGACACGCTGCTGCGCGGCAAGCAGCCCGACAAGCTCGACAAGTACTGGAGTGCGTTCCAGACGCGCGAGCGCACGGTCGATACGCTCGCCGCGCAGCTCGACAAGCAGCTGCCGCCCGGCGAAAGCCGCACGCTCGTCGAGCAGTTCATGTGCGCGCATGCGGCGATGGGCGACGGCTACCGGCGCGGCTTTGACGCGTTCAAGGCCGCCGGTTTCGAGCCGACGGCTGGCGATGCGGCCGTCGCGGGCGTCGATCGCGAGCCGGCCACGCTACTCGAACGGGCTGCGAAAGCGATCGCCGACGAAAGCGCCACGGTATCCGCGCAGGCAAGCCGCGATGCGCGCCACGCGACGGTCGCGAGCCTTGCGCTGATGGTCGTCGTGCTGGGCATCGCGATGATCGGCGCATTCCTGTTCAGCCGCACGATCCTGCGGCCGCTCGACGCGGCAGTCGCGTGCGCGAAGGCGGTGGCCGACGGCGATCTGACGCGCGCGGTCGATGTCGCCGGCCGCGACGAGATCGCTGAACTGCTGCGTGCGTTGCACACGATGCAGTCGAGCCTGTCCGGCGTCGTGCTCGAAGTCCGCACGCATGCGGAAGCGGTCGCTGCCGCGAGCGCGCAGATCGCGGCGGGCAACCACGATCTGTCCGCGCGCACGGAAGCGCAGGCTGCGTCGCTGGAAGAAACCGCGGCGAGCATGGAGCAGCTGACGGGCACCGTGCGGCAGTCGGCCGACCATGCGCAGCAGGCGGCCCGCCTTGCCGACGACGCGTCCGGCATCGCGGCGGCCGGCGGCGGCGTGATGACGCAGGCGGTGGAGACGATGGGCGGGATCGCCGACAGCGCGGCGAAGGTCGGCGAGATCATCGCCGTGATCGACGGCATCGCGTTCCAGACCAACATCCTCGCGCTGAACGCGGCGGTCGAAGCCGCGCGCGCGGGCGAGCAGGGGCGCGGGTTTGCGGTGGTCGCGGCCGAGGTGCGCACGCTCGCGCAGCGCAGCGCCGCCGCAGCGAAGGAAATCAAGGGGTTGATCGAACAGTCGACGCAGCGCGTCGATGCGGGTGCCGCGCTGATCGGCCGCGCGGGCGAATCGATCCAGGAGATCGTCGGCGCGGCACAGCGGGTCACGACGATCGTCGCGGAGATCGCGTCGGCGACGCAGGAGCAGAGCGGCGGGATTCAGCAGGTCAACATCGCGGTCACGCAGATGGACGACGCGACGCAGCGCAACGCGGCGCTCGTCGAACAGGCATCGGCGGCGACCCAGGCGCTCGCGGAGCAGGCAAGGGCGCTGCGGCACGCGGTGGCGGTGTTCCGGCTGCCGGACGCGGTGGCGGTGTAACGAGGACGTTGCACCGCGCGGGAGGTGTCCGATGCCCCCGGACACCTGCCGCAAGCAGCAGGCTCAAGCCGCTGCTCCGTACTGCGCGAGCACCTTGTGCCGGATCGACGGCTTGATGTTTGACTGCGCGATGTCGCCGCCGTAGTGCGCGACGACGCGCGGGTTCATCACGCGATACCAGAGCGGCGGGAGATACGCGAGCAGGATCATCGTCGCGTAACCGGCCGGCAGTTGCGGCGAATCGTCGAAGTGGCGCAGCGCCTGGTACGAGCGGGTCGGATTCGCGTGATGGTCGGCGTGGCGCTGCAACTGGTACAGGAACAGGTTCGTCACGACGTGATTGCTGTTCCACGAATGCTGCGGCGTGCAGCGCTCGTAGCGGCCGTTCGGCAGCTTCCTGCGTCCGAGCCCGTAATGCTCGACGTAGTTCACGACCTCGAGCAGCGATGCGCCGTAAGCCGCCTGGATCAGCAGGAACGGAATCACGACCTTGCCGGCCAGCGCGATCGCGATGCTCCAGACGACGACCGTCATCGCCCATGCGTGCAGCACTTCGTTGCGCCAGGTCCACGGAGACTTCCCGAGCCGCGCGAGGCGCGTTTTTTCCAGATGCCACGCGGAGCGGATGCTGCCGGCGACGGTGCGCGGCAGGAACGCCCAGAACGATTCGCCGAAGCGCGCGCTCGCCGGATCCTCGGCAGTTGCGACGCGCACGTGATGGCCGCGGTTGTGCTCGACGAAGAAGTGTCCGTAGGCGACCGGCGCGAGCGTGATCTTCGCGAGCCAGCGCTCGAAGCGGCTGGTCTTGTGCCCGAGCTCGTGCGCGGTGTTGATCGAGATGCCGGTCGCCGTGCCGAGCGACATCGCGAAGCCGACGTAGTCGTACCACGCGAGCGCATGCGTGCCGACGATCCACACGCCGATGAAGAACGCGATGTATTCGACGAGCGTCGCGAGGTAGACGATCAGCCGGTAATAGCGCTCCTTCTCGAGGCGGGGCACGACATCTTCCGGGGGATTGTCGCGGTCGTCGCCGATCAGCGTGTCGAGGACCGGGATCACGCCGAATGCGAACAGCGGCCCGAACCACCAGAAGATGTGCAGGCCCGTCGACAGCGCGAGCTGGGCCGCCAGGACCGGCAGCGTGATCGTCACCGCGCCGAGCAGCCAGAGGTAGCGTTTGCCATCCGACCAGCGCGCCGCCGATCCGTTGGTCATTGCCATGTCTCCCTCCTTGCTGGATTGAATCCGCTTGTCGGTCCGCGCCGCACGCGCGTGCGCGGCGCCGGGTCGTGGCCCGGTTCTGCCTGTTATACGACTCGCGGCCCGACTTTTCCAAACCCGCGCGCTAGGCGGGAAACTCCAAACGGCGAGGTGTCGGCGGCGCGGGCGGGGAAGGGCGCGCGCGCCGCGATTGAAACAGACGGGCGGCAAGATTTCGCCCGGCCGGAGCGGCACGATGGTCAGACGAAATCCGGACGGCGCACGGTGCGCGCATCGGGTGTGTGCGCCGAACAACAGATGTTGCGACGCAAAAAGGACGCGCGGCCGATTGGCGTTCCGTTTGATTCCCGTCCGGCTGTGTTACGCGACATTACGGAGATGCCGGCCCGGCGCGCGCGGGTCGTCGAACGGGCAGCCCCGTCGCGCAAGGCAACCCGGCCGGCGGATCCGGCGCCATGCGCGCCGTCGCGGTGCTCGGCACGCAGCCTGGCCACGATGCTGCACATGCACAGGAGTACGCGCGCGGCGGTGCTACCGGGCGGTTGCAACGCCTGTTGCCTTTCGATTCGCGCCGGCATTTGAAAATAACGATTTGACTCATGCCCCGCTTTCGGTTGAAGCTAATAGCTTGCTGTCCGAAGGGGGCTGTGCCTGCATGAGTTCGACCTTGACCGTTCGTCGTATCGCTGCCGACCAGGGCATCGTGTATCGCGAACTCCGCGCCGCGTCGCTGCGTGAGCCCTACGCACCGGGCGAAGCGCCGGAGGCCGAATTGCTGAACGTCGACGCCGACGCGGCGGCGGTGATTGCCGCGCAGCGCGCGACGTCCGATCAGTCGACGACTTTCCTGCTGTACACCGAAGGCCACCCGGCCGGGATGATCGGCGCGTATTTCGACAATACGCCCGAGCGTCGCGCGTTTGTCAGCGAGCTGTGGGTCGCGCACGCGGTGCGTCATCTGCGCGGCGGGCTGCTGCTCGTCGAGACGGCGAGCGCGTGGCTTGCCGAACGCGGCGCGCAGGACATCTATGCGTGGATCGCCGACGCCAACCGCAACGCGATCCGCTTCTATGAGCGTGCCGGCTTCGGCAATACCGGAGAACATGCGCAAATCGCGCGGATGCCCGGCGCGATGAAGACGCTGTTCGTGTCGCGGGTGAAGCACTGACGCGCGGGGCGGCGCGCCCTGGCCCTCCATCCGGCGCGCACGATGCGGCCGGCTTGCGATCTACACGCTTCCTTGTTGCCCGACGCTTGCTGGACGTCGCCCGTTGCACGACGCCTGTTGCACGACGCCTGTTGCACGACGCCCCAAAATTAATGGCCCGCCGCGTGGACGCCTGTAAAATACGCAAAAATTTTTTGCAGAGTGTCCATGTCGCTTAAAAAATCGCCATTCTTCGAACTGCGCAGCGGTACGGTCGACACGTTGCTGTTCACCGTGAAGACGACCGATCTCGACGCGTTGCGTACCGAGCTGGTCAAGCGCTTCGAAGCGACTCCCGAGTTTTTTGCCGACGATGTCGTCGCGATCGACGTCCGCCGACTTGCGGACGGCGAACGCGTGGCGCTGGCCGACATCCGCCAGATGCTGAACGACGTGCGGATGCGCCCGGTGGGCGTCGTCGCGCTGGCGTCGCAGGGCTGGGCGGGCGAAGCGGGGCTGCCGCTGCTCGAGGCGCGCGACCGTCGCGCGCCGTCGGCGAAGGCGTCAGGCGACGAGCAGCCGGCGCCGGCCGCCCAGGCGGAGGTTGTTCCGGCCCCCACGCCGGAGCCGGCTCCGGCGCCGCAGCAGGCCGGCGGCCAGGCGCTCGTGATCGACAAGCCGTTGCGTTCGGGGCAGCAGATTTACGCGAAAGGAGACCTCGTCGTGCTCGCGCCGGTCAGTAACGGCGCCGAGATCATTGCGGAAGGCAATATCCACATCTACGCGCCGTTGCGCGGCCGTGCACTCGCGGGCGTGCACGGCAATCACGACGCGCGCATCTTCTGCACGTGTCTCGAGCCGGAACTGATTTCGATTGCGGGTATCTATCGAACCACCGAGAACCCGCTACCTGCCGACGTGCTCGGCAAGGCGGTGCAGATCCGGCTCGAAGAGGAAAAATTGATGATCGAACCGCTGCGCCTGACGTGAAGCACGCGGCGCACGCCGGATCGATCGGCTCTCATTGACGAACACAGGGTATAGGGTAAATGGCAAAAATCATCGTGGTGACCTCGGGCAAGGGCGGCGTTGGCAAGACGACGACGAGCGCGAGCTTCGCGTCCGGTATCGCGCTGCGTGGCCACAAGACGGCCGTGATCGACTTTGACGTCGGCCTGCGCAACCTCGATCTCATCATGGGTTGCGAGCGTCGCGTCGTGTACGACCTCGTGAACGTGATCCAGGGTGAAGCGAACCTGAACCAGGCGCTGATCAAGGACAAGAAGTGCGAGAACCTGTTCATCCTGCCGGCGTCGCAGACGCGCGACAAGGACGCGCTGACGCGCGACGGCGTCGAGAAGGTGCTGAACGACCTGGCCGGCATGGGTTTCGAGTACATCGTCTGCGATTCGCCGGCGGGCATCGAGGCCGGCGCGCTGCATGCGATGTACTTTGCGGATGAGGCGCTGATCGTCACGAACCCGGAAGTGTCGTCGGTGCGCGACTCGGACCGCATCCTCGGCATCCTGTCGTCGAAGACCAAGCGTGCGACCGAAGGCAAGGACCCGATCAAGGAGCACCTGCTGATCACGCGCTACAGCCCGAAGCGCGTCAACGAAGGCGAGATGCTGTCGCTCGAGGACATCAGCGAGATCCTGCGCATCAAGCTGATCGGCGTGGTGCCGGAATCGGAAGCAGTGCTGCACGCGTCGAACCAGGGCCTGCCCGCTGTGCACCTCGACGGCACCGACGTCGCCGAAGCGTACAAGGACATCGTCGGGCGCTTCCTCGGTGAAGACAAGCCGCTGCGCTTCACCGAATACCAGAAGCCGGGCCTGCTGCAGCGCCTCTTCGGCAGCAAGTAACGGAGGCCGCCCATGTCCATTCTGTCGTTTCTCCTCGGTGAGAAGAAAAAATCCGCATCGATCGCGAAGGAGCGCCTGCAGCTCATCATCGCGCACGAACGGGTGGGCGGCAAGCCGCCGGCCGACTACCTGCCGGCGCTGCAGAAGGAGCTCGTCGCCGTGATCTCGAAGTACGTGCAGATTTCGAACGATGACATCCGCGTGAGCCTCGAGCGCCAGGACGATCTCGAGGTCCTCGAAGTGAAGATCGAGATTCCGCAAGCCTGACCCGCGTTGTTTCCATCCCGTACGGCGGCAGGTGCCGCCGTGCGCGTCTTACGCCCTGTTGCACATTCGGGCACGCCGTAACACGGCGTCTGTCGGCCGTAACCCCTGCTCCCGCATTGAACGAATACGCTCGCGTTGCTTGTTCAATCAGGAGGTTGTGATGGCTGTCTCATCGATTCGTCGCGTTGTTGTTGCGTTCGCTGCCGTTGCGGCGGGCGTGTCTGCTTTCGCTGCGCCGCTTGCCGCGCGCGCGGATGAAATTCTCGTCGCCGCGCCGGTCGTCACCCGGCCGGGCGAAGTCGTGATCGCCGAGCCGGTTGCCGCGCGCACGGAAGAGGTCGTCGTGATTGCGCCGAACGCGCCGCCGCCCGTGCGCTACGAAGTCGTGCCGGACGCGCGGATCGGCTATGTGTGGGAGCGCGGCCACTGGCGCTGGGACCACGGCCGCTATGCGTGGATCGGCGGCCACTGGGAAGCCGAGCGGATCGGCATGCAGTGGGTGCCGGGGCACTGGGACCAGCGCGGTCCGAACTGGTTCTGGACGCGCGGCCACTGGGCGTAACGGAGGCGCGCGATGAAAAAGACCCTCTTCGTGATCGCACTCGCCGCCGTCACGCTCGCCGGCTGCATCGTCGTGCCGGCGAGGCCCGTCTACTACCGCCCTGCGCCGGTGGTGATCTACTGAGCGTCGCGCGGGCCGGCCTGCGTTGCGGTGGCATGCGCCGCCGCGGCCGGTTCGCCGCGTTCCGGCGCGTGTTCACCCGTCGTGTGCGCTGCCGCTTCCGAGCCAGTCTCGCCGCCGCTCTCGTCGTGCAGCGTTTCGAGCGGATCGGCGGGCGCTGCGGCCGCGTCCTGCGGCTCCTTGACGCCGGATACCGGTGTCATGCCGGCTGCCGGCGCCGCGGCTGCCGCGGCCGCAGCAGCTGCCGCCGGGGCGGGCGGCGCGAGATAGCGCTGCGCAAGCGTCTCGTACAGCGGCGGTGCGAAAAAGCGCGACACGCGGCTCGAGATCAGCGCAGCGGCCATCAGCGAGATCACCAGTGCGTGGCCGTTGATCATCTCCATCACGATCACGAACGACGTGATCGGCGATTGCGTGACGGCCGCGAGATAGCCGACCATCGCGAGTGCGATCAGCATCGGCAGCGGCATGCCGCCGAACACCAGGTGCAGCAGGTTGCCGAAGCCGGCGCCGATCGACAGCGACGGCGCGAAGATCCCGCCCGGGATGCCCGGCAGGTACGACGCGACCATCGACACCATCTTCAGGAACGGATAGAGCGCCGACAGGTGCTCGCGCCCGTCGAGCAGGCCGCGGGCTTCCGCATAGCCGCTGCCGAACGTCGTGCCGCCCGACACGAGGCCGACGACCGCGATCACGAACCCGCACAGCGCGGCGAACGTGATCGGCCGTTCGCGATACAGCCCGAGCAGCTGCGCCGGCAGCCAGCGGCCGACGTTCAGCAATACCCAGCAGAACAGCCCGCCCGCGATGCCCGTGACGATCGCAGTGACGAGCACGGCGAGCGCGAGCAGCTTCGGGAAATGCGGACCGACGTCGATCGTGCCGAAGTACGTGTAGTTGCCGTTCAGGCCGAGCGCGACGACGCCGGCGATGATGATCGCGGTGATCAGCACGCCGCTCGCGCGCGACGAGAAACTGCGGGTCAGCTCCTCGATCGCGAACACGATGCCGGCGAGCGGCGTGTTGAATGCGGCCGACAGGCCGGCCGCGGCGCCCGCGAGCACGAGCTGGCGTTCGATCTGCGCGTTCGAGCGCGGATAGAACCGCCGCAGGTTGAACATCAGCGATGCACCGACCTGCACGGTCGGCCCCTCACGGCCGATCGTGAAGCCGCCGAGAATGCCGAGGAACGAGATCAGGATCTTGCCGAACAGGATACGCAGCGTCAGCAGCCGCGCGCCGAAGTGGCTCGGGCGCGCATGAAGCGTCGCGATCACCTGCGGGATGCCGCTGCCTTCCGCACCGCGGAAGAAGCGGCGGGTGAGCCACACGGAGCCGGCCGCGATCGCCGGCGTCAGCAGCAGCGGCAGCCACGGCGCATGCTGCTGCAGCGAGCGAAACGATTCGTAACCCCAGTCGATCAGTCTCGCGTAGAGTACGGCGGTGAGGCCGACGGCGATCGCGCCGAGCCAGAACACGCCATATTGGCGCCAGATGCGTTGGGTGCGGCGGGTCAGCGCGGGGAGCAGGGTGGTGGATTGCATCGGCGGGCCGTGGTCGGCAAAGAGCCGATTATAAAAAGAACTGCAGCCAGGGTGCGTCCGACACTCTTTTACAGTTGTGACTTATCCTGTTGCAAATGTAATTAATCTGTAATGATTGCCGTGACCGTTCGTCGTTAGCATGCCGAAGAGCCCCCACCTTTGCCCCAGCATGACAGCAATGAAACGCATTCTCATCGTGAAAGTGACGTCGCTCGGTGATGTCGTCCAGACGTTGCCCGTCGTCGCCGACCTGCACCGCGCTTTTTCGGGCGTGAAGGTCGACTGGGCCGTCGACGAGTCGTGCGCGGAAGTCGTGCGCTGGCACCCGGGCGTGAGCAACGTGCTGTGCGCGCCGCTGCGCCGCTTCAAGAAGCTGCGCAACGGCGGCGACCTGCAGGCGATTTCGTCGTCGATCGGCGCGTTGCGCGCGCACCGCTACGACGCGGTGATCGACCTGCACGGCGTCTACAAGAGCGCAATCATTTCGGCCTTGGCGCGCGCCGCGCGCCGCGTCGGCTACCAGACCCAGGATCTCGGCGAGACGGGTGCGCGCTTCGCGTATTCGCACCGCTTCGGCCCGCGGCCGGCCTGCGACGCGTGGCACGGGATGCGCGTGAGCGCGGGCGAGGCGCTCGGCTACGAACCGCAGGGGATTGCCGATTACGGGATCGTTGCGCCGCAGGACGTGAGCCTGCCGGCCGCCGTCACCGATGGCGCGCCGTTCATGCTGTTGTTCCATGCGACCTCGAACGTCGACAAGAAATGGCCGGCCGATCGCTGGGCGTCGCTCGCGACGAGGATGATGGCGCGCGGCGTGCGCGTGTTGCTGCCGTGGGGTTCGCCGGCCGAGCACGACGACGCACAGGACATTGCCGCGCGTGCGCCCGGCGCGGTCGTGCTGCCTGCAATGTCCGTGCGTGAGCTCGGCGCGGCGCTCGGCCGGGCTGCGCTGGTGGTCGGCGTCGATACGGGGTTCGTGCACATGGCGCACGCGTTGCGGCGGCCGACCGTGATGATCTTCGTTGCGACGTCGCGCCACCACTGCGGGATCGGCGGTGCGCCGCATGCGCTGTCGATCGGCGAGCCGGGCGCTGCGCCGACGGTCGACGAGGCGTTGGCCGCGATCGACGCGGTCGGTCCCGCCTACGGCGCGCAGTGCAGGCCGGTGGCGGCCTGACGGGCGCCGCCCCGACGCGCGATCAGGCGAGCAGCGCTTCGACGGCGACGACCGCGGCGATGGCCGCGGCATTCGCGAGCAGTGCTTCGAACACGAGGCCGCGCCACGTTTTTGGCCGGAACCGGGCTGCGAGCAGCAGTGCGCCGCCGAGTGCGAGCGCGAGGATCAGGATGAGATCGGCGTTGCCGAGGCGGATGTTCATGGCGGCGGCTCCCTCACGAGCGCAACGCGCCTGCCGGCGCATCTCGGGTCGAACGCCGGTCGAAGTCGGTTCGAACCCGGTTCGAGTATAGGCAGCGCCGGCCGGCGCACAACCGGGGCCGCCCCGGGGTCAGACGAGCGACGTGTCGCGCGTCTCGCGCATCAGCAGCACGCCGAGCAGGCTGATCGCCGCCGCAATGGACACATAGCCGCCGACCCACGACAGGCCGCCCTGCGCGGCCAGCAGCTGTGCGATGTACGGCGCGATCGATGCACCGAGGATCCCGCCGAGGTTGTACGCGACGCCGGCGCCCGTATAGCGGACGTTGGTCGGGAACAGCTCGGGCAGCAGCGCGCCCATCGGCGCGAACGTCACCCCCATCAGGAACAGCTCGAGCGTCAGGAACAGCGCGACGAGCGGCATCGAGCCGCTGCCGAGCAGCGGCGCCATCGTGAAGCCTGACAGCAGCGCAGCGATCGAGCCTGCGACCAGCACCGGCTTGCGGCCGAAGCGATCCGACGCCCATGCCGACAGCGGCGTCGCGAGCCCCATGAACACGACCGCAAGGCACAGCAGGCCGAGGAAGCTCTGGCGCGGAATATGCAGCGTGGCGACGCCGTATGACAGCGAGAACACCGTCGAGATATAGAACAGCGTATAGCAGACGACCATCGCGAGCGCGCCGAGCAGCGTCGGCCGCCAGTGTTGCGTGATGAGCGTCGCGACCGGCACGCGCACGCGTTCGTTGCGGTCGAGTGCGGCCTGGAAGGCGGGCGTTTCGGCGATCTTCAGCCGGACATACAGGCCGAGCGCGACGAGCACCGCGCTGACGACGAACGGGATGCGCCAGCCCCAGCTGCGGAACTGAGCGTCGGACAGCGACAGCGCCAGTGCGAAGAACAGCCCGTTCGACATCAGGAAGCCGACCGACGGGCCGAGCTGCGGAAACATCCCGAACCAGCCGCGCTTGCCTTTCGGCGCGTGCTCGGTCGCAAGCAGCGCGGCGCCGCCCCATTCGCCGCCGAGGCCGATGCCCTGGCCGAAGCGCAGCACGCACAGCAGCACCGGCGCGAGCGTGCCGATCGCGTCGTAGCCCGGCACGAGCCCGATTGCGGTGGTCGATAGCCCCATCACGAGCAGGGATGCGACGAGCGTCGACTTGCGGCCGATGCGGTCGCCGAAATGGCCGAACAGGAACGAGCCGATCGGCCGCGCGATGAACGCGATGCCGAACGTGACGAACGCGGACAGCGCCTGCGCGGTTGCGGAGCCATGCGGAAAGAACACCGGCCCGATCACGAGCGCGGCGGCGGTCGCATAGACATAGAAATCGTAGAACTCGATCGCGGTGCCGATGAAGCTCGCGAATACGATGCGCTTGTGGCTGATGGCGCCGGCCGCATTGGTTGCGTGCGCAACGGCCGGTGGGGATGCGGACATGCGTGTCTCCGGGTTGTTATGGGAATGCCGGGCGACGCGTGCGGCCGTGCAGGGAAGGCCTGCCGGGACGGTCGCGCGGAATGCGCGTGGCGGCGCGGATGCGAGCAGTCGCGCGCATCCGCTCGCCGGTCGATGACGGAGACGGGTGCGTCGCCGCTGTCCGGAGCCGGCATGGTCGGCTCGCATGCCGGGTGAGGCGCGCGAACATGTGCACGACGTGATGGCCGCGCGAGTGCGGAAAATTATAGCCAGCGGCGACGTGTACCGGCAATCGTGCGCGCGGCGCGCGGGCTCAGTCGAGCGATTGTGCTTGCGCGGATGCCGTGCTCTGCAGCTGGAACTTGCCGTTGTCGTTGAAAAGCCAGCCTTCCATCAGCTCGACCTGCCCATTGCCGTCGAGCAGTTTCGCGGGCGGCGGAGGCAGCGGCGCTGCGCGGCGCAGCGACGCGAGCGCGAGCGCTTCGGCTTCGGCGTCGCCGTTGCTGCGGTATACCGAAGCGTGCACCAGCCGGCCGTCGCGATCGATCGTGAACGCGAGCACGACGAGCGAGCGCAACATCGCCTGCGGCGCGCCGTGCAGCAGGCCGGACGGATTGCGCTCGGCAACGCGTTCGGCGACTTCGGTGCGATATTGATCGAGATTCGCGCTGCGCGTGATCGACGGCAGCGTCAGTACCATACGCGGCGAGGGTGGCGTGATCGTGCAGGCGGCAAGCATGGCGACGGCGGCCAGCGCGGCAACGCGCAGCCGGACGACGCTCGGAACGGGAAGGGCGGACATGGAGCGGCGCCGAGGAACACGATAGACGAATGATAGTCGCGCACCGGTGGCTTGACATCGGGACAAACGCATATCGCGCGTTTTGCGACGCTACGCGGGCTGATGATGCGGACCGCGCGTGTTGCAAAAACGAAAGCTGGCACGTGCAGCATGCGCACCGGCAGCAGTGCGATGCCGCGCGATCGGGACGCGTTGCCCGGCATCGGTCCGTCCGTTTCGCGCGCCGCGTGCCGGGCGGTTCGAACGATTCAATAACCGTGCGTGACGAGCGACAGCACCGACAGGTCGGCATGCGTGCCGTCGACGATGCTCTTGCCGATATGGACGGCTTCGTGGATCGCGTCGTCGAGCGTGGCGAAGCTTTCTTCGCCGTCCGCATGGAACGGCACTGCATGGCCGGGCAGCGCGGGGTTCGCGCCCGGATGGCAGACGTAGCCCGTGTAGGTGAAGCGCGTGTCGTCGCCCGGCATCGGGCCTGGCACGACGTGGATCTCGAAGCCTTCGTAATCGACGTGGCGGGTGGGTGTCGACTGATCGGACATGGCGGTCTCCATGCGCCGTGCGAGCCGGTAGGTTCGCGCGGCGGCGAGTTCGCGGCGGCGTTCGTGTCGCCGTTCTGATCCGAATTCTAGGCGATGGCGGGCCGCCCGGACACGTTCGGGGCAATCCGGAGGGCGGCGTTCAGGCGGCCGCCGCGCAAGCTCCGGCGCGCGCGGACTTCCGGTCCCGACTGAAGCAGGGCGGCGCAGCGCGCATTACTGCGCGCACTGCACGTCTTTCCTCTGCACGACGATGATCACCGGGTACGTCCCCCGGTCGAGCTCGACGCGCGCGACGACCGTCATCGTCGTCGGGTCGGAGTCGTCGTATACGCTGACCCGCTCGTGCCGCAGGTTCGTGACGCCGGTGCAGCCGGTTGCGCGGCCATCGTCGGAGACTTTGCATTGAATCTCGTTGTCGGCCAGGTAGCGATACGGATTGGCGCTCGCGAGATACTCGCGCAGGCTCTGCGCCGATCCGCCGACGCCGGTGACGTACGCGATCGCGCACGATTGCGCCGGCGCGTCGTTGCCGGTCGACGTGTCGGCCGACGCGTGCGCGCTGATGGCGGCCAGCGCTGCGACGAGCGACGAAGCGATGAGGTGCTTCATGGCATGGGTTCCCGTGTTGCGGTTCAGAGCGCGGGATTGTAACGGGATCCCGGCAAGCGCATCCGGAAGACGGAACTCACGAGCGGCTGCACGCGCACGCACGTGGTGCAAGGACACACTTCGCGACCTGGCGCGCTCACGGCGAATGCGACGATTCAGCGAAGAATCAGGAACAATCTCTTCCCCGCAGCCCTATAACTCTTAAGCGTGCGCTTACCTAGACTACGGTCATCGGTTACGAACAAGGTGTTCGAAGCCCGACAAACAAAATGGAGGTAAGCATCATGAAGAACCTGATTCAAGCCGTTGTCGTTGCCGCTGCCCTTGCTGCGCCGGTTGCCGTCTTCGCTCAAACCAATGCGCCGCTTACGCGTGCGCAAGTCCGCGCCGAACTGGTTCAGCTCGAAAAGGCTGGCTATAACCCGGCGGTAGGGGAAGATCCGCACTACCCGGCTGACATCCAGGCCGCCGAAGCTCGCGTGGCGCAACAAAACGCCCTTGCTCAAGCTCAGGGCGCCGATCAGAGCGGATTTGGCGCTGAAGCCAAGGGTGCATCGGCATCCGGTTCGCGTGCCCCGGTCGTTCGCCCGGCAAGCGACGAAGAAATGAAGTCGCTGTATCGCGGCAGCTAAGTTGACGGCGGGACGTCTTGGAAGCTCACGAAGCCGCCGAGCACCGCCTCTAAGCGCGCAGTACCTGGGCGCGCCCCTCTGACGAACTGGCTCGCTACTGCAATTGAACCCCGTAGCGGGCCAGTTGTATTTCGATTACCTCCATCGTCGGGCATCCGACGATTTCGCTCGACCCTCATTGGGTCGGGCCTTTTTCCAGACCTTTCCGCTGCATGGTTGCCAAAAGCAAAAGCCCGCTTGCTGTCGCAGAGCGGGCTTCGATATTGGTTGCGGGGGTAGGATTTGAACCTACGACCTTCGGGTTATGAGCCCGACGAGCTGCCAGACTGCTCCACCCCGCGGCGCGAATTGTACTGGCACCCCATCGCTGCGTCAAACGAATCTTTTCGCGAGAACGTTGCGGACTCAACGTTGCTTGTTGAATTCCGAGAAGGGAGGCGCTGAAGTCCTGCTGTCGTCGGCCAAATTCGAGCAGTTGCTCTCGTCGGCTGGCGTCTGATCGGCGAAGGTGTGGGCGGACGCCAGAAGGAGCAGTCCGAGAGCGAGCCTGCTCATAGGGGATCTTGTTGCCGCCGGAACGGCGCGGTCTCGAGGCGGCGCCTTCAGTCCGCCGACTCGATCGCTCATGCGTAGCGCATCGTGTGGGTTGCAGCGGGGGAAGGGCAGAAAAGAAAAAATCCCGCCTTACTGGACAAGCCTGAGCGGGATTTTCTGGCGGAAGCGGTGAGATTCGAACTCACGGACAGTTGCCCGTCGCCGGTTTTCAAGACCGGTGCCTTAAACCGCTCGGCCACGCTTCCACGAGGCGGCATTGTAACCGAAATGCCGCCCCTGTCATCGTCAATCGTCGCGCAGGAACAGTTCCTGCAGGTCGTTGAGGAAGCGCTGGCCGAGCGGCGTCGGTGCGATCTGCGCGAAATCACGCGCGATCAGCCCGCGCCGTTCCGCCTCCTTGAGCGCCGGTTCGATCGTGCTCATCGGCAGGCCCGTGCGTTCGGCGAAGCTGTGCACCGGGAAGCCGTCGACGAGCCGCAGCGTGTTCAGCATGAACTCGAACGGCAGGTCGCGCGCGCCGACTTCGCGTTCTTCCTGCACCGGCGTGCCGGCCAGCGCCTGCTCGATGAAGGTGGCCGGGTGCTTGTAGCGCGCCTGCCGCAGGATGCGGTTCGGGAACGACAGCTTCGTGTGCGCGCCCGCACCGATCCCGAGGTAGTCGCCGAAGCGCCAGTAATTCAGGTTGTGCTTGCACTGGTGATGCGGCTTCGCATACGCGGACACCTCGTAGCGCTCGTAACCGGCTTCGGCCGTGCGCGCGTGGATCCACTCCTGCATGTCGGCGGATGCGTCGTCGTCGGGCACGACAGGCGGAAACTTCGCGAACAGCGTGTTCGGCTCGAGCGTCAGGTGATACAGCGACAGATGCTGCGGCGCGAACGACAGCGCCGTTTCGATATCCGTGCGGCATTCGTCGAGCGTCTGGTTCGGCAGCGCGAACATCAGGTCGAGATTGAAGTTGTCGAACGTCTTCGCCGCGACCTCGACGGCCGCGCGCGCCTGCGCGGCGTCGTGGATGCGGCCGAGCGCCTTCAGGTGCGTCTCGCTGAAGCTCTGGATGCCGACCGACAGGCGGTTCACGCCGCTCGCGCGGAACTGCGCGAATTTCGCCGCCTCGAACGTGCCCGGATTCGCCTCGAGCGTGATCTCCGCGTCCGCGTCGAGCGGCAGCAGCGCGCGCACGTCGGACAGCAGGCGGTCGAGGCCCGCTGCCGACAGCAGGCTCGGCGTGCCGCCGCCGATGAAGACCGTATGCACCTGGCGTCCCCAGACGAGCGGCAGCGCGTGCTCGAGATCGGCGCGCAGCGCGTCGAGATACTCGGTTTCCGGAAACCGCTCGCCCTTCCACTCGTGCGAGTTGAAGTCGCAGTACGGGCACTTGCGCACGCACCACGGGAAATGCACGTACAGCGCGAGCGGCGGCAGCGACGTCAGCCGCACCTGGCCGGGCGACGTGAACGTCGCGACGACGCGCGCGCCGGTTTCCGCAGCCTGGCTCATGCTGCCTCCTGCGACGAACGAATGTGAGCGTGGGGGCTGTTCATGCTGCCTCCCGCCGGGCCGCCCCAAGGGAGGCAGCCGCCCCCTCGGGGGGCAGCGAACGAATGTGAGCGTGGGGGCTGTTCATTCTCCCTCCGCGAGCCGCGCGAGCAGCGCCTTGAGCGCGAGCGCGCGATGGCTGAGTGCGTTCTTCACCGGCGGTTCGAGCTCGGCCGCCGTCGCGCCGAGCGCCGGCAGGTAGAAATACGGGTCGTAGCCGAATCCGTGTGCGCCGCGCGCCGCGTCGACGATCTCGCCGTGCCAGCGGCCCTCGGCAAACAGCGGCTCCGGATCGTCGGCGTGGCGCACGAGCGCGAGCACGCAGCAGTAGTATGCGCGGCGGTCCGCGATGCCGCGCAACTGGTCGACGAGGTGCGCGTTGTTCGCCGCGTCGCCTTTCTCGAGCCCCGCGCGCTGCGCGTAGCGTGCGGAGTAGACGCCGGGGGCGCCGCGCAGCGCGCGCACGCACAGGCCGGAGTCGTCCGCGATCGCCGGCAGCCCGGTGAGCTGGGACGCGTGACGCGCTTTCGTCAGCGCATTCTCGATGAACGTGCGGAACGGCTCGTCCGCCTCCGGCACCGCGAGGTCGCCCTGCGGAATCACGTCGATGCCGACGGTCGAGAACATCGCCGTGAATTCGCGCAGCTTGCCCGCGTTGTTCGACGCGAGCACGATGCGCGACAGCGGCGGCGTGGTGCGATCCTCAGACATGACTCTTACCCAGCGCGTCCTTCTGCATCTGCACGAGCGTGCCGATCCCGCTTTGCGCGAGATCGAGCAGCGCGTTCATCTCGTCGCGCGAGAACGGCACGCCTTCGGCGGTGCCCTGGACTTCGACGAAGCCGCCCGCACCCGTCATTACGACGTTCATGTCGGTGTCGCAGCGCGAATCCTCCGCGTAATCGAGATCGAGCAAGGGTGTGCCCTCGAACACGCCGACCGAGATCGCGGCCACGTGGTCGTTGATCGGCGAGCGCGCGAGCTTGCCGGCGGCGATCAGCTTCGACACCGCGTCGTGCGCGGCGACGAACGCGCCGGTGATGCTCGCGGTGCGCGTGCCGCCGTCGGCCTGGATCACGTCGCAGTCGATATGGATCGTGCGCGGGCCGAGCGCCTCGAGGTCGAACACCGCGCGCAGCGCGCGGCCGATCAGGCGCTGAATTTCCTGCGTGCGGCCCGTCTGCTTGCCGCGTGCAGCCTCGCGGTCGCTGCGCGTATGCGTCGCGCGCGGCAGCATCCCGTATTCGGCCGTCAGCCAGCCTTGCCCGCGATCGCGCAGGAACTCCGGCACGCGCTCGGCGACGCTCGCGGTGCAAATTACCTTGGTGTCGCCGAATTCGACCAGCACGGAGCCTTCCGCATGCTTCGTGTAGTGGCGCGTGATGGCGACCTTGCGCAGTTCGTCGGCGCGGCGGCCGCTCGGACGGGAAAAGGATTGCGTCATGAGCGAGATAGAGAGTGGGAGAGGAAACCCCGATTTTAGCGCTGAACGCCTCGCGCGCCCGGCGGGGTCGGCGCCAAAAATGGGATAATGCGCGTTTCCGCCCCGCGCTTACGACGCGCCGGGCGCCTCGATTGATTCCCGGCCCGCAAGGGCATCCAGACGGCGAGACGAACCATGATCTACAGCATGACGGGCTATGCGAGCGCCACGCGCGAACTCGCGGCGGCGACGGGTAACGGCGGCACCAGCGTGTCGGTCGAATTGCGTACCGTGAACTCGCGCTTTCTCGACCTGAATTTCCGCATGCCCGACGACGTGCGCGCATGCGAGCCCGCGCTGCGCGAAATGCTGATGAACAAGCTGTCGCGCGGCAAGGTTGACATTCGCATCAACCTGCAACGCGGCGAGCAGAGCATTGGCGCGGGCGCGCTGAACCAGACGGCGCTCGGCCAGCTCGCCGACCTCGAGCGCTCGGTGCTCGAATCGTTCCCGGGCGTCGGCCGCCTGCGCGCGGGCGAGATCCTGCGCTGGCCCGGCGTGATCGCGGAAAGCGGCGTGTCGGCCGACGCGATCCGCGACGCGGTGCTCGCGTGCGGCAAGGAAGCGATCGGCGAGCTCGTCGTCGTGCGTTCGCGCGAAGGCGCGCAGCTCGCGACGATGCTGCTGTCGAACGTCGCCGAGATGGAAGCGATCGTCGCGCGCATTACGCCGCTCGTGCCGGAGCTGATCGCGAAGCATCAGCAGAAGATCGTCGAGCGGCTGCAGGAGGCGCTCGGCATCGCGGCGCCGGAAGGCAGCGCGCCGATCGTGTCGCGCGAGGAAGCCGCGGAGCGCATCCGTCAGGAAGTGACGATGTACGGGATCCGGATCGACATCGCGGAGGAGCTGTCGCGGCTCACCGCGCACCTGAACGAAACGCGTCATGTGATCGAGAAGGGCGGCCGCGTCGGCAAACGTCTCGACTTCATGATGCAGGAACTGAACCGCGAAGCGAACACGCTCGGCTCGAAAGCGGCGGCCAAGGAACTGGCCGACGCGTCGATGGCGCTCAAGCTGCTGATCGAGCAGATGCGTGAGCAAGTGCAAAACCTGGAGTAACGCAACATGACCCCAACCCCCCACGACGGCCACGCCGCGCATTCGCTGCACGCGGGCGTCTATCCCGGCAACCTGTTCATGGTCGTCGCGCCGTCGGGCGCCGGCAAGTCCACGCTCGTGAATGCGCTCCTGTCGAAGGACAGCGAGATCTGCCTGTCGATCTCGTACACGACGCGCAAGCCGCGGCCGGGCGAGCAGGACGGCCAGCATTACCACTTCACGACGGTCGACGATTTCCGCGAGCGTCACGCGGCGCACGAGTTCCTCGAGAGCGCGGAAGTGCATGGCAACTACTACGGCACGTCGCGCGTGTGGATCGAAGAGCAGATGAAAAACGGCCACGACGTGCTGCTCGAAATCGACTGGCAGGGCGCGTTGCAGGTGAAGAAGCAGTTCCGCAACGCGGTCGGCATCTTCATCCTGCCGCCGTCGCTCGACGCGCTCGAGGAGCGCCTGAAGAAGCGCGGCCAGGACGAGCCGAACGTGATCACGCGGCGCCTCCTCGCGGCCGGCAGCGAGATCGCGCACGCGTCGGAAGCGGAGTACGTCGTGATCAACGAGAACTTCGACTGCGCGCTGGCCGAGCTGGAATGCATCGTCGCCGCCACGCGCCTTCGCTTTGCTTCGCAGTACGCGCGACATGCGGAGCTGTTCATCGAGCTCGGCATCCACCTGCCGCACGCGGAATGACGCGAGCGACAAGGGACATAAGGTAGAATAAGCACTATATTCAGAAGGAATTACCCAACATGGCTCGCATTACCGTCGAAGACTGCCTGAAGCAGATCCCGAACCGCTTCGAACTGGCGCTCGCCGCCACCTATCGCGCGCGGCAGCTCGCGCAAGGCCATACGCCGAAGATCGAAAGCCGCGACAAGCCGACCGTCGTCGCGCTGCGCGAGATCGCGGCCGGCCAGGTCGGCATCGAGATGCTGAAGAAGGTGCCGGTCTAACCGCGCTTGCTTCACGCCAGCCATGTAGTCCACGCGCGCAACGATTGCTGACCGAGGAGGCGAATATGAGCACCACCCCATCGTCCGCCTCCGCGGATCCGACCACCGAAGCCACGGCACAATCGCCTGCGCGCCAGTACATCGACGCGGTCCTCGAACAGTCGTTCCGGCATCTGTTCGGGCCGACCGCCACCCCGGAGCAGCCGCGCAAGCACGGCGTCGTTTCGATCGCGAAACTGACCGCCACGCTCGCCGAGTATCTCGCGCCGGAGGAAATCAAAGAGGTCAAGGCGGCGTTCCACTTCAGCGACGAAGCCCACCTCGGTCAATATCGCCAGAGCGGCGAACCCTACATCACCCATCCCGTCGCCGTCGCGGAAATCTGCGCCGGCTGGAAGCTCGACGCGCAGGCCGTCATGGCGGCGCTGCTGCACGACGTGATGGAAGACCAGGGCGTGACCAAGAGCGAGCTGGCCGAGCGGTTCGGGCCGAAGGTCGCGGAACTCGTCGACGGCCTGTCCAAGCTCGACAAGATGGAGTTCCGCAGCCGCGAGGAAGCGCAGGCGGAAAACTTCCGCAAGATGCTGCTCGCGATGGCGCGCGACGTGCGGGTCATCCTCGTCAAGCTCGCCGATCGCCTGCACAACATGCGCACGCTCGGCGCGGTGCCGATGGAAAAGCGCCGCCGCGTCGCGCGCGAGACGCTCGACATCTATGCGCCGATCGCGCACCGCCTCGGTCTGAACAATACCTATCGCGAGCTGCAGGACATGAGCTTCGCGAATTTCAACCCGCATCGCTACGCGACGCTCGAGAAGGCCGTGAAGGCCGCGCGCGGCAACCGCCGCGAGGTGATCGGCAAGATCCTCGAGGCCGCGCAGCGTGCGATGGCCGACGCGAAGATCGACGCCGAAATCACCGGCCGCGAAAAGACCATCTACAGCGTCTACCGGAAGATGCGCGACAAGCAGCTGTCGTTCTCGCAGGTGCTCGACGTGTACGGCTTCCGTGTCGTCGTCGAGAATCCGCTCGACTGCTATACGTGCATCGGTGCGCTGCATGCGCTGTACAAGCCGGTGCCGGGCAAGTTCAAGGACTACATCGCGATCCCGAAGATCAACGGCTATCAGTCGCTGCACACGACGCTCGTCGGCCCGTTTGGTGCGCCGATCGAGTTCCAGGTGCGCACGCGCAAGATGCACGAGATCGCCGAGGCGGGCGTCGCCGCGCACTGGCTGTACAAGAACGGCAGCGCGGATCTCAGCGATGTGCAGAAGCGCGCGCACCAGTGGCTGAAGTCGCTGCTCGACATCCAGAGCGAAGCCGGCGATTCGAGCGAATTCCTCGAGCACGTGAAGATCGACCTGTTCCCGGATGCGGTCTACGTGTTCACGCCGAAGTCGAAGATCATGGCGCTGCCGCGCGGCGCGACGGCGCTCGACTTCGCGTATTCGATCCACAGCGATCTCGGCAACCAGTGCGTCGCCGTGAAGATCAACAACGAGCTGCTGCCGCTGCGCACCGAGCTGAAGAGCGGCGACATCGTCGAAGTGATCACCGCGCCGTATTCGAAGCCGAACCCCGCGTGGCTCGGCTTCGTGCGCACCGGCAAGGCGCGCTCGGCGATCCGTCACTACCTGAAGACGATGCGCCTGAACGAGTCGGTGCAGCTCGGCGAGCGGCTCGTCGATCAGAGCCTGAAGGGTTACGGTCTCGCGCTGGCCGACATCACGCCGGAAGTGTGGGAAAAGCTCGTGCAGTGGACGGGCAACAAGAGCCGCCAGGAAATCTTCGCGGACATCGGCCTCGGCCGCCGCGTCGCGGCGGTGATGGCGAAGCGCATCGAGGTGCTGATGAGCGGCCGCGACGCGGACGACGATCTGCCGAAGGCCGAGCGACATGCCGCGCATCATGCGCCGCCTGTCGTGATCACGGGCACCGAAGGGATGTCGGTGCAGCTGTCCGCGTGCTGCCGGCCGATTCCGGGCGACGCGATCATGGGCTATATCGGCATCGGCCTCGGGATGGCGATTCATACGACCGATTGCCGTGTCGCGCAGCGCATCCATCGCCGCGATCCGGGCCGCTGGATCGATGTCGAATGGGCGCCGCAGCCGGGGCGCCTCTTCGACGTCGCGGTGAAGGCGCTCGTGAAGAATACGAAGGGGATCTTCGCGCGCGTGGCGGCGGACATCACGTCGGCCGACGCGAACATCGTCCACATCGCGATGGACGAGGATCTCACGCACGAATCGACGGTGCTGCGCTTCGTGATCCAGGTCAGCGACCGCGTCCATCTGGCGAACGTGATGCGGCGCGTGCGGACCAATCCGGACGTGATGCGGATCATGCGCGAGCGCTCGACCGACGACGGCGCCCATGCGCGTCACGATGGCGGGATGCGTATCGAGCGCGAGCGGCAGGATTACTGACGCACCGGGTGTTTGGATCGAGCAATGCGACGGCGGCCTTGGGCCGCCGTTTTTGTTGATGCGCTTTGGAAGCGGCTGCGGCGCTCGAACTGTGCGTCGCCCGCATGCGGCGTGCCGATGATTGCGTGGACGAGCCGTGCGGGCTTGTCTGGAGGATGCGAACGGGACAGAAGGTGTGTGTGCCCGGATTGCCCGATGGGTGCGTGGCGCCGCGATCGAGCGGGGAGGGGGAAAGAAAAAGGGCCTTCCCGGAGGAAGGCCCTTGAAGGTGGCGCGGCTGGCAGGATTCGAACCCACGACCCCTTGGTTCGTAGCCAAGTACTCTATCCAACTGAGCTACAGCCGCACGCAAAGCGGTACTACTTCAAACTGACAGGACCTTCTTCGATGGGAAGGCCCTCAATAATGGCGCGGCTGGCAGGATTCGAACCCACGACCCCTTGGTTCGTAGCCAAGTACTCTATCCAACTGAGCTACAGCCGCACGCAAAACGGTACTACTTCAAACTGGCAGGGCCTTCGGTGAAGAAGGCCCTTGAATCAGGTGGCGCGGCTGGCAGGATTCGAACCCACGACCCCTTGGTTCGTAGCCAAGTACTCTATCCAACTGAGCTACAGCCGCACGCAGAAGAGGGATTATAGCAGGGTTGTTTAAAAAGGGAAGCCTTATTCGCAAAATATGCGCTCCGGGTCTGCCGGGGCGGTCCATCGTGTACCCTTGAAGCATCCGCAATCCATGTTTGAATGTGCATCATGAACAAGGCGTTTGTCAAAGAGTCGGACGGCGACGACGACGATCTCGACCAGGCCCAGCCCGCGATTCCGGCTGGCTCGAAGAACTACATCACGCCGGTCGGGCACAAGCGGCTCAAGGACGAGCTGCTGAACCTGATCGACGTCGAGCGTCCCGAGGTCGTGCGGCTCGTGTCGTGGGCGGCATCGAACGGCGATCGTTCCGAAAACGGCGACTACATCTACGGCAAGCGGCGGCTGCGCGAGATCGACCGGCGTATCCGCTTCCTGACCAAGCGGCTCGACATCGCCGAGGTGGTCGACGCGAGCCGGCAGGAGAATACCGACCAGGTGTTCTTCGGTGCGACGGTCGACTATGCGACGCCGGACGGCGGCGAGCACACGATCACGATCGTCGGCATCGACGAGGTCGATCTCGACCGCGGACATGTGAGCTGGATCTCGCCGGTGGCGCGCGCGCTGCTCAAGGCGAAGATCGGCGATACCGTTACGCTGCTGACCCCCGCAGGCCCGCAGCCGATCGACGTGCTCGACGTGCACTATCCTGAGCCCGGCAAGGCTTGAGCCCGGCAAGGCCTGAGCTCGGCGGGGCACGCGCTGTCGCGCAAACAGGAAGCGCCCCGTTCGGGGCGCTCTGTCTTGTCGGTGAATCCGCTGGCAGTGAACGCAGCGATGCTCAGAAGCGATGGCGCAGGCCTGCCGTGACGGAAAGCTGCTTGTTGGTCGACGATGCAGTGCCGAGGCCGTTGATATTCGCGTCGAGCTTCAGGCCGTCCGCGTTCACCTTCTGGTATTCGCCCTGCAGGTATACGTCCGTGCGCTTCGACAGCACATAGTCGGCCTGCAGGTTGAACTGGTGCCAGCTCGGCGTCTGGCCGACGATGCGGCTGTCGGTGTACGTATACGATCCGGCGAGGGAAAGCACCGGCGTCAGTGCGTAGCGGCCGTTGATTTCATAGTTGTTGAAGCGGGTGCCGCCCGACAGGCCGGTAATGCCGCCCGTCACGCCCGAAGCTGCGGCGCTGATGGTGCGGGTGTCGGTCAGGCGCGTTTGCGTGAACACGAAGCCGGCCGTCGCCGGGCCGAACGTGTAGTTCAGGCCTGCACCCCAGGTGCGCTGACGGCTGGCCGCGAAGGTCCAGTCGCCCGCGACCGCGCCGGGATCGCTGACCGCCTGCGACAACGCGTTCACGTTGTTGTTCAGCTGCAGGTAGGCGGCCGCGAAGTTGAAGCCCATATAGGTGTACGACACGCCGACGCTGTACGCGCGGTTGTTCGCAAAGTCCGTCGAGTTCGAGAAGCCGTACAGCGCACCAAACTTCAGGCCGCTGTAGTTCGCGCTCTGGTATTTGACCGAGTTGTTGATCCGGAACGAGTTGTTCAGGTTGTCGTTGTCGAACGGGTGCGCGAACTGGGTGCCGCCGTATTGCGTGCCGGTCAGCGACAGCGGGCCGAGATAGTCGACGACGCTGTCGTACTGGCGGCCGAGCGTGACCGAGCCGTAAGTGTTGTGCGCGAGGCCGACGAAGGCCTGCCGGCCGAATTCGCGGCCGTTCTGCTTCAGCGTGCCGTTATTGATGCCGAAGCCGTTTTCCAGGGTGAAGATCGCTTTCAGGCCGCCGCCGAGATCCTCGGTGCCGCGCAGGCCCCAGCGGCTGCCGTTGACGGAGCCGCTCGTCTCCTGCCACGCGCTGTGGCCGCCCTGGTTGTTCGTGTACGTGATGCCGGCGTCGATCAGGCCGTACAGCGTGACGCTGCTTTGTGCATGCGCGGCGGTTGCGAACACGCCCGACAATGCCGCGACGATCAGGGTCTTTCTCATTGATCTGTCTCCAAACAGGATGATGCAAATCGAACCTGCTGCTGGCACCGGCGAGTGTGTACGGCGAATCGGTGGCAAATCGCGATGACGCCGGGCGGGCGTGGACGCCCTCGTTTCTTCGGACCTCATGCAAAGTGTATGGAGCGGCCCCGAGCGGCGAGGAAAACACTTTAAACAATAGTCTATTTTGGATTCCGCAATGATTGCCGGGTAGCCGGGAAGCCCTGTCCGTCAAGGGTTTGCGGCAATGCAGGGAGCGAGTGGGGCGATGCGCTCGACGCGTCGGGCGTTGCGCGATTGCGACAGGCGGTTATCGGCGGGCGCCGGGTGCGTTAGTGCGATTATTGCCACGGCGGCAATAGAGGTTTGTGTGGAGCATGGATAATGAAAGGATGTTATGTCGCTATACTGCAATCTCTGCTTTCCGAAGCAGACTTTTTCGTTGACGGAAAAGATCTCCAAACCTTTGTCGGCGCGACTTCCCAGTCGCGCTTTTTTTTTTGCGTCGCTTTCCCACCCCTTACTGCTCGTACCAGCGGCGTCGGCGCCTGGCTGGCGGCAGCGCTTCCTTGGTCTCGGCCGGCGGCGGCTCGTGCGACCAGTCTTCCATCACGTAATGACGCGCGTCGAGCGGCGACGCGAGCAGGTTCTGCCAGTGGTCGCCATGCCAGGTCGTGTCGAACTCGGCGCCGCAGGGCGTTTCACGAGCGGCGGCGTCGGCAAGTGCGCGGGACTTGCGGCGTACGCGTCCGAGCCGGCTCGCGAAGCGCTTGATTCCGTCCAGCCACATGACTCTCTCCCTCACCATGCGCGTCGCTTCAGCATTGCAATGCTCTGCGTTTTCCGCAACCCGGAAAAATACTGAGGATTTTTCCGACCCGATATCGAGCCGGTAGGTTTTTCGTGGTCGGGATTATCAGGGAGCCGGCCCCGGTAATAATGACAGGTTTTTTGCAGGGGTCGATTTATCGATAAGGACCAGGTACCGATTCCAGTGGCATTAGCGCTTTTTTTATAATGCGTTTACCAAAAATTTTCTTGACGTGCCCGGATTGTCCAATTTATAAAGTCACCACTCCGTCCTCGGGCGGAGCGCTTCTGGCTTGCGCCGGCATGACGCTTCGGGGCTTCGGAAAACGGCTATAAGGAATAGCTTTTTTGATCAAATCGAGTGGGGAACGAAGGTATGGATACCGGTATCGTGAAATGGTTTAACGATGCTAAGGGCTTCGGTTTCATTACGTCGGACAATGGCGGCGAGGATTTGTTTGCGCACTTTTCCGAAATCAAGATGGACGGTTTCAAGTCGCTGAAGGAAAATCAGCGCGTTTCGTTCGACGTGAAAGTCGGACCGAAAGGTAAGCAGGCGGCGAATATCCAGGCGATCTGACGCGCTGCGTGTTGCCGATCACGTCCGAGCCCCCGCGATGCGGGGGCTTTTTGCTTTGACAGGCGCTTCGATGGGCGCTGCGACAGGGCAGAACCGCGCCGGCAACCGGTTCGCGCTGGCCGTGGATGCGCAAGCCGGTGCATACTCACGGAAGCGCCGTTTCCCCAGTCCTTTCATGTCCGATTCCCGCCCGTCCGATCCCGCCTGCGAACTTCCGCTCGTTTTCGTCGACCTCGAGACCACCGGCGGCTCGTCCGCCGAGCATCGCATCACTGAAATCGGCGTGGTCGAGATCGGCCCGCATGGCGTGTCGACGTGGGCCTCGCTCGTCGATCCGGGGCAGCCGATCCCGCCGTTCATTCAGCAACTGACAGGCATTTCCGATGCGATGGTGCGCGATGCGCCATCCTTTGCATCGCTTGCGCCGGCGCTGTTCGAGCGGCTCGACGGCAAGCTGTTCGTCGCGCACAACGCGAGCTTCGATCGCGGTTTCCTGCGCGCCGAATTCGAGCGCGCCGGTTTCGCATTCAATCCCGACGTCCTGTGCACGGTGCGCTTGTCGCGCGCGCTGTTTCCGCGCGAGTCGCGGCACGGACTCGACGCGCTGGTCGAGCGGCATTGCCTCGTGCCGTCCGCCCGGCATCGGGCGCTCGCGGACGCCGACCTGCTGTGGCAGTTCTGGCGCCAGCTGCATGAAATCGTGCCGCTCGAGCGATTGCGTGAGCAGATCGCCCGCACGACACGGCATTTCCGTCTTGCCGGCGGTATCACCGAAGCGTGGCTCGACACGGCGCCGGCGGGGTGCGGCGCCTATGCGCTGTTCGGCGAAGCGGACGAGCCGCTCTATGTCGGGCGCAGCGTGCGCGTGCGGCAAAGGCTGCGCGCGCTGTTGACCGGCGAGCGGCGTTCGTCGAAGGAGATGCGACTTGCGCAGCAGGTGCGGCGCGTCGAGTGGCGCGAGACCGGCAACGAGCTCGGCGCGATGCTTGCCGAGGCGCAGTGGATCGCCCGCCTGCGGCCGGCATTCAATCGCCGTCCGGCGGCGGACGCGGCACGCGCCGGCAGCGCGGCGCCATGGCCGTTCGAGGGCGCGGTGGCGTTCGAAGCGCGCGGCGAGCGCTCGCTGTTCCATGTGATCGACGGCTGGCGCTATCTCGGCGCGGCAGAGTCGATCGATGCCGCCGCACGGCTTGCCGCCGGCGAAGCCGCCGAAGTGACCGAGCCGTTCGAGCCGTTCACGTATCGTCTGCTGCAGACGCACCTGTCGCGTGGGCTGCAGTTGATCCCGCTCGCCGTGCTCGCGCCCGCCGGCGGCTGACCGGCCGCGGTCAGCCGATCGCGCTTGCGCCGCCTGCCGCGCATACGTGCGACAACGCGGTGCCGAGCGCTTGCGCCTGGCTTGCGTCGTAGCGCGTCAGCGATTTCCAGTTGGCAATGCTGCGGGCGAGCCGCGCCTGGCAGTCGGGCGCCGTTCTCAGCGGTTCGACCTGCGCGAGGCCGGCGAGCATCGCCTGCGTCAGCTGGTCGAGCTTCGGGCGCGTGCTCGTCGCGAGATCGGGCGGTGTGCCTTCAGGCGGCCGCGTTGCGCGCCATGTGGCGAACAGTGCATTCTGCACGTCCTTGCTCGCCGCGATCTGATCCTCGAAGAACGTCCGGGCGAATGCAGGATCGACGCCGGCGCGCGTCGCGCGCCGTTCGACCGACGTGAGCAATTCCGCTTCGCGCGGACGATCCTCGATCGGCATGTGGTTCGCCCATTTCCAGCGCGCCACCGGCTCGGCGAGCGCGAGGCGCTGCGACGCGAGCGCGACGAGGTTGGTCAGGGCCGTATCGTCGCCGTCGGCATGGACGGCAGGGGGCGCGGAGAAGAGGGCGAGGCCGAGCGCTGCTGCAGCGAGGCTCGCGCGAATGGGATGCTTCATCGGAACGATCGCGTGCCGGGTGAACCGGAAGTGGAAAAGCAGAAGGATAGACGAAGACGGTCGCGCGGCGTGGCGTCGCGACAGGAGAATCAGCGGACGAGCTGATCCGGCACCGTCAGGCCATTGCGACCCGGGTGCGAGGCGGACTGCGGCAAGTGCGCAGCGATGTACCGCACGGTTTCGAGCGTCGACACGCGGCGGTTACAGAGCGGAACGCTCGTTCACTTCGGCGAATACAGCTTGTGCTGTTCGTCGAAGAACGCCCGAACGTGTTCGGGCAGCTCGGCGAGGAATTCCACGCCAACGGGCTCCGGATCCGGGCTCATCACTTGGTCCGGGGGCGGCACGCGAGTCGGTTTTTCGTCCATGATCGTTTCTCCAGCAGGTTCAATAATTATCAACCTCGTGCTCGAATTTATGCCAGAAACGAATCGTTAGATTTTGTCTCTGTTGTATTAACGGCACATGCGTTCCGGCACGCAGTGTGATGCCGGTCATTACCCTCTGCAGATTCAGCAACAATCCCGGCCCTTGTTATACTTGCGCGCACTTTTTCCTGGACCGCGATGAAACGAACGACGCGATGGATCGGCCTCGTATGGCTGGCGCTGGTACTGAACGTACTGTCGCCCGTCATCGGCTACGCGCGTCTCGCGTCGAGCGGTTCGGGTGAGCTCACGCTCGAATTGTGCAGTGCAGCGGGTGCGCGTCAGGTCGTGCTCGCGCAGGCCGCCGGCGATCACGACGCGTCGTCGTTCGATCATGCGGGCGTGCCGCACTGCGTGTACTGTCCCGGCTTCGCGGCGAACGTCGCACTCGGTGCGAGCCTGCCCGCGATGCCGGGCTTCGTGCGGACGTTCGCGATCCGCGCGCCTGCACCGTCCATTCCCGTCTTCGTGCGCAAGGGCATTCGTCTTGCCCAGCCGCGCGCCCCGCCTGAAACCGTCTCGATCTGATTTCGCGCGCGCCTGACGGCGCGCTTCCGCTCGCGTGCCGGCCGCGTGTGCCGTGCCTGTGCCTGTGCCTGCGTCGGCGCGTCACGCGGCCTTGCAGCGGGCGGCGTTCGATCACGTTTCCAGGAAATCACCCATGTCGTTCACCATTGCCGCGCGACTGCCGCGCGGCCCGCTCGCGCTTGCCTGCGCGGCTGCTTTTGCGTGGCCCGCCGCATACGCGGCGCAACCGGACGCCGCGCGCGTCGATCCCATACCGGAACCTGCCGGGGAAGCGAACCGCGTGTCCGCTGCAGCGTCTGCTGCCGCGCCGGCCGAGCCGGCTGCGGCCAGCGACGTGCTGACCGTCGTCACCGTGACGGCGCAACGGCAGCCGGTCGATCCCGACACGCCGGCAGTCGTCGAGTCGATCACGCGCGATCGGATCGACGCGCACACCAACGTCAACACCGAGGACGCGCTGAAATACGCGCCGAACCTGATGGTGCGCAAGCGCTTCATCGGCGACCGCAATGCGGTGTTCGCCGGCCGCGACTTCAACGAGCTGCAGAGCGCGCGCGGGCTCGTCTATGCCGACGGGCTGCTGCTGTCGAACCTGCTCGGCTCGAGCTACGCGTATCCGCCGCGCTGGTCGCTGATCCCGCCCGACGACATCGCGCGGGTCGACGTGCTGTACGGCCCCTTTTCCACGCTGTATCCCGGCAACGCGATCGGGTCGACCGTGCTGGTCACGACGCGTCGTCCGGACCACCTCGAGGCATCGCTGTCGACGCAATTCTTCACGCAGCGTTACCACGACGGCTACGGGTTTGCCGACAGCTTCGGCGGCAACCACCAGACCGCGCGTGTCGCGAACCGCGTCGGCCGCTTCTGGTTCGCGCTGTCGCTCGACCGGCTCGAGAACAATGGCCAGCCGATGCAGTACGCGAGCCCGATTGCCGCGTACAACCCGAAGCTCGGGCCTGCCGTGCCGGTGACGGGCGCTGCGACCGACATCGGGCCGAACGGCAAGCCGCGCACGATCGTCGGCGCGCAGTCGCTCGAGCGCACCGAGCAGATCAACGAGACGGTGCGGATGGGGTACGCGTTCACCGATCATGTCGACGCGACGCTTACGCTCGGCCACTGGGAGAACCATTACCGGCAGCACGGCGAGACGTTCCTGCGCGACGCGGCGGGCAATCCCGTGTATGGCGGCAACGTGTCGATCGGCGGGCAGAACATGAGCGTTGCACCGAGCGCGTTCGCGCCGCAGCGCGGCGACCAGGAGAACTGGCTGTATGCGTTCGGGCTGAACGCGCGTCTCGATTCCGGCTGGCGGCTGTCGGGCGTCGTGTCTGCATACGACGTGTCGCGCGACGTGCAGCGCGCTGCGTCGACCGCGCAGGGCGGCGCGGGCACGCTGTTCCAGGGCGACGGCACCGGCTGGCGCACGCTCGACCTGAAGGCGGAAGCGCCGGAAGTGAAGGGCCACGCGTTCACGTTCGGCTACCACTACGACAATTACTTCCTGCGCAACGTCACGTACAACACGGCCGACTGGCTGGCGGGGCCGACGACGTCGCTCGCGAGCGTCTACCGCGGCGACACGCGCACGCAGGCGCTGTTCGCGCAGGACGCATGGCGCTTCGCGCCGGGCTGGCTCGCGACGCTCGGCCTGCGCTACGAGCGCTGGGACGCGTACGGCGGCGCGCTCGGCAACGCGAACGGAACGCTCGGCTATGCGGATCGCGGTGCGAATGCGCTGTCGCCGAAGGTCGCGCTGCAATGGGATGCGACGGACGTGTGGCGCTTCCGCCTGTCGTTCGCGACGGGCACGCGCTTCCCGACGGTCGGCGAGCTGTTCCAGGGCACGATCTCGAACAACGCGATCGTCAACAACAACCCGGGCCTGCGGCCCGAAAAGGCGATCGACTGGGACTTGACGGCCGAGCGCGACGTCGGTGTCGGCGTCGTGCGCGCGAGCGTGTTCCAGAGCGACCTGCGCGATTCGATCTACAGCCAGACGACGGTGTCGGGCGCATCGACGATCACGAACATCTCGAACGTCGACCGCGTTCGCGTGCGCGGCGTCGAGCTTGCGTTCAGCGGGCAGAACGTCGGGCTGAGGGGGCTCGACGTCGATGCGAACGTGTCCGCGAGCAACGCGCAGATCCTGGCCGACGCGGCGAATCCCGCGTACGTGGGCTCGCGCTTTCCGCGCAGCCCGCGGATGCGCGCGAACCTGCTCGCGTCGTACCGCTTCGACGAGCACTGGCTTGCCAGCGTCGGCGTCCGCTATTCGGGGCGCCAGTTCAACACGCTCGACAACAGCGACGTGAATCCGGACGTCTACGGCGGCACCAGCACGTTCACGGTCGTCGACCTGAAGGCGCGCTACCGCTTCGACCGGCACTGGGTCGCGTCGGTCGGCATCGACAACCTGACGGACCGCCGCTACTACGTGTTCCACCCGTATCCGGGCCGCACTTTCTTTGGAGAACTGAAATGGTCGCTGTGAGATCGTTCGCGGCAGGCTGCGCGCTGTGGCTCGCGACGCTGTCGGCCGCCGGCGCGCACGAGACGGCGCCGCCTGCCGATCCGCATGCCGCGCACATGAGCATGCAGGCGACGAGCGCGCCGCAGAAGCAGCCGCTCGCGACGGGGGCCGCGTTCGACGCGCGGCATCGGCTGTGGGTCGCGTGGGTCGAAGGGGAGCATGTCGTCGTCGCGCATTCCGACGACGCGGGCCGCACGCTGTCGGCGGCCGTCACCGTCAACGCGATGCCCGAGCCGATCTACACCAGTGCTGAGAACCGTCCGAAAGTGGCGACGAGTCCGGACAGCCGCGCGATCTACGTATCGTGGTCGATGCCGCTCGATGCGCCTTACACGGGGATGGTGCGCTTTTCCCGCTCGCTGGACGGCGGCGCGACGTGGAGCGTGCCGATCACCGTGCATCGCGACCGGCAGATGATCACGCACCGCTTCGACATGATGGCGGTCGATCCGGCCGGCCGAATCCATATCGCGTGGATCGACAAGCGCGACCTGAGCGCGGCGAAGGCGGCCGGGCAGGCCTACGACGGCGCGGCGATCTACCACGCGGTGTCGCGCGACGGCGGCGCGTCGTTCGAGCCCGAGCGCAAGGTGACCGATCACACGTGCGAGTGTTGCCGGATCGCGATGACGGTCGACCCGGCCGGGCGCGTCGAGGCGGCATGGCGCAACGTGTTCCCGGGCCAGATCCGCGATCACGCGCTCGCCGTGCTGCCTGCAGCGGCCGACACGCCGGTCGTGCCGCTGCGCGCGACGTTCTCGGACTGGCATGTCGAGGCGTGCCCCGATCACGGTCCGGCGTTGGCGATCACATCCGACGGCACGCGTCACCTCGCGTGGTTCGGCGTCGTCGACGGCCGCGCCGACGTGTTCTATTCGCGGATCGGCGCGCGCGGCGAGCCGCTCGGCACCGCGTGGGCATTCGGCGCGGATCGAACCGTGTCGTCGGCCGCGCCGGCCGAGCAGGCGTCGCATGCGGCGCTCGTCGCGCGCGGCGACACCGTGTGGCTGGCGTGGAAGGCGTTCGACGGCGACACGATGCGGATCAAGCTGCGCCGTTCTGACGATCGCGGCGAGCACTGGTCCGCGCCGCGCGAGATCGCGTCGACCTCGGGTGCGAGCGACAACCCGCAACTGCTCGACGATGCGGGAAGGATCTATCTGTCGTGGCGCACCCGCAACGACGGCTATCGTCTGATCGCGGTGGAGGGCGGGCAATGAAGCGGCTGATTCTGCTGGCGAGCCTCGCGCTCGGGTGCGTGTCAGCGTCGGCCGGCGCGTTGCAGCCGCTGCGCGCGGCCGACGTCGTGCGGCTGTTCGAGACCGCGCGCGAGCGGCCGCTCGCGATCGAGATCTGGTCGCTCGACTGCGGCTACTGCCGCGAGAACGCCGCGCATCTCGTCGCGTGGCAGCGCCGCCATCCGGACGTGCAGGTCGCGATGATCGCGATGGATGCGTATGACGAGAACGGTGCGGCGATCGAGCAGGCGCTCGCACAGATGAACCTGCCGCCGCTCGTCGCGCAGTATGCGAATGCCGACGCGATGCCGGAACGCCTGCGCACGGCGCTCGATGCGGGATGGCACGGGGAGCTGCCGCGCACCGTGTGGATCGGCCGCGACGGCGTGCGCGAAGCGCGCAGCGGAGTGTTGTCGACGGATGTGCTCGACGCGTGGCTGCGCGGCACCCGGCGTCGTTGAAGTACCGGCGCGCGGCAGTCGTGCCGCGCGCCGGCGAATGCCGCTGCCCGCCCGAAGGCGTGCGTGCGGGAGTAACAGGAGCGTCAGGTCGCTCGCTTGAAGAGACGGATCACGAACAGCAGGATCACCGCGCCGATGACGGCAACGATCACCGAGCCGATGAAGCCGCTGCCGACGCTGATGCCCAGCAGCCCTGCGAGCCAGCCGCCGATGATCGCGCCGACGATCCCGACGATGATGTCGACGATGAGCCCAAAGCCGCCGCCCTTGACGAGCACGCCTGCAAGCCAGCCGGCGATCGCGCCGATGATGAGCCACATTATCAAGCCATGAGTCATGTTGGTTCTCTCCTGTTGATGAGTCGAATCGACCGGACGCAGGGCGGTGCGCCGATCCCGGTTCGTCGCCCACGCAATGTAGCGCGATAGACGGGTCAGAATCGTTAAGTAATGTTATGCACCCGAAACGGGAATTTCCAAGGATTTTGTCTGCCAAGGCCGGGGTGTCCGCTGGCACGATGTGCGATGAAATGAATATGTAAGGCGTGGCAGCGAGCCGATGCATGCGGCGAGCCGTCGGTCGCCGCATGCATGATGAGTCGGACTGCTATCGATCGGACGATGGCATCGCAGGCGGCAGGCCCGCACCCGCGTCGGCGATCAGGCGCGCCGCAACCGACGCATCGCCGAGCGCGTCGATCGCCAGCAATGCGAAGCGGGCGAGGAACAGCGGCGTATCGGTTTCGCCGATGCGGGTCATCGTATGGCAAAGCTCGGTATAGACGGCATCGCGTTCGCTGTCGGTGATCATGCGTGCTCCTGAAGTGTGGACGGGGTGAGCGGATGCAACGCTTGCGCGAGCGCTGCGTCCAGATCGGCGGCGCGGGCGGCCTGCCAGCGGCCGAGCACATGACCGTCCGGACGCACCAGATAGACGGTGCCGTCGCGGGCGCCGTACATCCCGAACAGGCGTCCGTCGGCATCGTAGCCGCGGCACGCCGGATGCGGCGCGGTGGCGTGGGGCGCGAGCACGACGAGGTCGAACGGAACGCCCGCGGCTTGCAGCCGACGTTCGAGTTCGCCGAGCGACGGATCGGGCACGCCGTCGGCCGCGAAGCAGAAGGCGGTGAAGCGCGGCGCGACGAGGTCGGTCAGATGGCCGGGGCGTGCATCGCCACGCGGGCCGTACAGCATCAGCGGGCATTCCGCGAGCACCGTGCCGGGTGCCGGGCCGGCGGCGAACGCGTCGGCGTCGGCCGCATTCAGCGGCGATTCGGCATAGGCGATCGCGGAGGTCTGGCGCGGATTGATCAGCGAGCGCAGCGCCGGATGCGCTACCGCGAGCGTCAGCACGGCCTTGCGCATCAGTTCGAACGCGAACGACGGCGGCGCCATGAACTCGGTGCTCTTCGTGCCGTAGCGCAGGTTCTCGTGCGTTGCATACACGCGCTCGTCGGAGTAACTGTCGAGCAGCGTGTCGGCGGCGATGCCGTGAATCACGAGCGCGAGCTTCCACGCGAGGTTGTCGGCATCGTCGATGCCCGAGTTGGCGCCGCGCACGCCGAAGATCGGCACGAGATGCGCGGCGTCGCCGCAAAACAGCACACGGTCGTGCCGATAGCGTTCGAGCGTCAGTGCATTCGCCTTGTAGACGGTGATCCAGATCGGCGCCCAGTCGCCGCGCTCGCCCATCATGTCGAGCAGGCTCTGCACGCGTGGCATCACGTTCTCCGGCTTCACGGCCGCTTCGGCATCCTCGTCGTCGCGCAACTGGTAATCGATGCGCCATACGTTGTCGGGCTGCTTGTGGACGAGCACCGTCGAACCCGGGTTCGACGACGGGTCGAAGTACGCGAGGCGTTCGGTCGGCCGGTCGCTGTCGAGCGCGATGTCGACGATCACGTAGCGCCCCTCGTAGCTCGTGCCCGTGAGCGACAGGCCGAGCGCTTCGCGCATCGTGCTGCGCCCGCCGTCGCAGGCGACGACCCAGTCGGCGTCGAGCGCATAGTCGCCGAGCGGCGTGCCGACGTTCAGGCGCACGCCGTCCGGTTGCCGCGTGACGCCGGCGACCTTCGTCTGCCAGCGGATATCGATCAGGTCGGCATGCCGCTCGGCCGCGTCGAGCAGGAACTGCTCGATGTGATACTGCGCGAGGTTCACCATCGGCGGCAGCTTCTGGTTCTCGTCCTGCGGCATCGTGAAGTGCAGCACTTCGTCGTGGCGGTAGTAGCTGCGTCCGCCGGTCCACGGCAGGCCGATACGCAGGAAGCCGTCGAGCGCGCCGAGCCGCTCGATGATCTCCAGGCTGCGCCGCGAAATGCAGATCGCGCGGCTGCCGTGGCAGACGGAATCGTCCGATTCGAGCAGCACGCACGGAATGCCGTGGTTCGCGAGCCCGAGCGCGACGGCAAGTCCGACCGGGCCGCCGCCGACGATCGCGACGCGGTGCCGGCGGATGTCGATGCCGTTGTCGCATGCCGGCAGGCGTGCGGCGTGGCGCTCGGCGACGAACGGATACGGCTTGAAGGCGATGCCCATCGTTTACTCCTGTGACGAAAGCGGATGCGGATGCGGATGCGAGTGCGGTGCGGCGCGGCGCGCGGCGGGCCATGTCGTCGCGACGAGCGCGCCGAACGCGAGCAGCGCGGCGGCATACAGCAGGCCGGCCGCGAAGCTGTGCGTGACGTCCTTCAGCCAGCCGACCGCGAGCGGGTTGAGCGCGGAGCCGATGTTGCCGATCGCGTTGATCGCCGCGATGCCGATCGCGCGCGCCGATGCGCTCAGTACGAGGTCGGGCGTCGTCCAGAAGATCGACATCGCGGTGTACGCGCCGGCAGACGCCGCGCACACGCCGAGCAGCCGCCACGCAGGGAACGGCGCCCACGCGGTCGCGAGCCAGCCGAGCGCGGCGAACAGCATCGGGATCACGAAATGCCATTGACGCTCCTGGCGACGATCCGAGCGCCGGCCCCAGACGATCATCGCGACGATCGTGCAGACCTGGGGAATCGCGGCGAGCAGGCCGACCGTGCGATTGCTCGCGTGCGCGTCGAAGCTCTTGACGATCAGCGGCGTCCACACGGCAACCATCGCGAGCGAATTGACGAGGCAGAAGTACATCAACGACATCAGCAGCACGGGCGCAGACGTGAGTTCGCGCCAGAGTGTCGTTGTGTGCGCAACCGGTTGGCCGGCCGACGGCGCGTGATCGGCCGCGAGCAATTGCGCGAGCGTGCGCTTCTCGTCGTCGGTCAGCCAGCGGGCGTCGGCGGGCCGGTCGTCGAGCCGCGCGAGCGTGACGAAACCGAGCAGCGCGGCGGGCAGCCCTTCGAGCACGAACAGCCACTGCCAGCCGCGCAGGCCGAGCGTGCCGTCGAGCGCGAGCAGGTAGCCGGACACCGCCGAGCCGAGCGCGGCCGTGACCGGCATCGCGATCATGAACAACGCATTCGCGCGCGCGCGATACGCGGCCGGGAACCAGTGGGTCAGGTACAGCAGGATGCCGGGCAGGAAGCCGGCTTCGGTGATGCCGACCAGCACGCGCAGCGCGTACAGCGTGCCGGCGCTCGTCGCGAACATCGTCGCGGACGACGCGATGCCCCACGCGATCATCATCGCGCCGATCCACCGGCGCGCGCCGATGCGCGTCAGCACGACATTGCCCGGCACCCCGCACGCGATGTACGCGATGTAGAACAGCGTCGTCGCAAGACCGAACTGCGTGGCGGAGAGGCCGAGATCCTTCGTCATCGTCAGGCCGGCGAAGCCGATGTTGATCCGGTCGAGAAACGAAAAGAAGAACAGCACGAACAGGAAGCCGAGCAGGCGGCGCGAGATCTTCGCGATCAGCCGGCGGGGCGTGTCGTCAGGCGTGGGCGTGGCGCGCGGCGAGGCCGCGTCGGCGAGCGTGGCGGGGTCCATACGGGTGTCTCCGGTCGGGGCGGCCGGGCGGGCGGCCCGGTGCGCGCACGTCTTGTGAGTCGCGTCGCGGGTCGGAACGACGGTGCGCGGCCTGACGTGTCGACGGCAGTATGGCGGCGGGCGCGCGGGCCGCTGTCCCCATCCTGGGTACAGCGCGCACATGCGGACGGACCGGGAGAAACCCGGAGAGGATGGGCGAAGAGGGGGCGATCTACGGCTGCAGGCAGAGCGCAAACAGCTGGCGCTGGCTCGAAATGCCGAGGCGGCGGTATGCGCGTTTCTGGTAGGTGATGACGCTCGACGCCTTCACGCCAATTGTTTCGCCGATCTCGTGCGCAGTCTGGCCTTCGAGCACGCCGCGCAATACGTCGAGCTCGCGTTTCGACAGCGTCGGGCATGCGCTGCGCAGCCGCGCGAGCATCAGTTGCGGGATGCCGATCTGCGTCGCGCCGGCGAGCGCGTAATGATGCTTGGCCGCCTGCGCGATCAGCGGCGCGAGCGCCTCGATGGCGGCGATCTCGCGCGGCTGGAAATGGCCGCTGCGGTGCGCACGGTACAGGTTGATCGACAGCCAGATCGCGTCGTTCGGCTGCATCAGCAGCGACAGGCGGTCCGACACGTCCGGGCCGCGATAGCACGCGGCGCGATACGCTTCGTGGCCGATCTCGTCGCCGGCCTGCTGATGCAGCATCAGGTCGTGGCGGTGCGGGCCGCGGGTCGCAGTCGACACGATCTTCTGATTGCCGTCGAGTGCGTAGAAATGCCGCGCGTAGGTGTCGGCGACATCGCGCAGGTAGCGGCCACCGCGATGATCGGCAACCGACATCGTGCGCGGGCGATTGCCGAACTCGTACGCGAAGACCGTGCACTGCGTGACCGACAGCGCATCGTCGAACAGCTTCAGGACTTCGCCGGCAAACGCGTTCGGATCGCCGGCGCCGATCGCGGCGACGAGCCCGGTCGCGCGGGATACGTCCAGTTGTCCGCTGAGGTTCGGTCGCTCGAGACGCCAGGTGCGCATGATGCCGGAAGTGGGGAGGATGCGCCGATTGTAATCGGCGACACGCGGCGCGGGAGTCGGGAGATGCCCGCAAGCGGCGCGAGAGGATGCGCGGTTTCGCGCGCTTAGCGGCTTTTCGGGCCCGAAAAAGAGAAAGGCCTGACAAGCGATTGCTTGTCAGGCCTTTGAGTCTTGGTGCCGGAGATAGGAGTCGAACCTACGACCTTCGCATTACGAATGCGCTGCTCTACCAACTGAGCTACACCGGCAGCAGAGAAATGAAATTATATGGTGAAATCTGAGGTCTTGGCAAGAGGTTTTGCGAAATTTTTTTCAGCTTGCTGCTGCTGTTTCGCGAAACCCCCGATCCGGCGGATTTCCCGCTTTCACTTCGCTGCGATGCGACCCCTTGGAGCCGCATCGCGAGGCGCGATTGTACGGGCGTCTCGCGACGCTGTCTAGTGCTGCAGTGCAATCAGTTGTTTTCGGTGTGATAGCTCGTCACGCGCTCGACTTCGTTCTTCGAGCCGAGGAACACCGGCACGCGCTGATGCAGGCCGGTCGGCTGCACTTCCATGATGCGCTGCGTGCCGTTCGTCGCGGCGCCGCCGGCCTGTTCGACGATGAACGACATCGGGTTCGCCTCGTACATCAGGCGCAGCTTGCCCGGACGATCGGGCGTGCGCTTGTCGGCCGGGTACATGAAGATGCCGCCGCGGTTCAGGATGCGGTGCACGTCGGCAACCATCGACGCGACCCAGCGCATGTTGAAGTTGTCACCGCGCGGGCCGTCCTTGCCGGCGTTCAGCTCGTCGACATAGCGCTTGACCGGGTCGTACCAGTGACGTGCGTTCGATGCGTTGATCGCGTATTCGCGCGTGTCGGCCGGGATCTGCAGGTTGCTCTGCGTGAGCACCCACGAGCCGACTTCGCGGTCGAGCGTGAAGCAGTTCACGCCGTTGCCCGTCGTCAGCACGAACACCGTCTGCGGGCCGTACACCGCGTAGCCGGCCGCGACCTGCTGCGTGCCGGGCTGCAGGAACGACTCCTCGGTTGCCTGCTTGCCGTCCGGGCAACGCAGCACCGAGAAGATCGTGCCGATCGATACGTTGACGTCGATGTTCGACGAGCCGTCGAGCGGATCGAACACCAGCAGGTATTCGCCGCGCGGATAGTTCGCCGGGATCGGGAAGAACGTTTCCATTTCCTCCGACGCCATCGCGGCGAGGTTGCCGCCCCATTCGTTGGCGTCGAGCAGGATTTCGTTCGACAGGATGTCGAGCTTCTTCTGCACCTCGCCCTGGACGTTTTCGCTGCCGGCAGTGCCGAGCGCTTCGCCGAGCGCGCCCTTCTGCACGTTGTAGCTGATCGCCTTGCAGGCGCGGGCGACGACTTCGATCAGCAGGCGCAGGTCGGCGGGGAGGTTGTTGGTCTCACGCTGCTGTTCGATCAGGAACTTGGACAGCGTGGTGCGGCGGGCGATGGACATGACAGACTCCGAAAGGCCAAAGAATCCTTTAATTGCCGCAATTTTACCCGCCGCGCCTGCGGCACCACGGGCTTTTTTCGTCCGGTTACACCGCCGCGCGCTCAGGGCGGGCCAATTTCGGGGAGCGGTGCGACCCCGCACCGGCACGCGCACCCGCCGGAAGACGTCGAGCCTGTCGGCAGGGACCGGGCAGGTGAGCCGCGTTTCGGCGCGGAAATCCGCGGCGGAATGGACGGACTGCGCCGCCGCGAATCGTTCGTGCATTCAGGCGCGATCGGCCCGGTCTCGTACGACATCCGTGCTGTCGACAGACGTAAAAAAACCGGCGCCGCATCGAGCGGCGCCGGCTTTGTCGCGTTCAGCGGACGTGGAAACCGCGCGCGTTACGCGAGCGCCTTCTCGACGATTTCGCGCACATCGCGCGACTTCGCGCCGGCGGCGACCTGCTCGAGCGCGGCCTTCATCCGGTCGCGCAACGCCGGTGTGAAACGGCGCCACAGTTCGAGCGAGCGCGCGAGGCGCGCAGCCACCTGCGGATTGATCGCGTCGAGCGCCAGCACCTGTTCGGCCCAGAACGCGTAGCCCGAGCCGTCTGCCGCATGGAACTGCGCGGGGTTCGCCGCGCAGAAGCTGAAGATCAGCGAGCGCGCGCGGTTCGGGTTCTTCAGGTTGAACGCCGGATGCGCGAGCAGCTTGCGGACCTTGTCGAGCGTCGGATGCGCGGGCGTGCCGCGTTGCGCGGCCTGCATCGCGAACCACTTGTCGATCACGAGCGCTTCCTTTTCGAAGCGCTGGTAGAAATCGGCGAGTGCACGCTCGGCCGGCTCGTTCGCGCCCGCAACGGCCGCCGACAGCAGCGCGCCGAGCGCGGCCGCGCGATCGGTCATGTTGTTCGCCGCGTCGTATTGCGCGTTCGCGACACGCACCGCGTCGGCCGGATCTTCACGCTCGGCGAGGTAGGCGAGCGCGAGGTTCTTCAGCGCGCGGCGGCCGGACGCTTCCGGCGTCGCTTCATAGGCGCCCGGCGTGCGCTGGCCGTCGTGCGCGGCGAGCCAGTCGGCGTGGAGCGCGGTCGCAAGCTGGCGGCGCACGAACTGGCGCGCGCGATGCACGGCGGCCGGATCGGATTCGGCCATCTGGTCGGCCAGATAGGTTTCGGAAGGCAGCGTCAGCGCGAGCTCGCGGAACGCCGGCGACAGCGTGTCGTCGGTCAGCACGCGGCGGAATGCGGCGATGAAGTTCTTGTCGAGCGTCAGCGGCTCGTTCGCGGCGGCACGCGCGGCGAGCGTCAGCAGCGTGCGCGTCGCGAGGCGCTGGCCCGCTTCCCAGCGGTTGAACGGATCGCTGTCGTGCGCGAGCAGGAATGCGAGATCGGCGTCGCTGTAGTCGTACTCGACGATTACCGGCGCCGAGAAGTTGCGCAGCAGCGACGGCAACGGCGCTTCCGGCACGTCGACGAACGTGAAGGTCTGCTCGGCGTCGGTGAAGTCGAGCACGCGCGTCGTGCCGGCAGCGGCGGCCTCGCCGTCGACGCGCAGCGGCAGGTCGCGGCCGTCGCGGCCGATCAGGCCGATCGCGAACGGAATCAGCAGCGGCCCCTGCTGGGTTTCGCGCGCGGCGGGCGACGCGTCGCCGTAGCCTTGCGCGAGCGTGACCGTATAGCGGCGCGCGGCCGCATCGTATGCGGTCTTCACCGTCACGCGCGGCGTGCCGGCCTGGCTGTACCAGCGCTCGAACTGCGCGAGGTCGCGGCCGTTCGCGTCGGCCATCGCGTGACGGAAATCGTCGCAGGTGACTGCCTGGCCGTCGTGGCGCTTGAAGTACAGGTCCATCCCGCTGCGGAAGCCGTCGCGGCCGAACAGCGTCTGGTACATCCGCACGACTTCCGAGCCCTTCTCGTAGACGGTCATCGTGTAGAAGTTGTTGATCTCGACATAGCTCTCGGGGCGCACCGGATGCGCCATCGGGCCCGCGTCCTCGGCGAACTGGAGCTGGCGCAGCACGCGCACGTCCTCGATCCGCTTGACCGCGCGGGCCGCCGCGTTCGCGTCGTCGCCCGCGGCCATGTCGGCCGAGAACTCCTGGTCGCGGAACACCGTCAGGCCTTCCTTCAGGCTCAGCTGGAACCAGTCGCGGCAGGTCACGCGATTGCCGGTCCAATTGTGGAAATACTCGTGGCCGACCACCGATTCGATGTTCGCGAAATCGGTGTCCGTCGCCGTTTCGGGGTTCGCCAGCACGTACTTCGTGTTGAAGATGTTGAGCCCCTTGTTCTCCATCGCGCCCATGTTGAAATCGCCGACCGCGACGATCATGAAGCGGTCGAGATCGAGTTCGAGGCCGAAGCGCTTTTCGTCCCAGCGGATCGAATGGATCAGCGAATCCATCGCGTGGCGGGTCTTGTCGAGATCGGCCGGTTCGACCCACACCTGCAGCAGTTTTTCCTTCCCGGAGCCGGTCGTGAGCTTTTCCTCGATCGCGACGAGCTTGCCCGCGACGAGCGCGAACAGGTAGCTCGGCTTCCTGAACGGGTCTTCCCATTTCGCGAAGTGGCGGCCGTCGGGCAGGTCGCCTTCATCGACGAGGTTGCCGTTCGACAGCAGCACCGGGTACGCGGCCTTGTCGGCACGCAGCGTCACCGTGTACGACGCCATCACGTCGGGGCGGTCGAGAAAATAGGTGATGCGGCGGAAGCCCTCGGCTTCGCACTGCGTGAAAAAGTTGCCGCTCGACACGTACAGGCCGGACAGCGTCGTGTTCTGGTCCGGCGCGCACGCGCTGTCGAGCGTCAGCTCGAATGCATCGGGCACGTTCTCGACGATCAGCCCGTGCTCGTGCGCGCGTGCGGTGCACGGCGCGCCGTCGAGCTGCGCGCCGACGAACTCGAGCGCTTCGCCCATCAGCTCCAGGTGCGGGACCGGGGCGGCGTCGGGGTTGCGGCGCACGCGCATCGTATTCCTGACGATCGTGCGGGACGGCGCGAGGTCGAATTCGAGCGCGACGGTATCGATGAGGAAGGCCGGCGGCGTGTAGTCGGCGCGGCGGATCACGGAGGAGGAGGCGTTGTCGGACATGGTCGTCGAGGTCGGTGGATTCGGGGTCGGGCGCGCGGCGCGGGCCCGGCGAAACGGCCCATTGTACAAAGGCTTGACGCCGCGTGCCGCGCGAACTTTTTACCGGGTCGGACAGTCCGCGTATTATCGGCATCCCGTCCGTTTCGCGCGATGGCGCGGGAATGAAGCGGGCAGGTGACGGATTGACGAGGACGATCATGAAACGCGAACGGATTTATCGCGGTGCAATATGGGCGGCGGCGCTGTGCGTGGCGCTGCTCGCGGGCTGCACCAGCTACGTGACGACGCAGGTCACGGCCTTCTCCGACTGGAGCGGCAGCGATGCGACACGCACTTACGCCTTTGCCCGCGCCGACGCGCAGAAGAACAGCATCGAGCAATCGACCTACGAGCCGATCGTCGCGAACGAGCTGTCCGCTTATGCGTTCCGCCAGGTGCCGCCGGCGCAGGCCCGCTACCTGGTCGGTCTCACCTACGGCGTCGGCAGCGATCTCGTGACTGTGCCGCAGCCCGTCTATTACGACCCGTGGTTTCCGGGGCCGTACTGGCGGCGCGGGCCGTGGGGCCCGTGGGGGCCCTGGGGTCCGATGCCGGCCGGCTACGTGAACCAGACGTACCAGGTGTTCGACTACATGCTCGGCATCCGGATCACCGAGCGGGCGACGGGCAAGGAGGTCTACAACGTGACCGCGCGCACGACCGGTGACAACGGCGCACTGCTGTATGCGATGCCGTTCCTCGCCCGCAGCGCGCTTGCCGATTTCCCGCTCGGCAACGGCGCGGTGCGCACGGTACGGCTGCCGGTCGACAAGCGCGGCGGGCCGGCCGCGCCGGCCGCCAACGAACGTGCGGTGCCGGCCGCGCCCGTGTCCGGTGCGGCGGCGGCCAAGTAGCACGTCAAGCGCCGCACACTGCAACGAACGGGCCGGCCCGCAGGCGGGCCCTTCTGCGACCGGCGTTGCATACGGACGCGAATCCGTGAGCGATTCCCGCGGTGCCAGGCACGTCCCGACGCCGAACAGCGCCAGCGCGCCGAGCATGACGAATGGCACGGCCACGGGTGCCGGTCACACCCCGACGCCGAACAGCGCCAGCGCGCCGAGCATGACGAATGGCATGGCCGCGGGTGCCGGTCACACCCCGACGCCGAACAGCGCCAGCGCACCGAGCACGACGAACAGCACGGCCGCGATGCCGTGCACGACCTTCGTCGGCAGGCGGTGCGCGAAGCGGTCGCCGAGCAGGATCGCCGGCACGTTCGCGAGCATCATCCCGAACGTCGTGCCGGCCACGACACCGATGTAATCCTGGAAGCGCGCGGCGAGCGCGACCGTCGCGATCTGCGTCTTGTCGCCCATCTCGGCGAGGAAGAACGCGACGAAGGTCGCGCCGAACACGCCGAGCCGCGAGTGGTTCGCATTCGCTTCGTCGGCGTCGAGCTTGTCCGGTACGAGGATCCACAGCCCCATCCCGATGAACGAGAACGCGAGCGCCCAGCGCATGATCGACGGCGTCAGCAGCGCGCCGAGCCATTCGCCGAGCGCGCCCGCGCATCCGTGGTTGAGCAGCGTCGCGGCGAGCACACCGAGAATGATCGGCATCGGCTTGCGGTAACGCGCAGCAAGAACGAGGGAAAGCAGCTGGGTCTTGTCGCCGATTTCTGCGAGGGCGACGGCGCCAGTGGAGATCAGGAAGGCTTGGGACACGTACGGGGTTCCACGGGCCTGTTGTTGTGCGTGCGAGCGACGATCCACCGCGCGCCGGGCCCTGAAGCGGCGCGCGGTGAACCATCGGTCTCGCCAGGCCTTCGGTGGCTGCGTCCGCCATGGCCGAACGGCCAAGTCTGTTGACGGACGCCTCCGTCACGATGCGCGCCGGAGGCGCGGGGCATCGAGCGGAGCGGCTACTCCCCAATGAGGAGCGGATTCTAGCACGGTGCGCGCAGCGCCGGAAAGCCGTGCGGCGGGGGCAGCGGAAAACTGACGGGCGCAGCGTGCCCGCATGCGAAATTCCTGGCCCGCACCGCACCGCACCGTACCGTACCGCACCCTACCGCACCGCACCGCACCGCACCGCACCGTACCGCACCGCACCGCACCGCAACGCAACGCAACGCACGGCACCGCACGCACGCACGCACGCAACGCGTGACGCGCGCGGGCCGGTGTGCCGTCAGGCCGGGCGGCGTGCCGCGCCACGCTCGTGCACGCAGCGGCCGGCCGCGTAGGTCCGGTACACGGCGCGGTCGTCGCCGAGCAGCGCGAACGCGAACAACAGCTCCTCGAGCGATTCCGCGCGCTTCGTGCGGCGCGCGAGCAGCGGCGTCGCTTGCGGATCGAGTACGACGAAGTCCGCTTCGGTGCGCGGCGCGAGCGTGCCGACCGTGTCCGCGAGGTCGAGCGCCTGCGCGGCGCCCGCGGTCGCGAGCCAGAACATCCGGGTCGCAGTCAGGTGGTGTCCCGACAGTCGCGCGACCTTGTGCGCCTCGTTCATTGTCTGCAGCATCGAGAACGACGTGCCGCCGCCGACGTCGGTCGCGAGCGCGACCGGCACGCCGTATTCGCCCGCCTTGTCGAAATCGAACAGGCCGCTGCCGAGGAAGAAGTTCGACGTCGGGCAGTGCGCGACCACGGTGCCCGTTTCGGCCATCCGGCGGCGGTCCTCGTCGTCGAGATGGATGCAGTGGCCGTACACCGCGCGGCGGCGCAGCAGCCCGTAGTGATCGTAGATGTCGAGATAGCTGCGATGGCCGGGGAACAGCTCGGCCGCCCATTTCACCTCGTCGACGTTCTCGGCGACGTGGCTCTGCACGAACACATCCGGATGACGGCGCGCGAGTTCGCTGCAGGCCTCGAGCTGCGCCTCGGTCGATGTCGGCGCGAAGCGCGGCGTGAGCGCGTACATCTGGCGGCCGCGGCCGTGCCAGCGGCCGATCAGCTCCGCGCTGTCGTCGTAGCCCGATTGCGCGGTGTCGCGCAGGAACTCGGGGCAGTTGCGGTCCATCAGCACCTTGCCCGCGATCATCCGCAGGTCGCGCGCGTCGCTCGCGGCGAACAGCGCGTCCGCCGACTGCTTGTGCACCGTGCAATAGACGAGCGCGCTCGTGGTCCCGCACGCAAGCAGTTCATCGACGAAGAACTCCGCGACTTCGCGCGCATGCTCGGGGTCGCCGAACTGGCGCTCGGTCGGGAACGTGTACTTGTCGAGCCATGGCAGCAGACCGGGCGCCGGCGATGCGATCATGTCCGTCTGCGGGTAGTGGATGTGCGTGTCGATGAAGCCGGGCACGATCAGCTTGTCGCGCAGATCGTGCACGATCGCGTCGCGCGCGAGCGTCGCCGCGAGCTGCGCGTACGCGCCGGCCGCGACGACCTTGCCGTCGTCGACGATCATCAGGCCGTCGGTCTCGTGGCGGGCGGCCTGGCCGGATTGTGCGGGGTCGCCGGTGAAGGTCAGCAACTGGGCACGGTAAGCGGTTTGCGTCATAACGTTCGTCCTGCGTTGGAAAGGAATCGGTCGGCGCCGCATGCGCTGCGGTGCCGGCTATAACCGGAGGAGGATGGACAGCCCCGCGATGCGGCCGGCGTGACGGCACGCCGGGATGCCGCGGCGGCGGCTCGAACGCGCGTGCCGGTTTCGCGAGCCCGGCAGCGGCGTCCGAGCGACGGACGCGTCGCCGGCGCGGCTGCGCCGTCATGGCTGTTCATCGGAATGCGCTCCTCGATGTCGGTGGTCAGCGCAGAGCGGGTCTGCGATCGATCGTTGCAACGTGGCCGAACGTCATGGCCGCATCCTTACGCGGCGTGCCAGTACGCATCGAGACGCGCGGTCAGCGCGTCGCGTTGCGCGGCGTCGACGAACGATGCCTCGAAGCCGTTGCGGATCACTTGATGGACTTCCGCGTCCGTCAGGCGCAGCCCTTCCACCGTCGCGAAATAGTTGTCGTTGACGTAGCCGCCGAAGTAGGCCGGATCGTCGGAGTTGATCGTCACCGCGACGCCGCGCTCGAGCAGCGACTTCAGCGTGTGCTTGGCCATGTCGTCGAACACGCACAGCTTCAGGTTCGACAGCGGGCAGACCGTCAGCGGCATGCGCGACGCGGCGAGGCGCTCGACGAGCGCGTCATCCTCGATGCTGCGCACGCCGTGGTCGATGCGGTCGACCTTCAGCACGTCGAGCGCTTCGGTCACGTACGCGGGCGGGCCTTCCTCGCCCGCATGCGCGACGAGCTTCAGGCCGAGCGCACGCGCTTTCTCGAACACGCGAGCGAACTTGGACGGCGGGTTGCCGCGCTCGGACGAGTCGAGCCCGACGCCGATCAGACGGTGCTTGTACTGCTCGAAGAGCGGCAGCGCGGCGTCGAACGTCGCGAGCGCGTCTTCTTCCGGAAGATGGCGCAGGAAGCACAGGATCAGCTTGCTCGACAGGCCGCGCCGTTCGTAATCGGCGAGTGCGCGCTCGATGCCGGCGACGGCCGTCGCGATCGGCACGCCGCGCTCGGTGTGCGTCTGCGGATCGAAGAACAGCTCGGTGTGGACGACGTTGTCCGCGAGCGCACGTTCGCAATACGCGGCCGTCATGTCGTAGAAATCCTGCTCGGTGAGCAGCACGCTCGCGCCCGCGTAATAGATGTCGAGAAACGACTGCAGGTCGGTGAACGCATAGGCGGCGCGCAGCGCGTCGATCGAGTCGTATGAGAGCTTCACGCCGTTGCGCTTCGCGAGCGCGAAGATCAGCTCGGGCTCGAGCGAGCCCTCGATGTGGATGTGCAGTTCCGCTTTCGGCGCACGGGCGATCTTGTCTTTGAAGGTCGGGGTCATGGCGTTCTTCTTGGTCGGTCAGAAAGTAGGGGAGGCGTGCGCCGGCGCGTTCGCCTCGACAGCCTGCAGCAACTGCGCGGCCACCGAGATCGCGATCACTTCGGGGGCCTTGTCGACGATGCCTTCGACGCCGATCGGGCAGCGCATCCGCGCGAGCTGCGCCGGATCGATGCCGAACGCCGCGAGACGCTGGTCGAACTGCGCGCGCTTCGCGTGCGAGCCGATCATCCCGAAATACGCGTAGTCGCCGCGCCGCAGGATGCGCTCGGCCAGCATGAGGTCGCGTGCGTGGTCGTGCGTCATCACGATGAAGTAGGTTTGCGGCGGCGCGGTGTCGACTGCGTCGTCCGGCGTGTCGCTTGCGTCGATCGTCAGGTTGCCGATGCCGGCGAGCGTCTCCGACGGCGGGAATGCCGCGTCGCGCCGGTCGACCCAGTGCACGTGGCAAGGCAGTGTCGCGAGCACCTTCACGAGCGCGGTGCTCACGTGCCCGGCGCCGAACAGCACGACCGGGAACGCATACGGCGCGATCGTCTCGGTCATCAGCGCGACGCCGCCGGTTTCCCACAGCAGGCAATCCGCACGGGCGGCGGCCGGTTCCGGCTCGCTCAGCAGCGGCGCGCCCGGCGAGGGGCCGAATGATACGCTACGCACGGTCGCGGCGCCTGCCGCGACGCGTTTTGCGACCGACATGATCCAGCCGAGATCGCCGACGTCGAGCCGCTCGAACGCGAGCACGACGGCGCCGCCGCAGCACTGGCCGAGGCTCGGGCCGAGCGCGAGCCGCTCGAGCTTGCGCGCATGGGGCACGTGCGCGCCGTCCTTCAGCAGGTGCCGCGCGATCTCGATCGCACGCCATTCCAGATGACCGCCGCCGATCGTGTAGCGCGCGGTGTCGCGCGTCACGAGCATCTTGGTGCCCGCCTCGCGCGGCGCGGAGCCGTCGGTGTGCGCGACCGTCACGAGCACGGCCGCTTCGCCGTGCGCGAGCAGTTGCTGCAGATCGCCAAGCCAGGGTTCCATCAGCGCGCTCCCGGAAAATCGGCGTGCGACGCGCGGCGCGGGCTGGCGGGCGCGGCGGCAACGGTGGACGGGAGCGGAAGCAGGATGCGCCGGGCGCAGGCGCGCGGCGCAGGTGCGGCAGCGGTCCCGGAGCGGGACGCTTGAACGCCATGAGGGTGACGGATGCGGATGGTGTGCGTTGTCATGATGAATCCAGTCGACATTGCGGATCAGGCGCGCGTTACGCAGGGGGGCGAGACCGCCCGGCAGGGGGCCGAGACCGCCCGGCCTCGCGCACGTAGATCGCCATCCAGACGTCACGATAGCACTGCTGGACGGCCGCAATATCGGCCGGCGTTGATCCGGGCTATCAGATGGCGATCATGTCGATCATAGGCCGGCCGCGGGGCGTTGAGGGCCGGATGACGGCGCATCGGGCCGAAACGCAGTCCCGGCGGGGCTCGGCGGGGCAGGGAGATGACGCGGGGCGGGGCGCGGCCCGCGTGGAACGGCGGGCCGCGACGGCGTAGGTGTTTACGCAGGGGCGGTGCGGGCCGCCGGGCGCGGCCGGCCGCGCGCCGGCAGTCAGGCCGCGAGCTTGCGGCGGTTGCGCCAGAGGCTCGTGACGACCAGGATCAGGATCGCGGCGAAGCCGATCAGCGCCCAGCCGGGCAGCAGGATGCCGAGGATCGGCGGATAGACGGTCTCGCACAGCCCCGCGACCTTGAACATGCCGGGGAACCATTGCGCGGGCGGCAGGCTGTCGACGATCGGCTGCAGCGTATCGAAGCCGCAGCTGAAGCCGGGGTTCATCTGGATCGACAGGTGCCGTGCGGCGGTGCCGACACCGCCCGCCGCAGCGATCGCGATCAGCAGCTCGAGCACCCAGATGCCGCGCCAGTGCCGCATTCCCGCGGCGAGGAACGCGAAGATGCCGATCGCCGCGAAGAAGTAGCGCTGGATGATGCACAGCGGGCACGGATCCTCGTTCTTCACGTACTGCAGATAAAGCGCACCGGCCAGCAGGGCGATGCAGACCCAGCCGAGCAGCATCAGCAGGCGGCGTTCACGGCGTAGCGCAAGCAGGTAATCGTTCATGGTCGGGCGGGGTTCCTCGTCGGTCGGTCCGGTCAATAATCGCGCGATTTTAGCGCGAACGGTCTGGCACGAAACTGACGGCGCGCGTGCGGCAACCCGCCGCACCCTGTCGGCTCACCCCGCCGACGCGTTCAGCGGATCGGCTTCAGCACCGCCTCCACCGCCTGGCCGATCGCGAGCAGCGCATCGTCGCGATGCGGCGCGGCGGCGAGCATCAGGCCGACCGGCGCCGCGTCGCGCGGATGGCACGGCAGCGACAGCGCGCACGCGTCGAGGAAGTTGAACGCGCTCGGATTGCGCAGGATCAGCGCGTTGGTGCGCGTGAACGCGTCGTCGTTCGCTTCCAGTTCCGCGATCCGCGGCGGCACGACCGGCACGGTCGGCGCGACGAGCGCGTCGAAGCGCGCCCAGACCGTGTGCGCGGCTTCATCGAGCATCGCGTCGCGCGCGGCGAGCAGGTCGAGGTAATCGGCCGCGCTCGCCGGCTCGCCCTTCAGGATCCGCGACAGCACGCGCGGGTCGTACCGGTCGCGATGCCGCGCGAGCAGCGGCCGGTGCCATGCATAGGCCTCGATCGGCGAGAAGCCGAAGCGGTTGACGTCCGGCAGCCGGTCGAGCGCGGCGAAGCGCACCTCGCTGACGATCGCACCGGCCGCTTCGAGGTGCTTGAGCGCGGTGTCGAGCGCCGCGGCAACGTCGGCGTCGACGCCGTCCGTCACGTAGTTCGTCAGCACGCCGAGCCGCACGCCTTCGAGCGGCCGCGCGGCGGGCACGTGCGGCTCGAGGCCCGCGAGCATCCGGTCGACGAGCGCACAGCACGCGACCGTCAGGCCGATCGGGCCGAACGCGTCGAGCGTCGACGACAGCGGCACGCCGCCTTGCTTCGGAATCCGGCTCGCGGTCGGCTTGAAGCCCGTCAATCCGCACAGCGCAGCCGGGATGCGGATCGAGCCGCCGGTGTCGGTGCCGAGCGCGACGGCCGCCATCCCGTCGGCGACCGACGCGGCCGCGCCCGACGACGAGCCGCCGGCGATTCGTGCGTCGCCCGGCACGTCGCGCCGGTACGGCGAGCGCGGGGTGCCGAAATGCGGATTCAGGCCGAGCCCCGAGAACGCGAACTCGCTCATGTTGGTGCGGCCGACCAGCACCGCGCCCGCGCGCTTCAGACGCGCGACGGCGACCGCATCGGCCGTTGCGGGCGGTGCGCCGTCGAGCACGCGCGAGCCGGCGCGCGTCACCTGGCCGGCGACGTCGAACAGGTCCTTGACCGACACCGGGATGCCCGCGAGCGGCGACAGCACGGTGCCGGCGGCGCGCAGGCGATCGTGCGCGTCGGCGGCCGCGCGCGCGTTGTCCGCGTCCACTTCGGTGAAGACGACGGCGCCCTGGCCGGCCGGATCGGCAATCCGTTCGAGCGCGATGTCGACGAGCGCGCGGCTCGTCGTCCGGCCGGCGGCGAGATCCGCGGCGAGTTGGGCGAGCGGGGGGAAGGGCGTGAAAGTGGTCATGGACGGCTCAGGGTCGAAGATGTTGGAGAAGGGTGACGCGGAACGAATCGATATGGCGCTCGATAGCCGCGCGCGCGCCGTCGACATCGCGCGCGGCGAGCCGTTCGAACAGCTCGCGGTGTTCGCGCTGGACGTCGGCGAGATGGTGCGGCTCGGACAGTGTGACGAACCAGAAGCGCAACGAGCGCTCGTGCAGCCCGCGCAGGATGTCGGCGAGCACCGGGTTGCGCGCGGCCGCGCCGATCGCCTGGTGGAACGCGCGGTCGAGGTCCATCATGCTTTCGACGTCGTGCCGGTCGACGCAGGCCTGCCCGTCGTCGAGCAGCGCGGCCATCCGCGCGAGATCGTCGGGCGACGCGTGGCGGGCGGCGAGCGCCGCGCAATACGCCTCGTTGAGGCGCCGCACGTCGATCACGGCGACGATGTCGTCGAGCGACAGCGGCTGCACCATCAACCCCTTGCGCGGCATCACGGACAGCAGCCCCTCGAGCACGAGGCGATGCACGGCCTGGTGGACGGGCGTGCGGCCGATCCCGGTACGCGCGACGAGGTCGGCCTCGTTGAGCGCGGCGCCGGGCTTCAGGCGCATCGTGATGATGTCGCGCTGGATCAGCGCGTACGCGCGCTCGGCGAGGCTGGCCGTCGAGATGTCGGGCCGGCGGGCGGGCGGAGCGTCGGTAAGGGTGTTCATGCGTGCGGCGGCGCGGCGGCCGGACGAGTCAAAGGCATGATCGGACGGTTCCGGGGTGTGGGCAATGCGCCGATATTATTGTGATATATCACAGTTGTCCAGCACGACGGGCGGCAGCGTGGGTAGACGGAGAGGCGATTCCGGTGCGCAAAACGCCCCGGCCCTTGCAACATTGATGACAAGATGTTGTCGGCTTACCGCGCGATCGGGCACTGAAGCATAATGAATCCTCGTCAATCCACCCGCGCGAGCGACGTACCAGACACCGTCATGAGCGAAAACACGCCTACCGTTGCCGGCTCGGCCGGCAAGTCTTCTCCTTCCCCTGGCTCCACCGGTCCGCATCCGGGGGGCGTCGCGTCCGGCGCCGCGCCTGTCGCGTCGGCCGGCCAGGCCGCAACGACGTCCGCGGCGCATGGCGTTGCCGATGATGTCGTCGGGGCGGGCGCGTCGCCCGTCACTGACGCGTCGGAGTCGGGCGCGCCCGGCACGTCGGGTGCTGCGCCCGGCCGTGCGGGCACATCGGCAGACACTGCCGCGCGCGAGCGCAAGGCGGGCACGCCGCCGCCGGGATTCGGCGCGCAGCCCGACTTCGATACGCCGCGGCCGCCGCCCGCGAACGCGCCGACTGCGCCGCCCGCGTATCTGAAGCAGAGCGATACGCCGTGGTCGGTGTTCGGCCGGATCATCGCGGCGCGCGCGAGGCGGCTCTTCGACCGCGCCGGGCAGCGCATCACGCAGCGCACGCTGCGCATCGGCGTGTCCGCACGGATCTTCCACCCGGAGCCGGGTGCGAAGGGGTTGCGCGGCAAGACGCTGCAATACCTGGAGGAGTCGATCGCGCACTGGGTGATGTCGCGCGACGTGCTGGTGTTCATGATTCCTACCGTTGGTCATCAGGGGATGCTGCACCCGAGCAACATCCGCCTGCGCGATTATGCGAAGCATCTGGACGGCCTGCTGCTGCAGGGCGGCGCCGACGTATCGCCGCAGACGTACGCGGCATCCGATGCGCACCCCGAATGGCCGGGCGATCGCGTGCGCGACATGTACGAACTCGAACTGCTGCACGAGTTCGTCGAGTCCGGCAAGCCGGTGCTCGGCGTGTGCCGCGGCTGCCAGCTGATCAACGTCGCGTTCGGCGGCTCGCTCTATCAGGACATCGCGACCGACGTGCCGACCGCCAACGTGCACGTGAGCGAACATTACGACCAGCACCGCCACGCTGTCCGGTTCCCCGACAGCTCGACGCTCGCGAGCATGTTCCCGGGGCGCCGCGAGGCGATCGTCAACTCGATCCACCACCAGGCGATCCGCGATCTCGGCCGTGACCTGAACATCGAGGCCGTGTCGGCCGGCGACGGGATCATCGAGGGCATCCGCTACCGGCGCGCGCCGTTCGTCGTCGGTGTGCAGTGGCACCCGGAATTCCACCGTGCGGGCGGGGCCGAGCTGCTCGATTGCACGCCGCTGCTCGATGCGTTCCTGCGTGCTGCGCGCGAGACACGTCTGTAAGACTGTCGCGCCTTGTGATGACGCGCCGCATCCCGATTTAATTCGAGATGCGGCTCCGGCGTTTTGAACGATAATCGCGAATTCCCGATTCGTCCGCCGGAGTCTGATGTTGGCCTTCCGATACATTTCCTCTGCACGATCCGCAACGTGGGCCGTTGCGATTGCCGCGTGCGCGTACGCCGGCGCAGCGTGGTCAGACGATACGACAGCGCCTGTCGCCGGCACCCGGCCGGCCGTGACGGCCCTGAGCGGCGACGCCGCGCCGGCGGCGAACGGCGCTGCGCAAGGCAATGTCGCCGAACTGACGCAGATGCTGCGTGACGGCAAGGTCGTCGAGATGCGCACGACGTACAACGGCAGCTATGGCGCCAGCCTGATGTTCGATCCGCAGGAAATGACGTACTACATCGCGCTGTTCCAGGACAAGCATCTGTGGCGCGTGATCACGTCGCAGGACAAGAGCCGCGCGGAGATGGTGTATGCGAACTTCGTCCAGCAGACCGTGCAGCTGTCCGACATCGAGATCCGCCGCACCGAACTGCAGGCGCAGAAGGCGTTCCTCGAGCGCGTGATCGCAATGTCGACGAATCGCGCGCAGAAGCTTCAGGCCGACCTGAGCGTCGCGCGCAGCCAGCAGGCCGAGGTCGCGCAGCGGCAGAAGACGGCCGAAGAGCAGGCACGCGCACTGCAGGTCGAAAAGCGCGCGGCGCAGGTGCAGTTGCGCGAATTGCAGCAGCAGGTGCAGCAGCTCGAGCGCCAGACGGAGTCGGGATTGCCGGCGCATAAATAGCGCGCGCACGACGTTCGGATCGACGAAGTACGAAGCCCGGCGAAGCGACCCTTCGCCGGTTTTTTTTGTTCACTGCGGATTGCCGGTGCCGGTGCAGGTCAGTGCGTGAATGCGTCCGATGCGTCGGTCAGGCGCCGATGGGACAGCCGCGCTGTCCAGTCGAAGCCGGATGCGGGCGTGCGTACTGCCGGCGTGGGCGAAGGCTGTTCGCCGCGCAACGCGTTCGCCATCGCGATCAGCGTGCGTGGATCGTCGAGGTTGTCGAGCGGCGACCGGGGCGGCTGAGGTCGCACGTTGGCGCTTCGATGATCGGCGCGTATCTGCTGCGGCGCAAGCGGGGTGCGCGTGGCGACGCGTCTCAGGACGGGCGCGGTATCCGGCCGCGCGGCGGTTGTCGTCGGGGGCGTTCCGGTCGAGCGCAGCGGCAGGGGCGCGGCCGCGAGCCGTTTTGCTTCGGGCGTCGTGCCGGGGCGCTTAGCCTCGATGGTGCGCGATGCGGCGCGTGTCGCGAGCGACGGGCCGGCGGTGGCTGCGTCGCGCATTTCCGCCTGCCGGGTCGGCGTAGCGGCCGGGTTGGCTGCTGGACTGGTTACCGAGCTGGTCAGCGGGCCGGTGCGGACGAGCGATGAATCCGGCGGCCGGCTGTCATGTTGGATTGCGCGGGCATTCGTATGTGCAGCTTGCAACGACGGGGCGATGTCGAACGGCGGTTCGTGCGCGACGATCAGCCAGCCGATGATGCCGAGCGCGCCGACGGTCCAGCATGCCGCGAGCGTTGTGCGCCCGATGCGTGCGCCGCCCGCGTCGGCGACGGGTTGCGCGGCGTCGGGCTGGGCGGCGACGGGCTGCGCGACGGCGATGGGTTCCGGCGCGACGGGACTCGACGGCTGCCAGTGGCAGTCGCGATGAGGCGTCTCGACGTCGATGCACGATGTCGTGATGACCGCGCGTCCGGTGTTGTCGGCCTGCATGTCGGACGCGCGGCGAATCGCCCACTCGCGGCCGAATGGTGGCACGCCGTCGAGCGGCGCGAATCGAGGGCATGCGAGTTCGCCTTCGACGGGGACAAATGGCGATCGATTCATGGAAGAGGTGCGCCGCGCGGCATGAGCGGAAAGACGGATGCTGAGCGGACGTCGACACAAATCCCGGTATTGTGGTCACGCGGGGGCAGACCGTCGATCAGACGAATCCGATTTTTCAATGTATTTGCACGGAAGATACTTCTACGGCCAGCCAGGCCACTGCAACGTGCCGCACGGATCGGATCGCCACTAAGGCAACTGTCGGCATCGCGTGGCATCAGTGCCGGACGATGCGCGGCCGGCATCAGCGGTTTCCGTCAGCGCCGCTCGCCGGGCGCTGCGTGTCGGGAACCGGCGGATCAACGGGGCGCGCGGGCGCGGCGGTGGCAGGCTACGCGACGATCGGCGGCTTCACGCCCGCGATCTCGACGCTGCTGATCCACGAGACCGGCAACAAGGCCGCGCCGGGGCTGTGGCTCGGTGTGGCGGCGATATGCGGCCTGATCGCGACGCTCGTGCTGTATCGCAGTCCGGAGGCGCGCAACCAGTACAAAGCCGTCTGACGCCAGCACGACGCACGGCCGGCGGCCGCGTGGATTGCAAAAGAAATGGCACCTGAAACGCGCCCCACGCAGTCGGACAGCGAAAGGCCATGTGCCCGAGGGCCGTGATCCGCCTGCATGGGGGTCAGGCGTTGCGCAATGCGTCGGCCACCGTGTGCACGACGTCGTCCCATTGTCCGGGGGTGGGTTGCCGCACGAGCCGGGCCTGCGGGTACCACGGACAGTCGGCTCCGGTGAACCACCGCCAGTCTGCCGCGAACGGCAGCATCAGCCACAGCGGCTTGCCGAGCACACCGGCGAGGTGCGCGACCGCGGTGTCGATCGAAACGACGCCATCGAGCCGTTCGATCGCCGCTGCCGTTTCGGCGAAGTCGGTCAGCCGGCCGCCGAAGTGATGGACGCGCGGATGCATGTCGACGCATGCGCGGTCGGCGTCGTCGATCGCCGGCTGCAGCACGATCCAGTCGATGTCGGGCAGTGCGAACAGCGGTTCGAGCGCGGCGAGCGGGATCGAGCGGTTGTCCTGCGCCTGCCGGCGTCCCGACCACGCGATCCCGAACTTGCGTTTCGACTGCCCGCCAAGGGAACCGCGGAAGCGTCGGCGGGCGAGATCCGGTGCGCCGAGATAGCGCGTACCGCACAGAAGGTCGGCAGGCTGCAGCCCGAGCGCGAACGGCAGGCTCAGCAGCGTGCACGCGACGTCGGCGGCGGCCGCGGCGCCCGCTTTCGCGGCGCCTTGCGCAACGAGCGTCACGCGCCAGTCCGCGGCCGCCGGCGCGAGCAGCGTGACGAGTTCCGGCTGCACTTCGAGCACGACGTGCGCACAGCGCGCGCGCGCAAGCGGCACGAAACGGACGAACTGCAGCGTGTCGCCGAACCCCTGTTCCGCGCGGATCAGCAGCGTGCGTGACGCGATCGGCTCGCCCTGCCAGCGCGGCAGCGCGCCGAGCGGCGTCGCGCCGGGCGTGTCGTGGCGCGCTTCGTAGGCGGGCAGGCCGCGCGTGAAATCGCCGAGCGTCAGCAGCGTGACCGCACGATGCAGTTGCGCGAGCGTGAGGTCGGGCGTGACGCGCAGCGCCTGGTCGAACGCGCGCAACGCCATCTCGTGCGCACCGAGCGCGTGATGCGCGTTGCCGAGGTTCAGCCACGCGAGGCTGAACGACGGATCGAGGCCGACCGTGCGCTCGTAATAGGGCAGCGCATCGCGATGGCGCGCCTGCGCGCTCAGTGCGTTTGCCAGGCCGAACAGCGCGAGCGGGAACGGCGGATGCAGCGCGAGCGCGGCCTCGAATGCGGTGGCGGCTTCCGCGTGGCGGCCGACCGCGTCGAGCGTGTTGCCGAGGTTGAAGTGCGCGGCGACGAAGCGCGGCTGCGCGGCGATCGCTGCACGGAAATGGATGATCGCGTCATCGGCGCGGCTCATCGCGGAAAGCGCCATCGCGAGGTTGTTGTGCGCGCCCGCGTGGCCGGGACGCAGTTCGAGCGCGCGATGGAACGCGGCGAGCGCGTCGTCGTGGCGGCCGAGCGCGTTCAGCGCGTTGCCGAGGTTGTTGTGGATCGACGCGTCGTCGGGCGTGAGGAGCAGCGCCCGCTGGAACGCGTCGATCGCATCGTCGTGACGCTGCAGTGCCGCATACGCGTTGCCGAGGTTGTAGTGCGCAAGCGGAAATTCGGGCGCGAGCGTCAGCGCGTTGCGGAAGCGGTCGATCGCCTCGTCCAGGCGGCCGAGCGCCTTCAGTGCATTGCCGAGATTCAGTTGCAGCGCGGCATCGTCCGGGCGCAGCGCGACCGCACGGCCGACGAGCTCGGCCGCTTCGGCGTGCTGGCCCTGCTGATGCCGCAGCACGCCGAACAGATGGAGCGCGTCGGCGTCGGCGGGATTGGCGGCAAGCGCGGCGCGATAGCCGTGCTCGGCGTCGGCGAGCCGGCCTGAGCGGTGGGCGGCATATGCTCGGTCGAAGGCGGAATCCATGACGCGAAAACTAGCGGGAAACGCGCATTTTCCCATACCCGCCGGCACGGCCCCAGTTGGCTGTCCGGCATATGGTTCCGTCAGGCGGAGCGGCGTAGACTTGCAGGGTCGCAAGTCATCGAGGTTCTCATGGTCGACGAACTGCTCGATATCCCGCCCGTGCTGGTCGTCGGCGCGGGGCCGACCGGCCTGGCCGCCGCGATGAGCCTTGCGCGGGCGCGCGTGCCGGTGCGCATCATCGACAAGGCTGCCGCGCCTGCGCCGTATTCGCGCGCGATCGGCATCCAGGCGCGCACGCTCGAATTGCTGGAGCAGCATCGCGCGGTCGAACCGTTTCTCGCGAGCGGGCATCGCGCGCACGCGGCGGCGCTGCACGCAGAAGGCCGCGTGATCGCGCGGCTCGATTTCGATCCGCTGCAGACGCGCTACCCGTATCTGCTGTTCCTCGACCAGAGCGTCACCGAGCGGCTGCTCGCCGAGCATCTCGCCGGCCTCGGCGTGACCGTCGAGCGGGGCCGGACGCTGACCGCGTGCAACACGGGCGGCTCGGGTGGCACGTCGCTCGACGTGACGATCTGCGACGCACGCGGCGGCGACGAGCGGTTCGCGCCGTCGTACCTGATCGCCGCGGACGGCGCGCACAGCACGGTGCGCCATCTGCTCGGCGTCGGCTTCATCGGCCGGCCGTTCGAGCAGACGTTCCTGCTCGCCGATCTCGCCGCGATTCCCGATTGGCCGGACGACGAGATTCACCTGTTCACGGCGCCGGACGGCATCGCGGGCCTGTTTCCGATGGGCGACGGGCGCTACCGCCTGGTCGCGGATCGCCCGCCCGAGGGCGGCGCGCCGCCCGATGAGCGCGGTCCGTCGCTTGCGCAGTGCCAGCAGATCGTGCGCTCGCGCGTCGGAACGTCGATCGTGCTGAGCGACCTCACGTGGTCGGCCTATTTCCGCCTGCACAGCCGCATGGTCGAGCAGTTGCGGCACGACCGCGTGTTCTTCGCGGGCGACGCCGCACACGTGCACAGTCCGGCCGGCGCGCAGGGGATGAACACCGGCATCCAGGAAGCGTTCAATCTCGGCTGGAAGCTCGCGCGGGTGCTGGGCGCGGGCGCGTCGGAGCGGCTGCTCGATACGTATCACGCGGAGCGTCATCCGATCGAGCGCGACGTGCTGCGGCAGACGAGTTTCCTCACGCAGATCGTCGAGGCCGACCGCGGGCCGATGAAGCTGCTGCGCGACCACGTCGTGCCGCTGCTGTCGTCGTTCGGTCCGATGCGCGACGCGGTGCGGCTAACGGTCAGCGAATTGGGGGTGCAATACCGGAAGAGTCCGCTGACGCTCGAGCGCGTGCTCGATGGCGGCCCGCGCGCGGGTGAGCGAGCGCCCGATGCGCTCGTGCACGTGGTCGACGGGCCGCTCGGGCAGGCACCGGGCATCGCGCGGCTCTTCGACCTGCACGAGCCAACCGGCTTCACGCTGTTGCTGCTCGAGGATCCGCCGCAGGGCGGGGCGGGCGAGACGCCGCCCGCCGCGGCAGAAGCGCAGGCGCTCGTGCAATCGCTCGAGCGGATCATGCCGGGCGCGGTGCGCGTCTGGCGCGTCTCCGATACCGCAGGCGACGGCGCGGCGGGGCTCGCGGAAGCCTACGGCCGGTCGCGGCCGTCGTTCTACCTGCTGCGGCCCGACGGCTATATCGCCGCGCGCGGGCGCCCGGCGTCCGACGCGAACGCGTTGCTGCGGCACTGCGAAAGCTGGTTCGCCGGTGTGTCGCTGTCTGCGTAGGGCCCGCACAAGCCTGTCATTGGCGTGAACGGGCCCCGTGCTCGGTCAGGCCGGCGCGGCGGCGGGCGTCAGCGTGTCGCGATAGGCGGCGATCGCGTCGCGCACGATCGGCGCGGCGCGCTGCGCTGCAGCGCCGGCCGGGTCGTCGAGCGCCGCCAGCAGCGCGCGGCGCATCCGTGGTTCCCAGAAGCGCCGGATGTGGTCGGCGATGCCGGCCAGCGCTTCGTCGCGATCGGGCATCGACGCGAAGAATTCGCCGATCTGGTTGGCCATGTCGATCAGGTGTCCGGTATCCATCGCGTCCTCACTTGCCGGTGGTGGCGCCCGCACGGCGCTCGAGCAGGTCGAGCTGTTCGGCGTTGAAGCGCGCATACGCACGCTGCCAGTCGGAAGGCTGCGCGACCGGCATCACCTGCACGGCCGTCACCTTGTACTCGGGGCAGTTCGTCGCCCAGTCCGAGCTGTCGGTCGTGATCACGTTCGCGCCTGATTCGGGGAAGTGGAACGTCGTGTAAACGACGCCCGGCTGCATCCGTTCGGTCACGAGCGCGCGCTGTACGGTCTGCCCGGCGCGCGATTCGATGCCGACCCAGTCGCCGGTCCGGATCCCGCGGTCTTCCGCATCGTGCGGATGGATCTCGAGACGGTCCTCTTCGTGCCACCGCACGTTGTCGGTGCGGCGCGTCTGCGCGCCGACGTTGTACTGCGACAGGATGCGGCCCGTCGTCAGGATCAGCGGATAGCGTTGCGTGACCTTTTCCGGCGTCGGAATGAACTGCGTGATCACGAACCTGCCCTTGCCGCGTACGAACGTGTCGATGTGCATCGTCGGCGTGCCTTCCGGCGCGTGCTCGTTACACGGCCACTGGATGCTGCCGAGCGCGTCGAGCTTCGCGTAGGACACGCCCGTGAACGTCGGCGTGAGTCGCGCGATCTCGTCCATGATCTCCGACGGATGCGCGTAATCCATCTCGTAGCCGAGCGCGCGGGAAAGCATCAGCGTCACTTCCCAGTCCGCGTAGCCGGCGAGCGGCGGCATCACCTTGCGCACGCGCGAGATGCGGCGCTCCGCGTTCGTGAACGTGCCGTCCTTCTCGAGGAATGACGAGCCGGGCAGGAACACGTGCGCGTACTTCGCCGTCTCGTTCAGGAAGATGTCCTGCACGACGATGCATTCCATCGACGACAGCGCGGCCGACACATGCTGCGTGTTCGGGTCCGACTGCACGATGTCCTCGCCCTGGCAGTACAGCCCCTTGAAGCTGCCGTCGAGCGCCGCGTCGAACATGTTCGGAATGCGCAGGCCCGGTTCCGGCTGCAGCTTTGCCGACCATGCGTCCTCGAACAGCGCGCGCACGCTCGCGTCGCCGATATGCCGGTAGCCGGGCAGCTCGTGCGGGAACGAGCCCATGTCGCACGAGCCCTGCACGTTGTTCTGGCCGCGCAGCGGATTGACGCCGACACCTTCGCGGCCGATGTTGCCGGTCGCCATCGCGAGGTTCGCGATCCCCATCACCGTCGTCGAGCCTTGCGCATGCTCGGTCACGCCGAGGCCGTAATAGATCGCGGCATTGCCGCCCGTCGCGTAGAGGCGCGCGGCGGCGCGCACCTGCTCGGCCGGCACGCCCGTCACGTCCGCGGTCGCTTCGGGCGAATTATCGGCGCGTGAGACGAACTCGCGCCATTGCTCGAATGCGCGCGTCTCGCAGCGTTCGGCGACGAACGCTTCGTCGACGAGCCCCTCGGTGACGATCACGTGGGCGAGCGCGTTGACGATCGCGACGTTGGTGCCGGGGCGCAGCTGCAGGTGATGCGTGGCCTTCACGTGCGGGCCGTCGACCACGTCGATGCGGCGCGGGTCGATGACGACCAGCTTCGCGCCTTCGCGCACGCGCCGCTTCAGCCGCGAGCCGAACACGGGGTGGCCGTCGGTCGGGTTCGCGCCCATCACGACGATCACGTCGGCCTGGCCGACCGACGCGAAGGTCTGCGTGCCGGCCGATTCGCCGAGCGTCGTCTTGAGGCCGTAGCCCGTCGGCGAATGGCACACGCGTGCGCAGGTGTCGACGTTGTTGTTGCCGAACGCCGCGCGCACGAGTTTCTGCACGAGATAGGTTTCCTCGTTCGTGCAGCGCGACGACGTGATGCCGCCGATCGAGTCGCGGCCGTACGTCGCCTGCAGCCGGCGGAACTGCGTCGCCGCATAGGTGAGCGCTTCGTCCCAGCTCACTTCGCGCCACGGGTCGGTGATCTTCTCGCGGATCATCGGCTTCGTGATGCGGTCCTTGTGCGTCGCGTAACCCCACGCGAAACGTCCCTTCACGCACGCGTGGCCTTCGTTCGCGAGCCCGTTCTTGTGCGGCGTCATCCGCACGACCTGCGTGCCCTTCATCTCGGCCTTGAACGAGCAGCCGACGCCGCAGTACGCACAGGTGGTGACGACCGAGTGTTCGGCCTGCCCGAGCTGGACGACCGATTTTTCCTGCAGCGTCGCGGTCGGGCAGGCGGCGACGCACGCGCCGCACGACACGCATTCGGACGCCATGAACGACTCGCTCTCGCCGGCGGCGACGCGCGATTCGAAGCCGCGCGCGGCGATCGTCAGCGCAAACGTGCCTTGCGTTTCCTCGCACGCGCGCACGCAGCGGTTGCAGACGATGCACTTCGACGGGTCGTAGGTGAAGTACGGATTCGATTCGTCCTTTTGATCGCGCAGATGATTCGCGCCATCGAAGCCGTAGCGCACCTCGCGCAGGCCGACGACGCCCGCCATGTCCTGCAGCTCGCAGTCGCCGTTGGCGGGGCAGGTGAGACAGTCGAGCGGGTGATCGGAGATGTACAGCTCCATCACGTTGCGGCGCAGCGACTGCAGCCTGTCGGACTGCGTGCGGACCTTCATGCCGGCTTCGGCCGGCGTCGTGCACGATGCCGGATAGCCGCGCCGGCCTTCGATCTCGACGAGGCACAGGCGGCACGAGCCGAACGGCTCGAGCGAATCGGTCGCACACAGCTTCGGCACGTTGACGCCGGCTTCGATCGCCGCGCGCATCACCGACGTGCCGGCCGGCACCGTCACGGGCTGGCCGTCGATTTCAAGCGTGACGTCGGTGTCGGCGTGGCGCTGCGGCGTGCCGTAGTCGGTTTCGTCGAACGGGTCGCGTGCGCGCGCCTGCGCGGCGCTCTTGCACGCGCATTGGCCCGAGCCGCAGCCGCCCTGGCGGGCGTTGATCGTATCGAGGGACATGCGAGGCTCCATCGTGGTCAGGCCGCGGCCTGGGTCGGGCCCGGCGCGGCATCCTTGCCGGCGGCGAGACCGAAATCTTCGGGGAAGTGATCGAGCGCGGACAGCACCGGGTACGGTGTCATCCCGCCCATCGCGCAGAGCGAGCCGGCGAGCATCGTGTCGCACAGGTCGCGCAGCAGCGTGACCTGGCGTTCCGACGTGTCGCCGTGGCGGATCCGGGCGATCGTCTCGACGCCGCGCGTCGAGCCGATCCGGCACGGCGTGCATTTGCCGCACGATTCGATCGCGCAGAATTTCATCGCGTATTCGGCGAGCTCGGCGAGGTTCGACGTGTCGTCGTGCAGCACGATGCCGCCGTGGCCGACGACGGCGCCGATTGCCGCATAGGCCTCGTAGTCGAGCGGCACGTCCCATTGATGCTCGGGCAGGTAGGTGCCGAGCGGGCCGCCGACCTGCGCGGCGCGCGCGGGCCGGCCGGTCGCGGTGCCGCCGCCGAATTCGAACAGCAGCTCGCGCAGCGTGACGCCGAACGCGAGCTCGACGAGGCCGCCGTGCCGGATGTTGCCGGCGAGCTGGAACGGCAGCGTGCCGCGCGAGCGGCCCATCCCGTAATCGCGGTAGAACGAGGCGCCCCGCGCGAAGATCACCGGCGCGGTCGCGAGCGTGATCACGTTGTTGATGACGGTCGGCTGGCCGTGCAGGCCGGCAAGCGCGGGCAGCGGCGGCTTCGCGCGCACGACGCCGCGCTTGCCTTCGAGCGATTCGAGCAGCGCCGTTTCCTCGCCGCAGACATACGAGCCCGCGCCTTTCGCGACGTGCAGCTCGAACGCGTGCGCGGAGCCGAGCACGTGTTCGCCGAGCCAGCCGGCGTCGCGTGCGCGTGCGATTGCCGCGTCGAGCGTCGCGATCGCGTGCGGATATTCGCTGCGCACATAGATGTAGCCGATCGTCGCGCCGGTCGCGATGCCGGCGATGATCATCCCTTCGATCAGGCAGTACGGATCGCTTTCCATGATCAGGCGATCGGAGAACGTGCCCGAATCGCCTTCATCTGCGTTGCATACGATGTATTTCTGCTTTGCGCTCGCCTGGCGGACGGTGCGCCACTTGATGCCGGCCGGGAACGCCGCGCCACCGCGGCCGCGCAGGCCCGATTCGATCAGCGTTTCGCACGCGGCGTCGCCGTCGAGCGCGAGCGCGTTCTTCAGGCCGGCGAGACCGTCGTGCCGCAGGTAGTCGTCGATCGACAGCGGATCGGTGAGGCCGATGCGTGCGAACGTGAGCCGCTGCTGGCGCGCGAGATACGGCAGCGCGTCGACGAGGCCGACGCTGCTCGGGTGCGCGCCGCCGTCGAGCCAGCCGGCGTCGAACAGCGCGGGCACGTCGGCCGCAGACAGATTCGCATAGCCGACGCGGCCGGCCGCCGTGCCGACCTCGACGAGCGGCTCGAGCCACAGCAGGCCGCGCGAGCCGTTGCGGACGAGGTCGATCGCGACGCCGCGCCGTTCGGCTTCCGCGACGATCGCGGCGGCGAGCGCATCGGCGCCGAGCGCCAGCGCGGACGAATCGCGCGGGACGTAGATGCGGGTCGTCGCTGCCTCCCGCCGGGCCGCCCCAAGGGAGGCAGCCGCCCCCTCGGGGGGCAGCGAACGAATGTGAGCGTGGGGGTTGTTCACACGGCCTCCTTCGCATGTGCGACGGCGTCGGCCAGCAGCGCGTCGAATTTTTCCGGCGTGACCTTGGCGTGCAGCACGCCATTGACCGTCAGCGACGGCGACTGCGCGCAAAGCCCGAGGCAGTAGACCGATTCGAGCGCCACGTCGCCCGGCGCGACGCGTGCCGATGCGGCTGCCTGCGATGCATCGCCGTGCGCGGCGTCGAACCGGCAGCCGGTGCGTGCTTCCGCATGGGCGGCGAGCGCTTCGCAGCCCATGCTGCGGCACGCCTCGGCGCGGCACATCTGGATCGTCACGCGCGCGGGCGGCGCGGTGCGGAAATGGTGGTAATAGGTGAGGACGCCGTGAACCTCGGCGCGCGACAGGTTCAGCGCCTTCGCGAGCGGCGCGACGCAGCCTGACGGCACGTAGCCGGCATCGTCCTGGATCGCGTGCAGGATCGCGACGAGCGACCGGCCGGGGCGCGCGTGTCGCTCGACGAGCGCGTCTGGCGCTTGGGAATTCGGGGACATCTGCTATGCTCCTCCAAAGTCTCATATGCGCTGCAATTTCATATTTCGCGCATGCCGACTTCGTTTTGATGGATTTTGGCCAACGATAAGCGGAACGCTGGATGGTCGCAATAGGAAAACGGAGTGCATAAATGATTCGAGTCGAATGCGACGCATATCTGCTCGTACGCGACAGCCACGGCGGCACGGCAAGCCTGTCGGACGTCGCGCCGCTGCTCGAGCTCGTCGCCCGGACAGGCAGCATCGCGCAGGCGGCGCAGGCCAAGGGGTTGTCGTACCGGCATGCGTGGGGGCTGCTGCGCGCGCTGGAGGCCTGCGTCGGCGGTGCATTGATCGAGACCGCGCGGGGCAAGGGCTCGACGCTGTCCGAACTCGGGCAGGCGGTCGTCGATGCGCAGCGCCTCGCGCGCAACCGTCTCGACGGGAACCTGCGCGCGCTGGCGGCCGAAGTCGCGAGCGACCTGAACCGGCGGCTCGCACAACGCGACGGCGCCGTGCGCATCCATGCGTCGCACGGCTACGCGGTTGCGGCCCTCGTGTCGGCGCTCGTCGAAGCGCACGCGGCGGTCGACATCAAGTATCGCGAGAGCGTCGAGGCCGTGACGGCGCTCGCGCGCGGCGAGTGCGAGCTGGCGGGGTTTCATCTGCCGCGCGGCGCGTTCCGCGAACAGTGCGCGCAGATCTACCAGCCATGGCTCGACGACGCCCGTCACGTGCTTATTCACCTGACGCGCCGCAAGCAAGGATTATTTCTGCCGCGCGGCAATCCGAAACAGGTTCGCGGGCTGTCCGATCTCGCGCGCGACGACATACGCTTCGTCAACCGGCAGCCGGGCTCGGGCACGCGCATGCTGCTGGATCTCGCACTGCGCGGCATCGGCGTCGATCCGGAGCGCATCAACGGTTATGAGTCGGCGGAACTGACCCATTCGGCGATCGCGGCGTTCGTCGCGAGCGGGATGGCCGACCTCGGTTTCGGCGTCGAGCCGGCCGCGCATCATTTCGGGCTCGATTTCATCCCGGTCGTCGACGAGGATTACTACTTCGCATGCGAGCGCGCGCGGCTCGACGAACGGCCGCTCGCAGGCGTGCTCGCGCTGTTGCGCGATGCGCGCTACGTCGAGCGCGTCGCGCGTCTCGACGGCTACGATCCGGCTGCATGCGGCACGCTGACGAGCGTCGCGGCGGGGCTCGCCGGCGACGACGCCGGTGCCGCGGGTGGCGGCAACGCACGGTAACGGGTGCGCGATCGAACCGCGCTGCAGGGGCCGGGGTTTTGCGCTACGCTTGCCGCTTGATCAACGTTCCAACAAGCACGCCGTTCAGGCGTCGTCCCGCCATGAAACTTTCCGTTCCCCTTGCCGCGGCAGCGTTGACCGCGGGCCTGCTGGTCGCCGTTTCGCCGTTCGCGTTTGCGCAGAATTCGCCGGGTGTGCCCGGCGGCATCCTGAACGACCAGTTCCGCCTGAACGAACATCCGCAGATGCCGTTCGCGGCGTCGGATGCGTCGAAGAAATATCAGACCGGCAAGAAGTCCACGCTGCGCCGCAAGGGCGACTTGGGCGATCCGAACGGCTGCAACCTGAAATGTCCGATGGATGGCGAGTAACACACGGGTCGGGCTTCAGCGCGTGCGCACCGCTGGGCATGCGTGACGGAGCCTGACCGGGCGCGTTTGTGCGATTCATCCGGTCGCGCCGCACGGACGGTGCGACAGAGTTGGCCGGATGCGGTCCGATGGTCGCGCGGCTTTCCGACCGTGGGACATCCGCCGAATTGACTGCAAGCCCCGCGAAGCATCCCGCTTCGCGGGGCTTGTGCATTTCGGGCAGCGATTGATGCGGTTCGCCGGCGCGCCGCCTGTCCGCGACACGAGGTGGGCATGGTCGGGGCGATCAGGCCTGGAAGAGGGGAACGTCACCGTTATAGTGGTTAACCCGTATCCAGGAAGTATGTGTTCCCGAAACCTGCCTTATTCTTAAGCAACTGCCTACATAAACTTCAGTTGTCAGCGATGAACGAGGCGTTCACCGCGAAAAACGGACAAATCTGGAGGTAGGTCATCATGAAGGCGCTCATTCAAGCTGTTGTCGTTGCTGCTGCAATCGTTGCCCCGGTCGTGTCGTTCGCGCAGTCGGGCTCGCAAATCACCCGTGCACAAGTGCGCGCCGAACTGGTTCAGCTCCAGCAGGCTGGCTACAACTCGGCACGCGGTGAAGATCCGCATTATCCGGAGGCGATCCAGGCCGCGACCGCCCGTATCGCCGAGCAGCAGCAAAATGCCGTTGCACAGGCTCAGGGTGTCGACGTCAGCGGCTACGGCGCACAAGCGCACGGCGCATCGGCATCGGGTTCGCGTGCCGCGGGCGTGCGCCCGGCAAGTGCCGACGAAATGAAGTCGCTGTATCGCGGCAGCTAAGCCGCCAGGCGGTATGTGGCGCGGTGGGTGCGACGATCGGTCGCGCCGCGCGCCGGGTGAGTGATCGCGGGCCGACCGGTGCCGCGACCGGAATGCTCGCCAGGTTCGCGTTCCGGTCGGACAGGCGTCAGCGGCCCCGTGCCGCGGTGGCGCCGTCCGCCGTTGGCGCGGCAGGCAATTCGCGTCTTTCCGTGCGGGCGCGCGCTGCGCCGGCGGGCAGCGGCCGACCCTGCAAGAGTGCGGCCTGCTGCCAGGTGCCGGGCCACGAATCGGCGGCCCCTTCGGCCTGTCGTTCGAAGCGGTACACGAAGGCGGGCGGGAAGTTCATCCACGCGATGCCGACTCGTGCGGCACGAATGCCGATCGCTTCGAGATGGCGCGCGGGGATCGGGCAGCGCGGCGCATACGTGAATTGATAGAACGCGCCGCCGGCGTCCAGATGGTGCGCAAACGCCCCTTGAACGATCGCGACCGCCTGTTCGACGGGCATTGCGACGAGCGGCAGTCCGCTTACGATCGCGTGCGCTTGCTCGGCGCCGAAGAAGCCGCCCGTCATGCCCAGCTCGGTTGCATCCATCTGCATCACGCGCAACGTGGGGAACTGGCGTCGCAACGCGCCGGCGAAAGCGGGATCGGCTTCGACCAGCACCAGCCGGTTGCTGTCCACGCCGCGAGCCAGCAGCGCGCGGGTGAAGACGCCGGTGCCTGCGCCGAGTTCGATCACGGCTGCGCTGTCGTGCGGGATCTGCGCGGTCATCAGTGTGGCGAGCGCCGGACTCGACGGCGCGAGCGCGCCGACGCGACGCGGATTGCGCAGCCAGGTACGCAGGAACAGCATCCATTCAGGCAATCGCATCGACGGGCTCCTGTCGGGATTCGAGCGGTGCGGTGGAAGTGGAAAGCGGCGATCGAGACGTCCGCCGTCAGATCAAGCATAGTGGGCCAGCGCGCGTTCCGACACGTTGGTTGTTACAGTCATTTACGTGTCCGGCAGCGCCTGCTGCGATGGCAGGATGAAGGCGGGAAGTGGTGCGACGTCGAGCGGGGCGTTACATCAGACAGCAGCGATCGGCGAACCGCAGCGACCGTGAAAAAACAAAACCCCGGCGTCGTGCGACGACCGGGGTTTCTTCACATTCCTCGTCAGACGAGGAAGCGCGTATATGGTGGAGGCGGCGGGAATCGAACCCGCGTCCAGAAGCGCTCCACGACCAGTTCTACATGTTTAGTTCTGTCATTTGATTTAACCGCAGCGACGCGGACGAACACGCTGCACTACGGCGATTCGCTAGATTTTCGACCTTGGCGTCGCGACGCCGCCCAGGCTTAACTGACGTATATGACCTCTGGCGGTATTGCTACCGGTCTTGCGACGCTAGCCCGTCAGTGAACTAGGCAGAGGACGGCGGCCCTTAGGCTGCCAGTGCGAACGTATCGTCGTTTGCAGTTACGTTTTTCCCATTGATTAACGAGGTGACGGGTCCTCGACATGCCCTAGCCGCTTCACAACCCCTGTCGAAACCAGGTCGCCCCCGCGGATAAGATCAATCATTATAGCCCAACATCGCGCAGCAGCTCGCGCAATTCCTGCGTCGTCGCGACGAGATGCTGTGCCTGCCAGTCCGCCGGCGCGGCGCCGTCGCCGCAATAGCCGTACGCGGCCGCGATCGTCGCCATGCCAGCCGCGCTGCCGGCCTGAATGTCGCGCAAGTCGTCGCCGACATACACGATGCGCTCGGGCGCAAGCGTCAGCCGTCCGGCCGCATGCAGCAGCGGGGCGGGGTGGGGCTTCGGGTGCGGCGTTGTGTCGCCCCCGACGACGCACGCGGCGCGCGCGCCGAGGCCGAGCAAACCGACGAGCGGTTCGGTGAGTCGCATCGCCTTGTTCGTGACGATGCCCCAGCGCACGCCGCGCGCGTCGAGCTCGTCGAGCAGCGTGTCGATGCCGGGAAACAGCGCCGTGTGCACGCAGAGGTCGGTAGCGTAGTTGACCAGGAACTCGTCGCGCATCGCGTCGTAGTCGGCCGCGTCCGGGCCGATGCCGAAGGCGCCGCCGAGCAGGCCGCGCGCACCGGCGGACGCCAGCGGCCGCAGCACGTCGAGCGGCGTCTCGGGCAGCCCGCGCACGCGCTGCATCTTGTTGACGGCGGCCGCGAGATCGGGGGCCGTGTCGGCGAGCGTGCCGTCGAGATCGAACAGCACCGCATCGCAGCCTTGCAGGCGCGGTTCGTCGAGCGTGGCCCGGGCGGGTGAAAAGGGAGTCGTCATGCCGGTCGGGTCGTGGTCACGCGCTGCGACGGCACGCGACGAGATAGTTGATGTCGGTATCGTTCGACAGCGCAAAGCGCTTGCCGAGCGGATGGTACGTGATGCCCTTGATCTCGACGATGTGCAGGTCGGTCGCGCGAATGAAGCTCGCCAGTTCCGACGGACGGATGAAGCGCGCGTAATCGTGCGTCCCCTTCGGCAGCATCTGCGCGATGTACTCGGCGCCGATCACGGCAAACAGATAGGACTTCAGGTTGCGGTTCAGCGTCGAGAAGAACACCCAGCCGCCCGGCTTGACGAGCGTCGCGCAGGCCTCGACGACTTTGGCCGGCGACGGCACATGCTCGAGCATCTCCATGCACGTGACCACGTCATAGGTGCCGGGTTCGCGGGCGGCGAGCGCTTCCGCTGCGATCGCCTCGTAGTCGACCGTCACGCCGCTTTCGAGGCTGTGCAGGTCGGCGACGCCGAGCGCTTCGGTGGACAGGTCGATTCCCTTCACCTGCGCGCCGAGTCCCGCCATCGATTCGGACAGGATGCCGCCGCCGCAGCCGATGTCGAGCGCGCGCTTGCCGGCCAGATGCGCATGCGCGTCGATCCAGCCGAGCCGGACCGGGTTCAGGTCGTGCAGCGGCTTGAATTCGGCATTCGGATCCCACCACCGATGGGCGAGGTCGCTGAATTTCTGGAGTTCGTGCGGATCGGCGTTGGTCATGTCGGCAAACGGGCTACGGAAGGAGGGCGGTGCTTCGCTGCATCAAGCCCCGAGTATATAAGCGGGCGGACGGCGAGGCCAGCGAGCGCCCGGACGGGCGTCAATGAAAAAGCCCCGCCGAGGCGGGGCTTTGAAGCAGTCGGAGACCGTGGCTTACTGCGCCGGAACGGTCGTCTTCTGCACTTCTTGCGTACCGACAACTTCGACTTCCACGCGGCGATCCGGTGCGAGGCAGGCGATCAGTTGCTTGCGGTTCTTCTGGTTGCAGCCGGTCGTGACCGGGTTGCGCTTGCCCTTGCCTTCCGTGTAGACCTTGTTGGCCGGGACACCCTTGCTGACCAGGTACGACTTCACGGCTTGCGCACGGCGCAGCGACAGGCGGTCGTTGTACTTGTCCGAACCGATGCGGTCCGTGTAGCCCGTTGCGACGACCACTTCCGTGTTCATGCCTTCGATCTTCGAAGCCAGATCGTCCAGCTTCTGCTTGCCCAGCGGCTTCAGCGTTGCCTTGTCAAAGTCGAACAGTGCGTCGGCCTGATACGTGATCTTCTGGCTCGTGATTGCCGGAGCTGCCGGTGCGACCGGAGCCGGTGCCGGTGCCTGGGCGACCAGTGCGCCATCGCACTTGGCGTTGGCGGTGGCCGGCGTCCAGAACGCATCGCGCCAGCAAAGCTCGTTCGTGCCGTTCATCCACACGTATTCGCCGGTACCATTCACCCAATTGTCGTTCACGGCTTGTCGCGACGCCGGCACCGACTGTGCCGAAGCGGATGCAGCCATAACTGCGGTAGCTGCAATGAACGCGAGCTTTGAAAGTTTATTCATATTTCTCCTCTCGAAATTGAGATTACCGCAGGTTTACTGCGAGCCTGTTGACGATGACAAGTCATACATTGCTCGAAGTATAACATTGGTGCGGCACAAAAAACGCGGCGCCGCTCTGTGTAGACTTCGAGCAGCGTCTAACTTTCAGTGCGTTGGCATTTTGCCATATCGTTCCCTTCCTACGAAAAAAAATCCTCCCCACCCCAAGATCACCTCCGCGTTTGTGGTGCATGCGCAACACCGGCCTGCCGCAACTTTTAGAGATTGTCAAGAGTGTGACGGCGGATTTGCGCGGTCGAGTGCTGATCGTTTACATGCGGGCACGAAACGGGTGCATGGGGTGCGTGCTGCCCTTTTCTCCGCTGCGCAGATTTTCGCCATTCTTATATAGAGGGGGAGGCGAATTGGCCTGAGAAGGGCGCATGTTAGAATCTCGCGTTGCGTTGCGCATGCAGCGCTCACGCGAAAGGCGTTCCCGTCTTCGCTCCGAAAAGATACGGATACATGGATCAATTCGCCAAAGAGACCCTGCCCACCTCCCTTGAGGAGGAAATGCGCCGTTCGTATCTCGATTACGCGATGAGCGTGATCGTCGGACGTGCCCTCCCGGATGTCCGCGATGGCCTGAAACCCGTGCACCGGCGCGTCCTGTTCGCGATGCACGAACTGAACAACGACTGGAACCGGGCCTACAAGAAGTCGGCGCGTATCGTCGGCGACGTGATCGGTAAATACCACCCTCACGGCGACAGCGCGGTCTACGAAACGATCGTGCGGATGGCGCAGGATTTCTCGCTGCGCTACATGCTGGTCGACGGGCAAGGCAACTTCGGCTCGATCGACGGCGACAACGCCGCCGCGATGCGTTACACCGAAATTCGCATGGCGAAGATCGGTCACGAGTTGCTGTCCGACATCGACAAGGAAACCGTCGATTTCGGCCCGAACTACGACGGCAGCGAGATGCAGCCGCTGATCCTCCCGTCGCGCATCCCGAACCTGCTGATCAACGGCTCGTCGGGCATCGCGGTCGGCATGGCGACCAACATCCCGCCGCACAACCTGAACGAAGTCGTCGACGCGTGCCAGCACCTGCTGCACAACCCGGAAGCGACGATCGACGAGCTGATCGAGATCATCCCGGCGCCGGACTTCCCGACGGCGGGCATCATCTACGGCGTCGCCGGCGTTCGCGACGGCTACCGCACCGGGCGCGGCCGCGTCGTGATGCGCGCGGCCACGCACTTCGAGGAGATCGACCGCGGCCAGCGGATGGCGATCATCGTCGACGAGCTGCCGTACCAGGTCAACAAGCGCTCGCTGCTCGAGCGGATCGCCGAGCTCGTCAACGAGAAGAAGCTCGAGGGCATCTCCGACATCCGCGACGAGTCCGACAAGAGCGGCATGCGCGTCGTGATCGAGCTGAAGCGCGGTGAAGTGCCGGAAGTGGTGCTGAACAACCTGTACAAGGCGACCCAGCTCCAGGACACGTTCGGCATGAACATGGTCGCGCTCGTCGACGGCCAGCCGAAGCTGCTCAACCTGAAGGAAATCCTTCAGTGCTTCCTCGCGCACCGCCGCGAAGTGCTCACGCGCCGGACGATCTACGAACTGCGCAAGGCGCGCGAACGCGGCCACGTGCTCGAAGGCCTCGCGGTCGCGCTCGCGAACATCGACGAGTTCATCGCGATCATCAAGGCCGCGCCGACGCCGCCGATCGCGAAGCAGGAGCTGATGGCGAAGGCGTGGGATTCGTCGCTCGTGCGCGAGATGCTGACGCGCGCCGAGACCGAGAACGCCACGGCGGGCGGCCGTGACGCGTATCGTCCGGAAGGGCTGAACCCCGCGTTCGGCATGCAGGGCGACGGCCTGTACAAGTTGTCCGACACGCAGGCCCAGGAAATCCTGCAGATGCGCCTGCAGCGCCTGACGGGCCTCGAGCAGGACAAGATCATCGGCGAATACCGCGACGTGATGGCGCAGATCGCAGACCTGCTGGATATCCTGGCTCGCCCCGAGCGGATCACGACGATGATCCGCGAGGAGCTGACCTCGGTGAAGGCCGAGTTCGGCGACGCGCGCCGCTCGAAGATCGAGCTGAACGCGACAGAGCTGAACACCGAAGACCTGATCACGCCGCAGGACATGGTCGTCACGATGTCGCACTCCGGCTACGTGAAGTCGCAGCCGCTGTCCGAGTACCGCGCGCAGAAGCGCGGCGGCCGCGGCAAGCAGGCGACGCAGATGAAGGAAGACGACTGGATCGAGACGCTCTTCATCGCGAACACGCACGACTACATGCTGTGCTTCTCGAACCGCGGCCGCGTGTACTGGGTCAAGGTCTACGAAGTGCCGCAGGGCTCGCGCAACTCGCGCGGCCGCCCGATCGTCAACATGTTCCCGCTGCAGGACGGCGAGAAGATCAACGTCGTGCTGCCGGTCAAGGAATTCTCGGCCGACAAGTTCGTGTTCATGGCGACGTCGCTCGGCACCGTGAAGAAGACGCCGCTCGAGGCATTCAGCCGTCCGATGAAGAAGGGCATCATCGCGGTCGGTCTCGACGAAGGCGATTACCTGATCGGTGCGTCGATCACCGACGGCGCGCACGACGTGATGCTGTTCTCCGACGCCGGCAAGGCCGTGCGCTTCGACGAGAACGACGTGCGTCCGATGGGGCGCGAGGCGCGCGGCGTGCGCGGCATGCAGCTCGAGGACGGGCAGCAGGTCATCGCGCTGCTGGTCGCGGGCAGCGAGGAGCAGACCGTGCTCACCGCGACCGAGAACGGCTACGGCAAGCGCACGCCGATCACCGAGTACACGCGTCACGGCCGCGGCACGAAGGGCATGATCGCGATCCAGACGTCCGAGCGCAATGGCAAGGTGGTCGCCGCGACGCTCGTCGATGCCGAAGACCAGATCATGCTGATCACGACCGCCGGCGTGCTGATCCGCACGCGCGTGTCCGAGATCCGCGAGATGGGACGGGCTACGCAAGGTGTTACACTCATCAGCCTCGACGAGGGTACCAAGCTCTCCGGCCTGCAGCAGATCGCGGAAGCCGAAGAGGGCGACGGCGAGGCCGACGAGGCGTCGGACGGCGAAGCCTGATCAGGATGTGACTCTCGAGCGGCCGCACGCAGGCGCGCCATGAGAAGATGCGCGGCGTGCGGCGAAGTACCCATTCATATTTCCAAGAAGGGAGTGATGATGCAAAAGCAATTCAAGCAACTGGTCCTGCTGGCCGCACTGGTGCCGACGTTCGCGATGGCGCAAGCGCTGTCGAATTCCGCACCGGCGCCCGCAGCGGCAGCTGCGCCGATCGACGCCGACAAGAAGGCGGCGATCAAGGATCTGCTCGACGCGATCGACGCGCCGAAGCTCGTGTCGGCAATCGGCAACAGCGCCGAAATGCAGGCAAAGCAGCTGGTTCCGGCGATCCTGTCGGACGCGCTGTCGGAAAACAAGACGATGAACGACAAGCAGAAGCAGGCTGCCGTTCCGACGCTGCAGAAGAACGCGGTGCCGAAGCTGGTCGACGGCGCAGGCAAGGTGTTCACGACGCCGGCGTTCAGCAGCGACGCGATGCAGGCTCAGTACGACGCGTACGCGAAGTACTACAGCACGTCGGAAATCAAGGATCTGACGACGTTCTACAAGAGCCCGACGGGCCGCAAGTTCATCCAGGTTCAGGATCAGGTTGGCCGCGACGTGGTCAACGGCCTGATGCAGAAGTACATGCCGCAAGCGATCCAGGCGACGCGCGCGCAGGCCGACAAGGAAGTCGCGGCAGTCAAGCCCGCCAAGTAAGCCGTCGCAGCCCGCCCCCCGGCCGCGCCGGGTTTGGCGGGAGCCTGACGACAGTGCGATAATGGCCGTTTGCGCGCGAGCGCAAGCGGCCATTCCTTTTCCGGCGCGGCTCATTTGCCACTCATTTGCCATTGACTTGCCGGCGGCGAGCCGGCCGCGTCCCTCCAGAGGTTTTCACGATGCGCGTCTTTAATTTCTCCGCCGGCCCCGCGGCAATGCCCGAAGAAGTGCTGCGGCAAGCAGCCGACGAGATGCTCGACTGGCATGGCAGCGGCATGAGCGTGATGGAGATGAGCCATCGCGGCAAGGAGTTCATGTCGATCCACGAAGCGGCGCTCGCGGACCTGCGCGAGCTGCTCGACGTGCCGGCGAGCCACCGGATCCTGTTCCTGCAGGGCGGCGGCATCGCGGAGAACGCGATTGTGCCGATGAACCTGCTGGGAACGCGCAAGACGGCCGATTTCGTCGTGACGGGCTCGTGGTCGCAGAAGTCGTTCAGCGAGGCGAAGAAGTACGGCACGCCGCATCTCGCCGCAACCGGCAAGACCGACGCCGGCTACACGCGCGCGCCGGCTCGCGCCGAATGGCAGCTGTCGGACGATCCGGCCTACGTGCACCTGTGCACGAACGAAACGATCGACGGCGTCGAGACGTTCGAGATTCCCGACCTCGGCGATGTGCCGCTCGTCGCGGACGTGTCGTCGCACATCCTGTCGCGCCCGATGGACGTCGCGAAGTACGGCGTCATGTTCGGCGGCGCGCAGAAGAATATCGGGATGGCGGGCGTGACGCTCGTGATCGTCCGCGAGGACCTGCTCGACCGCGCGCTGTCGATCTGTCCGTCGGCATTCGACTGGAAGACGGTCGCCGCGAACAATTCGCTGTTCAACACGCCGCCGACGTACGCGATCTACATCGCCGGCCTTGTGTTCCAGTGGCTGAAGCGGCAGGGTGGCCTGAAGGCGATCGAGGCCCGCAACATCGAAAAAGCGAAGCTGCTGTACGACACGATCGACGCAAGCAGCTTCTATCTGAACAAGGTCGAGCCGGCGGCGCGTTCGCGGATGAACGTGCCCTTTTTCCTGGCCGACGAAACGCGCAATGAAGACTTCCTTGCCGGCGCAAAGGCGCGCGGGCTGCTGCAGCTGAAGGGCCACAAGTCCGTCGGCGGCATGCGGGCGTCGATCTACAACGCGGTGCCGCTCGAGGGCGTGAAGGCGCTCGTCGAGTATCTGAAGGATTTCGAGCAGCACCGCGCCTGACGGCGGCGGTGCTGGTCAACAGCACGGCAATTACGCATGGACGACGAACTGAATTCCCGCCTGAAACCGCTGCGCGACCGCATCGATGCGATCGACGCGCAGCTGATCGCGCTCCTGAACCAGCGCGCCGCGGTGGCGCTGGAGGTGGGCGAGGTCAAGAAGCATTTCAACGCGCCGGTGTTCCGGCCGGAACGCGAGCTGCAGGTGATCGCCCGGCTGCAGGACATGAGCGCGGGCCCGCTCGCGAGCGCGCACATCAGCGCGATCTGGCGCGAGATCATGGCCGCGAGCCGCGCGCTCGAGCAGACGATCCACGTCGCGTTCCTCGGGCCGGTCGGCACGTATACCGAACAGGCGATGTTCGAGTATTTCGGCCAGTCGATCGAAGGGCTGCCGTGCCCGTCGATCGACGAGGTGTTCCGCTCGGTCGAGGCGGGCGCCACGGCGTTCGGCGTCGCGCCGGTCGAGAATTCGACCGAAGGCGCGGTGTCGCGCACGCTCGATCTGCTGCTGCAGACGCAGTTGCTGATCAGCGGCGAGCTCGCGCTGCCGATCCACCACAACCTGCTCACGCAGAACGGCACGCTCGCCGGCGTGAAGCGCGTGTGCGCGCACGCACAGGCGCTCGCGCAATGCCAGCAGTGGCTCGCGGCGAACGCGCCGCAGCTCGAGCGTCAGGCAGTATCGAGCAATGCCGAGGCCGCGCGCCTCGCGGCGGCCGATCCGACGGTGGCGGCGATTGCGGGCGACCGCGCGGCCGCGCACTACGGCCTGCAGATCGCGTTCTCGCTGATCCAGGACGATCCGCACAACCGCACGCGCTTCGTGATCGTCGGCAAGCAGCCGGCGGGGCCGAGCGGCCACGACCAGACGTCGCTGATCGTGTCGGTGAAGAACGAGCCGGGCGCCGTGTTCAAGCTGCTCGAACCGCTCGCGCGGCACGGCGTGTCGATGACGCGCTTCGAGTCGCGCCCGGCGCGTGTCGGCACGTGGGAGTACTACTTCTACATCGACATCGAAGGGCATCGGGACGACGCGCCGGTCGCGGCCGCGCTCGCGGAGCTGGGCCAGAAGGCCGCGTTCCTGAAGGTACTCGGTTCGTATCCGCGCGCGCGATGACGCGCGGCGGCGCATGCCCGCGCGGGCATTGCGCGAAGCGGGCAGGGCAGGCCGAGCGGCGCTGCCGAAGGCGGGTTCGGGCGGCACCCGGCGCAGGTCGCGCCGGATGCGGGCCCGTTGCCCGGGATCTGGAATTCCGTGCGCCGGGCTGCGGTCCGCGCGCGTAACTTGGCTCTTGTCGTGTCAGGCTTTGCATTCAACAAACTGGTCATCTTCGGCGTCGGCCTGATCGGCGGATCGCTGGCCCGCGCGCTGCGCGAACGCGCGCCGGGCGGCGCGGGCGAGATCGTCGGCGTCGGCCGTTCGCGCGCGTCGGTCGAGCGCGCGCTGTCGCTCGGCGTGATCGATCGCGCGGCGGCGCTCGACGACGACGCGCAGCTGCGCGACGCGCTGGCCGGCGCCGATCTCGTGCTGCTGGCCGCGCCCGTCGCGCAGACGGGCCCGCTGCTCGCGCGCATCGCGCCGTGGCTCGACGACGCGACGATCGTCACCGATGCCGGCAGCACCAAATCCGATGTCGTCGCGGCCGCGCGCGAAGCGCTCGGCGCGCGGATCGTGCAGTTCGTGCCGGGACATCCGATCGCCGGTCGTGAATCGAGCGGCGTCGAGGCCGCGCTGCCGGATCTGTACGTCGGCCGCAACGTCGTGCTGTGTCCGCTGCCCGAGAACGCAACCGGATCGGTTGCGCGGATCGACGCGATGTGGCGCGCGACGGGCGCCGATGTCCGCACGATGAGCGACGCGCAGCACGATCGCGTGTTTGCATCGGTGAGCCACCTGCCGCACGTGCTGTCGTTCGCGCTCGTCGAGCAGATCCTCGGCGAGGCCGACGCCGAACTGAAATTCTCGTACGCGGCGGGCGGCTTCCGCGATTTCACGCGCATCGCGGCGTCGAGCCCGGAAATGTGGCGCGACGTGTGCGTTGCGAACCGCGCGGCGCTGCTCGACGAACTCGACGGCTACACGCGCGTGCTCGCGCGGCTGCGCGCGGCGATCGACGCCGGCGACGGCGCGGCGCTCGAAGCAGTATTCACGCGCTCGCGCGCCGCGCGCAGCGCGTGGCAGGAGCGTGGCGGCAAGCCCGCTGCCGAACCGGTCAAGAAATAACAGGACGATTCCCATGGACTATCTCGATCTCGGCCCGTACTCCAGTGCGTCGGGCACCGTGCGCCTGCCCGGCTCGAAGAGCATTTCGAACCGCGTGCTGCTGCTCGCGGCGCTCGCCGAAGGCGAAACGACGATTACCAACCTGCTCGATTCCGACGACACGCGCGTGATGCTCGATGCGCTCGGCAAGCTGGGCGTGAAGCTCGCGCGCGACGGCGACACCTGCGTCGTCACGGGCACGCGCGGCGCGTTCACCGCGAAGACGGCCGACCTGTTCCTCGGCAACGCGGGCACGGCCGTGCGGCCGCTGACCGCGGCGCTCGCGGTCAACGGCGGCGACTATCGCGTGCACGGCGTGCCGCGCATGCACGAACGGCCGATCGGCGACCTCGTCGACGGGCTGCGGCAGATCGGTGCGCAGATCGATTACGAACTGAACGAAGGCTTTCCGCCGCTGCGCATCAAGCCGGCGTCAATCCTGGTCGATGCGCCGATCAAGGTGCGCGGCGACGTGTCGAGCCAGTTCCTGACCGCGCTGCTGATGACGCTGCCGCTCGTGAAGTCGAACGACGGCCGGATCGTCGTCGAGGTCGACGGCGAGCTGATCTCGAAGCCCTACATCGAGATCACGATCAAGCTGATGGCGCGTTTCGGCGTGACCGTCGAGCGCGACGGCTGGCAGCGCTTCATCGTGCCGGCCGGCACCCGCTACCGCTCGCCGGGGCAGATCATGGTCGAAGGCGATGCATCGTCGGCGTCGTATTTCCTCGCGGCCGGCGCGCTCGGCGGCGGCCCGCTGCGCGTCGAGGGCGTGGGGCGCGCGAGCATCCAGGGCGACGTCGGCTTCGCGAACGCGCTGATGCAGATGGGCGCGAACGTGACGATGGGCGACGACTGGATCGAAGTGCGCGGGATCGGCCACGACCACGGCAAGCTCGAGCCGGTCGACATGGATTTCAACCTGATTCCCGACGCGGCGATGACGATCGCGGTCGCGGCGCTGTTTGCCGACGGCCCGAGCACGCTGCGCAACATCGCGAGCTGGCGCGTGAAGGAAACCGACCGCATCGCGGCGATGGCGACCGAACTGCGCAAGGTCGGCGCGACGGTCGACGAAGGGCCGGACTATCTGGTGGTCACGCCGCCCGCGGCGCTGACGCCGAATGCGGCAATCGACACGTACGACGATCACCGGATGGCGATGTGCTTCTCGCTCGTGAGCCTGGGCGGCGTGCCGGTGCGCATCAACGATCCGAAGTGCGTCGGCAAGACGTTCCCCGACTATTTCGACCGCTTCACTGCGCTCGCCAAGGCCTGACCCGACTGACTCGATGAAATCGACCCGACCCTTTCACCAGACGCCGGTCATCACGATCGACGGCCCGACCGCCTCCGGCAAGGGCACCGTTGCGGCGCTCGTCGCCGCGAACCTCGGCTTCCACCTGCTCGACAGCGGCGCGCTGTACCGTCTCGCCGCGCTCGCGAGCATGCGCTACGACATCGCGGCAGACGACGTCGACGCGCTCGAGAAGCTGGTCGACGACCTCCACATCACGTTCCGCGAAGGCTGTGCGCAGCTCGATGGCGTGGACGTTTCGAACGACATCCGTGCCGAGGCGGTCGGCAACCGCGCATCCGCAATTGCCGTGCACGCACCCGTGCGCACGGCGCTCGTCGCCCGCCAGCGCGCGTTCCGCAAGACGCCGGGACTCGTCGCGGACGGCCGCGACATGGGCACGGTGATCTTCCCGGACGCCGGGCTCAAGGTGTTCCTGACGGCCAGCGTGGAGGCGCGCGCGGCCAGACGGCATAAGCAATTGATGCAAAAAGGATTTTCTGCTAATATAGATAACTTGCTCCGGGATCTTCGTGAACGCGACGCGCGCGACAGCAATCGTGCGGCCGCGCCGCTGAAGCCCGCGGCAGATGCCAAGCTGCTCGATACATCGGCGCTTTCGGTCGACCAGGCGGTCGATCAGGTGCTGGTGTGGTACCGGGCGCTCGGCCAGCCCGCCTGAACAGGCAGGGCAGCAGTAGGTGCTCCGCGCCGCAAGTGCGGAGCGTGTTTTGAACCCTTAACCCCGTGTGGACTTCGATCTGGCTCTTTCAGTCGACCATTCCGGTCGGCGTGGCACAGCGATCCATGCACAATCAGATTTTTATGTCCGACCTGCAAACCTCCACCCCGAATACCGAATCCTTTGCGGCTCTGTTCGAAGAGTCGCTGACCCGCCAAGACATGCGCGCCGGCGAAGTGATCTCCGCCGAAGTCGTGCGCGTCGACCACAACTTCGTGGTCGTCAATGCAGGCCTCAAGTCCGAGGCTTACATTCCGATCGAGGAATTCCTGAACGATCAGGGCGAGGTTGAGGTGCAGTCGGGCGATTTCGTGTCCGTCGCGATCGACGCACTCGAAAACGGCTACGGCGACACGATCCTGTCGCGCGACAAGGCGAAGCGCCTTGCATCGTGGCTGTCGCTGGAAAAGGCTCTCGACAACAACGAACTCGTCACCGGCACGATCACCGGCAAGGTGAAGGGCGGCATGACCGTGATGGTCAACGGCATCCGCGCGTTCCTGCCGGGTTCGCTGGTCGACACGCGTCCGGTCAAGGACACGACCCCGTACGAAGGCAAGACGCTCGAGTTCCGCGTGATCAAGCTCGATCGCAAGCGTAACAACGTCGTGCTGTCGCGTCGTGCAGTGATCGAAGCGACGCAAGGCGAAGAGCGCGCGAAGCTGCTCGAGACGCTGAAGGAAGGCGCGATCGTCAACGGCGTGGTCAAGAACATCACCGACTACGGCGCGTTCGTCGACCTCGGCGGCATCGACGGCCTGCTGCACATCACCGACATCGCATGGCGCCGCGTGCGTCACCCGAGCGAAGTCCTGTCGGTTGGCCAGGAAGTCACCGCGAAGATCCTCAAGTTCGACCAAGAGAAGAACCGCGTCTCGCTGGGCATCAAGCAACTGGGCGACGATCCGTGGGAAGGCATCTCGCGCCGTTACCCGTCGGGCACGCGCCTGTTCGGCAAGGTCACGAACATCACCGACTACGGCGCATTCGTCGAAGTGGAATCGGGCATCGAAGGCCTGGTCCACGTGTCGGAAATGGACTGGACGAACAAGAACGTTGCTCCGTCGAAGGTTGTCCAGCTGGGCGACGAAGTCGAAGTCATGGTCCTCGAGATCGACGAAGACCGTCGTCGTATCAGCCTCGGCATGAAGCAGTGCAAGCCGAATCCGTGGGATGACTTCAGCCGCAACTTCAAGAAGGGCGACAAGATCACGGGCGCAATCAAGTCGATCACCGACTTCGGCGTGTTCATCGGTCTGCCGGGCGGCATCGACGGCCTGGTCCACCTGTCGGACCTGTCGTGGAGCGAAGCCGGCGAAGAAGCCGTTCGCAAGTACAAGAAGGGCGACGAAGTCGAGGCAATCGTGCTCGGCATCGACGTCGAGAAGGAGCGCATTTCGCTCGGCATCAAGCAGCTCGAAGGCGACCCGTTCAGCAACTACGTTGCAATGAACGACAAGGGCTCGATCGTCGACGGCGTCGTGAAGTCGGTCGATGCGAAGGGCGCGGTCATCACGCTGACGGGCGACATCGAAGGCTACCTGCGTGCGTCGGAAATCTCGCAGGATCGCGTCGAAGATGCGCGCAACGTGCTGAAGGAAGGCGACAAGGTCAACGCGATGGTGATCAACATCGATCGCAAGTCGCGCGGCATCAACCTGTCGATCAAGGCGAAGGATTCGGCCGAGCAGCAGGAAGCGATCCGCGGCCTGCAAGCCGACACCAGCTCTGCCGCGACCGGTACGACCAACCTCGGCGCACTGCTGAAGGCCAAGCTCGACGGCCAGAACCAGTAAGCCTTACGAGGTCTGCTGAAGTATGACCAAATCCGAGTTGGTCGCCCAGCTGGCATCGCGATTTCCGCAACTTGTCCTCAAGGATGCGGATTTCGCGGTGAAGACGATGCTCGATGCGATGTCCGATGCACTGTCCAAAGGGCATCGCATCGAAATTCGGGGTTTCGGCAGCTTCGGCCTCAATCGTCGCCCGGCACGCGTCGGGCGCAACCCGAAGTCGGGGGAGAAAGTGCAGGTGCCCGAGAAGTTCGTGCCGCACTTCAAGCCCGGCAAGGAATTGCGCGAACGCGTCGATGGCCGGGCCGGCGAACCGTTGAAGGCCGACGAGCCGGACGACGAGCAGTAAGCGTCGTTCGATCGCCCGGGACTCATCCGGCAACGGCTGAAGAAAAGCGCCCCTAGCGGGCGCTTTTTTTATTTTCGGGAGCGCGATGCGACGCGCATGCGGCGGCACGTGCCGCATTGGTTGCGCAGACGCCGAAACGCATCCTTTACAATACGGGTCGATACGGCGATGCGAAGGGGAGTCGCACGCTGCAGCGAAATCTCAATCAAAGAGAGGGCTTCATGAAGTTTATCGTCTGGCTGATCCGGGTATTGGTGTTCGTGCTGTTGCTGGTGCTCGCATTGGCCAATACGCAAACCGCGACGCTGAATTTCCTCGCCGGCTACACGTGGCAAGCTCCGTTGATCCTGATCGGTCTCGCCTTCTTCGGTGTCGGTCTGATTGCCGGTCTGCTGTCCGCGCTGCCTGCGATCTTCCGCATGCGCATCGAAAACGGACGCCTGAAGCGCGATCTGCGCGCCGCACGCGAAACGCCGGCGGTCATCGACCAGCCGCCGATGCCGCCCGTCATTTAACCGACCCGACGCCGCGCGACACGCCGCGCGGTTTTCGTTTCCGCTTCGATATTTCGCATGGATCTGGATTTCTGGTGGTTGCTCGCGATTCCGGTCGCTTTCGCGCTCGGCTGGGCGGCGTCTCGTTATGACCTGAAGAATCTCCTGTCGGAGAGCGCGAACTTGCCGCGGTCGTATTTCCGCGGTCTCAATTTTCTGCTGAACGAACAACCCGACAAGGCGATCGACGCGTTCATCGAGGTTGCGAAGCTCGACCCCGAAACGGTCGAACTGCACTTCGCGCTCGGCAACCTGTTCCGCCGTCGCGGCGAGACGGACCGCGCGATCCGCGTGCACCAGAACCTGCTGAGCCGCACCGACCTGCCTGTCAGCGAACGCGACCACGCGCTGTATGAGCTCGGCCAGGATTTCCTGAAGGCCGGCCTGCTCGATCGCGCGGAAGAAACGTTCCACATGCTCGCCGATGGCGACTATGCGCTCGGCGCGCAACGCGCACTCCTGACGATTTACGAGATCGAAAAGGACTGGAACAAGTCGATCGACACCGCGAAGCGCATCGAAACGATGGGCGAGAAGCCGCTCGGCACCGAGATCGCGCAGTTCCACTGCGAACTCGCGCAGGAGGCGCTGCAGCGCAAGAACGCAGCGGCTGCCGCGGAGCAACTGCGGCTCGCGCTGGTCGCCAATCCGCAGAATGTGCGCGCGACGATCCTGTCCGGCGATGCCGCTGCGGCCGCGGGCGATCACGCGGCTGCGATCGACCACTGGAAGCGTGTCGAAGCGCAGAATCCGGCCTATCTGCCGCTCGTCGCCGACAAGCTGATGAAGTCGTACATTGCGCTCGACAGGACGAGCGAAGGCACGGCGCTGCTGATCGAATACGTCGACCGCTATTCGTCCAACGACCTGCTCGACATCGCCTACCAGCACATCGCCGGATTGCGCGGCCAGGACGCGGCGCACACGCTCGCGCGCACGCAGATGGAGAAGTCGCCGAACTTGTCGGGCATGCTGCACCTGCTCGACGCGCAGATCGCGGCGGCCGACGAACCGCGTCGTAAGGAACTTGAAATGATGCGTGCGCTGATCAAGCAGCGCACCAAAAATCTGCCACGGTATACGTGCCAGAATTGCGGTTTCCGGGCACGGCTCTTCTACTGGCAATGCCCGGGATGCAGCGGGTGGGAAACCTATGCGCCGCGCCGCGTCGACCCCGCGATGCCGAGTTGATTCCGGCAGGCGGGACGAACGCGACGCGGTTGCCGCCGGGCCCGTCCCGGCGGCCAAGTTAGTCAATTACCGGGAACCTTCACCGGAACATCTATGAAAATCACCATCATCGGCACCGGGTACGTCGGTCTCGTCACGGGCGCGTGCCTCGCGGAGATCGGCCACGACGTTTTCTGCCTCGACGTCGATCAGCGCAAGATCGACATCCTGAACAACGGCGGCATGCCGATTCACGAACCCGGCCTGCAGGACATCATCGCGCGCAACCGCGCGGCGGCGCGCCTGCGCTTCTCGACCGACATCGAGGCGAGCGTCGCGCACGGCGAGATCCAGTTCATCGCGGTCGGTACGCCGCCGGACGAAGACGGCTCGGCCGACCTGCAGTACGTGCTCGAGGCCGCGCGCAACATCGGCCGCCACATGACCGGCTTCAAGGTGATCGTCGACAAGTCGACCGTGCCGGTCGGCACCGCGCAGCGCGTGCGCGCCGTCGTCGACGAGGCGCTGGCTGCACGCGGCCTCGCGGGCAGCGTCGCGCACCGCTTCTCGGTCGTGTCGAATCCGGAATTCCTGAAGGAAGGCGCGGCGGTCGAGGACTTCATGCGTCCGGACCGGATCATCATCGGCGTCGACGACGACGAGACGGGCGCGATCGCGCGCGAGAAGATGAAGAAGCTGTACGCGCCGTTCAACCGCAATCACGAGCGCACGATCTACATGGACGTGCGTTCGGCGGAATTCGCGAAGTACGCGGCGAACGCGATGCTCGCCACTCGCATCTCGTTCATGAACGAGATGTCGAATCTCGCCGACAAGGTCGGTGCGGACATCGAGGCCGTGCGGCGCGGGATCGGCTCCGATCCGCGCATCGGCTATCACTTCCTGTATGCGGGCGTCGGCTACGGTGGCTCGTGCTTTCCGAAGGACGTGCAGGCGCTGATCCGCACCGCGAGCGAGAACGGCCAGCCGCTGCGCATCCTCGAGGCGGTCGAGGCGGCCAACCACGAACAGAAGAACGTGCTGATCGGCAAGATCGAGCAGCGCTTCGGCGCGGATCTGACCGGCCGCGAATTCGCGGTCTGGGGTCTCGCGTTCAAGCCGAACACCGACGACATGCGCGAGGCGCCGAGCCGCCGCCTGATCGCCGCGCTGCTGGAACGCGGCGCCTCGGTGCGCGCGTACGATCCGGTCGCGATCGACGAGGCGCGCCGCGTGTTCGCGCTGGATTTCGGCGCCGGTTCCGAGGCGCTGTCGCGCCTCAACTTCGTCGATACGCAGGACGTGGCCGTGACGGGCGCGGACGCGCTCGTGATCGTCACCGAATGGAAGGAGTTCAGGAGCCCCGATTTCACGCGCCTGAAGGCGGAACTGAAGGCGCCGGTGATCTTCGACGGCCGCAACCTGTACGAGCCGGACGCGATGGCGGAAATCGGCATCGATTACTACGCGATCGGACGTCCCTACGTCGATCCCCAGACTGTCAACCGTGGATGACCGTACGATGAGCACTCCTCGCGAAGTGGGGCCGGTGCCGCGCGAACAGATCGCGCGCTCGCGCGTGCTCGTCGTCGGCGACGTGATGCTCGACCGCTACTGGTTCGGCAACGTCGATCGCATCTCGCCGGAAGCGCCGGTGCCGGTCGTGCACGTGCAGCGCCAGGAAGAGCGGCTCGGCGGCGCGGCGAACGTCGCGCGCAACGCGGTGACGCTCGGCGGCCGGGCGGGGCTGCTGTGCGTCGTCGGCTGCGACGAGCCGGGCGAGCGGATCGTCGAGCTGCTCGGCAGCAGCGGCGTGACGCCGCATCTCGAACGCGACCCGGCGCTGCCGACCACGATCAAGCTGCGCGTGCTCGCGCGCCAGCAGCAGTTGCTGCGCGTCGACTTCGAGGCGACGCCGACGCACGAGGTGCTGCTCGCGGGCCTCGCACGATTCGATGCGCTGTTGCCGCAGCACGACGTGATCCTGATGTCGGACTACGCGAAGGGCGGCCTCACGCACGTGACGACGATGATCGCGAAGGCACGCGCGGCAGGCAAGCCGGTGCTCGTCGACCCGAAGGGCGACGACTGGGAGCGTTATCGCGGCGCGTCGCTGATCACGCCGAACCGTGCCGAGCTGCGCGAAGTCGTCGGGCACTGGAAGTCGGAAGACGACCTGCGCGAGCGGGTCGCGAAGCTGCGCGCGTCGCTTGACATCGACGCGCTGCTGCTCACGCGCTCGGAGGAGGGCATGACGCTGTTCTCCGGCACCGGCGAACTGCACGCGCCCGCGCTCGCGCGCGAGGTGTTCGACGTGTCCGGCGCAGGCGACACGGTGATCGCGACGGTCGCGACGATGCTCGGCGCGGGTGTGCCGCTCGTCGACGCGGTCGTGCTCGCGAACCGCGCGGCGGGGATCGTGGTCGGCAAGCTCGGCACCGCCACGGTCGATTACGACGAACTGTTTCATTGAGCGCATGCGCGCGGCAGGTCGCGCGCGGCGTTGTATTCATTTCTGGCAGGAAGGACGACCATGACCCTCATCGTCACCGGCGCGGCCGGTTTCATCGGCGCGAACATCGTCAAGGCGCTCAACGAGCGCGGCGAGACGCGCATCATCGCGGTCGACAACCTGACGCGCGCGGACAAGTTCCGGAACCTCGTCGATTGCGAGATCGACGATTACCTCGACAAGACCGAATTCGTCGAGCGCTTTGCGCGCGGCGACTTCGGCAAGGTGCGTGCGGTGTTCCACGAAGGCGCGTGTTCGGACACGATGGAACACGACGGCCGCTACATGATGGACAACAACTTCCGCTACAGCCGTGGCGTGCTCGATGCGTGCCTCGCACAGGGCACGCAGTTCCTGTACGCGTCGTCGGCGGCAACCTACGGCGGCTCGACGCGCTTCGTCGAGGAGCGCGAGGTCGAGGCGCCGCTCAATATCTACGGCTATTCGAAGTTCCTGTTCGACCAGGTGATCCGCCGCGTGCTGCCGACCGCGAAGAGCCAGATTGCCGGCTTCCGCTACTTCAACGTTTACGGCCCGCGCGAGACGCACAAGGGCCGCATGGCGTCGGTCGCATTCCACAACTTCAACCAGTTCCGCGCGGAAGGCAAGGTCAAGCTGTTCGGCGAGTACAACGGCTACGCGCCGGGCGAGCAGACGCGCGACTTCGTGTCGATCGAGGACGTCGTGAAGGTCAACCTGTTCTTCTTCGATCATCCGGAGAAGTCGGGCATCTTCAACCTCGGCACGGGCCGCGCGCAGCCGTTCAACGACGTCGCGACGTCGGTGGTCAATACGCTGCGCGCGCTCGACAACCTGCCGCCGCTGTCGCTCGCGCAGCAGGTCGAGCAGGGCCTGATCGAGTACGTGCCGTTCCCGGACGCGCTGCGCGGCAAGTACCAGTGCTTCACGCAGGCGGACCAGACGAAGCTGCGCGCGGCCGGCTACGACGCGCCGTTCCTGACGGTGCAGGAAGGCGTCGACCGCTACGTACGTTGGCTGTCCGGCCAGGTTTAAGCCGGCGCGCCGGATCGTTAGACTTGGGTTCACGGTCGGCAACCGCCGGCCGGTTTCACCAGGAGATCCGGAACATGATCAGGAAATGGTTCGCTGCGGCGGCCATGCTCGGCGCGGTCGCGTCGGCGTGGGCGGCCGTCGACGTCAACAGCGCGGGCGAGGATGCGCTCGTCGGCATCAAGGGCATCGGGCCCGCGAGGGCGAAGGCGATCCTCGACGAACGCAATGCACGCGGCCCGTTCAAGAACGCGGACGATCTCGCCACGCGCGTGAAGGGCATGGGCGGCCATACCGTCGAGCGCCTGCAGCGCGAAGGGCTGACGATCGGCGCGGCCGGCGTAGGTGCGGCCGGCGTAGGTGCGGCCGGCGTAGGCGCGGCCGGCGCAGGTGCGGCCGGCGCAGGTGCGGCGCCTGCCGCGGGCAAATCCGCCACCGTGCCGGCTGCCGCGCCGGCCGCGAAACCTGCCGCCCCCGCCGCGCGCACCGCGCAGAAATAACGTTCGCACACAGGACCATCAGGCTCCTTCAGCCGCCGTCCTCGCGACGGTTTCCCGCGGCATGCCGCGGGTTTTTTGCGTGCCGGATCCACCTGAGTGCCGGCCGCTTCCCCGCATCGGTATTCCATCGCCGCAATGGGGATAGCCGGCACGGGTTGCGTCGCTGGTTTAGAATCGACCGCTTGATCGGCATCGCACTCACGGTACGTCCATGGCTTACAAAACTATCGAAGACACGATCGGCAACACGCCGCTCGTGCAACTGGTCCGCTTGCCGGACGACGAGATTCGCGCGCGCAACAACGTGATTCTCGCGAAGCTGGAAGGCAACAACCCGGCGGGGTCCGTGAAGGATCGCCCGGCGCTGTCGATGATTCGCAAGGCCGAAGAACGCGGCCGCATCAAGCCGGGCGACACGCTGATCGAGGCAACGAGCGGCAACACCGGCATCGCGCTCGCGATGGCCGCGGCTATCCGCGGCTACAAGATGGTGCTGATCATGCCGGAGGACCTGTCGGTCGAACGGCGCCAGAGCATGGCGGCCTATGGCGCGGAAATCATCCTGACGCCGGTGAAGGGCGGGATGGAGCTGGCGCGCGATCTCGCGGACCAGATGCAGCGCGAAGGCAAGGGGGTGATCCTCGACCAGTTCGCGAACCTCGACAATCCGCTCGCGCATTACGAAGCCACGGGCCCGGAAATCTGGCGCGACACCGAGGGCCGCATTACGCACTTCGTGTCGGCGATGGGCACGACGGGCACGATCATGGGCGTGTCGCGGTATTTGAAAGAGCAGAATCCGTCGATCGAAATCGTCGGCGCGCAACCGGAGGAAGGCTCGCGCATCCCCGGCATCCGCAAGTGGCCGGAAGCGTACCTGCCGAAGATTTTCGACCGCAGTCGCGTCGACCGCGTCGAAAACGTGAGCCAGGCGGCGTCCGAAGCGGCTGCGCGCAATCTTGCAGCCGTCGAGGGCATCTTCGCCGGCATCTCGTCGGGCGGCGCGTGCGAAGTCGCGCTGCGGATCGCGCGCCAGGTCGAGAACGCGACGATCGTGTTCATCATCTGCGATCGCGGCGACCGTTACCTGTCGACGGGCGTGTTTCCCGCTTAAGCGAAGCCGTTCGCACACAACGAAAAAAGCGCCCTGCGGCGCTTTTTTCATTTGGCGACCTGCGTGCGATTACTGCGCTTGCGCCTGCATGTTGGTGCGGACCGCGGGTGCGAGCGCGCCGGTCGCTTCCATCTGCGCCTTCACGGCCTCGCCGAGCTGATAGACCGTGAGCGCATAGAAGAAGCTGCGGTTGTAGCGCGTCAGCACGTAGAAATTCTTGAGCCCGAGCATGTACTCGGTCGCGCGCCCCGGAGACGGCAGATCGACGACGGTGACAGGCGTGCCTGCCTCGGACGCGATATTGACCGACGGCTCGTTGAGCGTCATGCCCGCTTGCAGCAATTGCGACAGCGCCCAGTGCGGTTCCGGCTGTCCATCGGCCGCGGCCTGTGCGATGCCCAGGCTGCCGGTATCGGGGGCGATCTGCCAGACCACCGGGCGATCGGTTTCCCAGCCGTGCTGCTTCAGGTAGTTCGCGACGCTGCCGATCGCGTCGGCCGGGCTGTTGCGCAGGTCGACGTGGCCGTTGCCTTCGTAATCGACTGCATATTCGCGAATGCTGCTCGGCAGGAACTGCGGAATGCCGATCGCGCCCGTGTACGAGCCGAGCACGGTCGTCGGGTCGAGCTGGTTGTCGCGCGTCCAGACGAGGAAGTCCTCGAGGTTCTTGCGGAACGTCGCCTGGCGGCTGTCGCGATTCGGCGTGTCCGGATAATCGAACGTGAGCGTCGTCAGCGCATCGAGCACGCGGAAGTTGCCCATGTACCGGCCGTAGATCGTTTCGACGCCGATGATGCCGACGATCACTTCCGGCGGCACGCCGAATTCTTCCGAAGCGCGCTGCAGCGTCGCCTGGTTCGCCTTCCAGAACTTCACGCCCGCGTTGATGCGGATCGGTTCGATGAAGCGCGAGCGGTACACGCGCCAGTTCTTCACGGTCGGCGATGCCGCGGGCTTCACGAGCTTCACCGCGGTCGCCGAATAGCTGACGCGCGCGAAGAGCGCTTGCAGGCTGGCGGGATCGAATTCGTGCCGGCTCACCATGTCGTTGATGAACGCGTCGACCTGCGCGTTGTTCGCGTAGCGCTGCGGGACGATCTCTTCTTCGAAGGTCTGGCCTTGCGGCGCCGGCTGTTGCGGCTGGTCCTGCGCGACGAGCTTGCCGGCGGATGCCGCGGGCTGCGTCTGCGCGCCGGCCGGCGCGGCAGCGAGGGCGGCGGCGAGGGCAGCGGCAACGAGCGGGAGGCGCGCACGGAACAGTGCGGAAACGGAGGCGACAGGCTTGTTGTAATTCATGACGAACCGGAGCGGACAGGGGCGAATGCGTTCGGCGCAGTATACCCGACGCATCTGTCGCGACGGGGCGAACCGGCCGCCTGTTGTGGTAAGTTAGCGGCGAATTCGCGACAGACGATGGACCTCATCAGATGGAGACCTGCAGCGCCCGCGCGCTGCGGACGACGCTTATGGCAACCGCCTTTTATACGCACCCCGACTGCATGCTGCACGAGATGGGGCAATGGCATCCGGAATGCCCGGCTCGCCTGTCGGCGATCCAGGACCAGTTGATCGCAAGCCGCATCGACGACCTGGTCGCGCACGAGACCGCGCCGTTCGCGAGCGAAGCCGCGCTCGCGCGCGTGCATACGCAGGCGCACATCGACTACATCCGGGGCATGACGCCGATCGACGGCTACGTCGAGATCGATCCCGATACGCTGATGAACCGCGATACGTGGCGCGCGGCGCTGCGCGCGGCCGGCGCCGCGGTCGCCGCGACCGATGCGGTGATCGAGGGGCGCTACGACAACGCGTTCTGCAGCGTGCGGCCGCCCGGCCATCACGCGGAACCGGCGCGCGCGATGGGCTTCTGCTTCTTCAACAACGTCGCGATCGCCGCGCGGCATGCGCTCGACGTGCACGGGCTCGAGCGTGTCGCGATCGTCGATTTCGACGTGCACCACGGCAACGGCACCGAAGCCGCGTTCGCGAACGACGAGCGCGTGCTGATGTGCAGCATCTTCCAGCATCCGCTGTATCCGTTCTCGGGCGTCGAGCATCAGGCGCCGAACATGGTCAACCTGCCGATGCCCGCGCGCAGCAACGGGATGGCGATTCGCGAGGCAGTCGACATGTTCTGGCTGCCGCATCTCGACGCGTTCAAGCCGCAGATGCTGTTCGTATCGGCGGGCTTCGACGCGCATCGCGAGGACGACATCGGCGGCCTCGGCCTTGTCGAGTCGGACTTCGAATGGCTGACCGCGCAGGTCGTCGAGATCGCGCGCCGTCACGCGCAAGGGCGCATCGTCAGCTGTCTCGAAGGCGGTTACAACCTGTCCGCGCTCGGCCGCAGCGTCGTCGCGCACCTGCGCGTGCTGGCCGGGATCTGAAGCCGCGCGAGCGCGCTCAGCGCGCCGGCGCGCGCGCGTGAATCCATGCGACCAATGCGTCGATCACGCGATCGCGTTCGAGGTCGTTCATCGTTTCGTGGAAGCCGCCGTCGTACAGCGTGAGCGTGCGGTCGGGCGAGCCGACGCGCGCGCCGAACACGCGGCTGCCGTCCGGTTCGGTCAGCTTGTCCTCGGTGCCGTGATAGACGAGCACCGGCGTGCGCAGCGAGCCGCGGCCGCGCTCGATACGCGCCATCGCGTCGAGAATTTCCGCGCCGGTGCGGGCGGGCACCGCGCCGTGATGGACGAGCGGGTCGGCGCGGTTGGCTGCGACGACGGCAGGATCGCGCGACAGCAGCGCCGCGTCGATCCGGATCGCGGGGAAGGTCGGCCACGCGCGGCTGATGAAGCGGCTCAGCGCGAGCATCCAGCGCGGCACGTCGCGGCCGGGCGCAAGCGCCGGACTCGACAGCACGAGCCCGGCGAACCTGCGGCCGCGGGCCGGCGCGCGCTCGATTGCATACAGCGCCGCAACCGCGCCGCCCATGCTGTGCCCCATCAGGAACAGCGGCGAATTGCCGCGCGCAGCTTCTGCGACGAGCGCATCGGCGTCGCTCAGGTAGCCGTCGAAGCGCTCGACCCACGCACGCTTGCCGGGTGACTGGCCGTGCCCGCGCAGGTCGACGGCCAGCACGTCGATGCCGGCCGCGTTCAGGCGCGCGGCGAGCGCGCCGTAGCGTCCCGCGTGCTCCGCCAGGCCATGCACGAGCGCAACCGTCGCGCGCGGCGCGGCCGTGCCGTCGCCGGCCGGCCAGCGGTACGACGCCAGTTCCAGTCCGTCGGCGGTGCGCAGCCGCCCCATCCGCGGCGGCGGGTACAACACGGAGACGGGCGAGGCAAGCGGGGCGGCGGCGGGCGCGGTGGTGGTAGCGGTCATCTGGCGTGTCCCCTGGTTCGTTGATATTCGCGTTCCCGATCATAGACGCCGCGCTGTCGCCACGCGCCAGCGGCTTCCTCTAATTTCGTCTGGTTATGAAAAGATCGAAATCGATTATTAAGGGGAATGAGGCGTTTGCGGTAAAATCGCCGGCTATTCCAGATGCATCGGCGGCCGACTGGCGGGGCGTGCACAGGCGCCTCCCCAGCCGTCCGCCATTTTGTTTACATGATCGAATTACGCAATCTGTCGCAGCGTTTCCCGGGACCCAGCGGATGGGTCGACGCGCTGCACAACGTCAACCTGACGATTCCGCAAGGCGAGGTGTTCGGCATCATCGGCCGCAGCGGCGCCGGCAAGAGCACGCTCGTGCGCACCATCAACCTGCTGACCCGGCCGACCGAAGGCAACGTCGTCGTCGGCGGGCGCGATCTCACGCTGCTGCCCGCGGGCGCGCTGCGCGAAGCGCGCCGCGAGATCGGCATGATCTTCCAGCATTTCAACCTGCTGTCGTCGCGCACGGTGTTCGACAACGTCGCGCTGCCGCTCGAGCTGACCGGCGCGAGCCGCGCCGACATCGAGGCCGCGGTGCTGCCGCTGCTCGACCTCGTCGGGCTGTCCGCGCAGAAGGACCGTTATCCGGCCCAGATCAGCGGCGGCCAGAAACAGCGCGTCGGCATCGCGCGCGCGCTCGCGAGCAATCCGAAGGTGCTGCTGTCCGACGAAGCGACGTCGGCGCTCGACCCGGAAACGACGCGCGCGATCCTCGATCTGCTGAAACGCATCAACCGCGAGCTTGGCCTGACGATCGTGCTGATCACGCACCAGATGGAAGTGATCAAGCAGGTGTGCGATCGCGTCGCGGTGCTCGACGCGGGGCGCGTGGTCGAGGAGGGCAAGGTCATCGACGTGTTCCTGCAGCCGCACCACGAAGTGACGCGCGCACTGATCGGCGACGTGATCGCGCAGGAATTGCCGCCTGCGCTGAAGGCACGCGTCGCCGAGCGGCTCAAGACCGGCAGCGGCCATCTGCTGCGCCTCGCGTTTACGGGCTCGGGCGTCGACCAGCCGATCCTGTCGGAGACGATTCGCCGCTACGAACTCGATTTCAACATCCTGCACGGCCAGATCGACGAGATCCAGGGCCAGGCCTTCGGTTCGCTCGCGGTGCTCGCGGGCGGCGAGCCGGGCAAGGTCGGACAGGCGCTCGCGTTCCTGCGCGAGCAAGGCGTGGTGGTAGAGGAGCTTTCGTATGTTGAGTGAAATGTTCGACATGTTCGTGCAGTCGTTCTGGGAGACGCTGATCATGGTCGGCATCTCCGGCGTGGTCGGCGCGCTCGTCGGGCTGCCGCTCGGCGTGCTGCTCTACCTGACCGACCGCCAGGGCGTGCTGCAGAACCTCGCGGTGAATCGTGTGCTCGGCGGCATCGTGAATGCGGTGCGTTCGACGCCGTTCATCATCCTGCTGGTCGCGGTGATTCCGTTTACGCGGCTCATCACGGGGTCGTCGATCGGCACTGCCGCGGCGGTCGTGCCGCTGACGCTCGCGGCGGCGCCGTTCATCGCGCGGCTCGTCGAAACGGCGCTGCGTGAAGTGGATCGCGGGTTGATCGAGGCCGCGCAGTCGATGGGCGCGACGACGTCGCAGATCGTGTTCAAGGTGCTGTTGCCGGAATCGCTGCCGGGCGTCGTTGCGGGGCTGACGATCACGTTCGTGTCGCTCGTCGGCTATTCGGCCATGGCGGGCGCGATCGGCGGCGGCGGCCTGGGCGATCTCGGCATCCGCTACGGCTATCAGCGCTACCTGCCGGAGGTGATGTGGACGGTGGTCGCGATCCTGATCGTGTTCGTGCAGCTCGTGCAGTCGTTCGGCGACTGGCTCGTGCGCCGGCTCAGTCATAAATAAGACGATTTTCGACGTGTTTGGGGGAAAGGCGATGCAACGACGGTTCATGCTGAAGTTCGCGGCGGCGCTCGGCGCGGCGGCGCTGTTCGCGGGCGCGCAGGCCCGTGCGGAGACCATCAAGGTCGGTGTGACGGGCGGCCCGCATGCGCAGGTGATGGAGGTCGTGAAGAAGGTTGCGGCGAAGAGCGGCCTCGACATCAGGATCGTCGAATTCTCCGACTACGTTCAACCGAACGCCGCGCTTGCCGCCGGCGATCTCGACGCGAACAGCTACCAGCACGAGCCGTACCTGCAGGCGCAGGTGAAGGATCGCGGCTACAAGCTGATCAAGGTGGCCGACACCGTGACGTTCCCGATGGGCATCTACTCGAAGCGCGTGAAGTCGCTCGCCGAGCTGAAGCCGGGGGCGCGCATCGCGATTCCGAACGATCCGACGAATGGCGGCCGTGCGCTGCTGTTGCTGCAGAAGCAGGGCGTGCTGAAGCTGCGCGCGGATGCGGGGCTGAAGGCGACGCCGCTCGATATCGTCGACAACCCGAACAAGCTGAAGATCGTCGAACTCGATGCGGCGCAGATCCCGCGCTCGCTCGGCGACGTCGACGCGGCGGCGATCAACACCAATTACGCGATGGAAGCGGGGTTGAAGCCCAAACAGGATGCGATCGCGATCGAGGGCCCGAACGGCCCGTATGCGAACATCATCGCGATTCGCGAGGCGGACAGGAGCAAGCCGTGGGTGGCGAAGCTCGTCGCGGCCTATCATTCGCCCGAGGTGAAGCAGTTCATCGAGGGCAAGTTCGGCGGCGCGGTCATCGCCGCCTGGTAACGCGCGGTACGTGGCGCGCCCGGTGCTGATTAGAGGCGATTATCGAAAACCCGGGCTTTGCGTCCGGGTTTTTTCTCTTTTAAAATAGAACGATCGTTCGCTATTATCTGCGCGCCGCAAAGGAGCGGTATCCTCGATAGCCACGAAGGATGGGTCCGCTTGGCCGCGCAGTCACGAGGCCTCGCTATAGAATGGCCTCTGGTCGTATTCGTAACTTTGGAGCGTGTGCATGAAAATCCTGGTGCCAGTGAAAAGAGTGGTCGATTACAACGTGAAGGTCCGCGTGAAGTCGGACAACACGGGCGTCGACATCGCGAACGTGAAGATGTCGATGAACCCGTTCGATGAAATCGCCGTGGAAGAGGCGGTGCGGTTGAAGGAAGCGGGTGTGGCGACCGAGGTGGTTGCGGTGTCGGTCGGCGTTGCGCAGGCGCAGGAAACGCTGCGTACCGCGCTGGCTATCGGCGCGGACCGCGCGATCCTCGTCGAGTCGACCGACAGCGTCGAGCCGCTGGCGGTCGCGAAGATCCTGAAGGCGCTGGTCGACAAGGAACAGCCGCAGCTCGTGATCCTCGGCAAGCAGGCGATCGACGACGACTCGAACCAGACGGGCCAGATGCTGGCTGCGCTGGCCGGCCTGCCGCAAGCGACGTTCGCG
>NZ_JBSAXC010000080.1:0-423 GCF_053427725.1 Burkholderia sp. PU8-34
ACCGATCGTGCCCGCGCCTGCTTTGCCGGACTCATTGGTGTTCGTGATCGAGGCGCCACCGTCAATCGTTGTCGCGCCAGTTCCGATGTTCGCTATGCGGCCATCGCTGTTGTCGACGCGTGATCCGGACAATTCGAGTGTCGTCATTGCGCCATTGGCTTCGATTTGGCCTGCGCGGTTGTTCACGGCACCAAGCGCCGAGACTGTCAGGTTGCCGTTCGACTGAATGAGACCCGCCGCATTTGCAAGCTGACCGTTCGACCGCACGGACAGCGATTTCGCAGCCAGTAGAGAACCGTTTGAATTGTCGACACTGCCCGCCGCCACGGAGACATCGCCGTTGCCACCGATCGTGCCGCTTGCCGTGTTGGTCAACGCGTCCGTCGTCGTGACCGACAATGCGTCCTTGCCGAGTGCTTTAAT
>NZ_JBSAXC010000081.1:0-423 GCF_053427725.1 Burkholderia sp. PU8-34
TGGTGGGTCTGGTTGGATTCGAACCAACGACCCCCGCCTTATCAAGACGGTGCTCTAACCGACTGAGCTACAGACCCCTGAGTCTGTCTTGATTTACAGCCGATAAGCGTGAGCGCTCAACTTTGCGAGAAGCTCTGGAAAGGAGGTGATCCAGCCGCACCTTCCGATACGGCTACCTTGTTACGACTTCACCCCAGTCATGAATCCTACCGTGGTGACCGTCCTCCTTGCGGTTAGACTAGCCACTTCTGGTAAAACCCACTCCCATGGTGTGACGGGCGGTGTGTACAAGACCCGGGAACGTATTCACCGCGGCATGCTGATCCGCGATTACTAGCGATTCCAGCTTCATGCACTCGAGTTGCAGAGTGCAATCCGGACTACGATCGGTTTTCTGGGATTAGCTCCCCCTCGCGGGTTGGC
>NZ_JBSAXC010000082.1:0-420 GCF_053427725.1 Burkholderia sp. PU8-34
GTTAAAGCACTCGGCAAGGACGCATTGTCGGTCACGACGAACGCATTGACCAACACGGCAAGCGGCACGATCGGTGGCAACGGCGATGTCTCCGTGGCGGCGGGCAGTGTCGACAATTCAAACGGTTCTCTACTGGCTGCGCAATCGCTGTCCGTGCGGTCGAACGGTCAGCTTGCAAATGCAGCGGGTCTCATTCAGTCGAACGGCAACCTGACAGTCTCGGCGCTTGGCGCCGTGAACAACCGCGCAGGCCAAATCGAAGCCAATGGCGCAATGACGACACTCGAATTGTCCGGATCGAGCGTCGACAATAGCGAGGGTCGCATAGCGAATATCGGAACTGGCGCGACAACGATTGACGGTGGCGCCTCGATCACGAACACCAATGAGTCCGGCAAAGCAGGCGCGGGCACGATCGGC
>NZ_JBSAXC010000083.1:0-412 GCF_053427725.1 Burkholderia sp. PU8-34
TGCGGTGACGTACGACCGTAACAAGGACGGCACGACGAACCACGGCTCGATCACGCTGGGTGGTGCGAATGGCACGAAGATCACGAAGGTGGCGAAGGGCGATGTCAGCGCGACGAGCACGGATGCGATCAACGGTGCGCAACTGTTTGCAACGAACGAAAGCCTCGGCAACCTGAAGGAATCGCTGACGGACGGCGGGGTGATCGACTCGAAGACGGGCGAATCGCTGGCGGTGGTGTACGACAGTGCGTCGAAGAACAAGGTGACGCTGGGCAAGGCGGGCACGGCAGTGCAACTGAAGAACGTGGCGGCCGGCAAGGACGACACGGACGCAGTGAACGTAGCGCAGCTGAAGGACGTTGGCCTGGTCGGCAAGGATGAGTCGGGCAATCTGACGTCGCTGGCGGTGGTG
>NZ_JBSAXC010000084.1:0-411 GCF_053427725.1 Burkholderia sp. PU8-34
TGGCTGTTGTTCTGCGTTGCCAGATCGCTGTTCCCGTCGCCATGTGCCTTCGACATCGCCGCCGATACGCCGATTCCACCCGTGCCGACCGATACACCGACGCTTGAGCTCTTCGATTCGTTCGAACTGCGTGTCGAATCGGTATCGGTCGTGTTCACGATATTGACCTGATTCTTGGCCGCCAGGATCACATCGTTCGCGCCTACGTTCGAACCCGCAATCGTGACATTGCCGCTGCCCGGCTGACTATTACCCGTTGCAGCAAACGCCACCGTCCCGCCTGCATTCACGATCGAGCCACGATTCGTCACACTCTCCTCGGCAAACGCACTCTTGCTGTGGCTGCTTCCGACACTCAGCTCAACCTTGAATTCGGGCGACGCGCCACCTGATAGCGCTCGCACGCCCGCC
>NZ_JBSAXC010000085.1:0-407 GCF_053427725.1 Burkholderia sp. PU8-34
GCCCAGTCCGACGCGTCGTTTCCGAGCGCACTGACCGGCAAGCTCGTCTATCACAGCTACGTCAACTACGGCGATGGCACGAGCCAGCTGTTCCTCTACGACTTCTCGGCGCACACGCTGACCCAGTTGAGCAAGAGCGCGTGGGGCATCACCGACCCGATGAACGCGGTGTTCAGCCCCGACGGCAAGTGGATCGCGTTCATGGGCATCACCAACAACGCGTGGAACGTGTTCATGTATCAGCTCGGCACGAACAACCCGCCGATCAACATGACGAACAGCACGGGCGCCACCCGTAACGAAGACCCGAAATTCAGCTCGGACGGCAAGACCCTCGTGTTCAAGCAGAACGGAAGCGTCAAGCAGGCCACGCTGTCGTATACCAGCGCAGGCCCGGTCTTCACGTC
>NZ_JBSAXC010000086.1:0-362 GCF_053427725.1 Burkholderia sp. PU8-34
GCGGCGACCGTGTGCGAACGCGTCGGGAACACCTTCGACAGCACGCACACCGACAGGCCGGCGCGCGACAGTTGCAGTGCCGCGCGCAAACCGGAGCCGCCCGCGCCGACGATCACCACGTCGAACTTGCGACGCGGCAGGGAATTTTTGATTGCAGCCATGCTTTACACTCTCCAGAGAATCTGCGCGGCGTAGCCCGCACATGCGAGCAGCCAGACGATGGTCAGCGATTGCAGCAGCAGGCGCACACCGACGGGCTTCACGTAGTCCATCCAGATGTCGCGCACGCCGACCCATGCGTGGTAGAAGAGCGAGAGCAGCGTCACGAAGGTGGCGAGCTTCATCCATTGCGCGGCGAAGAT
>NZ_JBSAXC010000087.1:0-324 GCF_053427725.1 Burkholderia sp. PU8-34
TGCGGTGCAGGCCGGGCGTCAGAGCGACGAGCTCAACGCGTATCCGGATGCGTTCAAGCAATCGTGGCTGTATAACGAGCTGTACCGCGCGCGCAACTTCAAGCAGTGGATGGCCAGGGGCCTGTACCTCGGCACGCTGATGGTCGGCCTCGAGCAGAAGCTGATGGGCGGCAACGTGCCGTGGACGCTGCATCACAAGCATGCGGACCACGAGATGCTGAAGCCGGCGTCGCAATGCACGCCGATCGAGTATCCGAAGCCGGACGGCAAGCTGACGTTCGACCGGCTGTCGTCGGTGTTCATCTCGAACACGAACCACGAGGA
>NZ_JBSAXC010000088.1:0-319 GCF_053427725.1 Burkholderia sp. PU8-34
ATCGCCTGCCGCTGCGCGGACAGTGTGCCGGCCTGATTCGACAAAGATGCGGCGGTCAGAGCAAGTGCGCCATTGGTCGCGATTGACCCGCCCTGGTTCGAAAGCGCGCCGGTCACGATAGTCAGCGTCGCGTTGCCGGCGTGTGCAATTTTTCCACGGTCGTTGATCAGCGCGGCCGGCGTGAGGTTCAGATCAGCGCTGTTCGTTTGTACGGTTCCCAAGCTATTGTCGAGCGTGCCGGAAACGGCGATCGTGGTCGGATTGGTTCCGGTCTGCGTGATCGTGCCCGCCTCGTTTTTAAGGTCGGTCGCCGTCAGCA
>NZ_JBSAXC010000089.1:0-319 GCF_053427725.1 Burkholderia sp. PU8-34
CGCTGACGGCGACCGACCTTAAAAACGAGGCGGGCACGATCACGCAGACCGGAACCAATCCGACCACGATCGCCGTTTCCGGCACGCTCGACAATAGTTTGGGAACCGTACAAACGAACAGCGCTGATCTGAACCTCACGCCGGCCGCGCTGATCAACGACCGTGGAAAAATTGCACACGCTGGCAACGGGACGCTGACTATCGGGACCGGCGCGCTTTCGAACCAGGGCGGTTCGATCGCGACCAATGGCGCACTTGCTCTGACCGCCGCATCCTTGTCGAATCAAGCCGGCACATTGTCCGCGCAGCGGCAGGCAAC
>NZ_JBSAXC010000009.1:0-315440 GCF_053427725.1 Burkholderia sp. PU8-34
ATAGCCGCGCTCACGGCCAAGCGCGATCAGCGCACGCATCTGGCGTTGGCGCTCCTCGTCCTGGCGCGCCATCGCTGCGACGTCCAGCAGTGTTGCGACGCCCGGCGTCTTTTCCTTTGGGGCGCGGCGGCTGGTCTTCGACGTGACCGCGATCACGCGGGATGCTGAATCGTCGCGAACTGGGTTTGCCAATACATTCTCCTCGACAGAGTTGGCCGACGATCGTCGCGGACGTGACGGCTGGTCAAGCCTGTCGGGGTGCGAACGAAATCGTGGGATGGCGCACGGACAGTCGAGGCCGGAATGCCTCTCGCGGATTGTGGTGCGCGCAGAATGGCGAGCCCTAAATTCTACCGGCCGATATTGTGCGACGCAACTTTCGGTCAGGTGACGGTCGTCCTCGCTCACGCCCCGCTCTGTCGGCTTCCCCTTGTCGTATCTAGATTGGGTTACCCCTGTAAAACATACGGAAATCAAGGGGAGGTTTACCACCGACTCACAACAGGACCGCTTGCTGCAAAAGTTCCAGAGCTTTCAATTCGTCCAATCGACCCGTGCGTGCTTTACCTGCTAGCGTCTTGATCAATGCTTCCGCTATCGGTTCAATACCATGAAGATTGTCGAGGCTGGTCACGGAAGCGAAGGGGAGCGGTACTGGGTTTCGCTGCAGTATTGCGGAGGCGGGGAACGACTCACGGGTGGACGGTGTGGCTGCCGGGGCCTTGCCATCACTTTCTTCAAGTGTGCGACCGGCAAGGCCGACGGGGAAATCACTTACATGATCTTGCGGGCTGACGACGGTCGTCTCTTTCTCTCCTGCAATATCCGCCGAAACAGGTGAGAGGCTTTCCGAATCGCCTAGGGCGCCCGCGCGCGCCGCGTGCACCTTCTCATCGGCGAGCGTCCCTGGCACGCCATCGTTTGTTGCGACCGCAAGCGGCTCGTGTTGTTGAACGGACACGCGACCGCGCGGAGCAGGCGTAAGCATGCGCGACACCGACTCTGGAATCTCGGCTTCGGAGCGCGGGGTGTCCAACCAGCCAGTTGGCAATCCAAGTCGCTCCGTGAATCGGTTTGCTTCGACACTGTCCATGCGTTTCTTGCCATGTAGCCGATGCGCCATGTTGGATCCACTCATCGCCATGACCACACCAAGTCTTGCTTTCGATCCATTGCGACTGGTGAGAACGTGGAGGTTAGCGCGTCGGATGTTTTCTACCTCGGCGCTGTCGCTTAATGCCAGCGATTGCTGTTGGGGCGCTTTGGGAGACCTCTTGTATTTCGAAGGTGAGGCTTTTAGCGGCGCATCGGGTTTAGGCTGTTCGGCCATTTCGCGTCGATTGTTCTTGACGGCTCTGTGCGCTCCCCTAGCTGCTTTCTTTGGCATTTGCGCTTCCTTGGACAAACTATCTTTAAGAAATGGTTGTTGATCGACGTTTAGGGCAGAAGCCGGCTTAAGTGCTTCAGACTCCGCGCCTGGTCCGTCGTCCGTTTGAATGAAGTCGAGCGGTGACTTCAGACGAGCGATGGTCTCGGCCGCGAGCGCAGGATTGGGGTGGTCGAAAAATCCATGCGGCAACCCAAGCGTGGTTTCCATGTGAAAGGCGGTCTCGGGCGTGAACCTCTCGCCCTTCATCAGCTCGGCCACTCGCGTCATGTTGGATTCAAGTGCTATCGCGATATTCTCTGCGCCCACCGCATCGACCAGAAACTGAAACGATCGTGTTTTGAAAATGGAGGCAGTCTGGGTGGAATCTCGAGGAGGCGTCTTCACATACGGTTGTCCCTGCCGGTTGGACGGGGGGTTCTTTACGTGGCGAGGTTGGCGTTGGCCGCTGTCCCGAGATCCCGCATATCGCCCGCGGGCTTGACTCATAAAGTAGGGCTCCATGCGATTATTCTGAATTTTTCATTATAGACGAGGCAATGTCGGCATTTGACGCGTCAGTCGCTCCATGGGGCGAAAACGTACCCCCTGGGAGGAGTTCAACAGCGTGGTCCGGTTGCAGCGCCGTATGGCGTCAGCGTTCGCATGTCCACTGCGATCCGGTAAAGCTTCGCCTGTACGGTATCCCATAGTTTCTTGTTCTGCCCGTAACAGGAAACCAATCCACGATCGATGCGCGCCGGTCCACATTCAACGCGGGAGCGCGAGGTAGCGATTGTTTCCGATTCGTCACGGAATTGTGGCATTGAGCGATAGCTTGCCGGCGTCCTGCGCGCCAATACGGCGACTCCCCACTTTTCATGCAGCCTGCCATGATCCGTCCAGAGATGGCGATGTCGGAAACAGCCGTTGCGAACGCCGCCACCCCGCAGCCCGCGGCGGCAACCGTGTAAAGAAGATCATCTCGCGGCCTTACGCGTAAAGTCGAGATAACAGTCCGAGATTCCGCAGGCGATTCACCTCAAGGTCCCCCGGGTGCCGCTCAGCTGATTGGTACTTTCGGCCCGGATATTGATCCCACCACGATGAAGCATTGCGCGTCCATCGCTACGACCCCGCCGCTGGCCGGAGCAATGATGTCGGGTACGTGCGCGCTCGTCTCGGGCCTCCACGTTTGACGGCGAGGAACAACACCCCCTCGAGATGGGGCCGCACGCCTCCATATCCGCTGCACGACACGCCCTGCGGCTGTTCCGCGCCACCTTTCGAACTGCGCGGTATCGCCGCCGGAAATCGCCGCCACGGCGAAAGCATGTGTTTTTCAGCGCAAGCACAGACCGATTTGGCTCGATTACGGCAACCGACGCTTCCATGCACACGCCCAACGGGAAGCGCGATCGCGAGAGCGAAAAGATCGGGAGAAGGGGGATCGTACGCTCAGCGTGCTCATTCGCGACCGGGCCGTGGTGATGCAAACGCGAAAAACTCACCCGTGCTCCGGGCGACGCGCGCCATTGACTTTCAGACCGGAATTGCTTCGCAAGCGCATCCATATCGTGTCGGAGAGATGTTTTGGGGTGCTGTTTTTCATGAAATAGTCGGATGCTGTCGATGTTTCGGTGGCGGCTCACGTATCTGAGTACGCTTGTATTGCGGAATAATCTATGCTGTGTGTATTCTTCGCTTTCGCACGCGCACCGACCCGAGTGATATTGCGGTCGGAAGAAGCGCGACGAGCTAAGAAAAATTCCGATAGGGAGGTAGCAATGGCAACGTTGGAAGTCATTCAGTCGAAGATCGCGAAACTGCAAAAGCAAGCCGAGGCCATGGTCGCGAAGCAGGCGACGGCCGGCCTGGAAAAGATCCGCGAATTGATGGAAAAGCATGGATTGACGATCGCGGACGTCGAGGGCTTCGTCGGTCGGAAGCGTGGCCGGCGAGCGGGCACGGCTGCGGCGGTGAAAAAGGCAGGTGCCGCCAAACAGACGAAGCGCGTCGTGCCGGCTAAATATCTCAATGCGAAGACTGGCGAAACGTGGAGTGGTCGAGGCCGCGCTCCGGCATGGATCAAGGACGTGAAGGACCGCTCCCGTTTCCTGATCGAGGCCGCTACCGAGAGAAATAGCGCCGTCCCAACTGCCCCGAACAAGCCCGCAGCCAAGAAAGCAACGGCCAAGAAGGCGGCTTCGAAAACCCCAAAAGCGGAATCGAAGCCCGTGAAATCGGTGCGCGCGACTGTGGCTCGTAAGCAGGGCCGTCCGTCGAGCAGCGTTCCCGCAAAAAAGACGCGTAGCCGACGGCCAGTCGTCGCGAAAAAAACAGCTCGAAAGGCTGATGCGGCGGTCACGCCGGAAGTCGTCACGGAAGCCGCGAGCGAGTAACGCTGCGGATTGGGTGGATGAGCGGTCTGGAGACGTGGATCCCGGCCGCTCATGCTCATATTTCCGCCGCCGCGGTAGTCGTCTTTAACCCCCATACTGCGCTCGAAGTGCGAGGTAGGAGCGACCTGAATTCGCTTCATACGATGATCACGCGTCCCGTATCCCCGCGCTCGGCCCGCATCGTGGTGCGGCGCTCGCCCATTCATGGCCGCGGCGTCTTCGCGCACCGCGAGCTTGACGCGGGTGAAGTGCTCCTCGAATCCACCGGTGAGCGTGTCGATTGGGTGGTCGCCGTGGCAAGACCGCCGGCCGATCCGGCCAATCCCCACCACACCTTCTTCTTCGATCTCGGCGGTGGCCACGTCTTCGATGGCGCAGCAGGGGGGAACTCGTCGCGTTGAATCAACCATTCGTGCGCGCCGAACTGCGAGGCGGAAGAGCGGGGCGGCCGGATTTTCATTCGGGCTTTGCGTGCGATCGGTCCCGGGGAAGAGATCGGCATCGACTACGCCCTCACGGTCGAGGGGCGCGTGACGCGCGCGATGCGAGATCGATTTGCATGTCGGTATGGCGCGGCCACGTGCCGAGGCACGATGCTGGCCGTCCGGATGCGCCGCGAGCGGGGGCGCGAAGCGGGAACCACCGGCACGGCGCAAGAGGGGTGTCAGCCGTCATCCCCAGTGTGACCCGACACTGTCCGGCCAACGGTCCGCGTGCTGGAGCGGCCCGGAGCCGACCGGATCGTTGTGTCGTGGCGGCAAGCCGGGCGCGTCTGCTACAGCGAACAGATCTGGACTGCATCGACGGCGACCGTCGGCGGCATTTGCGCGATGTCGGGCCGGGTTTACGAACCCGGTGACGCGGTATTCGAGCCCACCGGTTCACCGGTGCCCGTCAACAGTGCGGAGCGCATCTGCGCAAGCGGCGTCGCGCATATTCCCGTCGACGAGATCGTGTAATGACGCGTCTGCTGGCGGGTGTGCCGGGGTCGCGATGAAGTGTCGATCCGGTGCCGCGACCGACAGCAATTGCGTGGCCGCTCTTTGCAGCGTCGAGCCGGATTGTGGATTGGACCCGCCTCATTGTGTGAGGCGCCTGACGCATGAACCTCCCGCACATGTCGCCGCAGTTTCGGCCGACGAGCACCGGCGGCACGTATCGTGTTTGGCACCACGCCTGGGCGGACGTCAGGCGTGTTCCATCCTGGCAGCTCGCCGCCTTCCGGATAGGATTACTGATTTCGTGTCACTGAGCGAATGCGCGCGCCGGGCCACGAGCGACTTGACCGCAAAGCGCGCGAGGTCGATCGGGATGGGACCGTGCCGGCACTTTCAGATGGTCGGCCGGCCTGCATTCATCTGATCGGAGGGCAGCCATCACGACAGGTGGGTCAATCGACCGGGTGCCCGCGGACGACACGATTCGCAGGTCATCGAATGTGCGGCACCCGCTCGGCGTGCCAACGGGTTGCCGCAGCGCTACCTGAAACCATCTCTGGAATAGGAGACGCGGCCGTTCCGGCAAGGAAGCGCTTGAACTGGAGCTCGGCCTCGATCACCTCGTGCAGTGGCGCGACATCCAGCTGCCAATCGTGCAGTACCAGCAGCCTTTCGACGGCTGGCACCGCGTCCTCTGCAAGAACCCATTCATTCGACTGGTCAGCGTGCGCGTACGCGGCCTCGACTGCACGCTCGACCGTCTTGCAGCACTCGACGGGTTCGTCTCCGAAGCCTGCCCGCTGTAGAAACCACGCGATGTAGGCGACGCGAATCAGCTCGTTGAACAGATAAGGGTTCCCGTGGCCGTCCCGGCATACGGCCAGTGCGAGGTGATAGGACAAGGACTGTTCCCGTACGGACGTTTTGTCCATCGGCAACAACATCGTCTTGGTCAGGGTGCGTCGGGGTGGGGAGGCCCTTCCGCGACTGTGCTTCGAACTCATCTTGCGTGGCACCACACTACCGGGAAAATCGTCTTTCCTGACACGTCCGTTGAACCGCCATCGATCAGCCGTTCACGGCGTCTTTGAAGGCTTTGCCGGCGGTAAACTTGACCGTCTTGGCGGCCGCGATCGTGATGGTTTCCCCAGTCGACGGATTGCGGCCGTTGCGTTCGGCGCGCGCACCGGTCGAAAAAGAACCAAAGCCGATCAGCTGCACCGTATCTCCGCGCGTGACCGCCTGCGTCACGGTCTCGAGAATGGCATCAATGGCGGCGCCAGTGCTGGCTTTGCTGTCGCCGGTGGAGGCGGAAACGGCGTCAATCAGTTCTTGCTTGTTCATTCGTCAAATCCTCGATCAGGTCCGCCAGACGCGGACTCGGCCACTACCCTATAACATTCACTGCCGACCTTGCAACCTTTGCAGCTTCGGCCGGCGCGGATTTCGCCAGCGACGTCGACCCGCAGGGCAAGGTCAACGCCGACCAAGCTGGCGGTCGGCTGAACCCGTGACCATCTACCGCATTGGCCGTCACGGATCGCCGACTCAGGTGGCGAACGGCGCCTGACGATACCGCCCGCAGAGACCGCGGACGGCTTGCGCGTGTCGCGCACGATGATGCGACGCCGTTCAGCACGGCGCAATGGCCGAAGACTTTACATCTATCGCGACCGCTGCAACGGGTGAGCCTCGCAATCCCTCAGGCAGGTGGCAAAAGGCGATGGCCGCAAGTGATTGGGGTATCCACGACGGCCAGTTGATGCGAAGTCCGGACGCTGGAAATGGGGCGACGGATGGGCAAGCCTCGTGGTGGGTGGTCATCGAGTCGATGCGTAACCGTGCCCGGATCGACGCGGGCCGATCCGCGTCTGCAGCGTCTCTCATCTGACGGGCGAGCAGCGGCTGCGGAGGCCGGTTCAGTCGACATTGCCACTGCTACTGCGCCGCATCGTATTGGGTTGCCGCCCCATGATCCCGCCTTCTGCGCCTTGTGCCACTGAGCAGGGTGGATAAGGCGCCATGCGTTCGCGCATGTTCGATACGGAACGACGCGTGGCGTCGGTTCCAGGCACCTGTCACGTCGAGTGCTGGTGTACCCCGTTAAGGCCATTCGCAGAAGTCCTGATGGATTGCGTGAGGCGGCACCGAACCGCCTGCTGCTACAATCGCCGCTTATTTTCCAGTGAGTTTGACGGGATGGGCTTCGAACAACTTGCGACGTTGCGCGACCAACTTGCGAGCAACGCTGAGCGGGAGCGGGCGACGAAGACGCGGCGAAAGCGGGGCGCGTCGCAGCGGATACCGTCGAATCCCCCGGATCCGGTGGTATTGACGATCGCGAAACTCCAGAAGCGGTTTCCCCAGACTTTCCCGAGAAATCCGGCGCCCAAGGTCCCCGTCAAGGTTGGCATTCTCGAGGACTTGATCCATCGGGCCCAGGAACTCCGCTTGAGCGAGGCCGAGCTGCGAGACGCCATGAAGACCTGGTGTCGAGGACACCGCTACTGGACCTGCCTCGTTGACGGTGCCGTACGCGTCGATCTGACGGGCAGTGAAGCAGGGCGGGTATCGCCGGCAGATGCCGCGCGCGCCAGGATGCTGACGGCACGTCGTCCTGCTGGGGCGGCGTCACCATCGGCAACCGCCGAGCAGCCCGCGAATTAGCGAAGCGAATTGGATGCCCCGTGGCGGGATCCCACAGTATCGATCAACACGACTTCCCCATGACGACCAGCAAAATTCAGGCGCTGAATCAGCAACTTGGCCACGTCAACTTGCTCCTTGAAGAAGCCCGAAAGCAAGAGAAGGCGGCCGTCCTGGCTTCGATTCGAGAGCAGGTCAAGGAGTACGGCATCACGGAGCTGGAACTGTTACGCGCGGCCGGCTTCGTGAAGGACAAGCCGAAAAAGTTGCCCGCCAAATATTACGACCCGTCATCGGGCAGATCGTGGTCGGGTCACGGCGCCTGCCCGAAATGGCTGATCGGCAAGAACCTGGATGACTATCTGATCCGGCCGCCGGCGAAGCCTTGGTGGCCCGGCGAGAGCTGAGCGTGCCGGTCAGTCTTCGCGCGCGCAAAATGCCTGGTGAGGAACAACGGGCGCGACGGCTGTCGCCGTGATTGGTCACGATGCATTCAGTGATAAGCCATGGAAACCACTATCCTGTTGGCACCCTAAATTGTGCGAGAATGCGTGCCGCCGCGGGTGTAGCTCGATTGGTCGCCGGTTCAAGTCCGGCCAGGCCCACCACGCGAGCCCGGATGGTGAAAGCGGTAGACACAGCGGACTTAAAATCCGCCGCGCCCTGACCGATGCGTGCCGGTTCGAGTCCGGCTCCAGTACCAGACTCTCGCCCGCGCCCAGCGCCCTTCCTAATGACCATCTCAACAGTGCGCGGGATAACCACATCAATATCAATGGACAGTTGCGGCAAGGGCCACAAAATGCGGTCGTTGGCTGTGCCGCCTTTGACCGCCGAGCGGGGTGTGTGAAATGCGTCTAGGCGGTCACCAGCAGCACAAAAGGGAACGACAGCAACATATCGGTCGTTTGTTGGGACAGGCGCTGCCACTGAAGTAACACGCTCGTCAGGCTTTCAGGCTTTCAGGTTGAGTCGGGGGCCGCCCTTGCGACTGCTTGTCCAGCGCCTGCCGACTCCGAGCCGGTCGACATGTCGTTGCAGATCTCGGCCCCAGGGAAATCCACTGGCCTCACCCAGGTCACGCACCAGCTTGACCACTTTTACGCGCGTACAGCGCGACAGCAGTCCGTCGAGCACCTCCGGGCGGAGATTGGGCAGCGATGACGCGATATGGATGGCTTCCTCCAGCGACTGCCCCTTCTCGCGCCGCTTGCCCACGTCACTCGCGAGCTCGAGCAGGGCGCGCTCGGGCTCGGAAACAAGAATCGAGGGATCGAGATAGGGAAGTGTCGACAGCCCCGTGCCTTCCGACGGGCTCATATCGAACAAGCACGTCGTCTGCAGCGCATAGGGCATGTGTTCGTCTACCCAGTCAGGCATGACGTACGGACGTTCGGCCCAAAGAACAACGCGTTCTCGAGAATTCAGGTTGTGGCGCGCACCACGCCAATCCAGGGCCGTCTTGCCACCGACATGCAGACCGTGAATCCGTCGACTCAAATAAGCCAGAATCCCGTCACGCGTGGGCGCGTCGCCTGTCAACAGATAAGCCCCTTTCGACAGACGTTGGAGCCAACCGGCATTGACCAGATACGTGGTCAGTTGGGCGCTAATGCCGCTGTCGCGCAGCATCTGAGGATCAAGCGGTTCTCCGCGTCGAGCGTCTTCCATTAGGCGCTGGAGTGTCTTGCTGGCCATTCCGTCACGTATCCATCATTTTTCGAAAGCTCAGAGCGGTTGACCAAGAGGCTGCTCTGACATGATTTGAGAGCTAGAATTATCGCATTATTTGTATTTCGAGAGAATAATAAATGAAACTTGGTGCTGCGTCCGGTTGGGACGATGTCGATTACCGCTCGGCAAGGCGTTTCGGTGACGAGTGGCTGACCGAGAGCCACGTGGCGACGCTGTTCGTACCTTCTGTGGTCGCAGGGACGCAATGGAGCGAGCTCATGAATCCCGCGCATCCGCCGCTGCACGAATTACAATCGCACCGGCACTAGCCAGTGCGGTGGGACGGTCGCCTCCTTGAGCATTGACGGTGCGCGTGCGGGCACAAGGGGGCGATGCAGTCGCACACGCTGGCCCATTCTGTTTCGAGTGTCGAGAAACGGGCGTTGCAATATGGGCATTTCAGAAGGAATGCAGTAGCGTGGTCAAGGTTTCGCAACATGTGCCTCGTGGATCTCCTGTATGACGGACACCTTTGAATTGATTGCCATCTCCTTGCCTCCCGACATCGCGCCGGAGGCATTGCCGGCGACTGTGAAGTCGATGTTCGTCCGGCCGGGTTCCGGAAAGCATCCGTATGACACACGCCGGTATGGGTGATCTTGACGAGGACTTCGCCCTTGCGAGGCGGTTCGACGTCAATTTCGACGATCTCCAGCGGCTTACCCGGCTCAAATGCAACAGCGGCACGTGATTTCATGGCAGTCCTATTGAAAATTTCGTCGAGCGATTCGGCGTGTTGGCGATCCCTCGTCAGTTGGCACAAGCAGGGCGCGTTTCTTTTCGTCGGGAGAATGTGGCGTGGTGTTGCAAATATCGCGATACTGGCAGGTAGTATATGCAATGCGGGCGCGGAGTCTACTAAGGGGTTGTCGCTGTTGGCTCGATGTGCAAACAAACCGACCGCCCCGCGGCCGACCGATGAACTTGAGGCTGCCTGTCCGAAGCGACGGCCCGGTCTCCACCGGCCTCCGGCGAATTCGGCAAATCTTTGCTTACATAAGTCGCCTTTACGACGATATGCACCGGCAGGTGCGCGGAACCGATGACGAAATGCCGCGTACCGCCAGCGCCAGGAGGCCAGCGAGTGCGCCGCGACCGTACGGCGCACCCGAGCATTCCGGTATCAGGGCTTCGAAGTAAGCCGGTTGACCATCGCGTTCACGGCAAGCATCTGCGGGCCCGACTTCAATGCGTAGTTCTGGCCTGTATAGCCGAACCAATCCCAGCAACCCTGCGGATTGTATGGAATGGTCGAAGCGTTGACCTGCGGATACAGCACGACGATGTTGTTGGCATCGGCCCAGCTGTTATAGCTGGTCTTCTGATAGAAATCGTTACCTACGACATTCGCCGACTGCTTGCAACCATGGAATGCAACATGGACACGGCACGCCGTGCCTTGCGTGCAGGATTGCGGAACATAGGCATACGCGTCGTCGGCCATCCCGGTTGCGGCGCCGGCAAATTCACGCTGATTGAACGTGATGATTTTTCCGCCGGGTTGCGCAGCAGGGGGATTCAGCGGGCCGTAAATGAACTTCAGCAGTGCACCCGGCTGATCGTAGTTCTTGTGCGCGACCGCGCAATGGCTGATATAGGGCGCCGCGTTGGCAGGGCAGTCGTTGCCGAACGACGGCGTGATCAGCGCATGGCCGGCCGGCAGCGTGTTGACGTACGTGAGGTTGCCGTCGGGAACGCCGGCTTCCTTGAAGAACGATACCGTCGCGTCGACCGCTTGCTGGTACACCACCGTATCCTTGGTGCCGCTGAACACGTAGATGCGGTCGCGCTGCAGACCGTCCAGCGGGTCGATCTGACCGAGCGCGGCAAAGCCTTGGGCGGCACTCACCATCAGCGCGGGATTGGGCGGTACGAACGGCACTTGTCCCATGCAGATGCCGGCGTTGAACAGGTTGCCGGCGGCGCAGTAGTACGGGCCGCCGGCGACGACACCTGCACCGATCACTGAGTTGGAATAGGCGACCTGGTATTGAACGGCCATGAATGCGCCGGACGAAAGGCCAGAGACCGAAGTATGAGCAGGATCGGCCCCAAGGGCCGGCAGCGGATCGGCAGCAAATACGACACGGGAACACAACGCGGCGCCAATAATGGCAGCAGCCAGGGCACAGTGGAATTTCACGGCGATACTCCTGTTTCGTCGAGGGTTCGAATGCACGAAGCGTCTGTAAGCAGAGTGGTCGAATGCCTGTTTTCGGCGTTGTTCAAGCCATATTGGATCTCCCCGTAATGTGTGAGCGCCCGATGGGGTATTGCGGGCGGTTCGCCGCGCCCCGACGATAGTCGCGGGGCGAATCATTCCGGAAACTCAAGTTTGTTTCAACGGCACGGCTATACCATTTTTTACTTATTCACCCGACCACACGTGCCGTTACCGATGTGCGAAACCGGCGTGCGCGGAATGTGTTTTGCTCAATTCCTGGTCAAACACGCAAACAATTGTGGCCAGTGTTCCGCAGAATGCGTTGGCGTTCTGCGCCATCGCGCTCATGGGTGATACGCTTTTGCTACGGTCGAAACCTCTAAAGCGCCCGCGTCATGACCCGAGCAAAAACGAAAGCGCGATTTCTCATTTTTAACATCGAAGAGCCTGAACGCAGTAATCGTGGGCACACAGGTCTGCCGCTCGGATGGCGATTTTGCCATCGTGCAGATGACGGTTTCGAGACGGCTCGCAAAGTTTCGTTGATATGACATGCAACGGGATTTTCACACATGCATGGAAACCTCACTGGGGAACTGGGCACGGACCGAAATGGAAAACGTACCTCCGTCATTTGACGGCCGTGGAAATCACTTCATCTTTGACGGAACACGTCGCACGAGGCAAATGCGAAAAATTCCGGCGAATTGCTGAAAATGATACGCCGGCGCAAGAGGGGAAATTCGGTAAGCCGGAGGGTCACGCAAAGCGACGATTGGCGTGAAAAAATCGGGCACCGTGGCGGTGCGCCAGGCATCTCCGAAGCGCTGTTCGCGACCGCGCTCGGGCTGGTCGCGAGCGATCCGGCGCGGGCCGATCGAATCGACGTAAAACGGGTCACGTTCAAGCGCCCGCGCCATGACATGCTCGCCGTACTCGACGACGCGCATCCAGGTTTGCCGGTGCTAGTGCCGGGCAGCGACCAGCTTGCGCCAGAGGATGCGCAGACACTCGGCGGCGTGAGATTCGTCACGGCTTCTCGCCGCATTATCGAACTGCTGGCCGAGCGGCACGGTTTTCCGAAAGTGCATTGATCGCACTACGCCGCATGGCGCGGCGTGGTGTTCGTCACTCGTGAAAGCGGATGAATTGCGCCGACGACCACACCTTGCTGTCGTTGCGCTGCCGCCCGAAGAAATACACGGGGCGATGCCCGAACCGCGCATTGCCGGGCGCGACGTCGATGTTGCCCGCGAGGTCGACGGGCAGTGCCCGGTCCGTAAGCCGCTCGACCGCAACGAACAGCTCGGTGCCGCCGAGCGCGTGCGTTGCTGCGCCGCGCGCGAGCAGCTCCGTGCCACTAATCTCGAAGCGGAACGCGGGCGCATGCGCGAACGGATTGCGCTGCAGCGGATCGCCGGTCTTGACGAAGCCGTCGATCGTTCCTTCGACCACGATCGTCGCATTGGCGAGATTGCCGACGTCGATCTCGATGCTGTCGGCATCGCCATAGGTGTCGCTGCGGAACTCAATGTCGGTTGCGCCGGTGCGCCATGCCGACTCCTCGACATGCTCGAACCCGTTCGACCCGAAACGGTGGATCGTGCCGTTGACGATGCGGATCCGGCCGCGCCATGCGGCCCAGCGGTAGCGATCGCGGATGCGTGCGCCGCCCCAGCGCACGCGGATCAGGCGTTCCGCATAGCCGAGTTCCGCGTGCAGGTCGCGTTCCCACAGCAGGCCGTCGTGATCGTAGGCGGCCACGTATTCCCAGCCTGCCTCGCCGAGCAGCCGGTAGTCGAGTCGCGCGGGCCCGTGATGAGCGAACGCATCACCTTGCCAGTGATCGCCGCAGCGCACGAGGATCGCGCTGTGCTCGCCGGTGGTCGCCCAGGTGCGGCGCGCGCGCAGCGCTTCGCCGACGCTGCGCCGGTCGAGCGCCGTCGCGAGCACGCCTGTCAGCCCGCCGTGCACGCCGAATACCTGCACGCCCGGCGCGCCGCCGCCGGGCCGGCCGCGATGCTCGTCGCCGCTCGCGGCCACGCCGAGCCGGTAGCCGCGCGCGATCACGTCCTGGTACAGCCACTCGAAATGCCCCCACGACGACGCGATCTCGACAAGCCGTTCGAGTTCCGGGTGATGCCAGTCCGGAATGTAGCGGCGACCGCCCACGTGCGGCATCACAAGATGCTGCGCGGCGTCGCCCGCATACGCGTCCCACAGTTCTTCGACGGGCCAGCGGCCAAGCTCGACCGCGCTGCCCGTCATGTCCTCGTTCCAGACGAGCGTGCGGTTGTGCTCGCCGCGTGCGTTGTACGGAAAGTCCGGCCGTGCATCGCCGAGGAACATGACGTTGTGGTCGCCGCCCGCGGTTGAGCTGCCGCACCATTCCTGCACCGGATAGACGACGAACCGTCCGGGCTCGTTGAAGCGTTCGACGGCGTCGACGCCGAGCTGCCAGTTCTCGTCGGTGATCTGGAAATCGTTCGCCGTGTAGCCGAGCACGTCGATGCCGCCGATGTCGCGCGCATAGCGCGCGTTGTACTCGGGGCTGTTCGTGCCGACCGTGTCGTGCGCGTGCACGTGCAGGTCCGCATACAGGGCGCGCGGCGCGGGCTGCGACGCGTCGACCGTCAGCCGCGCCTGCGCCACACGCACGTCAGGCCGCGCGGGGACGTCGGCCACGATGCGCAGCGCGCCCGCGTCGACAGGCAGGTCGTCCACTGCGCAGGTCGCGAATCCCGCGTCGGGCAGCGCGTGGTCGCGACGGTAGACAGCTGCGCCGCGTTCGTCGTATGCGACCACGCGCACGATGCCGCCGACGTCGCGGCACGCATTGCCCCAGCGGTCCTGCAGCGACAGCCGGAACGGCGCGCGCGTACCGGGCCGCACGAAGCGCGGGCCGTTCAGCAGCACGTCGGACGGCGGGCCGGGGCGGATGTCGATCGACACGTCGCCGGGCACCGCGACGAACCGCGACGTGCCGAGCGGATCGACGTAAAGCCGGAACCGGAAGTTGTCCTCGGCGAACGTCTGCACGCGCGTGCCGGGGCCGCGGCGGCGGTCGCCGAGGCGGATCACGATGCGATCGCCGGCATTCACGTAGCCGTCGACGATATCGACGATCACCGCCTTCTGGAACGGCCGCTCGTGTCCCTTCTGGTCGAACCGCACGTTGAGCGCCTGCACGGTGGCCGGGCTCTGCCCGGGCACGAGCGGCGCCGCCTGGTATTCGGCGCTGATGTAGTTGGCGGCGGTCGGATCGCTCGTCTGGAACAGCGCACAGTCCGAATAGAACTTGAAGGTCGCCTTCAACCAGCCGCCGTCGGCGATGCCGGACGAGCCGACTTCGTAGTCGAGCACGATCTCGCTCCAGTCGCCGGCTTCGATGCGCGCGACGTTGCAGCGCACGCGCCCAGCGAACGGCAGGCGCTTGTGGCGTTCGTACAGGCCCGCCGGCGCGACGTGCGGGCCGAGCCGGTCGCGCAGTGCGGCGGCGCGCGCATCAAGTGTGGCGAGGGTGTCGTTGGCTTCGTTCATGGGCGGGCTGATAAAAGTCGAGGGAAAGAGGCGCGCTTCAATGTTCAATGCGCGAACGGCCAGGGCGCGGCCGGATTCCAGACCGGGACGCCGAGCCACGCTCACGCACAGGCCGTACGCGATCGCGATCAGCACCGACACTGCGCCGACCTTCGCGTAGTCGGCCGTCGAGAATGCGCCGCTGCTGTATGCGATCACGCCAGCGGTGATCTGCGTGGGCAACAGGTACGCGAAGCTGTCGGTGTCGCTGACGAGCATCGTGAACGCGACCGGATGCAACCCGAGGCGCGGCGCCAGCGCGATCGCGATCGGCGCGATCATCGTGACGGCCGCGACGTTCGACAGCATGCCGATGCGGATCACGTGGGTGCCGAGCATCACGATCGCAATCGTGAGCCACCAGCCGTGCCCCTGCGCGGCGGCATAGATGTGATCGGCTGCCCAGCCCGCGAGCCCCGACGAACTGATCGCCGCCGACAGCGACAGCGCGCCGGCCAGCAGGAACAGCGTGCCCCAGATCGTGCGCTGCTCGACCTCGGCCCAGCCAAAGCGCAGCACGCCCGGCGCGAACAGCAGCGCGAGCGCGACCAGCGCGACGATCTCCGACGGCAGGTGATGCAGCGGTTCGGTCGCCCACATCGCCGCGACGGCCGAGAACAGCGCGAGCACGACGCGCCCGTCGCGCTCGCGCAGACCTGCATGCTGCCCGACGCGCGCGCGGTGACGCGTGCGCAGGCCGAAAGCCTGCCGTCTTACGAGATGCTCGAGCGTCTGCTCGGCTGGCAAATCGTCGATGCGGACATGACGGTCACGGCGGTGGCGGCGCCGGATGACATTGCCACGCTGTTGGGGACGGGGAAACAGGCGCCGTTGTTGGTTTTGCGGCGTACCTCCCGGCTGGCGGACGGCCGGACGTGCGAATCGACGGTGTTTCATATCCGGCCAGAGCGCTTCGATCTGGTGGTGCGTAGCGGTGTCGAAGCACGCTATGTTGGATGAGGCCGAACGGTGGGACGGCGAGCGTCGCCAAATTCGATATTGCGCCAATAGCGGATGCGATAGTTCCAGGGCGAGCTCATTCGGATGAGTTTGTGCAACTTGCAGGTGCCACACGACAAACCTGCCCCGCGAGCCCGTCGCGTTTGACGGGTTTCGGCGACGGTCCGAATGGCCGAATTGGGATGCAAGGCCGCGTAGCGGGAAGGTCAGTGCTCAACCGCAGCAATAATCCTTACCGCAAGGTGCAGCAGCGTTGTCGAGCCAACGCAGTCGCGTCATATCGGGTGCCGATGCGTTGCGCACCGGCTAAATCACTTATGATCTCTGGTTCCGGCGCGCGCCCGATGTTGCTGTCGAACGAAAATTATTGCGACTTGCCACACGCCAGTCATTGCCGACTTGCCTCTCTTTGTCATCGCAGCGCGATGACCGAAACCCAATCCGATGAACAAAAAAATGTCACCAGGTAATCCGGCCGACGCGTGGCCCCCAAGTGGCAATGCGAGCGACGGACCGCGTTCGTCCGTAGCACAGGCTCGTGCATCGCGCTTCGAACAGGCGGCGTTGCAGGCCGCGCATCCGATGTTCCTCTGTGACGCCAACGGGATGCTGAGCTGGGTCAATCGCGCGTTCGAAGCGCTGACCGGCTATCCGGCCGCAATGCACGTCGGTCGATCGACGATTCAGGCACTCCTGGCCTCACCGGACGGTGTGTCCTGTATTACACCTGTCGCGCAACTGAATGCTGGTCGTTGGTTCATAAGCGGGCGTTTGGACGCATTGCGGCTCGTGCGGGTCGACATATCGCGGCTTGATGATGCACCTGCTTCGGATGATGACGCGAGCGCGGGTGAAGATTGCAGCTACCACGCGCATGCAATCGACGAATACGTCGGTCTCCTGGTCGAATGCGCGCACGAACAGCGGTCGGACGTCGAGCGCTGGTACGCGTCGCATTTCGACGATGCGATGCAATTGCCGAACCGCAGACTGTTCGCCGAGCGGCTCGACCTGCGTATTACGCGTGCGCGTGCTGTTCGTGAACGTTTCAGCGTCGTGATGTTCGCGGTGTCCGGTCTTGAAACGATCCGCAATGCGCTTGGGCAGCCGGGCGTCGAAATGGTCGCGCAGGTGGTCGGCGAACGATTGCGGTCGCGCATCCCGCGCGCGCATGCACTCGCGAGTATCGGCGAAGGAAAATTCGCGTTGCTCAGCGACGAGGCATCGGAGGAATTGATCGACATGGTCGTTTCGCATGCGTGCGAGCCGGTCGAGTTCGTCGGTGCGCATCTTCGCGTGGCCGCTCACGCGGGCATCGCGACGTATCCCGTCAATGGCGAAGATGTCGACACGCTGATGCGCCGTACGGAAGTCGCGCTGTCGTCTGCGCGCGACGCGGGGGCGAACGGCGTTGTGCATTTCTCCAGCGCGCTCGATGTGCGTGCGGCGCGGCGATTCGAACTGGAATCGATGCTCGCCCGCGCACTCGAGCGACAGCAGTGCTGGCTGACGTACCAGCCCCAGGTGACGCTCGAGACCGGCGAAATTGCGCAGGTCGAGGCGCTGATGCGCTGGAAACATCCGTCACACGGCGAGATCAGTCCGGCCGAATTCATTCCGATCGCGGAACAGAGCGGATTGATCGACAAGATCGGTGAATGGGTGATCCGCACGGCGTGCCAGGAATTCGGCAAGCTGCGTCGCGTCGTCCCGCATCTGCCGCGCGTGTGCGTGAACGTATCGCCGCAGCAGTTCGAACGTGGCAATCTCCTCGAGATCATCCAGGACGCGCTGGATCGCAGCGGCCTCGCACCTCAGTGCCTCGAGATTGAGATCACCGAAGGCGTGCTGTTTGCCAACACGCAACGCGCACTCCAAACGATTCGCGCGATTCGCGAGCTCGGCGTCGAAGTCGCGGTCGACGATTTCGGGACTGGGTATTCGAGCCTGTCCTATCTGACGCGCTTCCCGGTCAACCGGGTCAAGATCGATCGCTCGTTCATCGCGGGGCTGCCTGACGACGCGGGAAGTTCGGAACTCGTTAGCGCGATCATCGCAATGGCGCATGCACTGAAAATGCGCGTGACGGCCGAGGGTGTCGAAACGGTGGAGCAGGCCGACCGGCTGCGCGAACTTGGATGCGACGAAGCGCAGGGCTTCTGGTACTCGCGGCCGCATACGATCGCGGCACTCAGGACCTTGCTGGCAAGCTGAAGTTACCGATCCCGGAACGGAGACGACTTCAGCCGCGCTCTGCGCGCGAGAGTGGCCACATCGCCGAAGCCGATGTCAGAGCGTGAGGAGAAAACGTGGAAAAAGCGCCCAGCCCGCGAAGACCAGGCGAAGCCACCGGCTAGATTACCGATGGCGGAGGTATTGAACGGAATCGGCCCGCCACCCGGTTGTCTCCGGGTAGCGAGCCAGTCATTCGAGGCGCGAGAACCTGGCCGAACCTATCTTGCGTCGCCGGATTAGCTGCCGCGATACAGCGACTTCATTTCTTCGTCAGTTGCCGGACGGACCACCGGGGCGCGCGAGCCCGTAGCGACTACACCTTGCGCTTGTCCGCCATAACCACTGTTGTCGGCAGCTTGCGCCTGGGCAACGTGTTGCTGAGCCACGCGAGCTTCAGCGGCCTGCAGGTCTTCCGGGTAATGCGGGTCGTTGCCGACCGCCGGGTGCCAACCAGCCTGTTCAAGCTGAACCAGTTCCGCCCGCACTTGTGCGCGAGTCAGCGGGGCACTGCTTTGGGCGAACACGGCAACCGGAGCGGCAAGGGCAGCGGCAACGACGACGGCTTGAATCAGGTTCTTCATGATGCTTACCTCCAACGTGGTTTTGTCTTGTTACGAACACCTTGTTCGTAACCAATGACGACAGTCTAGGTAAGCGGAAACTTAAGAGATATACAGCCGCGAGGAAGAGATTGTTCCTGATTCTTCACGGAATCGTGGAACAGGTGGCGCAGCTTGCCGGCGCGCCCGCGGCCGGCACGTTATCGGCCGCAGATGGCATCGGATTCGATCGAGGTCTCTCGATGGGGTTGCGGCCCGACACGACAGCGCGGGCCGGCCGCCACTGGGTTGGCGGGATCGCTGCTCCACTCGTACCAGCCGCCGTCGTACACGCTGATGCGCTCCCAGCGCATCAGCCAGGCGTAGAAGAACGCAAGCGACGCGCGCCAGCCCGTGCCGCAGTAGAAGGCGATGCTGCGCCCGGCGTGGATGCCGGCCTCCCGCCAGAACGCCTGGATCTCGGCGTGCGGCTTCATCGTACCGTCCTGGCGTTGGTAATCGCACATGCTGTGAACGTCGCCGTCGTGGCCGGCGCGTCCCCACAGGGCGCCGGGAATGTCGCCCCTGGCCTCGATATAGTCGTAGCCGGAAGTTCGGCCGACGAACTCACTCCAGGTACGGACGCTGACCAGCCCCCCATCCTGCCGCTGAAGCAGCTGCCGCGCCTGCTCGGTGTTCGTCAGGTAGTCCGGGCGGACGGGCAGCCGCGCGCCGAAGTCGGCCAGCGCCGGGTAGGCGTGCGGCGCCCCCGCCTCCATCGGGCAGCCGGCGGCCTGCCACGCGGCGAGGCCACCGTCGAGCAGGCGCACGTCAGCCACGCCCGCGTACAGCATCAGGTGCGCGGCCCGCGCCGCGGCGAGCGTGCTGCGACCATAGAGGATGACTGTGGTGTCGCGGCGGATGCCGTGGGCAAGCAGCACGCGCAGCAACTCGTGGTCCGGAACCTTGTTCCACCAGGGGCCGGACTCCAGCTCTCCAGTGTCGATGTAACTCGCCCCGGGAATATGCCCTTGCGCGAAGGTAGCGGCGCCGCCGCAGCCGATCTCGAACAGGCGCCAGGGGCGCGCCGGCGCGGCAATCACCGGCAGGTCGGACACCAGCGCGAGGAGCCAAGCCGGCTTCACCAGTTGCCGCAGCCGTTCGCCAGCATCCTCCTGCGGCGACACGTCATCCTCTGAAAGAGGAGAGAGCCGGGGGATGGGATTGCTGGACATTCAATGATTCATCTGATGTATGGCGGCAGAAAGGGGGCGGCTGGCGCCGGGCCCGTCCGCGCCGATTCAATTTGGCCCCTTCGTGCCAACCGAAATTTGACCAGGGGGTGTCGGTCCGCGAGCGTGCAAGTGTACCGTACCGAATCCGCGGTTCAAGCCGGATTCGCGGGTGGTTCGCATTGGATCACCAGCTCCCTGAATCCGGTACTCGGGTCGAGCTCCCGGGAGAAGCGATGTTCGGGAAGCAGCGCGAGCATCAGCTCGGCGGTCGTGCGGACCCTGCACCCGCGCGCGACATGGCCGCACAATACCTGACCGCGCGCGTCGGCTTGCATGCTTGTTTATGGGGCGAGGGTCGAGGTTCCGGCACAGGATAAGTTCGCACAAGGGCGCCGGCAAGCGGCCGTTGCACTCTGGATTTCGAGCTGAAATTCCAGAAGCCGTGCGCGCTGCAACGAAGCGGTCGCATGGCTCGGCTGTCGCTACATCAGGGAATGCAGACGCCGACCTGCATCCCCATACGCAACACCGAGGCAATGTTGCGTGCCGCGCTGCGCACGTTGAACGCCGCATCTCGCAATGCATCTTCGACTGAACAGGGGTGGCGAACCGCGCTGAACACGGCGCCGATTCCATGCGCGTGGACGGCAGACGAGTCATGCGACAACGAACCTGCAAGGCCGATCACGGGAACCCCACATACGGCTGCCGCGCGCGCGACGCCAATGGGTGTCTTCCCGTTGATCGTTTGCGAATCGGTACGTCCTTCACCCGTGATCACGAGGTCCGCGTCCGAGAGCGTGCCGACCAGATCGATGGTTTCCGTCACGACCTCGCATCCGGGGCGAAGTCGCGCGTTCAACACGGCGAGCAGCGCTGCACCAATGCCCCCGCCGGCACCGGCACCGGGAATGTCGGCGACGTCCCGGCCGAGGTCACGATGAAGCACTGATGCGAAGTTGAGAAGACATTGGTCGAGTTGCTCGACCATTTCGGTTGTTGCGCCTTTTTGCGGTCCATAGATCGCGGACGCGCCCCGTGGACCGACCAAAGGATTTGTCACATCGCAGGCTACGTCGATCTGACAGTGCGCCATACGCTTGTCGAGACCGCTCACGTCGATCTGCGCGAGCCGTGCGAGTTCCGCGCCGCCGTAACCGATCTCATTGCCTGTAGCGTCGAGAAGGCGCACACCGAGTGCCTGTATCATGCCGGCCCCGCCATCGTTTGTTGCGCTGCCACCGATGCCGATCACGAAACGCCGCGCGCCGACGTCGAGCGCATCCATTATGAGTTGCCCCGTGCCGAACGTGGTCGTGATACGGGGATCGCGCTTGGGTGGCGGGACCAGGCCGAGGCCGCTCGCCGCCGCCATTTCGATTACAGCGAGCCGGGATTGCGCAGTGTAACCGTAGGAACTCTTGACCGAGGCGCCGAGCGGACCAACGACATCGACCGTGCGGCGCGTGCCGCCCGTCGCATCGATCAACGCCTGTAAGGTCCCTTCACCCCCATCTGCGACCGGTACCTTGACGTAGAAGGCATCCGGAAACACCTCCCGGAAGCCTGCTTCAATCGCATCCGCAACCTCGAGCGCGCTGAGGCTTTCTTTGAACGAGTCCGGCGCAATGACGATTTTCATGTTGTCTCCCTCATGTGATCCAGGCATTACGTAGTCCATGCATTACGTAGTCCAGATTGCTGATTCGGTCCGGGAAGCCGGGACAGGAAATGCGCTACACCCGGAGCAGGTCGACCGATCGCCGGATTCTGCTTCGATAGATGACCACCGCCTGCATGTCGCAACCCGATCCGACCGGCATGACGTCCCGGTCTTGAACTCCACAAGTCATCGCATCGCGGAAGGGGGCGAGCATGCGTTCTTCACGCGTGGGCGATATGGAACAGATTGGTCGTACCGGCTCTGCCAAATGGCGCGCCGGCAGCGATCACGATGAGCGCCCCCGGCGCCGCATAGCCTTGATTTCGCGTGACGGCTGAAGCCACCTCGACCATGCCGGGCGTATCGTTCAGATCGTATTGGACATGCACGGAATGAACGCCCCATGCGAGCGCCAGGCGGCGCGCGGTCTGGACGTTCGGTGTGACGCTCACGATGGGTGTCGACGGGCGTTCCCGCGATGCACGCAGGCTGGTAAAGCCGGAGCGCGTGAAGGTAACGATCGAGGCGACACCCAGCAAGTCGGCTGTTTGCCGCAGCGAAGCGCATACCGCATCGGCTACGGTTGCTTCCGGCGAGAAGCAGGACTCGTGGACCTCCACTGTACAGTGGGGATCGGCTTCAACCTCGGAGACGATCGCATCCATCACGGTTACCGCCTCCCGCGGGTACTGGCCCGATGCGGATTCGGCGGAGAGCATCACTGCATCGACGCCGTCGTAGACGGCTGTCGCGACGTCCGATGCTTCGGCGCGGGTCGGCACCGGCGACGCGATCATCGATTCGAGCATCTGCGTTGCCACGACGACCGGCTTGCCAGCCCTGCGGCATGCACGCACGATTCGCTTCTGGATGCTTGGCACCTTTTCGGCAGGCAATTCGACACCGAGATCGCCTCGCGCCACCATGACGGCATCCGAATGCTCGACGATCTCGTCGAGACAATCGATTGCCGCGGGTTTCTCCAGTTTGGACATGATACCGGCGCGACCCTTCACGATCTCGCGCACTTCGTCGAGGTCCGCTGGTCGTTGCACGAACGATAGTGCGACCCAGTCCACGCCGAGATCGAGGCCGAACTCGAGGTCGGCGCGGTCCTTCTGCGTCAGCGCCGAGATGGGCAATACGACCGACGGCAGGTTGACGCCCTTGCGCTCGGACAGACGACCTCCGACGACGACAACCGTATCCGCGAAGTCGGCACCGCAATGCTCGACGCGCAAACGGAGCTTGCCATCATCGAGCAGCAACTCGTGGCCGGGGCTCAATGCCGCGAAGATTTCCGGATGAGGGAGTTGCACGCGCGAGACGTCACCGGGCGTACTCGCCAGATCGAGACGAAAGCGCGCTCCTGGAGCAAGCGTCACCGGACCGTCGGAGAACGTCCCGATGCGGAGCTTCGGTCCCTGCAAATCGAGAAGAACAGCAATCGGCCGGCCGACTTCCCGCTCGATGTCACGAATGAATGACAACCGTTCCTTATGCTGCTCCTGCGTGCCGTGACTGAAATTCAGCCGGAAGACATCGGCCCCTGCATCGAACAGCGCTCGAATCGTCGCCCGATCGGCGCTCGCCGGCCCGAGCGTTGCAATGATCTTTCCACGTCGCTGGCGTCGCATATCGAAGTAGCTCCTGTTCCAAAGTAGGGCGGTGAGCTACTGTAGCGTTGCCTTCGAATTGCGTCTAATGGCGGTTTTTCAACGCCGTCATGACTGGCAGGAATGGCGCCGAACGCATGTGCATCGGCGAGTTGCCGGTTGCGGCTCGTGTTACGGGTTACTGGTAGACAGCCGACGGCCATACGTTGAAAGTCGTTTCGAACAACGCGGCCATGTGCGCGTTGCTCGCATGCTCGCTGCGAGCCACGAGGGCGAGAGGGCAGTGCAGCTTGTCGCCCGCCCAGAACACGATATTCATGTCGGGACCGATTTCCCGCGCGAGTCGTTCGCGGACAAGGCACAAGCCGACGCCTGCGTTCACGAGTTCGATCATCGAGGATTCCTGGTCGGCCTGGACGACGGTTTGCCTCGAGAGTCCGTGCTGCTTCATGACTTTGTCGATGAGCGCCGTTTGTGAGCTGCCTGCTGGCGTGCCGATCCAGGGCATGGCCGCCAGTTCCGTCCAGGAAGATCGCGTCAAACGGTCACGCCATCCCACAGGGGCGGCCACCAGGTAGGTTTCGATGCTCAATCGGATGACGGTGAGATCCGCGTCGTCTACCGTGCCGAGATAGAAGCAGGCGTCCAGTTCGCCCGCTTTCACGCGCTGCAGCACGGAGCCCGATATTCCGTGCTCGAGAACAACCTCGACCTGAGGATGGTGTTGCCGCATCTCGCGCAGCAGCTCTCCCAGTCTGATGGATTCCGGGTCGATGATCGTTCCGAGCCTCAATGTGCCGGTGAGATGGCCCTGGATCGAGCGGGCCAGGTTGGCCAGCTCGGTGGCGGCGTCAACTGTGCGCTTGGCAAGCGGCGCCAGGCGTTTCCCCGCAGGCGTCAATGTCATGCCTGACGGAGATCGAATGAATAAAGTCAGCCCCAGCTCGTCTTCGAGCGCCTTGATCTGCTTCGACACGGCCGACTGCGTCAAATGCAGCTGCTCCGCCGCGCGTGTCAAATGTCCGACACGCAGTACCGAAAGAAAGGATCGTAGCTGATAAATTTCCATTGCTCGTCAGGTTAATCCGGGCCGATTTTGGCGCCGCCACGAAGCCGGCTGGCGCGCTGCTATCTTCCGCTCATCAGCCGCGCGCCGCAATATGACGAGCTCGGCTTACATTCCGGACGCGAGTGGCGGTGTGCTTTGCGGCGGACGGCGGACATGCGTCGCCTGCTCGAACGAGTAAGCGATCGACAGCAGCTCTGCCTCACGCCACGGTTTGCCGAGGATATCCATGCCGACCGGCACGCCAAGCGGGGCGGTTGGTGTCGGGGCCGAGAATCCGGCCGGAACCGTGATGGCCGGGAAGCCCGTCACGGACGCGAGAATACCGTTGCGATCGGCCTGATTGAGTTCTGTCAACGGCACGACGAGCCGTTTCTGCAGCGGGTAGACGATCGCATCGAGGTGGTTGTCGGCCATGATCTTCGCCAGCATCGCGCGCGTTTTGGCGTCACGCTCCAGGCGAAGCTTGTAGTCCGGTTCTGACATGCCGTCCTTGTAGGACACGGACGCCCTCAGGAAACCGTCGAGCGTCGCGTGGTTGAATCGGCCGCTCGCGTAGATCTGCTGGACCGTCTTCAGCGGGGCGTTCGGCATGGTCGTGGCGAGGTAGTGATTCATCACGGTCGCGAACTCGTATTTCTGCACGTCGTTATCAGCGATGAGCTTGTCCGATCCGAGTTCGGGCGCGTCAATATCGACGAGCGTCGCGCCGGCCTTCTTCACCTGGGCGAGCGCCAGCTCCATGACGGCATTCACGGGCCGATGCTCGGGCGCGGAGCCGAACATCACGCGCAAGACACCGATCCGCTTGCCCCGTAACGCGTCGGCGCGCAGCGAAGCCACGTAGTTCGGATGCGGATGGCCTTCGGTAGCGGGATCGGCGGGGTCCGCCGCCGCCATCGTCTGCAGCATGGCGGCGACATCCACGACATGGCGGCCGAGCGGACCGATCGCATCCTGCGTGCTCGACACCGGCATGATGCCGGTCAAGCTCAGCAGCCCATGTGTCGGACGCAGGCCGACAAGCGAATCGGCGGAGGCGGGTGAGCGCACGGAGTTCACCGTGTCGGAACCCGTGCCGGCCATCGCCAGGTTGGCGGCGACCGCCGCGCCCGTGCCCCCGCTCGAACCGCCGGGCGTGCGTGTGAGATCGTACGGATTCAGTGTCTGGCCGCCCAGCGAACTCACCGTGGTGCCCGCGAGCGCGAACTCGTGCATGTTCGTCTTCGCCAGAATCACCGCGCCGGCCGCGCGCAAGCGGGCCACCACGAATGCATCCCTGGCTGGTCGCGCACCCTCGAGCGACAGCGAGCCGCCCGTCGTCGGCAAGTCGGCCGTGTTGTAGTTGTCCTTCAGCACGACAGGCACGCAGTGCAGCGGTCCGACCGGGCCCTTCTCCGAGAAGGCCGCATCGAGCTTGTCAGCGGTGGCGAGGGCGTCGTGGTTCAGCGTGAGGATCGCATTGAGCTTCGGTCCCTGCTCGTTGTAAGCGGTGATCCGGTCAAGGTAGGTTCGGACGAGCGCATGACAGGTCAGGCGATGATCGTGGAACGCCTGCTCCAGTTGTGGAATCGTCGTCTCTTCGACGTTGGAATCAGCAGCGAATGCAGGCACGGCCAGTGCGGAAAGGACCGCAATCGTAGCGGCAAAGTGGTATCTCTTCATCATTTCTCGAACAGACCTCGAACAGACGACAAGGTGACTTTGAAGCGAGTCGGATCGCGGGGGCACAGGGCGTCGAGTCCGTTGCGCCAACCAAAGGCATCTCGCAAGTCGACTTCTTGACGAGACGAACCGCTGCCCCGGGCCGCGCAGGACGGTCCAGTCCGTCCATCGCGGACCGCAGGTGCATCAGGCGCCGGCTATCTCGTGCATGGAAAGCAATTCGATTGCACGGCAGAGCGCCGAATGGTCCAGCTTGCTCATGCCGTGTGCGGCACATGCATTCATCAGTTCCTGCGCAGATGCAGTATGGGGAAGGGAAACCCCAAGCGCTTTGGCGCCTTGCAACGCGAGGTTGAGATCCTTCTGATGAAGCTCGATCCGGAAACCCGGTTCGAACGTGCGCCTGACCATCCGCTCACCATGTACTTCGAGGATGCGCGACGCCGCAAAGCCGCCCATCAAGGCCTGTCGCACCTTCGCAGGATCGGCACCGGCCTTCGACGCAAACAGCAGCGCTTCCGCGACTGCCTGAATGTTCAAGGCGACGATGATCTGGTTTGCAACCTTGGTCGTTTGCCCATCGCCGTTGCCGCCCACCAGCGTGATGTTCTTGCCCATCAGCTCGAACAGCGGCTTGACCTTCTCGAACGCGTCATCGGGGCCGCCGACCATGATGGTGAGCGAGGCGGCCTTGGCACCCACTTCGCCGCCAGAAACCGGAGCGTCCAGGTACTGGCATCCCAGTTCGTTGATTTTTCTGGCGAACGCTTTCGTCGCGATCGGCGAGATCGAACTCATGTCGACCACAATCTTCCCGGCACCGAGGCCGCTTGCCACGCCGTTTTCGTCGAACAGCACGGCTTCCACGTGCGGCGTGTCGGGCACCATCACGATAACAACGTCGGCATGCTGTGCGACTGCACGACCCGACTCGCACAGCGTTGCGCCATTCTCGATCAATCCCGCGGGAGGCCGATTTCGATCGTGCACAAACAATTGATGACCGCCTCGCTGCAGATTCGCTGCCATTGGCGCGCCCATAATACCTAGTCCGATAAATCCAACGTTTGCCATCACATTACCTTTTCAATGAGTGTTTTACATCGTCGATATCGGCAACGCATCGCCGCATTGCCTACAGCAGCACTTCGGGATTGACGCAGGTCTGCGGCTTTTTGCCTTTGAGTACGCTGATGACGTTGCCGATTGCTATGTTGCCCATGGCAATGCGGGTTTCGGTCGTCGCAGACGCGATATGCGGCACCAGGACCACGTTGTCGAGATCGGTCAATCCGCTTTCGAGATCGGGTTCGTTCTCGAAGACGTCGAGCGCAGCTCCGAAGATCATCTTGTCGCGCAGCGCGGCGACGAGCGCTTTTTCGTCAATGAGTGGCCCACGGGCGGCATTGATCAGGATCGCCGTTCGCTTCATTTGCGCCAATTCCGGCGCGCCGATGTAGTGGTGTGTTTCGGGCGTGAGTGGCAGGTGCAGGGACAGATAGTCGGACTCCCGCAACAGCGATTCCTTGTCGACGAAGGTCGCACCGACCTGCCGTTCGATTTCCGCATTGCGCTGGGCGTCGGTGTAGATCACCTTCATGTCGAATGCGGCTGCCTTGCGCGCGAACTTTGCTCCGATTCGACCCATGCCGGCGATTCCGAGCGTCTTGTTATCGACGTCCTGGCCGAGAAAGGCCATCGGCGACCAGCCTTGCCATTTGCCGTCGCGCACGTAGCGTTCGGATTCGGAGATGCGTCGCGCGCTCGCCAGCAATAGCGCCCATGCATGCGTGGCGGTGGCGTCGTCGAGCACGCCTGGCGTGTTGGTCATGATCACGCCGCGCCGGGTAGCTGCCTTGAGGTCGAAGTTATTGAATCCGACCGCGTAATTCGCGAAGATCTTGCATTGCGGGCCGGCGGCATCGATCACGTCGTCATCGATCGTGTCGGTCAGCAGGGTAATCACGGCGTCGCGGCCCCGCACCGCCTGCAAAAGTTCGTCGCGCGTGAGTGCACGATCATGCGGATTCACTTCCACTTCATGGAACTGACGCAGATCATCGATGCTTTGCTGCGGAATCATGCGCGTGACGTAAATATTGGCTCGTTTCATGGATTGCTCTCAAAGTAAGGATCAGGCTCAACTGCCTTGCTGCGCGTCGTCCGGCAACGGATATCGAGCGCCGAAGCGGGCGAGTTCATCGGCCAAGGCCTGGTCGTCGGCAGGCGCGAGGCCGCTGACGCCGATTGCACCGCTCATGCGCCCCTGACGGTCGGTCAGCACTGCGCCGCCTGGCAATGCAGTCAGCAGCGGATCGCAGAAGTAGCTGAGCGGAATGTTTTCCTGCCGCAGGCGGTCGAGAAGCGCGACGGACGTCACGCCCATGCGGACGCACGTATAGGCTTTTTGCTGCGATATCTGGATGCTGCGCACGGGCGCTCCGTCCATCCGGAAAAAGCCGGCCAGAAAGCCGTGGCCGTCGCAGACCGAGATGCATACCGGTTTGTCGAATGCCTTGCTCGCGTTGTCGACTGCATATGCGAGAAGCGCCCGCACCAGTTCGAGTTTCAGGTTTTCCACTGCCTTTGCCTTTCGTTCATTTGTCGATGGAACCGATCAGCGACAGAGCGTCACGCTCATCATCGCGTCGCGCTGCTTCATGGGCAGCAGCGTGCCCATGAAGCAGCGCCTGTTTCTTTTGCGCTCTCCGGAACACCCAGGCAGTCAGGATCGGCGTCAGCACCGCCGTCACGATCACTGATGCGGCCACCTGGATGGTGGCGGCCGGTGCGATCGCCGCATATGAGTGGTCCGCCAGCGCAATCGCCTGCGGCGTGCCCGCTGCGTTGCCGGCGGTACTCGACGCGGCAGCGCCGGCCACGCCCGAGCCGCCCAGCACCCGGTCGGCAAAAACGCAGACGATGCCGGTAATCGCAAATACCGCTACCCCCAGCACGATGCCCGGCACACCCGCGGCGAATACCGACTTCAGATTGATCCCCTGGCCAAGCGTGAAGGCCATGAACGGGACGATCAACGGTTCATGCTTGCCGAAGAAATCGCGCAACTCGCTGTCGAGATTGCCGAATATCGCGCCCGCAAAGATCGGTGCAATGACCGACAACATGGTCAGCCACGGGATGTTCGCCAAACCCGCACCGACAAGGACGATCATGGTGACGAACGGCCCCGTCTCGATACTCTGTGCGACGTAAGTGCCGGAATCTTCCTTGTTGCCGAAGGTGCTGGTCAGCGCGAGAAACATGCCTCCGTTCGTGTCGTTCATTGCGGCCAGAACGGCGAGCGTGCTGAGACCCAGCACACTCCCATGAAAGAAATGAGCAATTGCGAGGGCAATCAGCACGGCAATGCCCACCTTCGCAAACAGGATGCCGAATCCGCGTTTGAGCATGCTGGGCGCCGCTCGCAAGGTCATCTTGGTGCCGACGGTGAACAGGTACATCGCGAGAATCGTGGGATACCCCTGGTTGGTCAGCGCCTGTGTGAACCCGCCGATCTTCAGCGCGTTCGGAATGAAGGTATTGATCAGCATCCCGACGAAAAGAGGGACCACCATCATCCCGCCCGGCACCTTGTTGATGAACTGATAGATCCGCATCGCTACTGTCTCCTTGGTAGCACTTCATCTCGGCCACAACGTCTCAGCCTGCTCGGTCGTTCGCAATGTGCATTTTGCATGCAAAACACGATCATGTTATATGATGACTTTGTGTGGGCATGCAATGTGTCGTAAACCCTGATTCGATACGAAAGCCTTATCAAGAGACGGTCTCGTCGACTCAGAAGATCCGTGCAACCATTTTCTGGAGCTAGGTTGAGGACTTATGGAATGGATTTTGCATTCAATATTCGGCGATTCAGGGTGGTATCGACTCAACGCACTGAAACGCCCGATGGCCGGGCAGGCGCGGCGATGGCGCGACGAAGGGCCGGAATGTCGTGGCATTGCCGCAGTGCGGCATGGTGGGCGCGTTCGCCACCGCACCGGTGCGCGCGCTTTGCAGCCGCTCAAGCGTCAGCTTGCGGACATCGGTGCCGCTTGTGCGTGTGCGCGCTTCAACGCTCTGCAGGCATCCGCGTTCGGGCATGGCCCGTGGACACCGTATGGCTCAAGCGCGCGTGGTCGAGCACATCAGCGGTGCTTGCGCTCGAGCGCAAGCACCGTTTTGCTACGCCGCCGTCGAATGGTCCACGGGCATCTCGCGGCCGAAGATCGCGCCTTCTTTCTCGAGTCCTCGAATCCGTTCGTCGTCGAACCCGTATTCGCGCAGCAATTGCGCCGTATGCTGCCCGAGGAGAGGTGCCGGCCGCGACGGCTTTTCACACCCGTGGGAAAAATGGATCGGCAGGCCGAGGCCTCGCACGCGTCCAGCGACGGGATGCGCCGTTTCGACGATCATGCCGCGTGCAATCGCCTGCTCGTGAGCGGCAGCCTCGGGCACTTCGAGGACCGGCCCGCTTGGCAAGCCGGCTTCGTCGAAGCACGCGAGCCATTCGTCCGTGGTCCGCTCGACGAGCCGGATGCCCAGGATCTCCACGAGCGCCGCGCGGTGCTTCATGCGGTCGGCGTTAGTGCGGAATCGTTCGTCGTCGGCGAGCCCGGGTATCTGCAGCACGTCGACGAGCCGCTCGTAGTTGCCCTGGTTGGCTGCACCGATGTTTATCCAGCCGTCCCGTGTTCGAAACGCCTGATAGGGCGCGCTCGTCGGATTGGCGGAACCCGCCTTCGGCAGCACCGTGCCGTCGGCGAAATAGTTGGCGAACGCCCAGTACATTTGCTGAAGACCCGCTTCGAATAGCGACGTATCCACCATTTGCCCGCGCCCCGTTCTCGCTTTGCCCGCATAAGCGGCGCAGATGCCGAGCGCCGCGAGGATCCCGGCGTTGATGTCCGTAACCGGCGAGCCCGCCTTGATCGGTGCCTGGCCCGGCTCGCCGGTCATGCTCATCAGGCCGCTCATGCCCTGGGCGATCAGGTCGAAACCGCCCTTGTCGGCCATCGGCCCGCTGCGGCCGAACCCCGAAATCGCGCAGTAGACGAGCCCGGGGTTCGCAGCCTTGAGCGTCTCGTACCCCATGCCGAGCCTTTCCATCGTGCCGCGACGGTAGTTCTCGGTGACTACGTCGGCCGTCGCGAGCATCATTCGCAGCACCTCTCGTCCGCCCGTAGTCTTCAAATTCAGTGCGATGCCGCGCTTGTTGCGGTTGACGATCATGAACGAGGCCGATTCGCCGCCCTCGAGAATCGGCGCGAAGCGCCGGCAATCGTCGCCGTCGGGGATCTTCTCGACCTTGATGACGTCCGCGCCCATATCCGCAAGCATCATCCCGCAGATCGGCCCCGACATGATGTGCGCGAGCTCGATCACGCGCATGCCGGCAAGCGGTCCCGTGCCGGTCGTCTCGGTCTGTTTCACTTCAACGTCCCTTGAATTGCGGTTGGACTTTATCGAGGAATGCCTGATAACCCGTGCGGAAATCGTCGGTCCCGAAACAGGCGAAGCCCTCGTCGCGCTCGGCAGCCGACAACGGTGTCGGATCCATGACGCGTTTCACGAATCGCTTGTGCCAGCGCGCAACGAGTGGCGCGCCATTGGCGATGCGGCGCGCCGTCTCGTAGCTGTGTGCCGTTACCTGGCCGTCGGGGACGACGCGCGTCACGAGTCTCTTGGCGAGCGCTTCGGCCGCATCGAAGATGCGCCCTTCGAGCAGGATCTCGAGCGCCACGGCAGGCCCGGCGAGCCGAACGAGCCCCGCGAGTTCCGCATGCGCCATCACGAGCCCGAGGTGCTTGATCGGCACGCCAAAGCGGCTCGATTCGCCGCAGATGCGCAAATCGCACATCGCCGCGATTTCGAGGCCGCCGCCGACGCACACGCCGTGAATCATCGCGACGAGCGGGTGGCGGCAAGCGTCGAGTGCCGCGAGCGTGCGATGCATGATCGCGCCATATGCCCGCGCTTGCTCCACATTGGCCCGATCGGTGCGGAACTCGCCGATGTCGTTGCCCGGCGAAAATGCCTTGTCGCCGGCACCACGTACGACGATGCAACGCAGCGAATCGTCGGCCGAGAGCGTTTCGATGGCCTCTCCCAGCGTGCTCCACATGTGCCTTGTCATCGCGTTGAGCTTTGTCTGCCGAGCGATGATGACGGTCGCGATGGTGTCATCTCGCTCGATGGCGATGGCGGATTCGTTCATTTCAATGCTCCTTCGCGCTGTTCATTGTCATATCGCAAGCGCAGCCGATCCGTTTCACGCCAGATTGCCGGCTTTCGCTGTCGTTGCTTCACGATGCTCGACCTCGAGCGAGCAGTCCGGACGCATCGTGAACGACAGCACGATCCCGATGGCCATCAGTGCCATCGATACGATGAACGGCAGGTTCCAGTTGCCGGTCCGGTCGATCAGCCAGCCGCCGATGACAGGACTGATGATCGCGGCAAGCGCGGAGCCCGAATTCATGACACCGCTCGCGATACCCGCATGCTTCGGCGCGATGTCCATCGGCACGGACCACATCGGGCCGATCGTCATCTCGTTGAAGAAGAATCCGCCGCTGAGGCACAGCGCGGCCAGCGTGATCGACATGTTCGAGATCAGCATGATGGGCGCGAGCGAGAGCAGCGTGAGCAGCATGCAGATGCCGACCATCACGTTGCGCGCCAGGCGCACATTGCCGCTGCGGTGCAGGATGGCGTCCGTGACCGTGCCGCCGAGCCAATCGCCGAGCACGCCGGCGAAGAACACGCCCGAGGCGAACAGCGCCGACTTGCCGAGCGCCATGTGATAGTTGTGCAGGAAGTACTGCGGGATCCAGCCCAGGAACAGCCACAGAACCCAGCCGTAGCAGAAGTACACGGCCGTCACGGGCGCCATGCGCACGAGCAGCGGACCCCACGGGGTCGGCGTGCGTTCCAGGGATCCCGAATAGGCGGAAAGTCTTGCGCATTCCGCTTCGGTGATACGCGGATGCTCGCGCGGATTGTCGCGGAAGTACCAGATCCACACCATCGCCCACAAAAAGCTCACGATGCCGGTGACGATGAAGGCGCCGCGCCAGCCCGTCGCGACCATGAGCCAGACGACCAGCGGCGGCGCGACGGCGTTGCCGATCCGCGAGGCGGCGTGGGTCGTGCCCTGCGCGAGGCCACGCTGCTCGGCCGGCATCCAGTTCGACATCGCGCGCGTCGCCGTCGGGAAAGTCGCGCCTTCCCCGAGCCCGAGCAGCAGCCGCGCAACCAATAGCGACGCGAAGCCGCCGGCGAGTCCGGTCAGCACGGTGGCGCCTGCCCACACCACGCCGCATACGGCGAGCGTGCGGCGCGGACCGAAGCGGTCACCGATCCACCCGCCGATGATCTGAAATACGAGGTACGGGTAGGCGAACATCGAAAACACCAGTCCGACCTGCGTATGCGACAGATGCAGTTCGGCGCCGAACGCACTCGCGGCGGTACTGACATTGACGCGATCGACGTATGTGATGAAGTACATCACGCATAGCAGCAACAGCACGCGCATCGTGGCACGACGAAACATGCTTGTCTCCTAGTCTTGGTTGGATGGTGCGCTCGAGCGCGCAACCCGGCAAGGGCGCTCGCAGCGAACGGGCTCCCGTGCTTCGTCAGGGTGCGCCGACGGGGCCGGAGCACACGGCAGCCGGCAAACGCGAATCAGGGGATGGCGGGCTTGCGGGGTCGTTTCATGTCATGTCTCCTGTCCTCGGTGCGGATCGTCTTCGCGTTCCGCGGTTCATCGAAATGCAGAAACGCTTCAACCGTCCCTCAAAGCCATCGCGAGTACGCGTGCCACGTGCAGTGCTTCGCGCGTGGCGCCGTCGTCGATCTGATGGCGGCAGCTGGTGCCGTCGGCGACGATCAGCGCATCGCCCGCGTTGCGCACCGCTGGAAGCAACGACAACTCGGCCATCGCCATCGATGCGTCGTAATGCTCCGCTTCATAGCCGAAACTTCCCGCCATGCCGCAGCAGGACGATTCGATCGTCGACACGTCCAGCCCCGGAATCCAGCCGAGCACCGTCTGCACGGGGCGAAGCGCATCGAATGCCTTCTGGTGGCAATGGCCGTGCACAAGTGCCTTCGTCTGAGGAAGCGCATTGAGCCGAAGGTTCAGCCGTTGCGCCTGCTTCTCGCGCACAAGGAACTCCTCGAACAGATATGACGCCTTCGACAGGCGAACGGCTTCGTCGCCCCAGCCGTAGGCAAGGAATTCGTCGCGCAGCGAAAGCAGGCACGACGGCTCGAGGCCGACGATCGGCACGCCGCGCTCGACGTAGGGCAGCAGCGCATCGAGCGTGCGCCTGGCCTCGGCCGTCGCGGCATCGACGCGTCCCGCCGCGAGGAAGGTGCGGCCGCAGCACAGCGGGCGTTCGTTCGGGGCGGTAACGTTGAACCGCACCGCATAGCCGGCCGCTTCGAGCACGCGCCGCGCGGCGGCGGCGTTCTCCGGGTCCATGTAGTTGTTGAAGGTATCGACGAAGAGCAGCACCTCCTTCGCTGCGTCGGCGCGAGATGCAGGCTGTGTCGCCGTCGACAGGAACGCACGCTTGAAGCGCGGCATCGAACGCTGCGTGGCGAGTCCCAGCCCCGCCTTGATCCATTGCGCCGCCAGCGGCGTGCGCTCGAGCGTCGCAACGAGCGCCGACATGCGGCTCGCGACAGGCGCATAGCGTGGCAGGAACGCGATGAGGCGCTCACGCAGGCGCATCCCGTGGCGCCCGTTCCACGCCGCACGCGCCTCGATCTTGAATCGCGCCATATCGACGCCGGTCGGGCAGTCCCGCTTGCAGCCCTTGCACGACACGCACAGGTCGAGGGCGTCCTTGACGTCTTGTCCGGCCAGCCCGTGCGCACCAAGTTGACCGGAAAGGGCAAGCCGCAGCGTGTTGGCCCGCCCGCGTGTGACATGCGCTTCGTCCTTCGTCACGCGATAGCTCGGGCACATCGTGCCCGCATCGAACTTGCGGCAATGGCCGTTGTTGTTGCACATTTCGACGGCCCTGGCGAGGCCGCCCGTGAGGTCGCCGCCCGAGCCCGGCTCGCCTTCCTCACCCGTCAGCGGATCGCGCGTCACACTCCACGCCGACCAGTCGAGCTGCGGGTTCAACGGGCGTTCGCAATAACCGGGCGCGAAGCGGAAGTTCGCGGCATCGTCCATCGTCGGGGGATCGACGATGCGGTTCGGGCTCATCCGGCCGTCGGGATCGAAAAGCGCCTTGATTTGCCGGAATGCGTCGTTGATGCGAGGGCCATACTGCCATGCGACCCATTCGCCGCGGCACAGTCCGTCGCCGTGCTCGCCCGAATACGCACCCTTGTACTCGCGCACCATCGCGGCCGCTTCTTCGGCGATGGCTCGCATTTTTTGCGCGCCGTCGCGGCGCATGTCGAGAATCGGCCTGACGTGCAGCGTGCCGACGCTGGCGTGCGCATACCAGGTGCCTTCGGTGCCATGCTTGTGAAACACCTCGGTAAGACGGCGCGTGTATTCGGCCAGATGCTCGAGCGGCACGGCGCAGTCCTCGATGAACGAGACTGGTTTGCCGTCGCCCTTCATGCTCATCATGATGTTCAGGCCGGCCTTGCGAACTTCCCACAACGCCTTTTGCTGCGAGGCATCGGGCATCTCAACGACTGAGCCCGGCTGGCCGAGATCGCCCATCAGCTCGGAGAGCCGCGCAAGCTGGGCAAGCTGCGCACTGTGGTCCTCGCCTGCGAACTCGACGAGAAGCACCGCTTGCGGCGAACCCACGAGCGCCTCCTCGATGACGGGCCTGAACGACGGATTGGACATCGACAGATCGATCATCGTGCGATCGACCAGTTCGACGGCAACCGGGCCGAGCTTCACGATGTGCTGCGTCATGTCCATCGCGTCATGGAAGGACGCGAAGTTCACAACGCCGAGCACCTTGTGCGCTGGGATCGGTGCGAGCTTGAGTGTCAGTTGGCGGCTGAAGGCCAGCGTGCCTTCCGAGCCCACGAGAAGGTGGGCGAGGTTCGGCTCGCCGGTCGTCGTGTAGGCGAGGGGGTTCTGGCAGTCGAACAGGTCGAGGTTGTAGCCCGACACGCGCCGCAGCACTTTCGGCACGCACTCGCGCAACGCGTCGCGCTCGCGCACGGCGATCCGGCGCACGTCTTCGACGAGCTGGCGCGTGCGCGCGTCCGCCGACATCGTCGAGAGCGCCGCGAAGCGCGCCTCGTGACCGTCGGCGAGCACGGCGTCGATCGCTTCGACGTTGTGAACCATGATCCCGTATTTGAGCGAGCGCGAACCGCAGGAGTTGTTGCCGGCCATTCCGCCGATCGTGCATTGCGCGCCGGTCGACACGTCCACGGGAAACCAGAGGCCATGCGGCTTGAGCCAGGCGTTCAGGTGATCGAGCACGATGCCGGGCTCGACCGTCACGGTGCGCGCCTCTTTATCGAAATCGACGATGCGGTTCAGCCACTTGCTCGTGTCGACGACGAGCGCTTCGCCTACCGTCTGGCCGCACTGGCTCGTGCCGCCGCCGCGCGCAAGCAACGGCGTGCCGGTGTCGCGGGCGATCTCGAGCGCGCGCCGCAGATCGTCCTGATCCGTCGGCACGACCACGCCGATCGGCATGATCTGGTAGATCGACGCATCGGTCGCATAGCGGCCGCGTGCCGCGCGCTCGAACAGCACGTCGCCCCTGAGTTCCTTCGCCAGGCGCGCGGCGAGCGGTGTGAGCGCCGCGCGCGCCGAGGTGGGCATCAGACGGATCGGGCGGACGAATCCCTGCGATGATGGAGTGGGCATTGGTGTCACGGCCGGTTCGGTTCAGCGTGGGTCGGCGCTCGTTAGGGGAGCGGCACGTGCTCAGGCGAGCATCAGCTCGACGGGAGGCAGCCCTTCGATCACGCCCCGCGCCACGCCGGCTTCGCCCGGAAAATATATGCCCGTATAAGAACCGCACGTCAGCACGCAACCGGGCTCGAGCGTGAGTCCGCGGGACAAGCAGTGCCTGACGAGCCAGCCCGGCAAGCGGCGCGGATCGCCGGCAGGGTTGGCAGGCTTGCCGTCGACCACGTCCTTGCAATCGAACGTAAAGCTCATCGCCGGGGCGACGAATGGATAGCACGGGTCGTAGGGCACGCCTTCACCGAGAATCAACGCGCCGTGATTCTGCAGATCGGCGAGTTGCCAAAGCTTGTCGACGTTCGGCCATCCCGAAAAGCGGCTGGCGACCACTTCGATCGCCGCGTGCACGGATGCGATTCCATCGAGCACGGCGTCGTCGGACAAGGGCCCGCTGAGCGCCTTGAAGCGTCGCCCGAGCACGAAGGCGATTTCGAGCTCGAGGCCGGGCTTCGGAAACGCGTCGCGCGCAAGCGTGACGGGGCTTCGGTATACAGTGGTGGCCGGCAACGGCGCGCCCTGGATCGGGCCGTCAGGCGATTTCGAGCCGATTTTCCAGCCTGCGGGGGGCGTCCGCATTGCACGCAGCGTGGCGTGCTGGACGGCGTAGGCTTCGTCGACACATGCCGGGCGCATGTATTCAGGCAGCGACGCAAGCGCCGCGACGGTACCGCGAACGCGGGCCTCGGCCAGCAGGCTTGCGAGACCCTCGACGGGGGAGGACAACCCCGAGGGCGCCGTCATGCTGCCACCTTCAGTGCCGGCGTGGCGACGTGGTTCATCAGATGCTCCATTGCAGCAGCCACGCCGCTTGCGGCGAGCTTGACGCCGGCGAGCTTCAATCCCATTTCGCAGCCCGTGAGCGTGGCCATGAGTGTGAGGTCGTTGCACTCGCCGAGATGGCCGATGCGGAACATGCGCCCCTTGATCTTGCCGAGACCCGTGCCGAGCGACATGTCGAAACGCTCGTAGATGAGCTTGCGCACGGCGTCGGCGTCGATCCCTTCGGGCATCATCACGCCGGTGAGCACGGGCGAGTAGACCGCCGGGTCCGCGCACTGGATCTCGAGGCCCCAGCCGGTGACGGCGGCGCGGCACGCGGCGGCAAGCCGCTGATGGCGCGCGAACACGTTCTCGAGACCTTCGTCAAGGATCATGTCGAGTGCTTCGGACAAGCCGTACAGCAGGTTAGTGTTCGGCGTGTACGGCCAGTAGCCTTGCTTGTTCATCGCGATGATTTCCGCCCAGCCCCAGAACGCGCGCGGCAGCCGGGCGCTCCGGCTCGCGTCGAGCGCCTTTTGCGAGACGGCGTTGAAACTGATGCCCGGGGGCAGCATCAAGCCCTTCTGCGATCCCGAGACCGTGACATCGACGCCCCATTCGTCATGCCGGTAATCGGCCGACGCGAGGCCCGAGATCGTATCGACGAGCAACAGCGCCGGGTGGCCCGCGGCGTCGATCGCACGGCGCACGGCCGCGATGTCCGACGTCACGCCCGTCGACGTCTCGTTATGCACGACGCAGACGGCCTTGATCGCGTGGCCCGTATCGGCGCGCAGCCGCGCCTCGATCATGTCGGGCTGCACGCCGCGCCGCCAGCCTTCGATGCCCGGCAGGCCGAGAAACTCCGGCTTCAGGCCGAGGTTCTCGGCCATCTTTTTCCACAGCGTCGCGAAGTGGCCGGTCTCGTACATCAGGACCGTGTCGCCCGCGCTCAACGTATTGCACAGGGCCGCTTCCCACGCACCGGTGCCGGAAGCCGGATAGATCACGACCGGCTGCGTGGTATTGAAGATCTTCTTGATGCCGTCGAGCACTTGCAGGCCCAGCGCGCCGAATTCCGGCCCGCGGTGGTCGATGGTGGGGTAGCTCATCGCCCGCAGGATGCGGTCGGGGACCGGACTCGGCCCGGGAATCTGCAGGAAGTGGCGACCGGCGGGGTGGAAGTCCAGCTTGAGCATGTCAGTTTCCTCGTTTGAATTTTGCATGCAAAAAACTTTATCTCATGACGGCCATCTGGAAAAGCATGGATTTATTAGGGGAAACCCCAGTATTAACGTGGTGCTTGGCAGATGCAGTAAAATCGCGACTGAATGAAGTCTTGGAGAATTTGAATGCAAAATCCTGGTATGCCATCCGAGAAGGTCGCCCCGCTGCTGCCGAAAGTGGAGCGGCAACGCTTGCACGACACTGTGGTCGACCACCTGCGCACGTTCATCGTCGAAGGGGTGCTCGAGCCGGGCATGAAGCTGAATGAACGCGAGCTGTGCGAGCGCCTCGGCATTTCGCGCACGCCTTTGCGCGAGGCGCTGAAGGTGCTCGCGGCCGAGGGGCTCGTCGATATTTCGCCGAACCGGGGCGCGTCGGTATCACAGATGAGCGAAGCCGAGATTCGGGAGATGTTCGAGTTGTTGAGCGGCCTGGAAGCGTTTTCGGGCGAACTGGCGTGCGAACGCATGACGCCCGCCGAGCTTGCCGAAATCAAGGTGCTGCACTACGAGATGCTCGCGTGCCGCGCGCAGAACGATCTGTCCGGCTACTACGTGCGCAATCAGGCGATTCACGATCGGATCAACGAAGCGGCGCGCAATACGGCGTTGCGGCAGGTTTATGTCACGATGAACCGGCGCTTGCAGGCGCTGCGCTTTCGGTCGAATTTCCAGAGCTCGAAGTGGGACAGCGCGATTCACGACCACGAGGAAATGATTCGCGCGCTGGAGGCTCGCGACGGGAAGAAGATGGCGGTCATCCTGCGCGCGCATCTTCTCGCGAAGCGCGACGCCGTGCTCATGCAAGCGTCGCTGGCTAAGGAGACGGCGCACTCGGCAAGCTGAGCGGCGCCGAGTGCGCCGCGGTTTCGCGGCACCGGCGACGAAAGCCTCGCGCCGCCGATGTCGATGGAATCTGCGGCCGGACGAGAGCTTCGTGAAGACGATGAAGCGCGATTGGGTCGTCTTCAGCCGAAGCCGAAGCCGAACGCTGGGACGGCCTTGCGGAATCTCGCCATTCGCGCTCGAGCGGGTTTTGCCGACCCGGATCAGCGTTTACCCCCGACCTTTCTTCTCGAGCAATTGCTTTACAACTAAATTATCTACTCCTAGTGTAAAAGTGCATCCCACCGGGAGTTTCCATGAAGATCGTGTGTATCGGCGGCGGTCCGGCCAGGTTGTACTTCGGTCTACTGATGAAGCTTCAGAATTCGACGCACGACGTCACCGTGGTCGAGCGAAGCCGGCCGTATGACATCTTCGGCTGGGGCGTCGCCTTCTCGGACCAGACGCTCGGCAATTTGCTACGTGCCGATCCGAAGAGCGCTGCGCAGATTCTCGATGCGTTCAACCATTGGGACGATATCGAAGTCCATATCCGTGGCCAGGTGGTACGCTCGGGCGGCCACGGCTTCTGCGGCATTGGCCCGCAAGCGGCTGTTGAATATCCTGCAGGCCCGCTGTGATCCTGCCCAAGCCCACGACCTCGGGAGCCAAAGCCCATGGTCGATTGGACCGGGCCGACTTCATCTACATTGCCCGAGACGACGAATACCATTGCCCCGCCGGCCAACGTGCGATTTACCGCTTCACTCGAGAGGAGCATGGTATGCAACTGCACCGCTACTGGAGCAGTGCCTGTCCTCGGTGCTCGATGAAGTCGCAATGTACGCCGAGCGATTATCGGCGTATTACCCGATGGGAGCATGAGTCTGTGCTGGATGCAGTCCAACGTCGGCTCGACAAGACCCCGGATGCGATGACAGTTCGCAGGCGGACCGTCAAACATGTCTTCGGGACGTTCAAGCACTGGATGGGTTACACGCACGTCCTGACGCGCAAACTGCCCAACGTGCGTACCGAGATGAGCCTGCACGTGCTTGCCTACAATCTCACGCGGGTCTCGAGGATTCTGGGATTCGCGAAAACAACGAGAGCCATGCGGCTGATGGGTGCGTGAGCACCCGTTAGGGTCCGGAAATAGACCAAAAACGGCTCTGTCAAGTTGACGAGCGCAGGCTACGCGTCCTCCTAAAGAGTAGTTATCCTTATCAGATAACTTCGTTGGCTGCGGCACAGACAGTCCAGCCATGCCATGTGGCGAGGCGTTCCTTGAGTAAGGTGCGATGACGTGCCGCATTCATCTGATGGCTGGGCAACGCGAAGTGCTGACGGATCGGGCCGAAACATGAGAGAAACGCCTGCGTGCGACGCGGATCGCGAAAGCCGCGCATCTGGCGTTCGCGCCTGCGGGTCGGTTGGTGGCTGTTCTCGGTGCGGTTGTTCACGCGTGCAGCTGCCTTAACGAACACATGCTTCACGTGGGCGAGTTCGGGAATTTCTGCCTTCGCAGCCGGGTAGCTGCGCAGTTGGTCGGTAACGATGCTGCGCGGGACGCGTTCATATAGATTACCCCTATCAGAGGGAAACCGAGCGGCCGACCCCGTGGGCGATCTGCTGCAATGAACCGCCCTTGTGCCAGTGCTCCCACATTCACGCCTTCCGGCTGCCTGCACAGCAGATTCGCGGTCTCTGCTTCATTGCAATACTCTTCGCTGCCGTGCAGCCTCAAGTGTGTTGCTGCGACCGGTTGAATCCGCAACCATCTACTGCCATTCGCCAGCGAGCGTCCGCAGATTTCTAAAATTTCACGATCGCCACTGCGCCTTCGGTGCTGATGAAAAGCCACTATCCTTCTTGGCGGAAGTGCGCTCGATGCCACTGTATTTCATCACGCTTTCCTGGGCGGGCGCGCACGGAAACCGGCGGGCGACACCTTCTAGTCAGTCATGCTCGACTCGACTGAACGGCACTTCGTCCGGGGGTGACCTGCCCCTTTCGCTATCGGCAACAGGTTTCCAGCATTGCCCGTAAAGCATGCGATCGGTGATGCGCCGGGAGCGACAGACTTCGCCCGCGTGCGTCGCCCTTGTCAATGGCGACGCCGATGCGATCACATGCGGCTGGCCTATCGTTGCACATCCAGATTTCCCGTGGCCTTTCCCTGGGCGGCTGACACTGGCGTAGGACGATCGTACTAGCCGCTTCGCACCAAGACGTGGAGCATGATCTGAATTATCCGTCGCCACCCACGACTGACTGACACCGGTTCCAAGCGCATCCGACTTTGGCGTTTCCTGCCAGACGGCTCGCCGCGTAGCCGATTCAACCCGGACTACGTCTCTCAGTGTTTCCACCAGTATTCGGTGTCTTCAGCATCCTATACAAATGCATCCAATAGCAGACAAAGAGATAGTCAAACATACAAAGTTTGACGTGGGATTTTGATCTTGCTATGGTTCGGTGCATTGTTCGAAGTGGATGAAAGAATGAACGACATTGGCGTGAAGGTTCGATTGCTACGACGCAGGCTCGGCTTGACGATTGAGCAGGCGGCAGCGGCAGCAGGCATTTCCAAACCGTTTCTGTCACAGGTGGAGCGGGGCGTGTCGGTCCCGTCAATTACCTCGCTGACGGGGATCGCAAAGGCTCTGGGCGTGAGCATGCAGTACTTCATCGACCTGCCGCACGAGTCCGCAAACGTGCGGCGTGCACGTGATGCGAGCTTCTTCAGCGTTGGCAGTGCGGGCGACATGTACTCACGGCTTTCTGGATCGTTTCCGGATCGCAAACTTGAAGTCGTCGTTACCCGCATGCCGCCGGGGCACACGGATACCGAGGTGACCACCCATGCAGGCGAGGAGTTCGTGTACGTCATGGAAGGCGAACTGGAAATTACGATCGACGGCCAGTCGTTCCGGATGGGTGTAGGCGATAGTGCACATTATCCGTCCACAAGCTCGCATAGTTGGCTCAACCCGGGCAAGACGGAGACAGTCCTGATGTGGGTCGGCACGCCGCGACTTTTTTAACTAGATAGTTGTCGAGGAGATATCTTGGAGGCAAGGCAAATAGTTCCGTTCAATTCGGATTCCTCAGTAGCTGTTGCGTATGAACGTATCGTCTCCAGCGATGTCGGCACGCTCGTCGGCGCTGGGCGCTTCGAAAAGGGCAGCACACATCCCGAGTCCGGGTGGTCGATTCACGATGTCGACGAGTATTCATTCGTCATCTCGGGTTGCTGTGTCGTGACGACGCCGCATGGCAGTCAGGAATTCCACGCCGGAGCGTTCACGATGATTCCGGCGGGCGAGCCGCATCGAGTGGAAGCGCTGGCGGATACCGAGGTGCTGTGGTGGCTGTTGGGTAACCCGAAGGCATTTGACGCACTTAAATCGCAATATCCCTGGATCGAGTGAGGTGGACATATGAAACTCAAGCGCGCTGTTGCTGCGGCGGGTCTGTCCGCGGCGGCGGTATGGTCGATCGGCGCCCATGCCACGAGCGAACGCAATCTGCGAATCGACGAGGCCGCCGTCGAAGACATCGATCCGGCCAAGGCGAGCGACTATGGGTCTGTCGTAATCACGACCAATGTCTATGACGCGCTGGTTGAACCGGAAGGCAAGACGAAGATCGAGCCGGCCCTGGCTTCCAGCTGGACCGTTTCCCCGGACGGCAAGAAGTATACGTTCACGTTGAGAAGCAACGTCGCCTTCCATGACGGTGGAAAGGTCAATGCCGATGACGTCGTCTACTCGTTCAACCGGATGCGCACCATCAACCAGGGAAATGCGAACCTGTTTGACGGCGTCGAGAGTGTGACTGCTGCCGGAAAGTCGACGGTCGTGTTTACGCTGAAACGGCCCGATTCGTCGTTCCTTGCAAATTTAGTATTCCTTCGTGTGCTGAGCCAGGATGTCTGTAATGCTCAGAAGAAACCGGGGAATTTCGGCGCAAATGGCGACTATTGCCAAGCTTACCTGAGGACGCACGACGCGGGATCGGGTGCATACAAGGTTCAGTCGCAGGACAGCAAGTCGATGGCGGTGCTGGTTCGCGATTCGTCGTACTTTGGATCGTTCGAAAAGAATGCACCCGAGACGGTCCGTATCCGGTACTCGCTCGACCCGACGACGGTGCGTGCAATGCTGATGCGCAAGGAGCACGATATCTCGAGCGAATGGCTGCCGAATGAGACGCTGGCAGCGCTGTCTGCGTCCGGGGTCAAGCTGATGCGCGAATCGGGTACAGGCCTGTTCCTGCTCTCGCTCAACATGCAGCGGGCGCCGACGGACGATCTGGCCGTACGCAAGGCCATTGCGCTCGGATTCGACTACGGGACAATGATGAGTCTGCTGAAGATCAACAGCCAGGTTTCGAAGGGGCAACCGATCAACGGCCCGATCCCGGCGGGTATGCCGGGGTACGACCCGTCGATTCCTGCTCCGAAGCGAGATGTCGCGGCGGCGAAACAATGGCTGGCGAAGTCCAAATACAAGGGGCAGCAGCTGACGCTCGATCTCGCTTGGGCTGCGGAAGTGCCGTTCGAAGAAAAGGTCGCGTTGCTGTTCCAGCAGAACATGGCGGAAATCGGCATCAAGGTGAACATCGCGAAGTTGCCATGGAGCGTGCTCTCGGAGCATGCATCGAAGCCAGAGACGACGCCGCAGGTTGCGGAAGTCTATACGTCGCTGGTCACACCGGATGTCGATTCGGCGCTATCCCCGCTTTACGGCAGCGAAGGTGCTGGAACTTGGCTGAGCATGTCGTGGATGAAGAACGCTGATGTGGATCACTTGCTTGCACAGGCTCGCTCGACGGCGAACGCTACGCAACGTGCACAACTGTACCGCGACCTCGGTGCAAGGATCGTTGCGCTGCAGCCATCCGTTTTCGTCAATTCGGACGATGCGGTGTTTGCGAAGCAGGCAAATATCTCGAACCCGATGCTCGACGATCCCGGCAAGACGGTGCCGATGGCCGGCGGAAACTTCCTGTTCAGGAAGATGAGTATCAACTGACTACGATCGCTGCCGGGCGGTATGCCGCCCGGCACAGAGAATTCCTATGACCAAGTTTCTGGCCGGCAGGCTGCTGCAGTCATGTCTTGTCCTGTTCGGCGTTTCGATCCTGGTGTTCGCCCTGGCGCGGTTGATGCCCGGCGATCCCGCAAGGCTGGCGTTGGGACCTACTGCATCGGAATCACAGGTGCGGCAGCTCCGTCATGAGATGCATCTCGACGACCCACTTCCCGAACAGTACGTCCGCTTCGCGAAAGGGGTCATGCATGGAGATCTCGGCATCTCGCTGCAATCCCACGACGATGTGACCCTCGAAGTACGGCGCCTCTTCCCGGCCACACTCGAACTCGTGCTGTGGGCCGCCGCGCTCATGGTGCTGATCGGATTGCCGCTTGGCGTCGTCGCGGCTCGGTACCGGGATGCGTTGCCTGATCACGTGACCCGTGTACTGGCGATGCTGTTCGCCGTCACTCCAACGTTCATTTGGGCAGTGCTATTCATGCTGATATTCAGCTACAAGTTGGGTTGGACCCCCATATCCGGCCGTTTGACCGACGGCATGGCGCCGCCTCCGCACGTCACGGGCCTGTATGTCGTCGACGCCGCGATCACCGGCCAATGGCATATCGCTGGCGATGCGCTGGCGCATCTCGTGTTGCCGAGCGTCTCGCTGGCACTCGCCGGCATCGGCCAAGCGGCACGCATGATGCGGACGAGCATGATCGAGACGTACGGCAAGACGTACGTGGAGCTGGCGCGCGCGTTCGGGCTCGCCGGTTCGCAGATCAACTTCAAATACGCGCTTCGTCCCGCACTCGTGCCGACGCTGACGATCATGGGGCTCGACGTATCGGCGGCGCTTGGCAGCGCATTCCTCGTCGAGACCGTGTTCGGGTGGCCGGGCATCGCGCAATACGGGGTGCAGGCCGTCATGAGCAAGGACCTGAACGCGATTATCGGCACGGTAATGGTGCTTGCTGCTTTCTTTCTTATCGTCAACACGCTCGTCGACCTGGTTCTGCCATGGTTGAACCCGCGTGCGCGACTGGGTGCGAGGTCATGATGCTGGCTCGTCGATGGTATGTATTCAGCCGCAGTCCGCTGTCCGTCATCGGGCTCGGCATCGTCATCGCGGTCGTCGTTGCCGCAGTGATTGCCCCGTGGCTCGCGCCGTTTCCGCTGCACGCGGGAACATTTACGGATTTCGTCAATGCCAGCCAGCCACCGAGCGTCGCACATCCTTTCGGTACCGACACCATCGGCCGCGACATCCTGAGCCGATGCATTTTTGGGCTGCGGGTGTCGCTGCTGCTCGGCATCGTCGTGCTGGCCTTCGCGGTTCCGGTTGGCGTGGCGGCCGGCTTGCTGGCCGGTTATTTCGACGGGGCACTGGATGTCGTCATCATGCGGACGACCGACGTGTTCATCGCCATTCCGCCACTTGTGCTCTCCCTGGCGATCATGGGCTTCCTGCAACCGACGCTGTTCAATGCAACCATTGCACTTGCGGTGATGTGGTGGCCTTGGTATGCGCGGCTCGTGTATTCGCAGGTCCGCGAAATCAAGCACGAGAGTTTCGTGGATGCCGCACGAGTCGTTGGCGCATCTAACTGGCACATCGTGCTGCGTGAAATTCTTCCGAACTGCCTGCCGGGTATCGTCACGAAGATGACGCTCGACATGGGCTTCGCCATCCTGCTTGGGGCGAGCCTGAGCTTCCTGGGACTGGGCGTGCAGCCGCCGACCCCCGACCTGGGTGGCATGGTCGCCGACGGAGCGCGCTATCTCCCTGATCAGTGGTGGATCGCGATTTGCCCGGGGTTTTGTATCGTCGTCGTGACGCTCGGTTTCAATTTGCTGGGTGATGGTGTCCGCGACCTTCTGGATGCGGGGAACTAACATGCCGCTGCTTTCGTTGAAAAACATCAACCTGCGTTTCAAGCGCTTCGAAGGGACGGCGCACATCCTGCACGATCTCAACCTGGAAGTGCACGCGCACGAGCACGTGGCCGTAGTCGGAGAGTCCGGCTGCGGCAAGTCGCTGACCCTGCGAGTGATTCTCGGACTGATCGATGGACGGGACGCCCGAATCGACGGGGACGTCGTCTTCAATGATCGAATCCTGCGACGCAAGGACTTTCCGTCGGTGCGCGGCAGGGATATCGCGATGATTTTCCAGGATCCGATGGCGTCGCTCAATCCGACCTTCACGGTTGGCGATCAGTTGCGCGCGGTGGCTCGCCGGTCGCGGTCGTTCGCGTCGCGACGCGCGCTCGACAAACTGTGCGCCGATTCGTTGCGGCAGGTCGCCATCGACGATCCGGAGCGCATTCTGGCGGCATATCCATTTCAGCTGAGCGGTGGATTGTGCCAGCGCGTGCTGATCACGATGGCACTGCTGAACGAGCCGAAGCTCATCCTCGCGGACGAGCCGGGCACGGCGCTCGACGTGACCGTGCAGCGCCAGACAATGAACCTGCTGTCGCGGCGCGTCGACGATACCGGTGCCGCGGTTCTCCTGATCACGCATAACCTCGGTGTGGTCCGCGAGTTTGCGCATCGGGTGTACGTGATGTATGGCGGCACGATCGTCGAGCAGGGAAGTACTGCCGACATATTCAACAACGCCCGACATCCCTATACGCGCGCGCTGCTGGCCAGCGTGCCGCGGCTGACCGGAGACGGGCTGCCGGTCGGTATCGACGGGTCCGTGCCGGACTACCTGGCGCCACCTTCGGGATGCCGTTTCATGCCGCGATGTCCACACGCGACGGCCGCATGTGCGAAGCCGGTGGCGGAATCCGTCGTCGGCGACGGACACACCGTTCGCTGTGTGTTGTTTCAGCATTCGCAGGAGGCGTGTCATGCGTAATCATTTGCTTGGCGTGAACAATGTGAGCCGGATATTCGGCCGGGGCGACAAGCCTGTTCATGCGTTGCGCGATGTCACCCTGACGCTGTACGAAGGGGAAACGCTCGCGATCGTCGGCGAATCGGGCAGCGGCAAGACGACGCTCGCCAACATGGTCCTGGGGCTCGACGAGCCGTCTCACGGCGAAATTGAATTTCGTGGCGAACGGCTTCGCAAGGATCGCAATCCGGAATTGCGCCGTGCGATTCAACTTGTCCAGCAGAATCCCACGACAACGCTTAATCCGCGACGGACCATCGAGCAAAGCGTCGGGCTTGCGCTCGACGTCCATCGGCTCGGCACACGTGCGGAACGTCGTGCCAGGATCGTCGATCTGCTGGAGACAGTCGGTCTTGGCGCGGACTATCTGACGCGCGTTCCGGCGCAGTTGTCCGGAGGCCAGCGTCAACGTGTTGCGATCGCCCGCGCACTCGCCGCGAGTCCGGAATTGGTGGTGCTCGACGAGCCGACCAGCGCGCTCGACGTGTCGGTGCAGGCCAAGGTCCTTGCCTTGCTCCGGGAGCTACAGCAGCAGGAGCACCTCACATACATGTTCATCACGCACGATCTCGGCGTGGTGCGCAATGTGAGCGACCGGGTCGCGGTTTTCTACCGGGGGAGGATCGTCGAAGCGGGCCGGACCGAAGCCATCTTCGCGCGCCCCCGGCACCCATACACGCGCATGCTGTTCGCGAGTATTCCCGTCGTCAGCGAAGCCGAGGCTGCGTTGAAGCCTCAATGGGACTGGGACAAGGTTGTCGACAGCCGGGCGATCGCCGGCGACGGTTGCCCGTTCCGCCCAAGGTGCCCGTATGCGACTGCCCGATGCGGCGCGATGCCGTCACTCGACGATACGGGTGACGGTCACACAGTGGCCTGTTTCGCAGTCGATACAGGCAATCAGGATGGCAGCCGGGACTAGACCGGGCCTTGCAGTCCAGGAACATACTTTGTAGTGGAACTGAAAAATGACAACGCAGGATCTGATTCGAGTAGCGACTGATGTTGGCGGCACGTTTACCGATCTCGTTTGCTTCAGGATCGACGGCGAATCGGGACGCCAGTCGGTCGTGACTGCCAAGAGCGATACGACGCCACACGCGTTTCAAAAGGGCGTCGTGAACGTGATCGCCAAGGCCGGCATCGAGCCGGAAGAGATCGGGCACCTGGTGCACGGCACGACAGTCGTGATCAATGCACTGACCGAGCGAAAGGGTGCCAGGGTTGGATTGATCACGACGGAAGGTTTCAAGGATGTGCTGGAGATCGCGCGCGGAAACCGGCCGGATTTCTTTAATCTCGCCTACCGCAAGCCGACGCCGTTCGTGCCGCGTCATCTTCGTCGTGAAGTGGCTGGCCGTCTCGACTTTACCGGGCGTGAGCGCAGCCCGTTGTCGCTCGATGGGTTGGCCGCAATCGTTGACGATTTCCGGACCCAGGGCGTCGAGGCGATTGCCGTCTGTCTGCTCCACGCCTATGCCAATCCAGCGCACGAACTGGCGGTGCTCGCCGCTCTCGGCGAGCTGTGTCCGGATCTGCCGGTAGTCGCGTCGCACCAGATCACTCGGGAATGGCGCGAATTCGAGCGGACGAATACGACGGTGCTGTCCGCTTATGTGCAACCGGTCACCGTCCGGTATCTGAACTCGCTGCAGGATGAGATGCGCGCGCGCGGTTTTGGCGGACGCCTTTACGTGATGCAATCGAATTGCGGCGTCGATTCCATCGAGAAGACCTGCGAGGCGCCGGTGGCAATCGTCGAATCGGGGCCCGCGAGTGGCTTTCGTGGCGCAGCGGAGCTGGGGCGCCAAATCGGCGAGCGGAACATCCTCGCACTCGATATCGGCGGCACGACTGCAAAGTGCAGCCTGATTCGAGATGGACAGGTTACCGTGGTGACCGACTACTGGATCGAACGTAGCGCGTTGTCGGCCGGCTATCCGATGATGGTGCCGGTGGTGGATCTCGTCGAGATCGGAAACGGCGGGGGCAGTATCGCGAGTGTCGACGATTTCGGCAAGTTGCATGTCGGCCCGGAAAGCGCGGGTTCGACACCGGGGCCGGCTGCTTATGGTCGCGGAGGCGTCAATGCGACGACGACCGACGCGAACCTTGCGCTCGGCCGCATCAACTCGGCCTACTTCTGCGGCGGCGAACTCGAGGCGGACATGGCCGCGGTGCATCGCGCACTGGGAATGCTCGGCGAGAAGCTCGGCATGTCGGGCGAGGACGTCGCGCGCGGCATCATTCGGATTGCGAACCAGAATATGGTGAACGCGCTGAAGCTCGTCTCGCTGAATCGCGGCCACGACCCACGCGAATTCAGTCTTGTTGCGTTCGGTGGCGGCGGAGCGATGCATGCCGTTGCGCTGGCGTCCGAGCTGGGCATGCGGCGAGTCGTGATCCCGCGTGCGGCCGCTGTATTTTCCGCCTACGGAATGATCACGAGCGACTTCCGGCGCGATTATTTCGTGACGCGCCTGATGGCGCTCGACGACAGTGCCGCTCATGCCATCGCCGGCGCCGTCGGCGAGATCGAGCAGCCGGCGATCGCCCGTTTCGAAGCCGAGGGTATCCAGCGCGACAGGATCTCGTTCGAGCGGCTGGTTCGCCTGCGCTACCGGAATCAGGAGCATTCGGTCGAAGTGCCGCTTACGAGCGGACTGGTCGATACGGACGCGATCACAGCTGCGATCGGCCTGTTCCATGAGCTTTACGAGCGCGAATACACGTATCGCCTCGATGCGGACGTCGAACTCGTCTCGATACACGTGATCGCCACCGCAGCGATCGACAAGCCGGGGCTAAGCCGCCTTCCCGTCACGGGGAAGCGCTTGGGCGATGCGAAGAAAGGCGTCCGGCCAGTCGACTACGCCGAAGAGGGCGTGCATGAAGCCGGGATCTACGACGGCGAAGCGCTCGAACCGGGAATGACGTTCGAAGGTCCGGCGATCATCGAGAGCAAGGGAACGACGACCGTCGTCCACCCGGGCAATCGAGTGACTGTCGATCCTTACGGGAATTTCCTGATCGACCTGAATCCTGAAGCGAACTGACCGACGCAACGTCCGGTCTTCGAATTGACAGCAATCGTGCATGTGCCCGCACCACCGACGATGGACGTGGTGCGTGAGCATCGGCGAGCTACAGCATGAAAAGGCATAACCATGAATAGTGTTCGAACATTCGACCCGATCACATTGGAGATCATTCAAAGTTCGCTGCAGGCGATCAGCGACGAGATGTTCGCCGCGCTGAAAAAGACTGCGATGAGCGCAATCATTTATGAAGTGCTCGACATGGGCACGGCGATCACGGATGGCGACGGGAACCTCGCTTCGTCCGGCGCGGGCATCCCGTCGTTCGTCGGCGTCCTTGACAAGGCCGTCAAGAAAGTGCTGGAGATTCATGGCCGGGACGGCGTTCGCCCCGGCGATATCTTCGTGACGAACGATCCTTATTTCGGCGGCGTGACGCACCTGAACGACGTCGTGCTCGCGATGCCCGTGTTCGTCGGAGACGAACTCGTCGCGTGGACGTCCAATATCGCGCACTGGAACGATGTCGGCGGAAAGGCGCCCGGGTCGTTTTCACCCGATGCAACCGAGATCTATCAGGAAGGGTTGCGGCTTCCCGCTGTCAAGCTCGTCGATCGCGGCACGCCGGTGAACGCGGTGATCGAAATCATGAAGGCGAACAGCCGGCTGCCGAGATTCCTCGAGGGGGACATGTGGGCCGGAATTGCGTCGGTGCGCATCGGCGCGCGGCGGCTCGAGGAGCTCGCGGGGAAGTACGGAGCGGATACGCTCGTAGTGGCCATGCAGCGTTTCATGGACTACGGCGAGGTCGTCTCGCGTGCAGCCATGAAGAACCTGCCGCGCGGCCGCTTCAGTTTTTCGGAAGAACAGGACAACGGTCTCGTCTACACCGCGACGATCGAGATCACGGACGACGAGTTCATCGTCGATCTCACCGGCAACCCGGACCAGGACACGGGACCGAATAATACCTGCCGCGACGGCGCGACGATCGCAGCACAAATGATCTTCAAGAACGTGACCTCGCCGATCGGCGTGACCAACGGCGGTACGTTCCGGCCGTTGAAGGTCATCACGCGACCGGGCTCGGTATTCGATGCGCAGGCCCCGGCTGCGTTCGGTATCTACTATGAAGTGGAGATGCGGCTGTACGACGTGCTGTGGCGCTGCCTTGCCGCGCACGTTTCCGAATACCTGCCGGCAGGGCATTTCTCCAGCGTGTGCGGCACGCTGATCAGCGGCCCGAATCCCGAGACGGGCGAGCTGTTCACGATCGTCGAACCGCAGGTCGGTGGCTGGGGCGGGGCGCGATTCGCCGACGGCAACAGCGCGATGTTCAGCGCTCACCACGGCGAAACCTTCAATTGTCCGGCCGAAGTGGCCGAAGCCCGTTACGGTCTGTACGTTGAGCAACTGTCGCTTAACGACGAGCCGGGCGGAGAGGGACGCTTTCGCGGTGGCAAGGGAATCGTTCTCGACTATCGTGTGCGTTCGGACGACACGTTCCTCACGTGCTCGTATTCGCGCCACAAGCATGTGCCCTGGGGGATCGCCGGCGGGCGGGACGGCACGCCCAACTATGTCGAGGTCATTCGAGCCGACGGTACGTCGGAACGTCTTGCCGTTGCGAACGGGAAGCGTCTGAACAGCGGCGACATTGTGCGGGTCGTCACGGGGAATGGGGGCGGATATGGCGACCCTGGCGAGCGTGCAGACGCCGCGATCGCTGCCGACCTGCGGGACGGCTACGTCAGGGCCGAGCGTGCGCGTGAAGTCTACGGTTCCCTGGGGGCAGCGGATCGGGATCAGCATGAGCACCAGTGACATGTCCGGTCAGCATTCGCCGCGCGTGATCCGTCAGCGTGTGAGGGTCCTGCGTTCCGCAATGAAGGCGCATGGTCTTGCGGCCTACATCGTTCCGACGGGCGATCCGCACCTTTCCGAGTATCCGCTATTGCGGTGGCGAGCGCGCGAATGGCTGAGCGGCTTCAGCGGCTCGGCAGGAACGCTGGTCGTCACGGCCGACAGCGCGGACTTGTTCACCGACGGCAGGTATTGGGAACAGGCGGAGGCTGAACTGGACGGCACGGGAATCGGTGTGCGACGCGTTCACGATGCGCGTGCCCAGGGCGCGCTCGATTTGCTTGGCAGTGTGCTCGAACCCGGTGACCGAGTCGGGGTGGATGGTCGGATGATCAGTCTCCGCGAAGGGCATGCGCTGTGTGAGCGCCTGGCCGCCGCCAAACTGGCGCTTCACTCGTCCGGCGACGTGCTGGCAACGGTATGGCCCGACCGCCCAGGGGAGCCAACGGGCGCCATTTCGTTACATCCTCGCCCGTATGCGGTGAGAACCGTGGCCCAGAATCTCTGGGAACTGCGGGTCGCCATGAAGCGTACCGGTGCATCGTGGCATCTCGTTTCCACGCTTGACGACATCGCATTCCTGCTGAATTTGCGCGGTAATGACATCGACTATAACCCGGTGTTTGCGGCGCATCTTGTGGTGGGAATGTCGAGCGCGAGATTGTATGTCGGCACCGAGCGGATCTCGGCTGAGCTCTGCGACGCCCTTGCAGTCGAACGGGTGCTGATCGAGCCGTATCGCGAGGCTGCAGACCTGATCGCCGCAATCCCTTCTGGCGACCGCGTGTTGGTGGATCCGGCCAGAACGACGTTCAGCATTGCCGATGCCGCGCGAGCGGCGAGCGTCGATTTCGTTGCCGAGACAAATCCGAGTGCATTGTCGAAGTCGCGCAAGCTGCCGATCGAGCGAGCGCATATCCATAAGGCGATGCGTCAGGACGGCGCTGCATTGTGCGAGTTCTTCTCGTGGCTCGAAGCCGCGATCGAGGCCGGCGAGCCTGTTTACGAGTGGGAAATTCACGACAGGCTCGTCGCGTTTCGCGCGGGCCGACAGGGATTCGTCGGTGCGAGCTTTGAAACGGTCGCAGGGTTCAATGCGAATGGTGCGCTTCCGCACTACTCGCCGAGCAGGCAGGGCAGCGCGCAAATTACGGGCAGTGGCATGCTGCTTGTGGATTCGGGTGGCCATTACCTGGGCGGAACGACCGATGTCACACGCGTCGTTCCCCTTGGCGAACCGAGTCGTGCACAAAAGCGAGATTACACGCTCGTACTCAAGGCGCTGATCGCGCTGAGCACGTCTCATTTTCCCGAAGGCGTTCATGCGCCGGTGCTCGACGCTATCGCGAGACGGCCGCTGTGGCGACGCGGCGTCGACTACAACCACGGAACCGGGCATGGCGTCGGCTATTTCCTGAACGTTCACGAAGGCCTTTTCGCTATCAACTACTTCCGCGCGTCGGACGCGAGCATGGCGATCCGCGAAGGGATGATCACCTCAATCGAACCGGGCATTTATCGTCCAGGACGATGGGGAATTCGCCTCGAGAACCTCGCCGCGACCATCGGTGCACAGCGTACACAGTTCGGAGCGTTCCTGAGGTTCGAGACACTCACGCTCTGTCCATTCGACCGTCGATGCATCGAGCGGTCCATGCTCGCCGATAGCGAGGTTCGTTGGTTGAACGATTATCACGCGCGGGTTCGTAAAGAGCTGACGGACCTGGTGTCCGGCCCGGCAGCGGACTGGCTCATTCAACATACGGAGCCCGTTCAGTGAGGTGACGGTTCGATTTCGGGCCGGTCGCAATAGTTGAGATTTACGAAGAGGATAAATTTTTTACTAGTTGTTTTGCAATACTAATTAAAGGGGTTTGGAGATGTGGAAGAACGGTATCGCGTTGGTGGCTCTTGCCGCCGCATCCAGTGCGGCCTTTTCGCAAAGCACTGTCACGCTGTATGGGGTGGTGGATGTCGGGGTTACCTATCTAAGCAGTCAGGTTACGTCGGACCAGGCTGGAAACAGAACCGGCGGCAAGAGCGTGGCGATGACGGGCGGAAATAACTTCCCTTCCGTCTTCGGATTGAAGGGCGTCGAGGATCTGGGCGGCGGGACGCAGGCAATCTTTACTCTGGAAAACAGCTTCGTCACCCCGACGGGAGCCTTGCTTCAACCCAATACCCTGTTCAACCATCAGGCCTATCTGGGTCTCAGTAACGGGTCATACGGCACGATTACGTTTGGCCGCCAGTTTGACCCCTACACGTCATATCTGGGTGTGCTCGCGTCGAGCTGCAATGGTGCGTCTTACATCGGGTCGCACTTCGGCGACATCGACAACCTCAACTTCGCGATGAACATCCCCAACGCGCTGAAGTACGAGAGCCCCACCTGGAATGGCTTCAAGTTCGGTGCGCTCTATAGCTTCGGTGGAAAGGCGGGCAGTATCGCCACGAACAGTGCGTGGTCTCTCGGACTGAATTACAGCAATGGACCGGTGACGCTGGCGGCCGGCTACCTCTACGTCAACCATCCGTTCCAGTCGGCGCTGGGCGGCGGTGCGAACGGAGACGACAGCGGGTATATCGGCGATCTTAGCTGGTCGGCACTCGGGCCCGCGCCCTATGATCAGATTCAGAACGCCAATTCGCTCTCGAACCTTGGGGTCGGCGGCTCGTACACGTTCGGGAGCGCGACCATGGGGCTCTTGTATACCCATTCCCGTCTGGCGAACAGCCTTTATTTCGCTCAAGCCAACAGCGGTTCGGGCAGCGACGTGACGTTCGACACTGTGGAGCTCAACGGGACTTATAACCTGTCCGAAGCCCTTGTGCTTGGCGCAGCCTACAGCTACGAATTTGGCCACGTGAAGACGACGGGACAGCGTCCGAAATTCCATATCGCCAGCGTCGACCTGACCTACAACCTGTCAAAGCGGACAGCGCTGTACGGGATTCTCAACTACGAACATGCGGGCGGCGACGGCATCGGCCGCTATACGAATCCGGTGACGGGGGAAACGACTTCCGGCCTGCCGCTTGCTCAGCTTGCTGCGCTCGGCACGGCCAATTCCCGTAACCAGGTTGCGGTGACGGTGGGCATCCGGCATACATTCTAATGTGGTGGGCGCGCCGGAACGGTTAGTCGAAGGAGCGCGATCCGGCGCTGGTCCGCGAGGACATCAAGAACGGCTACATCACCGCCGAAAGCGTGCGTGAGGTCTATGGCGTCAGCCTTTGACATCTGACGATCCCCGGACCATCGGCCGGGGATCGAACCCAACGGAGGAGAAACACATGAGCACGCAAACGCTCAGGATCATGTATCTCAATCCCGTCGGCGAGGACGAAACCGTCGACGCGATCTTCGCCGCCATGGCGCGGGATCACAAATTGCCCTGCACGGAAGTGCATATCGCAGCCCTGCCGAAAGCCCGCTACGGCTTTTCCCATATCGAATTCCGCACATATGAGGCGCTTGTGACGCGGGGCATCATCCGCGCCGTGCGCACGGCCGCATTGGAAGGCTTCGACGCGCTTGCCATCGGCTGTTTCTACGACACGGCGCTGGACGATGCGCGCGAGATTTCGGGCGATATGGTCATCACCGGGCCCTGCATCGCCTCCTGCGAGATTGCCGCAAGCCTGTCCAACCGCTTCGCCATCATCGTCGGCCGGCGTAAATGGGTGCACCAGATGCAGTCCCTCATGCACGGCTACGGCCATGCCGAACGCCTTGCGGGCTTCTATGACGTCGGCCTCGGCGTCGACGATTTCCAGAAGGATCACGACGAGACCAACCGTCGGCTGCTTGCTGCCGGCCGCAAGGCCGTGGAGGAGGGCGGCGCGGAAGCGCTGATCCTTGGCTGCACGATGGAGATCGGATTCTATAAGGAGATTGAGAAGGAACTCGGCATCCCGGTCATCGACCCCGCTATCGCCGCATTGAAGCGCGCGGAATATGCCGCGCTTCTCAAGCGCCAGTGCGGCTGGGTGCCGAGCCGCAAGGGCTCCTGTGAAGCGCCTTCGGAAGCCGAGCTTGCCGCCTTCAATGCTTTTCCGGATGACGAGCCAGTCTTCGGCAGCCGTATCGTCATTCCCGCTACCTGAACGAGGACAAAACCATGAACGAACAGACCGGCACCGACCTCGTCGCAATCGCGCCGGGCTCCCACATGGAGTGGGTGCTGGGCTTCGATCCGCATCCCGACGAACGCCGCTGTGTGCTCCTCATCGGCCCGAACAAGGAAGCCTTCGTGATGCCGGCGCTGAATGCCGAGGGCAGCCGCGAGTTCTGCGAGATCGCCTTTCACAACTGAGCGGATGACGAAGGCCCGCACGCGGCGCTCCGCGCAGAAGCGCCCGGTCCCGTCGCGCTTGACGAGACGATGCGTGCCGACTTCGCCCTGCTGCTCATCAATGCGCTGCCGGCCGATACGCGCCGCGACTTCACGCCGGCGACGCTCGCTGGCCTTCGCATGCGCAAGGACAGCAGCGAATACGCCAAGCCGAAGATGAATGCCGGTATTGCCGACCGCGCCATGCAGGTGGCGTTCTTCGCCATCAAACCGGGCATGACCAAGAAGGAACTCGCCGCCGAAATACGCGAGCATTTCTCCGAGGAAGGCGCCTCGCCGCAGTTCTGGATCGTGGGCGCGGGTGGAAACCGTGCTTCCCCGCACCATTCGGAGAGCGAAAGCGTCATCCAAGAAGGCGACGCGGTGGTAAGCGACATCGGCGGACGCAAGCAGGGCTTCCCGTCCGACATCACCCGCATTGCCGTCGTCGGCGTGCCGCCGGAGGAATACGGCGAGATCCGCACGACCGTGGAAGAGGTCGTGCAGGCCGCGATGAACGCCGCCTCCCCGGCGTGCTCGCCACGCGAGGTGGCTGCGGCCGCCCGCAAGGTCATCGCGGATGCCGGCTACGGCGAGCATTTTGTGCACCACACCGGCCACGGCATGGATATCGACGGCCACGAACCACCTATATCGCCGCGACGTCGGAAACCGTACTCGAAGAAGGCATGGTTATTCCCATCGAGCCCGGCATCTATTTGCCCGGCCGTTTCGGCATCCGCCTGGAGGACATCGTCATCCGGCGCGAGGACGGCCCAGAAATACTCTCTTCACTACCACGCAACACATACCTTGGAGGTCTAAGATGAACAGGACTGCACGCGCTTGGGTTATTGATAGTTATAGCGGCTATCAGGGTTTGAAACTCATCAGGGTTCCGGTCGAGGAGCCGGGGCCGGGGGAAGTTCGCCTTCGAATTGAGGCATTCGCTCTTAACTGGGGCGACATGGACTTGATGATTGACAACTATTCGTTCCGTTTCCACCACTTTCCCGCCTGCGTCGGGATTGAAGCTGCAGGAATTGTAGAAGCTGTCGGTGCCGGAGTAGAAGGAATCGATGTAGGAAGCCGCTACTGCACCTTACCGCATTTTTATTTTAATAGAGGTGCCAGCTCGGAGACGTTGATCATCAACTCCCGTTATATTACTCGGGCACCCGATGGCCTGTCAGCTATCGAAAGTGCATCGATTTGGATGCAATACCTGACCGCGTATTTTCCTCTTGCTGAAGTATCAAGAGTTGGGCCGGGCAGCTTTGTGCTTGCCACTGCCGCAACCTCGACTGCCGGATCGGCATCACTGGAAATAGGTAGTATTCTAGGCGCAACGATGATCGGAACGACTCGGTATGCCACCAATATCAGGTATTTGGAAGAAAAAGGGGCGTCCCATGTTATTGTCACTGATGGTAGGGAAGCCTCGCTCGCCGAGGAACTGTTAGCAATTACAGAAGGCAAGGGAATAGACGTCGTATTCGATCCAATCGGCGACGGTCTCATTTCCAAGTATAGCCCCGCTTTCGCGCGCGACGCGCGCGTCTACTTCTACGGCACTATTGATAATATGGCACCCGACCTGCCGCTGCTGGACATGTTTCAGAAGAACGTGGTGTTCCATCCCTACTCGGTGTTCAACTATGTTGAAAACCCTTCGATGAAGCAACGCGGTACCGACTTCGTTTACACACAGCTTGCCAAGGGAGCGATCAGTCCTTCGATCGACCGCGTCTTTCCGATGAAGGCCTATATCGAGGCTTGGGACTATCTAAGTGCTACCCGTTCGAGCCATGGTAAGGTGGTCATAGACGCTTGTATCTAGATCGTAAGGCGGAATTCGAAAAGCGCGTCGACCTGGTCTGGCCAGGTCGCAACGCGTCTTAACGTAAACGCATTTCGTCATTTAACGAAGATGTCTATACAAAAAAGGGCAACTGGTTGCGAGTTTTTTTCGAGATCATGCAATTTGTCTGCGAGACGCGCCAGGACTGGATTTGAGATCGGCGAGGCCAGATCGGTTAGAGTCCAGATTTCTGGACTCGTCAAAGGGGTATTCGTACCTTTCGCGCAAATTCTGGCAGCCAGTTGCCGCAGCCCTTATCCCGTGAGGCTCCGCGGCGCTGTGACAGCTTATAAAGACGCGGTCTTGCAAGCCGCTGATCAGAAAGACATTTCCGAACCAAAGCGCCAGAATTTGCACGAAAGGTACGAATACCCCCACGATGAAATTGACGACGTGTTCCGCTCATGGAATCCTGGGTTCGGGCCCCGCTGCGTACGAGCGCGCGCGACCCTTCCTGATACTTACGCTTCACCGCCCGCAGGATCTCGTCGTTGAAGTCGCTGTCTTTACGCCTGGTCATAGGACCCCTCTGGGAGCCTGGAAAGTGGACCGTTCCGGTCTGGCTCCATTAGCCTGTCCAAGGCGCCGGTGGGCCGGATGCGTCGACGGGCAGGTGCCGTACGCTGGCACGCACGGCCGTTGCGGAATTGTCCGAGGAAAATGAAAACCAGTGTGACGATTACACAACAGTTTCATGTGCTATATCGGCTCTCTTATCGGTCCCTGCCGACTGCTGTCGAGATCCACTCAACTTGGAACTCTCGCGCCACTTCAAAGAAGCAGTCGTGGTTCGGCGCCGGCGGCCGATGGCTGGGAAGCGGCAGTTTGCGGGCGCGGGTGAACTGCAACAAGCACATGCGTCGCTAGCGTTGTGAGTTAGAAATTCATTGAATAATGAGCCTCCTGTAGTACCGTGTAGTGAATGTCACGAACACGAAGAGGCGGCGATGAGCGGAAGACCCAAGGCGGAACTCGTGTTGAGCGAAGCGGAGCGCGAGCAACTCACGGCGCTGACGATGCGCCGCAAGACAGCGCAGGCGGCGGCATTGCGAGCGCGGATCGTGCTGGCCTGCGCCGATGGCATCGACAACAAGACGGTCGCGGTGAAACTGCGGGTCACCCAGCAAACGGTATCGAAGTGGCGTGCGCGCTACGTGGCGCATCGGCTCGATGGTTTGCTCGATGCGCCGCGTCCCGGTGCGCCCAGAACGATTGACGATACGCGTGTCAACGCCGTTATTGCGAAGACGCTCGAATCGGTACCTGCGGGAGCAACGCACTGGAGTACGCGCACGATGGCTCGGGAGATGGAACTCTCGCAGACGGCCGTGTCGCGAATCTGGCGAGCCTTTGGTCTGCAACCGCATCGGCAGGAGACCTTCAAACTCTCGAGCGATCCGCTGTTCGTTGACAAGGTTCGCGATATCGTCGGCCTGTATCTCGATCCACCCCTGAAGGCAATGGTGTTGTGCGTGGATGAGAAGAGCCAGATCCAGGCGTTGGACCGCACTCAGCCCATGCTGCCGTTGGCCCCCGGCATTCCTGAGCGCCGTACTCACGACTATATGCGCCACGGCACCACCACACTGTTCGCTGCGCTGGACATCGCCACCGGCGAAGTCATCGGCGAATTGCATCGGCGCCATCGCAGCAGCGAATTCCTGCAGTTCCTGCGCACGATCGACGCCAGCGTGCCCGCCGAAATGGATGTGCATCTGGTGATGGACAACTACGGTACGCACAAGACGCCTTCGATCAAAAACTGGTTCGCTCGTCATTCGCGCTTCCATGTTCACTTCACTCCGACTTCCGCGTCGTGGCTCAATCAGGTCGAACGCTGGTTCGCTACGCTCACCGAGAAGTACATTCGGCGTGGCACGCATCGCTCGACACGGCAACTTGAAGAGGCGATCCGGCATTACCTCGATGTCTATAACGCGGATCCTCGACCGTTCGCCTGGAGCAAATCGGCCGATGAAATTCTCGCCAGCCTCGAACGGTTTTGCTCGCGGATCCAAAGAGTCTCGGAATAACCGTCATGAACATCGACACTGTTGCCATCGACGACGCCGTCCTCGCGCTCCTCTACTTGACCCTGCATGACCATAACCGTGCCTGGAAGAGCTTCGATTGGGACGCGCTTAACCGACTTTATGAACGCGGCCTCATCGGCGACCCCGTCAACAAAGCGAAATCCGTGATCCTTACTGAAAAGGGGTTGCGTGAATCCGAACGCCTCTTCAAACAGCATTTCGTCGCCGCTGGCAGCAAAACCAATAATTAAACGAATTTCTAACTCACAACACTAGTGGTGCGCCCGTAGCGACAGGCGCGGTTGTCGTGGGCAGGCATGAATCAATCAGACCGCTCCGTGCGCCAAGGTAGACATTTCAGCGCATGACGGAGCACGCTTGCGCCCCTCGCCAGTCAGGTATTGGCCGAGCGGATCATGTCGATGAGTTGACGCAGGCCGGGCAGCGTCTGCCGCCGGCTTGGGTAGTACATGACCATGGGGGGACCGGCGACCGCCCATTTCGCCAGGACCACTTCAAGTCGACCGGCCGCGATGTCGTCGGCCACGCGCCGTTCAAGGCAGTATGCGAGCCCGACGCCGTTCAGTGCGGCGTCGACGGTCGTGTCCGTCTCGTTGGCGCTTACCGGGCCGGGCACGTCAAGTTCGAGTGCCTGGCGTCCACTGCCAAGCTCCCAGCGATAAAGCGAGTTGTCGCCGATGCGTATTCGGATACACGAGTGGCGCATCAGGTCGTCTGGCTTCGTCGGTTTTCCATGCCGCGCCAAGTACGCGGGAGATCCCACTATCACCCAGCGCAGAGGCGGTGTCAGCGGTACGGCGATCATGTCGCGTGCGACCGTGTCGCCATAGCGGATGCCGGCGTCGTAGCCGTCGGCAACGATGTCGACCAGGCGATCGTCGACGGTGATGTCGAGCTGGATTTCCGGGTATGCCTCGGTGAATGCCGGCAGGATCGGGCTGATCAGCAGGCGCGACGCGTCGCGCGGCACGTTGATACGCAGGCGGCCGACCGGCGAAGTGCGGTAGCGATCGAGTTGGTCGATGGCCGTGCCGATGGTCTCGAAGCCTTTGCCAAGCTGTTCTGCAAGCGCACTGCCGGCCGCAGTCGGCACCACCGAGCGACTGGTGCGATTGAGCAGTTTCACGCCCAGCCGCGCTTCGAGATTGCGCATGGCGTGGCTTAGCGCGGACGTCGACACCCCCAGTTCGACGGCCGCCTGGCGGAAGCTGCGGCGGCGGCAGATGGTGACGAACACATTGAGGTCGGCAAGTTCGGTGCGAGTGAAAGCGGGCATGGCAGACAGATGGCGTGGTTGCCTAAATGGCTTGTTGAATCCAATTCAACGACATATGAGCTAGATTTTACGCTTCGTGCGGTGGCCGAGTGCAGGTCAAACGCGCGCAGGCAACCATCCCGTGGAGTGTTTGAGCATGAATATCGAAACCATACGAATTGAAGGCATCCCGATCGCGGCATCGCGCATTGCGCTGGGTACATGGGCGATCGGCGGCTGGATGTGGGGCGGCGTTGACGACGATGCCTCCGTGGCCACGATTCGCAGCGCGCTCGACCGCGGCATCAATCTGATCGACACCGCACCGGTGTATGGATTCGGCCATTCGGAGGAGGTGGTCGGGAAGGCACTGGCCGGCATGCGCCAGCGTGCGGTGATCGCGACCAAGGTGGGGCTCGAATGGGGCAATGGCGGCGTGCGGCGCAACGCCACGCCGGCGCGCATTCGACAGGAGATCGAGGATTCGCTGCGCCGTTTGCGCACCGATTACATTGACCTGTACCAGGTGCACTGGCCAGACACACGGGTCCCGTTTGAAGAAGCCGCAGCCGAACTGGAAAAACTCCGCGTGGAAGGAAAGATCCTGGCCGTCGGCGTTAGCAACTACGCTCCGCGGCAGATGGATGCATTCTCGGTGGCGACAAAGCTCGCGACAGTCCAGCCGCCGTACAACCTGTTCGAGCGCGCGATCGAGACCGACGTCCTGCCATACGCACGCGAGCAAGGGCTTGTCGTGCTGGCCTACGGCGCGCTGTGCCGCGGTCTGTTGTCCGGGCGCATGAACGCGTCCACCGTGTTCGATGGCGATGACCTGCGCAAGACGGACCCGAAGTTCCAGCAGCCGCGTTTCGCGCAATACCTGGCAGCCGTCGAGGCGCTCTCTGTCTTTGCCCGCGAGCGCCAAGGCAAATCGGTGCTGGCATTGGCGATCCGCTGGATTCTCGACCGGGGACCCACGATCGCGCTGTGGGGCGCGCGTCGCCCGGACCAGTTGCGCGGCATCGGCGATGCGATCGGATGGAGGTTGAGCGCACAGGACATGGAGGACATCGATGCGTTGCTCAAACAGTATGTGACCGATCCGGTCGGGCCGGAATTCATGGCGCCTCCGCTGCGCTAGTACCGAGTGGCAGTCACGGGCAACGCGATCGGGCGGCCTGGACCGCCACCGCGGCGTTGCCGGGGTGCTTCAACATGGTTGGCTATTTGGAGTTTCATTATGCAGATTGGATTTGTCGGGCTTGGCTCAATGGGCGCCGCGATCGCCATGAACCTGGTCGAGTCCGGGCACGAGGTGCAAGTGTTTAACCGCAGCGCCGCGCGCACCGAACCCCTGAGCAGGGCTGGGGCCTCGGTCGCTGCGAGCCCTGCGGAGGCTGCACATCGGGTCGACGTCGTATTTTCGATGGTCGCTGACGATGCGGCGCTGACCTCGGTCACGCTCGGCGAGAATGGAATCCTTGCGGGGCTCAGACCTGACGCACTGCACATCTCGCTCAGCACGATCGGCGTGGATACGGCTCAGGCTCTTACCGCCCGACATGTTGACGCCGGGTTGGGCTTTGTCTCGGCCCCGGTTTTTGGGCGGCCCGACGCGGCGGCGGCGCGAAAGCTCTTCATCATGGCGGCAGGCGCGGACGAACACCTGAAGATTGCGGTGCCCTTGCTGGAAGAACTGGGGCAGTCCGTCGGTATCGTCGGGACCGATCCCTCACAGGCGAATCTCGTCAAGCTGATTGGCAACTTCATGCTGTCCGCAATTATCGAGACCCTGGGTGAGGCCTGCGCGGTGGCTGGCAAGGCGGGCATCGAACCAATGCGCCTCGTTGAACTGCTGACGAGCGCGAACTTCAATGCGCCGCCGTACAAGATCTACGGTCCATTGATCGCGTCGCAGCAGTTCCAGCCACCGGGCTTTTCGTTGCCACTCGGTCAGAAGGACAACCGCCTGATGTTGGCCGCCGCTGAGGCGTTGGGTGTGCCGCTGCCGCTTGCGAGTCTCGTGCACGACCGGTGCCTGACCTTGCGCTCACAAGGGTTTGGTGCCGCGTATGACTGGTCAGCCATGGCATTGTGTGCGTTGTCCGACGCGGGCATGTGCTAGCCGGTTCACGGCGGGCGAGTGCTTCAGGTAGCAACCGACTGCGGACATCGACACAGCATGAACGTCTGTTAAGTGGCACGGCTGACCAGGAGTCCAGCCATGCTTCTCTGACTGCGGCCACTTGCTTTAACGCGATTGCCCATGCCAAGCGGTCGAATTAAGGATACCAAATGGGTGATACGGTTTGCAAAATGATCCATGCCGGTTGGGTTTTGTTTGCGCTTGCCATTGGCGGATTCGCTATCGGTACGACCGAGTTCGCAACGATGAGCCTGTTACCGCTTTTCGCGCGCAGCCTTGGGATCGATGCGCCTACCGCAGGGCATGTCATCAGCGCGTACGCGCTCGGTGTCGTCGTCGGCGCGCCGGTCATTGCGGTGTTGGGTGCGCGGGTTCCCCGCCGCACGCTGCTGATCGTGCTGATGGGCATGTTTGCTTTAGCCAATGGGTTGAGCGCACTAGCACCAAACTACCACTGGATGCTGATCTTCCGATTCCTAAGCGGGTTGCCGCATGGCGCCTATTTTGGCGTGGCCGCATTGGTGGCGGCGTCTCTCGTACCGGAGAATCGGCGCACGGTGGTGGTAGGGCGTGTCTTCCTCGGCTTGACGTTCGCGACCATCATTGGCGTGCCGATGGCGAACTGGTTGGGGCAAGCAATCGGATGGCGCTGGAGTTTCGTGCTCGTTGCGCTGCTCGGCGTTCTGACCATGGCGTGCGTATGGCGCCTTGCGCCGAGCGAGCCGGCTCATCCCGAATCAAGTCCACTGCGCGAACTCGGCGCACTGAAGCGCGCCCAGGTGTGGTTGACGCTCGGCATCGGAGCGGTCGGATTCGGCGGGATGTTCGCCGTGTACACCTATCTGGCGGATGTGCTTGGGGCTGTCACCGGTGTCTCAGCGCAGGCGATTCCGATCGTGCTGAGCGTGTTCGGTGTGGGTTTTATGATTGGAAATATCCTGGTGCCGATCGTTGCCGATCGCGCCTTGATGCGCACGGCTGGCACACTGTTGCTGTGGAGCGCGGTCTCACTGGCGGTATTTCCGTTCATGGCATCCAACATCTGGACGCTAACGCTCGATGTATTCCTGATCGGCATTGGCGGGTCGCTCGGCACGGTTCTTCAGACACGACTGATGGATGTCGCGGAGGACGCCCAAGGGCTCGCGGCAGCGTTGAATCATTCCGCATTCAATACGGCGAACGCGCTCGGACCGTTTCTCGGCGGACTGGCGATCGCGGCGGGATACGGATGGACGGCGCCGGGATGGGTCGGCAGTCAGCTCGCAATGGGTGGTCTGATCCTCTGGTTCGTTGCTGTTGCCGCGGAGCGTAGTCGTGCTGGCAAAGGTTCGACTATCCGCGAAAACATTCCACGTTGAAGACGAGATTGATTACCGGTTTCTGACAGTAGATGGGGGATGAACAAGGGGAGGGTTTATGCGCCGCAGCGCATAATTCCGATTCCCGGCCGACCCTCCAATACCCGCGGGATGCAGCAATCCACCCCGCTTGCCGGAAACCGGCGAGCGCGCGGCAGATCGGCCGGCTGGCGCCCGTATCGGTCCCGACACGTGTTGACGGTGAGCATTTACGGGACCGGGATACGCGCTGAGAGGACGTGCGTGGGCGGTAGGACATCGGGCGCCTTGGATGCCCGCTGAGCGACACGGATTGCCAAAATCGGCCGCGAGCCGCCAATCTCCGACAACGCAGGAGTGACCAGGCTCGGCTATTCACGCTTGCTCCCGAACGGGCAATCGCGGCCAACCGCATGGGTTGACGACTAGGCGCTAGCAACATTGCGGACCTACGGGCGTACAAATTTCGGGTTGGCCGGAGCGAAACGGCGCTGAGTCGCGATACGGCTCATTTCCTGAGAAACCTGCTGGCGACCGGCACATCCCTTATCAAACCATGGCTAGCGACGTTCGCTGCGGCCCCATACGTAGTGCACCCACCGCCGCCACCGGCTTTGCGGCGGAGCCGGTGAGTTGTGCGCAGCCTGCGCGTCGCGGTCGCGCTCGACGCTCTTCTGCACCTGTTCGTGGATCTGTCGCAACGTCATGCCGCCGGGGCCTTTCAGTTTGTCGGGATCGGAATCAGGATCGAGATCGGGATCGTCTGTCATGGGAGTCGCTTGTTCCTGATGAGGCGACTTGATCTTGATACAGATGCGCAGTCGCAGCAAGCATGTGGAAGCAGGTCGCTGACCGGCGCGTAGTCAGACAGGCTGCCAGTCCGCAGTGGTGTAAGCGAGCCATGAGGCCTCATGGATCAATGACAAGCTTGCAGGCGGACTGACTTCGAATCTGCAGGACTGGCACAATCGTGGGGATCCTCGAGCCGCTCAGGAATCCTCATGCCAGATGTCGCCCCGTCTACTCCGCGCATCAGTCCCCTGTTCGCCCTGTTGCCCTTCCTGCGCCCTTATGCCGGACGCTGGGCGCTTGCCTTCGTAGCGCTGGTGACGTCGGCAGGTGCGACCCTGGCGTTGCCGGTAACGTTCAAATATCTGATCGACCGGGGCTTCGCCGGGGGCAACCGGGCGCACATCGATCGCTATTTCCTGGCACTATTCGCCGTTTCGCTGGTACTGGCCGGGGCCACGGCGCTGCGCTTCTATTTGGTGTCGTGGCTCGGCGAGCGGGTCACGGCCGACTTGCGCAAGGCGGTCTACGACCACGTGCTGGGGATGAGTCCGCAATTCTTCGAGACCACGCAGAGCGGCGAGGTGCTGTCGCGACTCACCACGGACACCACGTTGATCCAGACGGTGGTGGGCACCAGCCTGTCTATGGGGTTGCGCAACTTCTTCCTGCTTACTGGTGGCGTAGCGATGCTGGCGCTGACGAGCCCGGTGCTGTCGGGCTACATCATGGCCACGCTGGTCGTGGTGGTCGCACCCATCGTCATATTCGGGCGGCGCGTGCGGAGGCTCTCGCGTGCGAGCCAGGACAAGGTGGCGAACGCGAGCGCGCTGGCGGGGGAGGTGATCAATGCCATGCCGACCGTTCAATCGTTTACGCAGGAGCCCCGCGAGGCGCGGCGGTTTGCTGGCATGGTGGAAGCGGCATTCGAGACGGCGCTCACGCGCATTCGGGCGCGCGCCTGGCTGACCGCCGTGGTCATCGTACTGGTGTTCGCTGCTATCGTTTTCGTCCTGTGGCTAGGCGCGCAGGCGGTGCTCGCCGGGCACATGACGGCTGGCCAATTGTCCCAGTTCATCCTCTACGCAGTGGTCACCGCCGGGGCTGTGGGGGCGGTCGCCGAGGTGTGGGGCGATCTGCAGCGGGCTGCCGGCGCCACCGAGCGACTGCTGCAACTGCTGGCGGCGCGCTCGCCGGTGGCGCAGGCCGAGGCCGCCGTCCAGTTGCCGACGCACGGGGACGGCATCCGCTTCGACAACGTCAGCTTTTCGTATCCGTCTCGCCCCGGCATCGCCGCGCTCTCCAGCCTCTCGCTCGATGTCCGCCCGGGCGAGCATGTCGCATTGGTCGGACCGTCCGGCGCCGGCAAGACCACACTGTTCCAACTGCTGCTGCGCTTTTACGACCCGCAGGCCGGCAGCATTCTGATCAATGGCGTCCCGACGCGGCGTGTGCAGCTTGCCGAGTTGCGCCGGGAAATCGGCGTGGTCCTGCAGGAATCGGTGATCTTTTCCGGCAGCGTGCTCGACAACATCCGCTACGGCGCGCCCGAAGCCACACTCACTCAAGTTCAGCAGGCCGCCGAAATGGCCGCCGCGGCAAGCTTTATCGAAGAACTGCCGCAACGCTACGATACGTTTCTCGGCGAGCGTGGGGTGCGGCTTTCTGGTGGACAACGTCAGCGCATCGCGATCGCCCGCGCGATCCTGAAGAATCCGCCCATCCTGCTGCTCGACGAGGCCACCAGTGCGCTAGATGCCGCCAGTGAACGACTGGTCCAACAGGCGCTGGACAATGCCGCGCAGAATCGCACCACGCTGGTCATCGCGCATCGCCTCGCTACCGTACAACAAGCCGACCGCATTGTCGTGCTGGAGCAGGGCCGCATCGTCGCGCAGGGCCGTCACGCCGATCTCCTTCAGACCTCGCCGCTCTATGCGCAGCTTGCCGCCCTGCAGTTCGGCGAGCCGCTGGGGCAGACGGTGCAGCGCGGCGCGGCGCGCGATCACGTCGACTCCAAGTGACGACGCGATTGAGGTCACCCAACGGCCGCGATCCAGAACCGTCCGCAAAGGCTGACCAGCCACAGATACATGCTTCGCGAACGACAGGCTCATGGTGGTCCGTAAGCGGATCATCAAGAGCCGCGGCTGAATGGCTCAAACGGATCGACGTGACGAGGTTGCGTGGCGCGGCAAGCGGCCATGAAGCGACATTCGCACTCGCGTTTGGCCCGACACTCAAGCGTCGCTTCTACTCTTGAAAGCCGCCGCTGACCTCGCGCCAGTCCAAAGGCTAGTATGGGTTGGTCTACCGCCAGTCGTCATGGTACGAGCTTGACCAGAACCGCTCAGTCCAACCGAACATCTCCATCCTCTCTGCAGGGACGGCGGGGTGCGTTTCCTGTCCCGCCGGAAAAACAAGTGGCACGCCAGTCTTGCGAACGGCGAGGTGTCACGATGGCCGCTGGTCCTTTTCTGTTGCGTCGGATCCTTGGCCGGGCAGTGAGCCGAACATGTGCTGTTTGCATTGCGCTTCGCACCATGCCGCTTTCAGCTTGAGGCCCGATGACATCAGGCGCCCGATGGGAAGCATCTGTTCGCCGGCCAGGATACCGAGCAGGCCCATCAGCGCAACAGTGGGCGGGGCCGGCGACTGGACACCGAGCGTGTGGTAGACCGCACCGGCAAGCATGCCGGCGAGCAGCGAAAGAATATACGATTTCATGATGTGAGTCTCGTTGACTATCGACCAGCTACAGGCTCTGCGCGGCAAATTGATGGAAAGCGTATTGGGCTTTCCGGAATAAAGAAAGCGTCGCCAGAATCGTTTCTCGACGAAAAATCACGAATGATGCCAATTTGTTTTTTTAATTTCTCATCGTGTTTTTCACGTTCAATAACCATTAGGATCGGCATATTTCATACCTCCGCCATCACATGCGGTTGCTCATATCGATTAAAAGCCTAACAATTGCCTGAGGAGCGGGACGGCTTGAGCACCGATCAACATCCCGAGCAAGCCGATGAGAGCAACCAGCGGCGGCGCAGGCGATCGGACCTTCACTGCGCTGTAGATCACTCCTATTAGCGCGCCTGAAGCTAGTGATGCCAAATACGGTTTCATATGATCAGTCACTCCGGGAAGTTGGAATACAGGCCACTGCATCCCAGTTCAAACCAAAATATAAATTGCCGAAATTTTTTGTCATTTTTCGTCTACCCCCTTACTGCTGACTGCGTCCTTCTGGATACGGAGCTCTTGTACACCCACTCGTCCACGGTGACAGAGACCAAACATCTCGAGTGTGTTCGTTTCGTCTGCTGATTTGATGCCGCGACGCAGTTATTTCGGTTACCTGATAGATAGGAGGCTCCCCCTTTTCGATCACGACTGGATGATCCCCGTTTGAGTCGCGAATAGTTTCACATCACCGACATATGGCAGCGGTGCAGGATGACCGCAAGTAAAGTGCTAACCGATGTGCGATGGGTCGCCATCAGAATTTCGTCTGCAACCCGATCCGTGCCAGTGTCTGTGAACGGTCGCTTGCTGCCGCGCCGGGTTCAAGCAACCCATTGATCCATGCTTGCGTCGTTTCGGCGTCACCGCTAGCACGCTGATAGACGGCTTCGACGTACGCCATCGTCCTCTTCGAAAAGTGGTATTGCACCGCTGTGGTGATCTGGTGAGCCTTATTGTTCTCGAGCACCTCGTTTCCCTTCATGTACTGGTAGTCGAGTCCTGCCGACCAGGTACCGGAGAGCGTCCAATACGTGCCCGCCTTGTAGACGTCGATCTTTGCGCCGCTCGCCGTATTCTTTGTATTCGTGTAGAGCAGCATGGCGAGCACGCTGCCGAACCGGTAGTGCACGCCCGCGCCAAAATTGCGGATTGCGTCATGACCGTCACCCAGTGACGGATATTTGGCCTCAATGTACGCGACTCCGACACCAAGCGGGCCACTATCGTAGTTCATCCCTGCACTGATCGTCGAATTGGCGGAAAACGAACCCGCAACGCCGCCAAAGCCATACAGCGCGCCGAAACTGAATCCTGCGAAGGATGGGCTGCGATACTTGACCGCGTTCGCCACACGCGTTGCGCCGGCCAGTCGGTCAAAATCGAACGAACCGGTTGGATTTTGCGGCACGCCCAGCGCGCTGAATGGTCCCTGGCGAAAATCATAAAGGCCGCCAAAAAGGAATGCGCCATCGAAGAGACCGAGCGTCAAGGTGTCGAACATGAAGTCGTACTGGTTGCCAAACGTGACGGCGCCAAGCCGTTCATCGGACAGGCCTACGTATGCCGTGCGATTGAAAATCTGGCCCGCGCCCGGGATGGTTACTCCGCTACCGAGATCGAACTGCGAAGTCAGATTGAATACGGCCTTCGTTCCGCCACCGAGATCCTCGCTTCCGTTGAACGTCAACACGTTTGGCGCAAAGATCCCGCTGTCGAACAGCGTCACTGAACCACCATGCTGGTTGTTCACATAGGTCACACCACCATCGATCATGCCCTGCAACGTGACACTGCCCTGGGCGTACAGATTGGCGTGGAAGCATGCCGCGGTCACGCAGCCCGCCAGGCGTATCAGCGCGGCTTGTCTCTTCATGGTGATCGTTTCTCTGCCATCGACGATATTTGGATACCTTCCTGTCCGACATCGAGCCATACGACCAGCCTCCAAGCGAACGGGACTAGCCGCCGTACCTCGCATGGCGTGATCGAGGTCAGCAGTGAGTGACGGCTCGCGGTCTATCCGGGAAGTTCGTTGCGTGTCGTCATTCTTCGGACATTACTGATGCGCGCGGACAGGCACAGCAACCAACCGCGCGCGTGACACGTCAGTTCTTGTCGTACGAGAACTGGATGCCGGCGGTGCCGCCGGTTTCGATGAACAGGTTAATAAACGCCGGTACAGTTTCACTACGTGCCCAGTCGCGTTGCAGTTCGCAGAAGAGCTGGGCGACACTGATCATCTTGGCGCCTGCCTGTTCGATACGGCGCAATGCGGCTTCGTGCGCTGAGACGGACGTGCCGCCCACCGCATCGACGACGACATATACCTCGTAACCTGCCTCCAACGCATCGAGCGCAGGGAACGTCAGGCAGGCTTCCGTCCAGAGCGCAGTCATGATCAATTTCTTGCGACCGGTTGCCTCGACGGCCTTGCGGAATTCGACGTCTTCCCAAGAGTTGATGCTCGTGCGATCGTAGGTCGGATAGTCGCCAAGCACCGCGCGCAGTTGCGGGATGGGTGGCTTGTTCAGTCCAGTCTTCACGTTGACCGTCGAATGGACGATCGGCAGCTTGTACGCGATCGCAGCCTTCGAGGCCCCCACAATGTTGTTGATCAGCAGCTGGCGATCCATCGACGCGATGGAATTCACCTGGACTGGCTGGTAATCGATGACGATAAATGCCGCATTCTGCGGTGTGAGCAGGTGATCGCTCGCGGGATCGCGAATGGGTTCGCTTGCCATGGTTCTCTCCAGAAACAGTGCAGGATGTGAACAAGGAGTCCCGATGGTCGATGCTTCGAGCATCCGCAACGTCGGGACAATCGTTGCGGCTTGCCATCTCCAACTGTCGCAAACATCTATCCGGCTGCGCAGTGGGCGAACGCTTCAAGTTAGTTACGCCGACCGTCGGGCGATGTATGGGGCCTCGGGAAATTGCGCGTTCGGCCTTCCGGCACCGGCGATCCGTTCATGCCGATCTCGAAGCGAGTGATCAACATCGTCGACCAACCGAAATGCTTCGCCAGGTCAAACTGCGCCGCCAGGTTGTGCCTGGACTCGTCTGGGACAGTGTCCTGAACGGGTGACAGCCGCCCAACGTGACGATCCATCGGAAGAATAGCAGCGGCTTCCTCGTGAACAGGCCCAGGTATCGCGCGATCATGTGAGCTTCGCGACAGAGTCAATCTGCGTGAACCAAGATCCTATTCGTGGAGCAAGCCGGCTTCCAGTCACGTAAAATGCCCTCAGTGTTCTACTAGTGGAACAATCATGGATGATCTGAACGATCTCTATTATTTTGTGAAGGTGGTCGAACACGGGGGATTCACTCAGGCGGGGCGGGCGCTGAACGTTCCGAAGTCGACGCTGAGCCGGCGAATTGGGGAATTGGAGGCGAAATACGATGTGCGACTTTTGCAGCGAACAACACGCCATTTCACCATCACGGAAACCGGACGCGAGTTTTACGATCGCTGCCTCGGCGTCCTGGTGGAAGCCGAGGCAGCGCGTGAGGTCATAGAGCGCACGCACGCTGAGCCGCAGGGCATCGTCCGCCTCAGTTGCCCAACAGCGCTGCTCGAGTATCGCGTCAGCAACCTGGTGGCGCGATTCATGGCCATTTATCCCAAGGTGCAGGTGCATCTGGAAGCCACGAACCGGCGCGTCGATTTGCTGAGCGAGGGTTTTGACCTCGCACTCCGCGTGCGCTTTCCTCCTCTGGAGGACAGCGACCTTGTCATGCGGATCCTCGGTGACAGCCCGCAGCGCCTTGTGGCGGCTCCTGACTTGCTGAGAGGGCACGATTTGCCGACGGACCCAGGCGAATTGGCGGGCGTTCCGAGCCTCGATTGGGGGCCACCACGACACCATGTATGGCAATTCGTCGGGCCGCAGGGCGTAGAAGCGCAATTGCGCCATTATCCTCGCTTCATCACGGACGACATGCATGCGCTACGCGATGCCGCGATAAATGGCGTCGGAATCGCACAACTGCCATGTATGGTTGTTGACGATGACTTGCGCAATGGCACCCTTGTCGATGCCCTGCCGGGCTGGGTCCCCAAGGGAGGCGTGATCCATGCGGTATTTCCTTCCCGGCGCGGCCTTCTTCCGCGCGTTCGCTTACTCATCGACTTTCTGGCGACCCATATTCAGAAAGACTGAGGTGGCTGTTCCCAGGTGCCTACCTCATCGCTTCCGCATTCCAAGGGCCGGCTCAAAACGACGTTGCGCGATTCCGGCTGGCTCTGCCGAAGCAGACAGCCCAGTTTGCCCATGCATGGTTCGCTGTGCGTGCCAAGGTCCGGTCCGCCATCAAAAACGGCCGTTCACGCGCCCGGCGACGGAGGGCCGCTGCGGGTCTAGGGTGTGTGAAAACACGCTGATCACCTAGACTGAATCAACGCATTCAGGTCAGGGGACCGGATGAAGAGATTCATAGAGGGAGAAGATCGCAAGCAAGTCACGCTGCTTCCAGAGTGCCTCGATGACTTTATCGCCGAGGATAACCCCGTCAGGATCATCGATGCGTTCGTTGAAGAACTCGAACTGGGATCGCTCGGGTTTGATGGCGCGACGCCTTCAACCACAGGTCGCCCCTCCTATCATCCGGCAGTGCTGTTGAAGATTTACTACAAGGGCTTCCCCAATCGGGTCCAATCGAGTCGTCGTCTGGAGCGCGAATGTCAGCGCAATGTTGAGTTGATGTGGCTCACGGGCCGCCTGGCGCCGGACTTCAAAACCATTGCAGACTTCCGCCGGGATAACGGCGCAGGCATTCGCAGCGTCTGTCGCAGGTTCATTGTTCTGTGCCGTGATCTCAAGCTGTTCTCACAAGCGCTGGTTGCCGTCGACGGTAGTAAGTTCAAAGCTGTCAACACACGCGACCGCAATTTCACATCGGGCAAGATCGACAAGCGTCAGCAGCAGATCGAATAAAGCATTCAGCGGTACCTGAACGCATTGGAGACCGCCGATCGCACGCAACCTGCGGAGGTGGAAGCGAAGACGAGTCGGCTGCGAGACAAGATCGCGCAATTGCGCGAACAGATGCACCGCCTTGATCAAATCAAGGAGCAACTCAAGACGCAGCCCGATGGTCAACTCTCCATGACTGATCCTGATGCGCGCTCCATGGCAACGAGCGGGAAAGGTTCAGGGATGGTGGGCTACAACGTGCAGGTCGCAGTGGACGCCAAGCACCATCTCATCGTTGCTCACGAGGTCACCAACTCGGGCAGCGACCGGGCGCAGCTCAGCCCCATAGCCAAAGCTGCGCGCGGCGATGGGTAGAACCAGGCTCCGGGCGATAGCTGATCGTGGTTACTACAACGCTCCCCAGATCAAGGCCTGCGCAGATGCCGGTATTGCAGTGATCTTGCCGAAACCCACGACCTCGAGCGCAAAGTACCACGGCCGATTTGATAGGGCCGACTTCATCTACATTGCCCGAGATGACGAGTACCAATGCCCTGCTGGCGAACGTGCGATTTACCGCTATACCCGGGAAGAACACGGCCTGCAACTGCGCCGTTACTGGAGCAGCGCCTGTCCTCAGTGCGCCATGAAGTCGCAGTGCACGCCGAGTTCGCAACGACGAATCTCACGATGGGAGCATGAGTCGGTGCTGGAAGCAGTCCAACGTCGACTCGACACGACCCCGGACGCGATGACAGTTCGCAGGCGAACCGTCGAACACGTCTTCGGAACGTTCAAGCATTGGATGGGTTACACGCACTTCCTGACGCGCAGGCTGCCCAACGTCGGCACTGAGATGAGCCTGCACGTCCTTGCCTACAATCTCACACGAGTGTTGAGGATTCTAGGTTTCTCGAGAATGATGAAAGCGATGCGGCTCGTGGGTGCATGAGCACCCATTTGAACCCCGGAGCAGACTGAAAACAACCGCAAAAAGGGCGTCAGAACCGTCCAGCCGTTTCTCGTCACCGAATTGACCGTGGAGGCACAAAAGCAGGCCACGCTTCGGGGGCGGCCGAGTCCATAGCCGATCAACCGGCGTTTCCACACGGCCTCGGTCGAAAACGGACTTTCGGACATTGATCGGATTAAACCGGAGCGCGCTGCGGACGGGATTTTCGCTACGCTCACGGCGATGACGCTGAGCCGCGACGGTGAGAAATCGAGTACTGCGACGGCACCGGCACCTTCAGACGACGAGAATGGAAAGCGAGATCGGCGCAGATGAAGTCAGTGCAAAGAACCTGGACGCGGACGCCATGAATGCGCGGTCGCTTTGTCTATTCCGGAGCGCTGGTGGTCTGCACGTATCGATGGATACCTTAAATTGACGCTATGCTGGGAAAAATGGTGCGCGTTCATCGGTCGCGACCTCCGCTGACGGATCGAGCCATGACGAGCGTGTCGGATGATCAGACATATGATTTACGTATTTCCGATTGAGCTTCCGGGTCACTTCTCTTCTGGTGGCGGGCTGCCCTAAGATGCATCTTGACGGAGGAGAGGAAATGCCGAAACAGCATGTTCGTGCGTCCGCTAAATTGACTTCTTCACATGGCGCAGTTGATGAAGCCGAACGACGCTTCAGATCACTCGCAGATGCGATCCCCCAAATGGTGTGGTCGGCCGAGCCGAGTGGTTGGATTGACTACTGGAACGAACGGTGGGTCACTTATACGGGCCTCAGTGTTGAGCGAAGCCTAGGTTGGGGTTGGCAACCGCCGTTACATCCCGATGATTTGCAACGGTGCCTCGATGCTTGGAAAACGGCACTGGAGAGCGGTGAACCCTACGAAATTGAATACCGGTGGAAGCGAGCGTCCGATGGTGCCTATCGATGGTTTCTTGGTCGTGCCTTACCAGTTAAGGACACCAATGGAAACATCGTCAAGTGGTTCGGCACCCTGACCGACATTGAGGATCAAAAGCAGGCGCGCGCTGCGGCGGAGAGCGCCAACCGAGCCAAGTCCGATTTCCTCTCCAGGATGAGCCATGAGTTGCGCAGCCCGCTCAACGCGATTTTAGGCTTCGCGCAATTGATGACGTCCGATTCCCCGCCGCCTACATCCTCGCAATTGTCCTCCATTGATCAAATCTTGCGCGCGGGATGGCATCTGCTGGACCTGATCAACGAAGTGCTCGATCTCGCGAAGATTGAATCCGGACAGGTGTCGCTCTCTCCGGAGTCGGTCTCGCTCGCGGACGCATTGGTCGAATGCCAGGGGATGGTCGAGCCACAGGCGCAAAAACGAGGCTTGCACGTGACCTTTCCGCGGTTCGACGCACCGTGCTTCGTCCATGCCGATCGAACCCGCCTGAAGCAGGTTCTGATCAACTTGCTTTCGAACGCGATCAAGTACAACCGTGAGCATGGAATGGTCGACGTACACTGCTTCCGCACGCCGGAGCGTGTGCGCGTGAGCATCTGCGACACCGGCGCCGGGTTATCGCTGGAGCAGCTTGCGCAATTGTTCCAGCCCTTCAATCGGCTCGGTCGGGAGGCAGGGCCGGAAGAAGGCACGGGAATCGGTCTGGTGGTGGCCAAACGGCTGATTGAACTGATGAACGGCGCTATCGGCGTAGAAAGCACCGTTGGCGTGGGAAGCAAGTTCTGGATCGAACTGAACCTGGCAAAGCCACCGGAAATCGTCGTGCCCAGTTCTGTAGCAGCCGTACCGGTCGAAGCGCCGCGGCAAGAGGGCACGACGATTCGCACGCTCCTCTATGTCGAGGATAACCCCGCTAATCTGCAACTGGTCGAGCGGCTTATCATGCGCCGCACAGACCTGAAGTTGTTGACCGCCGTAACCGGGCAGCTCGGTATCGAACTGGCGGTTACTGCCCAGCCGGAGGTGATCCTGCTGGACATCAATCTGCCCGACATCAACGGCATCGAAGCACTCAAAATCCTGCGACAGGTGGCAGCGACGGCATCAATTCCCGTCATCGCCGTCAGCGCCAATGCCATGCCACGCGATGTCGAAAGAGGCATGAAGGAGGGTTTCTTCCGCTATCTAACCAAGCCGATCAAGCTTGACGAATTCACGGACGCGCTGAACGCGGCGCTGGAATACGCGAAAGCAGAGCGATTCAGAGGCGGTGAGCAAGGACACGAGGCATGATCACTTCTTCCGATATGCTCAATGCAAGCATCCTGATCGTCGACGATTTGAAAGCAAATGTGCTACTGCTCGATCAGATGCTGCGCAGAGCCGGCTATGCTCACGTAACCTCCACGACGGATCCACGCGTGGTTTGCGAACTCCATCGCCAGAACTGCTACGACTTGATCCTGCTGGATCTGCAGATGCCCGACATGGATGGGTTCCGGGTGATGGAAGGCCTGAAAGCAGTCGAAACCGAGGGCTACGCGCCGGTTCTCGTCATTACCGCCCAACCGGAGCAAAAGCTGCGGGCTTTGCACGCTGGCGCGAGGGATTTCATTGGCAAACCATTTGATCTGGCCGAGGTCCTCTTGCGGGTTCGCAATACGCTGGAAGTCCGACTTTTGCATCGGGAGTCGCTGAACTACGGCACGGCGCTCGAACAGAAGGTGCGCGAAGTGGAGGCGAGCCGTGATCTGATCCGCCGCCAGAGCGACGAGCTTAAGAGTCTGTACGGCAAGGTGGTCGCCGAACAGAAGGTGTCGGAGCGGCTGTTGCTCAACATGCTGCCGTCCCCGGTCGCCGAGCGCTTGCAAGCACGCGACGACCTCGCCGCCGACAGCCTCACCGAAATCATCGCCGACAGCTTTCCCGAAGTGTCGGTACTGTTCGCGGACACCGTCGACTTCACCGGGTTTTCCGCGAGCATGAGCCCCGAGCAACTGGTTGCGATGCTCATTGAGATATTCACCGAGTTCGACAGGATCGCCGACCACCGTGGCCTCGAGAAGATCAAGACCATCGGGGATGCGTACATGGCGGCCGCCGGACTGCCCGTACCGACAGCCGATCACGCGGCGCGCGCCGCGCACATGGCGCTCGACATGATCGACGCGCTGGCCCGCTTCAATGAACTGACCGGCTACAGCCTGCAGTTGCGTATCGGCATTAACAGCGGGGCGGTGGTAGCCGGCGTGATCGGCAAGCGCAAATTCATCTATGACCTGTGGGGTGACGCCATCAACGTTGCCAGCAGGATGGAATCGCAAGGGGTGGCCGGTCGCGTGCACGTGACCGAGGCCACCCGTTGCAGGCTGGGGAGCAGTTCGAGTTCGAGGAGCGTGGCACCATTGAGGCCAAGGGCAAGGGAAAGCTGCATACCTGGTTCCTCGTCGGCGGAAGCAGGGTGCCGGCCGAATGAGTACCGGCACTGGCCCCGAAGACGCATAGGAAATCGCATGAACCAGACGCATGCACGCTTCGAGCAAACGCGCAAGAGCGCCTGGCAACGGCAGTTGTTCCTCGGACAGTGACCACCGGAAATGACGACAGGCTGAATCTCCCTTCACTTGAAAGGAGATTGCCATGAAATCGTCTGATGAAAGCGCCGCGTCACGCGTTCCGTGGAACAAAGGCAGGCTGACAGGTCAGAAGCCGCCTTTGAAGCTCAAGGAAATCTGGGCAATTCGGCTCCGCCTGCAACTGTCGTCGCGCACGCGCGAGCTCGCCATGTTCAATTTGGCAATTGACAGTAAGCTGCGTGCGTGCGATTTGACGAAGCTGCGCGTGCGCGACGTGCGTCACGGAGACCACGGTGCAAGCCGCGCAATGGTCCTGCAGCAGAAAACTCAGCGACCGGTCCAGTTCGAGATTTCCGAGCAAACGAGGGAGAGCGTCGGAGCGTGGGTCAAGGCAGCAGGCCTGTCAGCGACGGATTACCTCTTTCCGAGCCGAATTCACGCGTCACCGCACCTTTCCACGCGTCAGTATGCGCGGTTAGTTCATCGCTGGATCGCCTCGATTGGGCTGGACGACTCTGCGTATGGGACCCATACCATGCACCGTACCAAGGCGTCGTTGATCTATCGGCGCACAAAAAATCTGAGGGCGGTACAGCTGCTGCTAGGCCATACGAAGCTTGAAAGCACAGTGCGGTACCTCGGCATCGAAGTGGACGACGCGCTCGAGATGGCTGAGCAGACTGAGGTGTGAAAGAAGCCGGCAAGCAAGGGGACGCTTGCCGGCCAGTTTCAGTCATTCGCTCGCGCGCTGCGACGGACACTCGAATGTCCGGTTCATTCGGATAGCGATCTTTTGCTTCTGAGTAGATTGAAGGCCGCCAGCATACGTCCCGTGGACAGTCGTGAATCGACACGGCGAAGCTGACACGTTCGATCTCACGCGACGTCCACCACGATTTTCCCGCGGGCGGTGGCGTTCGTGATGGCGTCGTAGGCGAGTTCCGCGGACCGCAGGTCGAACCGGCGGGGATCGAGGTTCGGCGTGAGCTTGCCGGCTTCGATCAACCGTGTGGCCTCGCGCAGCATCGCTCCGTGATGCGCACGATGCATGCCCGTCAGGAGCGGATAGAGGGTGAAGACTCCTGAGTACGTCGCTTCTCGAAACGACAGGGGAGCCAGCGCATGCGTACCCCAACCCAACGCGCTGACGACATGGCCAAAATGCTTGACCGCCGCAAACGACGCATCGAGCGAAGGGCCGCCGACGGTGTCGACCACGACATCGAAGCCTGTGTCCTGCGTCAACGATGCGACATACTGCTCGACCGATTGCGACCGGTAATCGATGGGCGTAGCGCCCAGACGCGCAACGAGATCGTGGTCGCGTGAACTCGCTGTTGCGAAGACCTGGGCGCCGAGTGCGCGCGCCAGTTGCACCGAGATATGCCCGACACCGCCTGCTCCGCCTTGCACCAGCACAGTTTGGCCCGCTTGCAGATGGGCCCGGTCGACAATGCCTGAATAGGAGGTGATGAACGCGAGGGGCAGCGCCGCGGATTCACGCATCGACAGGTTGGCCGGCTTGATCGCAAGCAGGTCGGCATCGACCGCCGCATACTGGGCCAGCGAGCCCTGAATGCCGCCGACGCCGCCCGTCATACCGTAGACCTCGTCGCCGACATTGAAAGCGGTCACGCCCGGCCCGACGGCATCGACCACGCCAGCCATATCGATGCCGAGCACCAGCGGCAGCGGATGCTTCGCATGCGCTGCGCTGCCAGCGCGGATCTTCGTGTCGAGGGGATTGAGACCGCTTGCGGCAATGCGCACGCGCACCTGGCCGTGTGTGGGTTCGGGCATCGAGATTTCGGTCAATTCGAGCGGGCCGTTGTAGCGGTTGAGGACGAGCGCCTGCATGGTCATGGTGGGTTCCTATCGGGTTGCTTTCCCGTCGAGCAAACGGGTCAATGCGTTCATCATGGTTTATGCTAGAACGCATGTAAATCAATGTTTCTGCACATGCGCCATGCAAAAATGAATGACACCTGCCTGGATTGGGGCGATGTCCGGATCTTTCTGGCGATTGCCCGCTGCGGCACGCTGGGGGCAGCAGCCAAGCGCGTGGGCCAGACCCAGCCCACCATGGGGCGCAGATTGCGCGCACTCGAAGAAGCGCTCGGACATACGCTGTTCCAGCGCACGAGCGATGGCTTTGTCCTGACGGATGACGGCGCGGCGGTGCTCGCTTATGCCGAGCGAATGGAGGAGGAAGCGCTTGGCTTCACGCGCACGCTCACCGGGAAAGAGACCCAGTTGACGGGTCTGCTGCGCGTCTCCTCGTCGGACTGGTTCGGCGCGCACATACTCACGCCGGTGTTCGCGCGCTTTCTGGCGAAGCACCCGGGCATCTCGTTGGAGCTCGTCACGGATTCGCGCCTCTACAACCTCGCGCGGCGCGAGGCGGATCTGCTGTTCCGCATCACGCCGTTCGACGAAGCCGACGTCATCCAGCGCAAGCTGATGCGCATCGACTATGCGTTGTACGGGCACGTCGATCTGGTCCCGCCATCACGCGGCGAGGGTGACGGCTACACGCTGATCAGCATGGACAGCGCGTTCGGTTCGCTGCCCGACGTCGAGTGGGTCAAGCGCATGCTGCCTCGGGCCAGGATCGTGTTCGGCAGCAATAATCGCGGCGTACAGGCACGCATGTGTGCTGAAGGATCTGGCTTCGCCGTGCTGCCGTGTCCGCTTGGTGATGCGACGCCGGGCATCCGACGAGTCGATTTAGGCGAAGCGCCGCCGGGTCGCGATGTCTGGCTTGGCTTTCACCGTGACTTACGTCGCGTCGCGCGACTGCGCGCACTTCTGAATGCAACGATCGATGCGCTCGCGAACGTTTGAGTCAGGTGGGCGATCAGTGCCTCCGCGCGGTCTGCGTCCGCTTCGCTGCAGCGCTGTTCAAACAAAGGGACCTGGTTATTGCAGCAATTGTCCTCAAGTGGCGATACGGGATTGCTCAAGCCCCCGGCCGCGCGAATGACCGTTGTTGCCGGCGGATTCAACTAGTCGACGCAACAGCTTGATGGAATCGTTCAGCCGGTGTATCGAAGTTTAGTGTCTTGCGTGGACGTTCATTGAGCCGTCTGGCAATGGCGTTGAGCTTGGCTTGCTCGCAGATGCGTTTTAATTGCTAAAACCTGTAGCTCTCGAATTGGATCGCGCACAAGGTTTTGTGCACCCTTGGCATGGCCTCGGCGCCGGCCCGTGAGCGGACCGTCGTCAATGTTGGGTGGATGTCTCGAACGGGTCGTGAGTGTGAGTTCGCTGATGCAGGAAGCCGACGTTCGGCTGCTCGATGCCGCCGCAGTCAGCAGTCCGCCACATTGCTGACGTAGAACCCAGCCGGCCCCAATGTCGGCAAAATCCGACGACCTGCCGCACCGAGCCTGTACCTTAATGGCCGGTACCTGATGCGTAGCCGATGTTCGAATGTCCACCAGAGAGCTCTGGCGAACGGCCGCAGGTGGCCGGTCAGGGACCGATGACGCCGCCGCACAGGTCCGGCGGCCCGACGGTGCGTGGGAGGCAGACACCGAACCGCGGCAGCAATTCGGCCCAGCGCAGCCCCGATGGCAGCTTCCAAGGTACAACGGCCATTGACATCGGAGTATTGACCGGCGAGTGCTCCGCTAACGCCGACCTTCGCTTGAATGTCCGATCGAGGAAACCAGCGCCACTCGCATGCCCCTCTGGCTTCCCGCGATCCAATCGGCGTAATCCTGAGTGGTCCGAGCGCCTATCTCTGTATGACAATTGCGAAAATCCGGTAGACCGCCCCGGACACCCGTCAGACGGGCGTTACCAATCCTCGGGGCAGTTCCATGCAACGTGGGTGGGGACACGCGTGAGTCCGGGTCCTTCAGGCTGTCTGCCGGGCCGCGAGCGGTAAGCCAACAAGAGTTGCAGACCTTACAGGGGTACTTCCATGGTGAGAGTCGCGTGTCTGGCCATAGCGTTGCCGTTACTCGTAGCAGGCTGTGCAACACAGCCGGTGTCCGATGCAGAGGCGATACCGGTACCGGCATCACGGTACCTTGCGCGAGAGTTTGCTCAACCGCAACCCGGCACCGGGCCGATTCTCGTCAAGCGGGATAGGGGGATCATGGGCGCCGCCTGCGACATTCGCGTCTATTTCGACGGGGCGGCGGTCGTTGATCTGTCTACCGCCGAAAAGGCGCAATTGTATGTACCCGTCGGCGAGCATGTACTCGGAGCTCAGGCGACTGGCATCTGCGCTGGCGGCACGGCCGAGTCGTCCGTCGTGGTAACAGCCGATCGCGCTCGGTCTTTCCGGGTGGGCTCGGGGCAGGGTGGCGACATCTCGATCCACCCAACGGCATTTTAGGAGTGAGTGACGCGGCGGCCGTGCAGTTGCCTATTTTTTTGTCGCAACTGTGCAATCGTCGGATCCGATCAGCGTGATCACGGTCCGTTTGACGGGTTTCGACGCGGTGGCGGCGGACTCCGGCATCTCGCAGTTCGTGAACCGCGAGGTGACGAAGCTGGACCGTCCGGAGCTGACGAGCGCGAAGATCATCGTGCCGGGCGGCCGCGGCTTAGGCAGCGGCGAGAACGACACGAAGGTGCTGGCGCCGCTGGCGGACAAGCTGCAGCCTGCACTCGGCGCTTCGCGCGCGGCCGTGGACGCGGGCTTCGTGCCGGACGACTACCAGGTGGGTCAGACGGGCAAGATCGTGGCGCCGCAACTTTACATCGCGATCGGTATCTCGGGTACGATCCAGCACGTCGCGGGGATGAAGGCTTCGGAGGTGATCGTCGCGATCAACAAGGACGAGGAAGCGCCGATCTTCAGCGTGGCCTATTACGGCCTCGTCGGCGATCTGTTCACGCTTGCGCCGCAATTGCTTGAGCAACTCACGTGAACCTGATTCCCGATGTCGTGATCAGCAATTGTTCAAGTGGAGCCGAACAGAGGAATACGATGCACCGCGTTCGCATGGATGCGGCAGCGGCTGCCAATGCAGAAGATGCGGCGATCTGGCGTTGGTTTTCCGCGCTGCTTGAAGAGCGACGAGTTCGGTGGCGTCAACTGTTCAATCGATGGGTAGTAAATGTTGATCGATTCCACGTCGCTACCGAGCAGAACTTCTACGACGCGATCAGGGTGACCAAAAGGGGTGGCGACTGAACGCGGCTTGTGATTGCCGCATGCAGAACGGGCCCTATGTTCCTGCCGCCGCTGCGCGCTGCACCCAGATAACAGGAGCTATCAGGATTAAATTGGCTTTGCACGTGCAAAGTTTTCCGGTCGACGTGCGTGAGCCTTGACCACCTGGATTTGGTGCGACGCTGGCGAATACGACGGTTGGACGTTGTAACCGTGCTGACCTGATCGAAGCAGGATCCGGATGAGCGAAGCCATTTTTTGACGGGGCCTTGGCGAGGCTAGGGCGGGTGTATCGCTGGGTTCTGTCACGCAATTTGAAGGGGCGGATAGTTGCAGCTATCCGCCCCTTCATTTCCGGACAAAGCCGGGCACGGCGGCAACCCGCGCAACGAAAGTTGTGTCTCTTCGGTCCACGCGCGCGGTGGACTGAATTCTGCAAGTTGTGGGAACTGATTGCTGGGCAATGGCGGGCGGCCGGTGTCGAGCCGCCGTCCGGCGCCGGCACGGCATCAATCGCTTCAGGGGCGGTCTGGCTCGCGCATTGGCCGCGATGCCGACGTGGTACATGGGGACCCCGGCTTCACGTAGCGGACGGCGGCCACCGATTCCCGAGGCGGTACGGCGACGGTGAAAATCCAGTCGCGCGTCGGCGCAGTGACTATTATGTAAACGTGGTCCGTGTTTTCGGCACGTGACCGCAAACGGGGTGAAGGTGGGGCTGGCGAGAGGGTTCGCTGACTGTCTTTACCCCGCCACGATCAGGGTCCGCGAGGTGCGGGCCGTTTTTTTGCCCCCGGCTAATCCTGATAATGCAGAGGATTTTTAGCGAGGCGAGAACGGCGCAGAGAGGTGTCGTCAGGCACGGCGAGTGACCCGTTCCCGCGTCGCTAAAAATTCTTTGAGCTAAACCGCTCCGATGGCGCCGGCTATGGGGATGGGTGCGGTAACGGGTGGCACGGTGCAAACGGTGTTTGGACCCTCCGCTGACTGCCGGTAGGAGTCTGGGCGGCAGAAGGATCGAAGAATGAGCGGCAAAAAACCGACCTCTCAGAATTGCGTAGGAGCGGTACTTTCGAGGTGGGTACGGGGTCGACGCCCCCGAAATCGCCTCTTTTTGCGGCACGCGGCTTCTGCCGCCCATACTCCTAGCGCGCTTTCCGGCCTCTATTATTTGACATAATTAACATTATCGACCATTTAATGGGGTGCGATGCTATAATCAAGGCGACTCCACGCCGGTCGAGCTTGTCGATTGTCGGCTCCGCCAAGATAATTTCCCTTCGGGCGCGACAGCCGGTGCCCGCCAACGCAACATATGACCAAAGATCTGGGTACGCCCGCCTGGGCTGAAGACTATCGTCACTGGTTTGCCGAACTCAAGCAGCGCGTCGAGCGCGCGCGGCAGCGCGCCGTGGCCAGCGCGAATCGCGAGCTGGTCGCACTCTACTGGCAGATCGGCCGCGACATTCTCGACCGGCAGCAGAAACAAGGCTGGGGTGCAGGCGTCGTCGACCAGCTCGCGCGCGATCTCAAGGCGGCGTTTCCTGACATGCGCGGGTTCTCGCCACGCAACCTCAAGTACATGCGCGCGCTCGCCCAAGCCTTTCCGCAGCCGGAATTTGTGCAACAGCCCGTTGCACAATTACCGTGGTCGCACGTTGTGACATTGCTCGACAAGCTCGACGACGCCGCGCAGCGGCTTTGGTATGCGGAAAAGTCGCTCGAGCACGGCTGGTCGCGCAGTGTGCTGACCATGCAGATCGAGACAGCCGCCCATGCGCGCGCCGGCAACGCCGTGACGAATTTCGCCGACCGGCTACCGCCTCCACAGTCGGATCTCGCCCGCGACGCACTCAAGGACCCCTATATCTTCGATTTCCTCGGCCTGACCGAGAGCGCCCAGGAGCGCGACATCGAACGCGCGCTCACGCAGCACATCACACGTTTCCTGCTCGAACTCGGCGCCGGGTTCGCATTCGTCGGGCGTCAGTACCGGCTGGAGGTAGGCGGCGACGAGTTTTTCATCGATCTGCTCTTCTACCATCTCAAGCTTCGTTGCTATGTCGTCGTCGAACTGAAAACGACGCCGTTCAAGCCCGAGTATGCGGGCCAGCTGAACTTCTACCTTTCCGCGCTCGACGCGCAGGTCAAGGCGCCGGACGACCAGCCAACCATCGGCCTGCTGCTGTGCAAGGAGAAAAATCGGCTTGTGGCGGAATATGCGCTGCGCGGCGTGGCCAAACCGATGGGCGTGGCCGAGTACCAGCTCATGCGCGAGGTACCACCGTCGCTGGAGACCGGCCTCCCGACCATCGATCAGATCGAGGCCGAGCTGCGTCCCGATCTTCCGGACGCCGCTGCATAATTGGGGGATGAACAAGGTAAGCGCAATTTTCTATCATAAGCCTTGAGGTTATGAAATGCGCTCGGCTTATGTTCGAACCGCCATAAGTGTCTAGCCGCCTAAATGCTGGGACACCGTCGCAATCCCAGTGCCGCCTCGTCAAGGGCCTGGATCAAGGCGGGTGTTGGCGTCCATTGACTGCCTTGTACGGTAAACCGTGCCGTCGCATCGACAACCTTCGCAGTGCCCTCTTTGTCGTTACGGCCCAGGTTGGTGGCCATGAAGACTTCAAACAGCGAGCTACCGCGCTGCATGATCTGATCGACATTGAGGCGGCCCTGCGCATCAAAAGTGACGATCACAAAATCCCGATTGATCACGTGCACGGGCTTGCGGTCCACCAGTTCAATGGTCAGGTTAGCGAGGTGCACACGCTGATCTGCAAACTCCGGCAGGCGATGACTGTCCGGAGCACCGAGCATGTTCCAGTAACGCGTCACTCCGATCTTCCGGATGCCGTCGTCCGGCGTGATCAGAAACGTTCGAATCGCGTATCCCATTGCAAAACCTTGGTCGTTGCAGAGGCACATTCGCGATCTCGTTCCTCACTAGGCCGCCTCAATTGGCCAATTTGCGATCGGCGCGCTCATACTTTAGACCTTGCGCGCCTCGAACGCCTGGTCGAACTGCCGCGCTCGCCGGACCTCGTCGCTATGCAGGTAAGTCGACGTCGTCGAAATTGATGCATGACGGAGATTGTCGCGCACCATGATCAGCTCGGCACCACGCGCCAGCGCGTGTGACGCGTGGGTGTGCCGCATCCAGTGCGGGCTCGCGCGGCGCAGCTTGTCGGCAGTCGCCGGCCGATCGTCCTGGATTGCATCGGCCACCAGCACGAAGAACCGTCGCAGCACGCGCCAGAGCCGTCTGGGTTCGATGCCCGCGCCATCCTCGTCAAGGCTCGCAACGAGCGGCGTCGCCGGGTCCCAGCGTACGGGCGTGACCGGCAGCCCGCGCTGCACGAGATATTGATCCAGCGCAGTTCGAGCGAGTGACGGTAGCGCCACCTTGCCGAGCTTGCCGCCCTTGCCGAGCACGTGCAGCCAGTGATCGCCGTGCTCGTCCCGGCGGATGTGGCCGAGCGTCGCGCCGACCAGCTCGCTCGCGCGCAGGCCGGTCGCGTAGCCGAAGTCCAGCAGGAATCGCAAGCGATGCGCCGCGGGCACGCTCCAGCCGTATGACCATTCGAGGCCGTCGGCAAGTGCGCGGATCAACAACCACTCGCCCTCGGAGAATCCCCGTGACACGTCCAGTCCCGCACGCTGCGCGTGGCTCTTGATCTTGACGCCGGCGAACGGATTCGCGAGCACGTAGTGCTGCTCGACCAGCCAGCGAAACAGCGCCGACAGGACGTTCAGTGCGTAGGCTGCCGAGCGGGCGGACAGCGGACCGGTGAACGGCCGCCATTCGATGCTGTGCCGCGGCCGCGATGGGCCAACCCAGCGCTCGTGCGGCGTCGGCCGCCGCAGGAAACCGCGATAGGCGATCGCGTCGTCGGTCGTCAACGACGACAGCGCGCGGCCGCGCTCGACGATCGCCCACAGGATCAGGCGTTCCGCCTCCTTTCGGTAGGCACGCTGGGTGGCGGCCGACTCGTGCAGCGAAAGCCAGGACTGGATCGCCTCGTAGTCGTTGGACGCGTTCAGCAGGCAGGCGATTCGCGGCGCGCGGAACTGGCCGCGCGAACCGTCGACCTCATGCGGCACGCGCAGTTGTTCCCACGGCACGATGCTGCCGGACGGTGCGGCGACGATCAATGCCCGCGCGCGTTCGGTCAGCATAGGATGCGCGGCGAAGAACGCTTCGATGCGGCGTGCGCTGGCAACACCGAGTCCGGCGATCGCGGACCACCAGCGACGCCGCCGCGGAATCCGCACGGTCAGGTCCGCGAGTGTCCGAATACCGTGCGCGTCCAGCGGGCCGACAATGCGGGGGGGCAGCCACAGGTCGACCGCGTCGGTAATGAGCGGCACCGGTGCGGGCAGGTTGCGGAGCGTCTCGATCGCACGGGCTACGCTGTCGCCCGCCGCGTTCGATGGCCGATCGACGAACGCGGCGGCCAGGTCGGCGCGATGCCGGGCCTGCGCGTACGCGATGAGCCGCCGGCGAATCCGGCCGAGGATACCGCGCGACGATGCCCCGACCGCCCGGCGGTCGCCGAGATAATGGGCCACGGCTGACCGCGCGTCCAGGCCGGCGTACCAGCCGCGCAGTGCGGCGAGCTCGGCTTCGTCCGGGAAGTCGGGCCCGTTGTCGTCGACTGGAAGGGTCTCGCGTGTTTTCATGATTTGCTAAACGTTGCACTTGACTCTTGAGACCGCCCTGCCCACGAGTCATCTCGCAATCTGCGGCATGCTCCGATAGCGTCCTCGCCCCCATGAGCAGCCCGAAATGACGAGTTTGGTATGGGCGTACGAGGAATGGCAGTGATTGGAGTAGATATTAACCCTCCCCAAATAGGGTGCCGCCGATGAGGAACACGAGCAGATCTCTTTGATACGCTCAGGTCGTCCGGATTCGTGAGACCGCAATCGGCTTCGTCGTTGGCTCCACAGATCCTTCGTTCGAACCGCATGTTCAATTCGTCGCCGCGTTGTCAAACCTTCATTCGCGCAGGGCTTCTTGCTCGATTTGCTCGCGAGGCATGTGCCGGACGTCCGTTCCCTTGACGATATAGATGACGAGTTCCGCCAGATTTGTCGCATGGTCACCAATGCGCTCGATGGCCGATGCGATGGCCAGGTAGTCAAGCGCGGCGGAGATGACACGAGGGTCCTCAGCCATGTACGTGACCAACTTGCGCATGAATCCACGGTATTGAGCATCGATCGCCTCGTCGTCACGCAAGATTTGAGCGGCGGCACTGGAATCGAGTCGTGCGAATGCGTCGAGGGCATGGCGCAGGATGGCCGCGGCCAACCGGCCAGACAACAGTATTTCTGCGATGTTGACCTTCGTGCCGGCGCCCTCTTGGGCAATACGCCGGGACCGCTTCGCGACCTTGCGAGCTTCGTCGCCGGCGCGCTCGAGATTGGTGATGCCCTTTGAGATCGCCACCAGTAGTCGCAGGTCGGACGCGGCGGGTTGGCGTCGCGCGATAATGTTGCAGCACTCGGCATCAATCTCGACTTCCATCTCGTTGAGACGATGCTCCGTGGCAATGACCTTCTCGACCAAGTCCAAGTCAAAGTGGTTCAGCGCCGCGATCGCATCATTCAATTGCGACTCAACGATTCCCCCCATCTCGAGAAATTTGGACGACAGGTGCTGCAGTTCAGCGTCGAAGTGACTTGAAATGTGTTTGTATGGCATAGAGAGCTCCCGTCGACGAATCGATCGGCAATGTCATCGTCGCTTTTAGTCGGTGACTGCCCGCAGAAGGCAACTGCCCGTGCGTCCGTGCTGTGGGCGGGCGGTCCAGAAACGCGTTCGCCGCATTGTGGTCGGAAGAATGCGTCACAGTCTATCGCGACCAATATTCACGTCTCCAACACCAGCGGGGCACAGCTCGCTGGTCGACTCTCAGCGCGATTGAGGCGCCTTGTGCAGTGACCTACCGGCTCCGAGCAAACTGTCGGGTAACGGACTGCTGACGACCAGAGCGTCATGTCGTTTTCGCATGTTTGCTCAATCGGTGCGACTGGTAACGTTTCCGAGTCGGGGCATCCACCTACAGCCGGATCGGCAAAGAACGGGGCATTTTCGGCCGCATTCGTCGCCCCTCCCGACGTCACTCGACGTTGTCCAATACGTCAGTCATGCGAATCATGTGCGGTCGCACAGTGTCGTCATCCGCCGTTTCGCCGGCCACCTTGGGATGAATCAGCGCCTCGAGGCGCGCCTTCGTCGCGATGAACTCCCGCGTGTTGGCCTGCGAATAGTCGCGCGGACGAGGCACCGGCACCTCGATCAGTTCCTGCACCTCGCCCGGATTCGCCTTCAGCACCAGAATCCGGTCCGCGAGCAGGATCGCCTCGTCGAGATCATGCGTGATGAAGAGGATCGTGACGTCGATGTTGCGCCAGATGTCGAGCAGGTGCGCTTGCATCTTCGCGCGGGTCTGCGCGTCGAGCGCGCCGAACGGCTCGTCCATCAGCAGGATGCGCGGCCGGTTCGCGAGCGCGCGCGCGATCGCGACGCGCTGCTTCATCCCGCCCGACAGCTGGTGCGGATACACGTCGGCGAAGTGCGCGAGCCCGACCAGATCAAGCCACTGCAGCGCCTCGCGCTCCGCCTCGCCGCTGCTGCTGCCGTTGCGCCTGAGGCCGAACATCACGTTCTTCTTCACGGTCAGCCACGGAAACAGCGTGTAGCCCTGGAAGACCATCCCGCGATCGGCCCCCGGCCCGCGCACGGGCTTGCCGTCGAGCAGCACGTCGCCGCTCGTTTGCGATTCGAGCCCGGCCAGGATGCGGATCAGCGTCGACTTTCCGCAGCCGGACGGCCCGATCACGCAGACGAACTCGCGCCGATGGGTCCGGAAGCTGATGTCGTCGAGTGCGACCACCTGGCCTTGCGGCGAGCGGAAACGCTTGCCGAGATGGCGCACGTCGAGGATCACGTCGCGTGACTTCAGGCGCGCGAAGCGCTCGCGGACGTCGTCGGACTGCAGCAGGTAGTCGGGAACGGCTTGCGGGTTCTGCATGATCGCCTCTTCTGAATGGAGTCGGTACGTCATCGTCGTCCGTCACGCATTTAGCGTGCGGTCCCACGGAAAGAACTTGCGGCCCAGCAGCGCGAGCACGATGTCGGTGCCGAGGCCGATGATCCCGATCATCAGGATCGCCGCATACACGTTGTCGAAATGCTGGTACCGCGCCTGCTGACTGATGTACCAGGTGATGCCCGAACTCGTGCCGACGAGCTCGGCGACGATCAGGTAGGTCCACGCCCAACCGAGCAGGATCCGCTGGTCGCGGTACAGATCGGGCAGGATGCCCGGAATGACGACGTGCGCGATCAGCCCCGGCTTCTTCGTGCCGAGCGTCATCGCGGCCTCGAACAGCCCGTATTCGAGCTTGCGCGTCGTGTTCGCGACGATCAGCACCTGTTGGAAGAACGTGCCGATCACGATGATCGCGATCTTCGGCGCGTCGTAGATGCCGAGGATCGCGACCATCAGCGCGCCGAACGCGGGCGCGGGCAGATAGCGGAAGAACTCGAAGAACGGCTCCTGCAGCCGCGCAAGCGCGCTAAACGTGCCGCAGACGATACCGACCGGCACACCGATCGCGGACGAGATCACGAAGCCCCAGAAGATGATCCGAATGCTGTGCCACAGGCTCTCGTGTAGCCACACGCCTTCGCGCGATGCGGGCGGCGTCGTGAACGCCGTGTAGAACGCGCGCAGCACCTGATGCGGCGCGGGCAGGTAGACGGGGTTCGCGCGCATGCCTTCCGGCACGGCCGCATGAGTCGCTCGCGCATGCGCGAGCTCGTCGTCGAACACGTCGCGGTCGACCTGCATGCCGGTCTGGAAATAGTCGACGCTGCCGGGGTTCGTGATGCGCACCTGCGGATGCCAGACGAACGGCGCGTAGCTAAGCACGCACCAGATGGCGAGCGGCAGCAGGAAGGACGCGATGCCGAGCGTCCATTTTCCGCGCGCCGACAGCTCGCGGCGCACCGCGAGCCATTCGGTCGTATTGCGGGTTACTGACATGGGAATCTCCGTTTCGTGTTGCATGCCTGTCGCGCGGGCGCGGGGCCGGACGCGCGACCGGGCGTTCAGTGCGGCGCGCCGTGCGCCCCGTTTGCACGAAATGCGCGCCAGCCGCCGTATCGGGTGATGTCTTCGGCGCCGTTGAGCGCCGCGCTTTCGCACAGGAAGCCTTGCACCTGCGAACCGTCCGCGAGCGCCAGCGTGCCGATGCCGAGCGGCGCGGCGATGCCCGCGACAAAGCTGCCGTATGCGGCGATCGGCATCTCCCATACCTCGACCGCGATCGCCGCGCCGCCTTCCTGCACGCGCACGAGGCCCGGCTTCGCGATGCCGCCGGACGCCGCCGCGCCTAGCGCGTAGAGGCGATAGGCCGGCGCCGTCGTCGTCGCGGCGACGCAGCGCGCGCCGCGCTGCGTGAGCTGCCAGTTCAGCGGCTCGCCACGCAGATGCGCACCGACGACAGCCACGCGCACGACGCCGGTTGGCGCGGCGAGCGGCGGCGTGATCGCACCGGGGCCTTTATTGCGCCCGGTGACGGGGCCATTGTCACGCCCGGAGGCGGGGCGATCGTTCGAGTTCACGTTCGCGTGTGCATGTGCGTTCGCATTTGCACGTGCGCCGGCGCCTGCGTTGCCGGCGCTCGCTTGCAGCGCGTCGCCTTCGCCTGCTGCGTCGTCTCCGGCCAGCGCATCGCCCCACGCTTCGGCGAGGTCGAGCAGCAGCGCGTCGTCGTGCGCGCGGCCGACGAACGTGATGCCGAATGGCAGGCCCGCGTGACGCCCGGATTCGCAGATGCCCGCAGGCACCGCAATCGCCGACAGGTCGAGCAGGTTGACGAAGTTCGTGTAGTAGCCGAAGCGTGCATTGACACGGATCGGATCGGCTTCCAGTTCGTCGACAGTCGCGGTCGTGGCGGATGTCGGCATCACGATCGCGTCGAGGCCGTCCCACGCGCGAGCGGCCTCCACGCGCAGCGCGGCCAGCCGGTCGAACGCCGCGAATGCGTCGGCGGCGCTGAAGCGCGCTGCGCCGCCGACGATCTCGCGGATCACCGGATGCAGCGCGTCGGGCTGCTGCGTGAGGAACGCGCCGATCGCGGCGAGCCGCTCGGCGACCCACGGCCCTTCGTACAGCAGCCGCGCGGTCGCCAGGAACGCGCCGAAGTCGATCTCGACGACCTGCGCGCGGGCCGCGCGCAGGCATTCGACGGCCGCCTGCCACGCGGCCCGGTACGATTCGTCACCGAAAAATTCGAGCTGATCGGCGCGCGGCACGCCGAAACGCATGCGGCTGAGCGGCTTCGCGTGCTGCGCATGGCTGCCGTCCGTGCCGAGCAGCGGCTGCCACGCACGTCCGTACGGATCGCCGTCCGTCACGCCATGCGCAACGGCGAACACCGCGCGCGCGTCTTCCGGCGAATGCGCGAATACCGACACGCAATCGAGCGATCGGCAAGCCGGCACGACGCCGAGCGTGCTCAGCACGCCCTTGGTCGGCTTGAGCCCGACGAGCCCGTGGAACGCGGCCGGCACGCGGCCCGACCCGGCCGTGTCGGTGCCGAGCGAGAACGCGGCGACGCCGAGCGCGACGACCACCGCGGACCCGGAACTCGAACCGCCGGATGCGTAACGCGGATCATGCGCATTACGGCATGCGCCGTGTGGCGAGCGCTGCCCGGACAGCCCCGTCGCGAACTGGTCGAGATTGGTCTTGCCAACCGGAATCGCGCCGGCCGCGATCAGCCGCTCGACGACGGGCGCGCTGCGCTCGGGCGTATACGCGTAGGCGGGACAGGCCGCAGTCGTCGGAATGCCGGCCAGATCGATATTGTCCTTGATCGCGAACGGCACGCCATACAGCGGCAGCGTGGCGATGTCGCGCCCGGCCAATGCATCCGCGTAGCGCATCATCTCGTCGCGCGTCAGCGGCCGGATCCACGCACGATGCGGATCGCCCGCGTCGACGTGCGCGGCGATCGCATCGACGAGCGCGTGCGGCGTCAGGCTGCCCGCTTCGTAACGCGCGCGGAGCGCGGCGAACGAGCGCACGTCGGGCATCGCATGACGATTGAAGTTGTTCATGCGACCTCCTCGGCGGCGCCCGCCTTCATCACCATCAGCCGCTGCCCGGCGACGACCGCCGCGCCCGGCGCGCAATCGACCGTCTCGATCACGCCGTCTTCCATCGCCACCACGGACACCTCCATCTTCATCGACTCGAGAATCGCGACGACCTGCCCTTCGGTCACGCGCCCGCCTGCTTCGACCAGCACCTTCCACACGCTGCCCGACACGTCGGCGGTGATGCCGCGCTGCGCATCGGTGAGCGCGCCGTTGGCCGGCGCCGCATCGGTATCGCCCTGCCCGGCTTCTCCGACGTATTCGGCGTGTCCGGCCGCCCGCCAGCGATCGCGTTCGGCATCGAACGCGGCCTGCTGCGATGCCTTGAACGCGGCGATCGACGCGGCTTCGTCGCGCAGGAAACGGTTGTATGCGCCGAGATCGAACACGGACTCCTCGATCCGCAGTTGCGCGCGGCCCGCGATGAAATCCGCGCGCAGCGCCGTCAGTTCGGCCTCGCTGACCTCGTAGAAGCGGATCTCGTCGAAGAACCGCAGCAGCCACGGCTTGCCGGCCTCGAACTCGCGCGTCGTCCGATGACGATTCCACATCTGCACCGTGCGGCCGACGAACTGGTAGCCACCGGGCCCTTCCATGCCGTACACGCACAGATACGCGCCGCCGATGCCGACCGCGTTCTCCGGCGTCCAGGTGCGCGCCGGGTTGTACTTGGTCGTCACAAGCCGGTGCCGCGGATCGATCGGCGTCGCGACAGGCGCGCCGAGATAGACGTCGCCGAGCCCCATCACCAGATAACGCGCGTCGAACACGATGCGCTTCACGTCGTCGATGCTGTCCAGGCCGTTGATCCGGCGGATGAACTCGATATTGCTCGGGCACCATGGCGCGTCGGGCCGCACCGACTGCATGTAGCGCTCGATCGCGACGCGCGTCGACGGGTCGTCCCACGACAGCGGCAGATGCACGACGCGGTTCGGCACGCGCATGTCGGCCACGTCCGGCAGTTCGCGCTCGGCCGCCTGAAAATGCGCGAGCAGCGTATCGAGCGGCAGCGTGTGCGCATCGAAATGCACCTGCAGCGAACGAATGCCCGGCGTGAGGTCGAGCATGCCGGGCAGCCGGTGCGCGTCGAGCCAGCACATCAGTGCGTGCACGCGAAAGCGCAGGTTCAGGTCGAGCACGAGCGGACCGTATTCGATCAGCACGTTGCGGTCGCCCGAGCGCCGGTAGACGACGCCGATGCCGTTGCCGGCCGACGGATCGCGGTACAGCACGCAGGCGTTCGCGCGGTTGGCCGAATCGGCGGAAGCCGACAGCGGCGCGGGTGCCGCAAACGCCTGCGCGTGCGCAGGCGCGGTCGTGGCCGCGACGCGCGCGAACTGCACGGTATCGCCCGGCCGCAACTGCCCGAGCTTCCACAGCTCGTCGCGCACGACCGTCACCGGGCACACGAAGCCGCCGAGGCTCGGTCCGTCTGGCCCGAGAATCACCGGCATGTCGCCGGTGAAATCGACCGCGCCGATCGCGTACGCGTTGTCGTGGATGTTCGACGGATGCAGCCCCGCTTCGCCGCCGTCCGCGCGCGCCCATTGCGGCTTCGGGCCGATCAGCCGCACGCCCGTGCGGCTTGAGTTGTAATGGACCGTCCAGCGCGTGTCGTACAGCATCGCAATGTCGTCCGCCGTGAAGAAATCCGGCGCACCGTGCGGACCGTCGAGCACGCCGAGGGTCCATGCATGCGTCAGCGCCGGCCGGTCGGCCTCGGCGAGCGTCGCGCCCGCGTCGCCGTGCCCCGCGTCCGCATGCAGATGCAGCACGTCGCCCTTGCGCAGCGCGCGGCCCGCGTGGCCGCCGAACTGGCCGAGAGTGAAGGTCGCCTTGCTGCCCAGATAGTCCGGCACCTGCAGCCCGCCCTCCACCGCGAGACACGCGCGCACTCCGGCGCCCGTCACGCCGCCCAGCTTCAGCACCGCGCCGGGCACCGCGCGCAGCACTTGCCAGAACGGCGCGGGCGCGCCGTCGAGCGTCGCCGCGAGCGGCGCGCCGCCGAGCACGAACAGCGTGTCGGTGTTGAAGCGCAGCGTCGCGCCGACCATCGTGAACTCGAGGCCGGCCGCGTCACGCGGATTGCCGAGCAGCGCATTCGCGAGATCGAACGCGCGGTCGTCCATCGGCCCGGACGGCGGCACGCCGACGGCCCAGTAGCCGATGCGGCCCGGCGTTTGCTGCACGGTCGTCTGCACGCCGCCGTCGAGCACGTCGATCGTGTGCGGTGCGAACGCGAAACGCGACAGGAACGCAGTGGTCTGCGCGCCGCGCGCAAACGTATCGGAGCCCGCAATCGCACGCAGGTAGTCCAGATTGGTCTCGATCCCATACAGTTCCGTGGCGGCCAGCGCGTCGCGCAATGCCGCGAGCGCGTCGCCGCGCGTGTCGCCGCGCACGATCAGCTTCGCGAGCAACGGATCGTAGTACGCGCTGACCTCGGTGCCTGCGTCGATCCACGTATCGACGCGCGCCGCGTCCGGAAACGCGACGTGCGTGAGCACGCCCGCGCTCGGCTGGAACTGCTTGTGCGGGTCTTCCGCGTAGAGCCGCACCTGGATGCTTGCGCCACGCGGCGCGACCACGAGCGTATCGAGCGGCGGCAGGTCGCCTTCGGCCTGCAGGATCATCCATTCGACGAGATCGATGCCCGTCACCGCCTCCGTCACGCAATGCTCGACCTGCAGCCGCGTATTGACTTCGAGGAAGTAGAAGCGGCGCTCGCTCGCGTCGAACACGAACTCAACGGTGCCGGCCGACGCGTAAGCGGCCGCGCGAGCGAGCCGCACCGCGCTCGTGTGCAGCGCGTCGCGCTCGGCGCCGGTCAGCCCCGGCGCGGGCGTTTCCTCGATCACCTTCTGGTTGCGCCGCTGCACCGAGCAGTCACGTTCGCCGAGCGCGATCACGCCGCCGCGCCCGTCGCCGAATACCTGCACCTCGATATGCCGCGCGTGCTCGACGAACTTCTCCAGATAGACGCCCGCGTGCGCGAAGTTCGCGCTGCCGAGCCGCACGACGGACTCGAAGGCCGCTGCGAGCTGCGCGGCGTCGCGGCACAGCGACATGCCGATTCCGCCACCGCCCGCCGTGCTCTTCAGCATCACCGGATAGCCGATCGTGTCCGCTTCCGCGAGTGCCGTCGCGACGTCGGCCAGCAGCCCGGTGCCGGGCAGCAGCGCCACGCCGTGCACGCGCGCAAGTTCGCGCGCGGTGTGCTTGAGGCCGAACGCGCGCATCTGGTCGCCGCGCGGCCCGATGAAACGCAGGCCGGCCGCTTCGCACGCATCGGCGAAATCGGCGTTTTCCGAAAGAAAGCCGTAGCCGGGATGCACGGCCTGTGCACCCGTATCGCGTGCGGCCGCGAGAATCGCCGCGACGTTCAGGTAGCTGTCGGCCGCCGGCGCGGGGCCGACGCATACTGCTTCATCGGCGAGCGTCACGTGGCGCGCGTCGCGGTCGGCCTCCGAGTAGATCGCAACCGATGCGATGCCGAGCCGTTTCAGCGTGCGGATCACGCGGCACGCGATCTCGCCGCGGTTCGCGACGAGGACTTTTGTGAATCTCATGTTGCCTCCCGCTGGGCCGATCCGAGGAAGGCAAACGCCCCCTCGCGCCCCGAAGGAAGCTTCTTTGGGGGAAGAGGCAGTGAACGTGTCGATCCGGAGTAGTCCTTCAGCGCATACTCCGGTGCCGTGCAAAGCAAGTGAGCGTGGCGGTCGTTCATTGCCCCTCCCAGATCGTGAGCCGCACGGGCGTCGGGTTGTAGCCGTTGCACGGGTTGTTGAGCTGCGGGCAATTCGAGATCAGCACCGTGACGTCCATCTCCGCGCGCATCTCGACATATTTGCCGGGCGCGGAAATGCCGTCCTCGAACGTGAGCCGGCCGAGCGGCGTGACCGGCACATTCATGAAGAAATTGACGTTGCTGACGATGTCTCGCTTGGTCAGCCGCGCGCCCGTGCCGCACGTGCAGTGCGCGATCGCATTGAGGAAGCTGTCGCGGCAGTTGTGCATGTGGCGCTTGTCCAGCGCGTAGCGCACTGTGTTGCTCTCGGCCGCGCATGCACCGCCGAGCGTGTCGTGGCGGCCGCAGGTATCGGCAACGATCGTCATCATCGGATTGCCGAGATTGGACAGCAGCACGCTGCCCGCGCTCAGGTACAGGTTGCGCTGCTCGCGGATCGTGTCCTGCGCGCTGTAGCGCTCGTCGGGCTCGTCGGTGCGATAGAACAGCGTATCGACGGCCTGGTTGCCTTCGAGATCGAGGATGCGGAAGACCTGTCCGCGCTTCACGTCGTGCAGCCACGGTTCGCCGGCGTTCAGCGTGGTGTCGTAGATCGCGTGCTGCGTGTCGAGACGGCTTTCGATGATCGGCATGTCAGGTGCCCTCACGCAAACAGTCGGTCGGTGTTGATGAAGCCACGCGTGTTCTCCGCGCACGCGGTGCGGCACGGGTCGTCATCGGGCGCGGCGCCGTCGGCGGGATAAGCGCGATAGGCGATCAGCTTCACGGGCTTCGGCGCATAGGCGGAATGAGGATCGAGCGGATGCGGCGCGGTCGAGAACGCGGCGAGCGTATTCATCTCGAAGCGCAGGTCGAACGCGCTGCGGGCCGGCGAATGGCCGGAGACGAACTCGAACGAACCGTCGTCGCGCGGCGCGAGCTTGCTGAAGAAATTGACGTTCGCGACGAGGTCGCGCGCGGACAGTCCGTATTTCGCGAGTTCGAGCACGAGGCTGTCGCGGCCGTTGCGGATCATCGCGTTGCGCTCGGCCTGATACGACGAGGCGCCGTACTTGCGCGCGAACAGCCGCGCGTCGCCGACGCCGCCGAGCGGGTCGTGCCAGCCGAGCGTGTCGGCCGTGATCGACGCGATCACGCGGCCCATGTCCGTATACAGCGCGTGGCCGCGCGTCAAGTGCGCGGTGTACTGCGCCTTCAGCGTATCGGCCATGTTGTAGCGTTCGAGCGGATCTTCGTGGCGATGGAAAACGGCGGACAGGTTCGCGCCGCCGTCGACGTCGACGACGCGCAGCGCGAGACCGCGGCGCAGGATGCCGGACCAGTGGGTTCCGGCGCGAATGGTCGCCTCCCACACGACGTGTGGCGGCGGGGCAAGGACGGCTTGGGGGCTCGGCGACATGGCGGCTCCTCGGATCGGTTGGGGAAAAAAGCGTGAGAGGGCGACCGAACGACATCGCGACCTCCCGGGCTTTTATCCCTCCGTGGAGCCTCGCCGGTTCCTCGATGCGAGGAAAGCAGCAAGACCGGATTGCTCTCGGACCAGCCATCGCGCGGTGTGCAATGCCGCGCGACCGGAACCCTAGCGATCCTGAAGATGATGCAAATTGCTTCGCACCTCTCGGGCAGTGAATAAGCGAGTTGCGTGCCAGCGCGTGCTGCAACTGCGCTCGGCCCCATACCGCGGTGCGTCTGCGGCCAAACCGGGCGTGATGCGCGCTCGCCGGCCTGCCCTCGCATCGGGCAGCCGACGCACCAGGCGAGCGCGATTCGCACCAGTGCGGGGCGGAAATTTGCACGCGCGCCGCACTCGGTGGCAATGGCATGGGCATTGCTGATTACGCATATCGTCACTTCCTGACCGACCGCTGATGAAAACACTCAACCTGTTTCGGCGTGCGCTGGCTGCGCTCTTCTCCGCCCGCTTCATCGATCTGCAGCGGCCTGCGCGCCGCCGCTGACCGACAAGTCTCCGACGCGCGGTAGCCATCGCACGATGCCGCTGGCATGCTTCTCGCTCAATCCGACACCGAGAGGTGCGGCGGAGTCGCATCTTAGGGGTGCTAGGGTTCCGGTTCTTTGAACGTCTGGTCCGAGAGCAGCCCGGCGCATATTGGTCCGCTGATTCGACCGGACCAATATGGCGCTACACGGCGGGACAAAAGCCCGGGAGATTGGCGATGGCGATGGCCGTCGCGCCTCTCCGTGGCCGGTCGTTCGTCCCGCATCCGCAGGAGCCGGCCACGCGGCCGGGCCGCGCACACGCGCAGCCTGTGCCGACGATCCCGATCCCGGTCTCCTGGAGAAAACGATGACCCGCCACGCCTCGCCGTTCCACCGCCTGCTGTCCTCCCGTTTCATCCGCCATGTCCTAGGCTCCTCCGCCGTCGCGGCTTCGCTGCTGGTGGCTCCCGCCGCGCACGCGGCCACACCGCTGAAAATCGGCTACAGCGACTGGCCCGGCTGGGTCGCGTTCCAGGTCGCGCTCGACAAGGGCTGGTTCAAGGAAGCCGGCGTCGACGTCGACTTCGAATGGTTCGATTACTCGGCGTCGCTCGATGCGTTTTCCGCCAGCAAGCTCGACGCGGTCGCGGCGACGAACGGCGATGCACTCGTGACGGGCGCGGCAGGCGCGAAGAACGTGATGATCCTGCTCACGGACTATTCGGCCGGCAACGACATGATCATCGCGAAGCCCCCGCTGCGGACCATCGAAGGCCTGAAGGGCAAGAAGGTGGGCGTCGAGCTCGGTCTCGTCGATCATCTGCTGCTCGAAACCGCATTGCAGAAGCACGGCCTCAAGGACGGCGACGTGACGCTCGTCAACGCGAAGACCAACGAGCTGCCGCAGGTTCTCGGTGCATCGGCAGACATTGCGGCGATCGCCGCGTGGCAGCCGAATGCCGGCGAGGCGCTGAAACGCGCACCCGGCGCGCGGGCGATCTTCACGTCGGCGGACGCGCCGGGGCTGATCTACGACGCGATCACGGTCACGCCGACGAGCCTCGCCGCGCGCAAGGCCGATTGGGCGAAGGTGGTCAAGGTCTGGTATCGCTGTGTTGCATACATCAACGATCCGAAGACGCAGGCCGATGCGGTGAAGATCATGTCCGCGCGCGTGGGCCTCACGCCTGCGCAATACCTGCCGCTGCTGAAGGGCACGCATCTGCTCGATGCCGCAGCCGCAAAGCAGGCGTTCCGCAAGGGCGACGGGCTCGATTCGATTTACGGGTCGACCCGCAACGCGAATTCGTTCAACGTACGCAACGCGGTGTACAAGCAGTCGCAGGATGTCGACGCGTATATCGATCCGCGTCTGGTCGAATCGCACTGACGAAGGCTGCGGGCCGCGGCCCGTTGCCTGGCTGCCGGTTGTGCCGATATGTGCCGCCGATGTCGCTTCCTGTCACGGCGTGGCGGCATATCGCGCCTCGCCACGAGAACCGCTTCACGGGAGCGGTTCGCGTGGCGAGGCGCGTGTCATATCGGAACCGGCATCAGCACTTTTACCAAATTGCCGAAATCCGATAGCGCATCGAGATTTGGCTTCATACGGTGCATCCATCGGACTGGAGGCGATAACCGTCTAGCGACGCTCGCACTCTGGCCGACGAGACCCGGGAGCTGGTCGCGTGACTCGGCTCCAGGCGGCGATCATGGTCCTGCCAGGCAGGATACTCGTGACGGAGTGCATATGGATGCGAAATACCAGCCGGACGCAGGCGGCGATAGTGACGTAAGCCTGCTGCACAAGATGGGCTATGCCCAAGAGTTGTCGCGGCGCATGAGCGGCTTCTCGAATTTCGCTGTCTCGTTTTCAGTCATCTGCATTCTCTCAGGCGGAATTACCGCATTCCAGCTTGCATTCTCCGCTGCAGGGGGGGCATCGATAGGCTTGGGATGGCCCCTCGGGTCGCTCTTCGCGCTCATCGTAGCCGTCTCCATGTCGCAAATCGCCTCAGCGTTCCCGACGGCAGGCGGGTTGTACCACTGGGGGGCAATCCTTGGAGGGAAAAAATGGGGGTGGATGACTGCGTGGCTCAACCTGATTGGCCTCATCTTCGTCATCGCTGCCATCAATTTCGGCACTTACGACCCCTTCTTCAAAACCCTGATTGCGCCGATGTTCGGGGTCAACCCGGACAGTCTTACGTGGTGGCATCAGACCGCGTTCATTACGTTCATTACCGTCTCGCAAGCGATCCTGAATGCGCGCGGCATCAAAATCGCGAGCAAGATCACCGACCTGTCCGGCTACCTTATCTTCGTCGTGACGATTGCTCTGGTCGGTGCTCTGCTGTACTACTCGCCAGTTGCGTTTGACGTTCACCGACTCGTGACCTTCACCAATTTCACGGGCGTCGACGGTAGCGCCTGGCCGAAACAGGCAACGCCTCTCGCGTTCCTCTCCGGCCTGCTTCTGGTGACCTACACCATCACCGGGTTCGATGCGTCGGCACACACTTCGGAAGAGACGCACGACGCGGCCAGGAATGTGCCCCGAGGCATCATAGGGTCGGTCTTCTGGTCCGCGGTTTTTGGCTACGTGATGGTATGTGCGTTCGTACTGGTGATGCCAGACCTGACCGCCAGCATGAAACAGGGCACCGGGTTCTTCGAAGCCATCCTTGCGCCGATTCCCAAGACCTTGCGCATCTGCCTCGAATTGGCGATGTTCTTCATCAACTATGTCTGCGGACTCGCGGCAATCATGTCGACATCGCGAATGGTGTATGCATTTGCGCGCGACGGTGGCCTTCCCGGGTCGAAACTCCTGCGCAGCGTGAGCCATAACCATCGCACCCCTGGACCTGCAATCTGGACCTGCGCGTTGCTGGCCATCGTGGTCACGCTGTACGGCGACGCATTCTCGGTTCTGAGCGCCGGCAGCGCCGTGTTCCTGTTCATCTCTTACGCGATGCCGATCGGGTCGGGGATGCTCGCAGAAGGGCGTACCTGGACCGAGAAAGGCCCGTTTCAGCTCGGCATCTGGTCGAAACCGTGTGCGCTGCTTGCATTGATCGGGGCTTGCGTCCTGGCGTATGTCGGTATCCAGCCACCAAACGAGAAAGTTCTCTACGTTCTAGTCGGCTTTGTGGCGGTTCTCATGGTCATCTGGTACGGTTTCGGCGTTCGCAAGTCATTCGCCGGGCCGCCCATTCTGGCCGACGAGCAGAACATGGAACATATCCGCGAAATCGAAGCAAACGTCGACCCGACCGTCTGACCTTCTGGACGTGCCGTGCAACCGCTGAAGCAGGCAGAAGCCTGCTTTGGCGCCCATGCATGGCAGTTTCTGCACATGTCAGTGCCGCCGCGTCACGATAAGAGCGTGCGGCCTGGCCAATCGGCTCAAACATGGTTTTCATTGGCTCGCAGAGTCTCTTCTGCAAGCCGGTTTTTTTGTCGCTCCTTTTCTCCCCTTCCGTCAAAGGCGAACTTTTTCAGCTGAAAGGGTTGCGACACAGAACCAGGATGCGCGGCGTGATGAGGAGGCAAAAAAAAAGTCGAAGGCTCGCGTCTCTGCGAATCCTTCGACAAAGCTCGCTGACCTTGGAAACGATACGACCAAGGCTCAGCTTCTCGCGGATTTCACGACCTAGACGGCAGAGAAACAGTTGTCGACGAACAGATGCGTCCCGTTAACAAAACTCGACTCGTCGGATGCAAGGAAAAGCGCCGCAGAGGCCACTTCAGAAGGCTCGCACAGTCGCCCCTGCTGAATCGCAATTGCCTCTTCTGTCGCATCAACCCCCATTGCCTGCAGGTCCTTGAGTTCACGCATCCCGTGCGGCGTTCGGATAAAGCCGGGCGCCAACGCGTTGCAACGGATTCCCCTGTCACGGTATTCGACTGCGATGGCCCGTGCGAACATATGGCAGGCGCCCTTGGTAGCGTCATACAGAACCTCGCCTGGCGTTGCACAGACCGCCGAAATCGACGATGTACAGATGATGCTTCCGCGTCCCTTTTCCAACATTTGCGGCAGCACTGCTTTCGTCATCAGGAACATGCTCTTGACGTTCACACCCATGAGCCAGTCCCATTCCGACTCTTCAATTTCGAGGAACGGTTTGACAATCAACGTACCGGCATGATTGAAAAGGATGTCAGCGTTTCCGAATTCCTTCTGTGCCGCATCCACTGCATTCTGGACCTCGGCATGGCTGGACACATCGGCACCGAGGCCGATAGCCTGCAAGCCGGACCCGCGTAGGCTGGACGCAAGCGTTTCGGCGGCGTCGCCGTTCCGGTCGATGATTGCAACCTTGGCGCCTTGTGCGGCGAACAGTTCCGAGGCTGCAGCGCCGCACCCACCCGCTCCGCCACTCACGATGGCGACCTTGCCTGCAAGGCGGCCGTCAATCTTCGCATTCATTCATCGTTCTCCAGGTTGTTCCGTCCGGGCCTGTTCAGCTGAACAGCGTCCGCAGATGGTCGTTGAGGAAGAAGCCTTCGGGGTCTACGCTTCGGCGCAGTTCACGGAACGCTTGCGCCTTCGGGAACCAGCGGTCGACGTCTTCGCGATTCGTGAAGTGGAGCTTGCCCCAGTGCGGACGCGAGTCGTACTCGCGAAGAATGTCGTCCACGTCCTTCAGGAACGGCCAGTAATCGACGCCGTTCGGGCCGCCCGAGCACGAGATAGTGACGCTATCCTGGTTGTTGAATGGGCTGATCCAGGCCGGGTCCCCCTTCGTGAAGCGATACTCGACCGGGTAAATGCAGTCCGTGTGCTTCGTGAGAATCAGTTCACGGATTCGACGAAGCGCCTCTTTGCCATGCTCAACAGGCAGGGCGTACTCGAGTTCGTGGAAGTTCGGCACGTAATGAATCGCGTATACCTCGGAGCTGTATGCAATCTTTTCGTGCTCGCCTTCGTAGAAGGTCCTCTGGTCGGTGAGGTCCATGACCTTGATTTCGCAGACGTCATGGTCTTTCTTCGAGTTTGAGACTTTCGTGGTGTCGGGCAAACAATACAGGTCCCGACTTTCGGAGGTCGGACACCAGAAGAAGCCGAAGTGGCGATGCTTCGCTGCGAGTTCGTCATACTTCTCCATGAGCGCCTCGAAGTCTTCACGCCACACGCGGTCGTGCAACCAAAAAGCATCGGTCACCTGCAGCGTCATCTCGGAGATGACGCCGAACATCCCGATGTTGACCTGCGTCGCGTGCAGCAGGTGGATGTCCCTTTTGTCGCTCACTTCCATGACGGTTCCGTCCGGCCGGACGATGCGCATGGCAACCACCTGCGAAGAAAGATTGCTCAGCGTCGTGCCCGTACCATGAGTACCGGTCGCGAGCGCACCGGCAATGGCTTGCGAATCGATGTCACCCTGGTTGACAAGCGAGAAGCCGATTTCCTTCAGACGGCGCGTCAGCGTGTTGAGCTTCGTTCCGGCTTTCACCGTGACACGCTTCTGCTGTTCATCGACATTGACGATGCCTTGGTAGTCCTCCAGCGAGAGGAGCAAGCCACTCGTCGCCACCACCGGCGTGAACGAATGTCCTGAGCCGGCGCATCGGACGTTCTTGCCCTGGATCGTCGCGGCACGTACAAGTTCCGAAATCTCTGCCTCGCTGGTCGGAGATGCCATGTGTGCAGCAACGCACGACTGATTTCCGACCCAGTTTCTCCAAAAGCCGCCGCGTGGAAGTTCCATCATCGTCCCTCCAGATATGCACCGAGGTGCTTCATTGGAATGGTTATCTGGCCCGACCGCCCGTTGAGCCGGCAGGCGCGTCGACCATCAACCGTTTGCGGGGCCCCACACCAGAGCCCGTCTCTCGATGGCCACGCGGCTCAATGAAACGCGGGGCGCGCGGGGCAGACGTCTTTCATGTCTGCACAGTCAGCCGATGCAGCATGTCCGAGCCAAAGGTATTGCGCTGAAATGCTTTCCACTATCGGATTTCGGCAAGCAAGGGTTTCCACGAACAGGGCGGCCGGGGCCTTTTTGACCGTTTCGCGGTCCCGGCTACAATGAATTCATCTCGCCAGCTTCCTATCGACCTCGATGACGCCGTCTAACCACCTGAGCACTGTGTCGGGCGCCCCGTTGTTTGCGCGAAAGGTAGCGTTCTGCGCGTTCACCGACGTGGAGGAGCAGGCACGGGTGTTCGATGGCTGGAGCCTGAACTACACGCAAATCTCGGGCGGCCTGTTTCATGGCTCGTCCTCCATCGTTTCTCTTGGGGGTGTGCGCCTGCTCGTCGAAGACCTGGACAAGGTCATCCTGCAACAGGGAGCCGTGCCATCGGACCGCATAGCGGTGGCCGTGCCTCTGGAACTCGAGGGACATGCGCGGATGTGCGGCGAGAAGAGCGGGCGCGATAGCCTTCACGTCTTTTCAAGCCTTCCGGCGTTCGAGTTCTACTCGCCAGCCCGACACGTGCTGATGAACATCGAAATCGAGCCCGACAAGCTTTCGTCGGAATCCATGCGGACGGTAGCGGCCTCGCTCCGGGCGAGGACGCTTGCACCGCTTATCCCAATGGCCGCTGATGTCGCGGACAACCTTCGTGACCTGCTGCGTCAAACGCTTGCTGTGGTGGCGAAGAGTTCACCCGTTGAGGCCGTGACGTCGCCGGACAGGATTGAACTGCTGGCGAGGACAGTGCTGTATGCGATCTCCGAGGTGATTGCAGTTGCCCCTGTGGATGCCGGCTCGAACGTCGCGCGCCCCACAAAGCACTGGTCGCTGGTCAATGCCGTACAGGAAAGGCTTCAAGACGCTTCCACATGTCCGCTCTCCATTGCTGAACTTTGCGTGCAGCTCGGTATCAGCAGACGCACGGTTCAATATGCGTTCCACGAGGCACTTGACCTGAACCCCATTGCGTATCTGCGCGCCGTTCGACTGAACCATGTGCGTAGGGAGTTCCGGCTTGGAGAGTCCGTAACTTCCGCCGCTACGAAGTGGGGTTTCTGGCATCTGGGCAGTTTCGCTCAGGACTACCGCAGCATGTTCGGAGAACTGCCTTCTGTCACGGCAAAGCGATACGCTCGCAAATACGGGTAATCCATCTTGCCACCATTCAGTACCACAAGGCCGCCGGTTCCGCAGAAGCAGTCTGCAACAAGTTTTGACGGGCAGCGTTTTCAATTCATGAACCGTCGATCTCAATAGCACCGCGAAAAATACGACAAGCAGCAATACCGACACCATTTGCCAAAACAGCACGGGCTCGCGTCCGAGCAAGGGTGCAGGCCGCAAAGGTTGCGCAGCTGTCGAGTCCGCGGCGAATCGCTCGAGATCGGAGCAGACTTCGAGCACGTCCTGATAACGGCGCGCCGGATCAGGCTGCATGGCTGGGTCAGGTTGGTGGGCAGGCGGCGGTAGAATGAGGCGATGACCAAGACGAAATCGCTTTATCACGGCCACCCTTCCCTGCTGTCGTCATCAGCTGCGCGGTTCGCTGGTATTTCCGGTTCAGCCTGAGCTTGCGCGACATCGAAGAGTTGTTGCTCGAGCGCGGCGTCGTGGTCACGTACGAAACGATCCGTTGCTCGTGTGACAAGTTCGGTGCTGGATTCGCCAACTGCGCCAAGGCGGTGCGGCGCAAGTCGGGCAGCACCTGACACCTTGACGAGATGTTCGTGGCGAGGTCAATGCCGACCGTAGTAACGTTCATGGTGACGCCCTCCTCCGATGAAGGTGGTGATTCGACACACTGACCACTTTGACACGGCGACGCCGTTTCGGACGGGGGCGTCCATTCCATTACCACCCGGCATGCGGGTCCGCACCGGGCGGTTCGAGAAGTTGAGGTTATGTGAGTCGGGGGAAACCAAGGGCGTCAAAGTATTTGACCGTGAGGATTCGGTTCAGTCCAGCCTCGCTGTGTCGCCACCAGTGTCTCGCGCCACCCGCAATGAGAGCGGCCAACTCGTGAGATGCACCAAGGCCTCGAAGACGACTATAGACGGTCGTCGCCGTGCGCCAGTGCTTGAGTTGAATGGCCCGGAGTCGGTGGCGCGTCCATGAATCCAGATTTTTGAAGATCTGCGGAGTTTGCGCCAAACGGAAGTAGGACTTCCAACCGGGCATGTAGTCCCGCAGCTGCTCGGCAATCTGTGCCATGCTTTGGCCACCGACACGTCTAGTGATGACCCGGATACGCTGCTTGAACGTGTCGAGCGCCTTTTGGGCGACGGCAACCTTGACGCTGTTGCGCGCGCATCTGACCTTGCAGGATCGATTGGTGAAGGAACTGCGGCTGCGTGGCATCAGCACGGTGGCCGGCGCCAATGCGTATGCGCCCTCCTTCATGGCGGCCTATAACGCGCGCTTCGCGAAGCCGCCGCGCAGCGACTTCAATGCGCACCGGCCGCTGCGGGACGACGAGGATCTCGACACGCTGCTGACCTGGCGCGAGACGCGTCGCGTATCGAAGTCGCTGACGGTGCTGTATGACCGGGTGCTGTACCTGCTGGACGACACGCAGGCCAACCGGAAGCTGATTCATCGTTACATCGACGTGTGGGAGTACCCGGACGGCCGCATCGAGCTCCGGGCCGACGGCGCAGTGCTGTCCTGTCGGCAATACGACAAGCTGGCGGAGGTCGATCAGGGGGCGGTCGTCGAACACAAACGCCTGAGCCATGCGCTGCAAGTGGCTGAAGCGATCCAGGCGCAGCGCGACAACCGACGGATCTCGGGCTCGCCGTCGCGTACCAATCAGGGTGTCGCGGTCCGCAAACCCGAACGCTTGCCCGGCACGAAGAAGCAGCGCGAGTTCACGCAGGCCGATCTCGATGCTGTCATCGTGCAGTTGGCGCATCAGGAGCCTTCAAAGTCCGCTCGGCGGTCTGCCCGGGACATCGCCTGAAGCGTCAGCGCCCTGCCCGTTCAGACGCCTTCCTTCGACACTGCGTAACGATCAAACCAGGGAAAAACAGGCAGCCAAACCAACCCGAAAACCGGACATTTCTAATGAGCCAGACCGCGACATTTGTATTTAGCTGGCGCTGCGACATTTGAATCCGGCTTTGACATTAGGGTGGTCACATCGAAGTTTTTTTGCATGCAATGATTCCGCGCGAATGAAACCGCGCAGTTCTTGCGTTCGTCACCCTGTTCGCCATTGGTGTCGAGCTTTGTGCGTGGCCGGCTAAATGGCGCTGGGTAAACAGGCGCACGAGCTCGTCGCGTAACGACGAGACATCGAGGAGATGCCGAGCGCGCGTCGCCGCCACGTACAGCAATCGCATTTCGTCGTCGTCCATCGTTAGGCGTCCGTCCAGCATCTTGAAGCGGAAGTCGTTCGCGATCTTCACGCGTTTCCACTCGAGCCCTTTCGACCGGTGGACGGTCGAGATCACGTAGTCAGCGTTGGCCTCGGGTGTGACGCGTCGCGCTATCGCGCGCAAATAGCCTGTCCCACACTCATCGACGATCTGGACGATCGGTAGCAGGTCGCTCCCCACGGCGCTGCGCGCGAATGATTGAGCATCCTGCCACGTCTCGAACAGCGAAAATGCGGCGGGGCGAAACGCTCGTCGGCCGGCGAGCAATTGGTCGGCGCCATCTGCGTATGCTTCTATCTCGGCGGGACTCATGCGGATCGCGGGTCGATGACCCGATTCGAGTCCGACGGCCAATTGCCAGATCGCCGTCACATTCTTCCGGCACAAAACCGCATCGACCGGTGGTGAGAGGTTCGGATCCTCGACCAGGATCGAGCCGATGTGGTCCTGCCCACGGATCGGTGTCGTTTCGCCCAGCAAAGCGAGAATGCGACTGGCGAGAACCGCCAACGTCGACCCGAAGCGGAATGATTCAGTGAGCGCGCACTCGGGGGCGGCGATCTGGGCCATCGCGTTGACCGCGCCGCGCCACTCATAGATCTGCTGGTAGGGATCGCCGACGTAGATGATCTGCGCGTGGTGCTGGCGGCCGAGCACCGACAGCATGACACCATCACTATCTTGCGCTTCGTCAAACAGGATGAAGTCCGCATCGATGCGCGGGTCCGCTTGTGCCCAGACTTTCAGCAACACATCTGGCGTAACGGCACTTCGCCCTCGCCGGTCGGTGCTCTCCTCCCACAGACGGACGACATAAGGAAGCAACCATTCGCGCAACGAGGCGGCCGCCTTGTCGTCGATCTTTTCGTCGACAGGAATGTGCGCAGTCTCCGGACACAGCTGTGCCGAGCGACAAAACATGCCGAGACCATCGGCAATCATTTGGCCGATTTCGAATGGCATGACTTCGACGGGCTTGCCGTTGACGTTGGGCACGCGTACGGGGCCAAGCCGATAGCGGATCGCGAGTTCATGTGGCGATTCGAACTGGAGCTTCATCCGGTTGCGCAGTGCCGACGTGACGGATGCGTACGCGTGTGAGTGCATCGTGCGCGATTGGACATTCGGCGGAAATCCTCTGCGCGCATGGTCCGCGATTACCCTGTTAAATGCGAGATAGCTGCCGCGCTTGCCAGCGAGGTGATCCGCAACCAGCCGGAGCGTCGACGTCTTGCCGGCGCCGGCATAGGCCTTGATTTTCAGGTTACCGCCCCGCGCGACCGCATCGACGATCGCGTACTGTTCTGCGGTCGGCTTGAACATACGGGACATGGCGGGTGACGAGGATTGAGAACGGAATGGCCGAATAGTGTATCGCGTCGTCGAACGCGAACCAATCCGGGCACAGGGAAGAACAGTCGAACAATCCACTCGCCAACCGGCAACTCCACTTCCTCGGTCATTTCCCTGCTTTCGTCTACAACAACGACATCTGTCCGCCGATGCTCTCGCGAGTGACGCGGTCGCCTTCCTCTGCAGCACTGCTCGGTCGCCTTGCAGACTTCTTGTTCCGACCTACCCGCAGTCACTTCTCCCCGTCGATACTCGCGGCCCCACTCGGGGCTAAGTACATCGGACGAGAGCAACACGCCCGGCGCAATCTGAACGAGGTGACTCATCGGCGGAATTTCCTATGCGGGTTGAACGTCGAAGTGCGCGGCGGCGTAGTGCGCGTTGCAGTTCCACACCTCGACTCCGTCGCGGGTGAACGTTGCCCACCCGTATTTCACGGTCATCGTTGCTTTGGGAAACACGGCACCGTACCCATTTGCAGTTGCGCCGAGTATGGTGCGCTCCCGGCACGTTGCGATGTACTCACCGTCGACCTACCTTGCTTCGATGATCAATCGCATGGCTTGGCTCCGAGCATTTCGAGACTGATCGGGCTACTCCATAAGAAACCAGCACCGCCACAGGAAGCACACGCGGCCCTTGTTGAGAGCCTCCCCAACTTTTGGGCGCTCTCGTCTACGGATGCCTATCATCGTGTTCCACCGTGATTCCCCGATTGCCCTCACCCACCATGTCCACCATCGATCGCTACGTCGAAGCGACCACGCACGACAACACGCGGCGCAGCTACCAGTCGGCGATCCGGCATTTCGAACGTGAGTCGCGCGGTTTCCTGCCGGCGAGTGCCGATGCGGTCGCGCAATATCTGCGCCGACCATGCCGCGTCGTTGTAGATCAATACGCTGCGCACCCGGCTGGCGGCGCTCGCGCAATGACACCAAACGCAAGGCTTCCCGGACCCGACAAAGAGCCCGCATGTCCGCAACGTGCTGAAGGGCATCGCGGCGCTGCATCCCGCGACGGAGAAGCGCGCCCGCCCCCTGCAACTCGAACAGCTCGAGCGCCTCGCGGGCTGGCTCGACGCGCATTTCCAGGCCAGCCGACGAACGACGCGATGCGCGCCTGAGCCTGACTCACCGGCGCAACCGGGCGCTGGTCGACGATGGCACCGGAGTTGCCGTCGACAGGCGCCGCAGCCCTGCCTTTGAGGGTTCCGGCGGCCGCCTCCCTGAAAATCCAGACTACCGCCGCCGGCATCGGTGGCTTCGACACCGGCCACCACTGCAACGTTCCTGGGCCACCGCGAGCGTGGACGATGAAGCCCGTCGGAGAACGCGGGCTGCGTACCCGATGATCAGCGGACCTCAATCGGCATAATGCCCTTTCAGTCCGTAATAGGCGATGTACAGGTAGCACACCACGGGTACGCAGAACGAGAGCTGTACGCCAATGTGGTCGGCCATGAAGCCCTGGATGAGCGGGACGATCGCGCCACCGACAATCGCCATGCACAAGATTCCAGAACCCTCGCCGGTATGCTTGCCCAGCCCCTCGATCGCCAGCGTGAAAATTGTCGGGAACATGATCGAATTGAAAAGGCCGATCGCGAGCAAGGCCCACATCGCGATCGTGCCCGATGCCAGTATTGCGATCACGAGCAGCGCCGATACGACGAAGGCGTTGAAGGCCAGCAAATAGCCGGGACGGATCTTGCTCAGCAACGCAGAGCCGAGAAAGCGCCCCACCATGGCTCCGCCCCAGTACAGCGACAGGTATCGGGCGGCTGCTTCCTGCTGCAGGCCTGCAATCTGCGGCTGGCCCATGAAGTTCACCAGAAAGCTCCCGATAGCGACCTCGGCCCCCACGTACAGGAAGATGCCGACCGCACCCAGTACCAGGTGGCGATGGGCCCAAACGTTCGTGTGGACACGGTAGGTGCTACGGGCGTCGGGCACCTCGACCCGCGCTTCGGGCGCGTCGATCTTCGGCAACTTCAACGTGCCAATCGCGAAGGCCAGCAGGTAGAACACGATCGCAAGCCCGATGTACGGAATTTGCACCGCACTGGCTTGCGAGACGCCATAGGCCGCGAGCTCAGCGGGATTCAATTTCTGCAACTGTCCGGATGTCTCGATCGCCACCGAGAGAATCAACACCGAACCGAAAACCGGCGCGAGCGCGGTGCCGAGCGAATTGAAGGCCTGGGTCAGGTTGAGGCGGCTCGATGCCAGTTCCGGCGTTCCGAGAATGGCCACATACGGATTGGCAGCCACCTGCAGCAGCGTGATACCCGAGGCGAGCACGAACAGCGCCCCAAGAAAGAACGGATAGGACGCGTGTTCCGCCGCGGGATAGAAAAGAAGACAACCGGTTCCGGCCGCCGACAGGCCAAGGATAATGCCCGCCTTGTATCCGAGCCTTTCGACCAGAAAGCCTGCCGGGAACGACATGATCAGGTATGCGCCGAAGAAGCAGAACTGAATCAACATCGCCTGCACATAGCTCAGCGTGAATACCGCTCGCAAATGAGGGATCAGGATGTCATTGAGCGAGGTGATGAATCCCCACATGAAGAACAGGGATGTCAGGATGATCAGCGGTGTCGTATAGCGTTTCGCAGTTGGCGAGCCGCCGCCAGATCGTGCGCTTCTTAAAGTCATGTCCGCCACAATGTTGTCTCCTCGAGTTCGAATCATCTGATGAGCGCGTGGGAAATCGACGCGTCGCGTTCGCCACACAGGGCGAAGGCGACGCGCGCAAGCGTTGCGTTTCCTTCCACGCGCTGCAAAATTGCCCTGGCGCGATTCTGTCGTTACGCGCGCAGCGCAAGTCAAAGTAGCCAGGCCAGACAGGCGTCAGACCTTGGCAATGTGCAGGAAGTTGGTCGTGCCGGCCACGCCGAAAGGCATGCCAGAGGCAATGACGACGAAGTCGCCCGCGTGCGCGAAGGCTTCGTGTCGCGCGATCGCACAGGCTTTGTTCACCATGTCGGGCACGTCGGAGACGCGTTCGTCGGCGTGCACCGGATGCACGCCCCAGACAAGCGCCAGACGCCGTGCGGTGGCGAGTTCCGGTGTCACGCCAAGCACGGGCACCACCGGCCGCTCGCGCGCCGCGCGCAGGCTCGTGTAGCCGGATCGCGTGTAGGTGACGATCGCCGCGGCAGGCAGCAGGTTCGCGGTCTGCTGCAGAGCAAGGCAGACCGCATCGGCGACTGCGGCCTGCGGCGCCGTATGAGCGGCGTCGATCGCGCTGCGGTAGTCCGGATCGGACTCCACCTCTGCAATGATGCGGTCCATCATCGCCACAGCCTCGCGCGGGTATTGGCCGGACGCGGACTCGGCCGATAGCATCACGGCGTCTGCGCCGTCGTACACCGCATTGGCCACGTCCGACGCTTCCGCGCGAGTCGGCACCGGCGCGGCGATCATCGATTCGAGCATCTGGGTGGCAACGACGACAGGCTTGCCAGCAGCCCGGCAGGCCCTGACGATCTGTTTCTGGATCCGCGGCACCTGTTCGGCCGGCAGTTCGACCCCCAGGTCGCCGCGCGCAACCATGATCGCGTCGGCCGCATCGACGATCGCGTTGAGCGAGTCGATGGCCGCCGGCTTCTCCAGTTTGGCCAGCACGGCGGCGCGCCCCTGGACGATCGCTTTCACCTCGAGCACATCCTCGGGTCTTTGCACAAACGACAGCGCGACCCAATCGACGCCCAGCGTCAGCCCGAACTCGAGGTCGGCGCGGTCCTTGGGTGTCATGGCCGGGATGGGCAGCAGTACCGAGGGGACGTTCACACCCTTGCGATCCGATATCGTGCCGCCGGTGATCACCTGCGTCTCGGCGAAGTCCGGGCCGAAGCTCAGTACCTTGAGACGCACCTTGCCATCGTCGACCAGCAATTCGGTGCCGGTCTCGAGTGCGGCAAAGATCTCCGGGTGGAGCAGCGGTGCGCGTGTGGCGTCGCCCGGAGTGGCGTCCAGATCGAGGCGAAACGCCGAACCGGCCTTTAGCGTGACCGGGCCGTCGGCGAGCGTGCCGATGCGCAGCTTCGGGCCCTGCAGATCGAGCAGCACGGCGATGGGCCGCCCGGTGTCTCGCTCGACGCGGCGGATGATCTCGAGCCGCTCCTGGTGCTGGGCGTGCGTCCCGTGACTGAAGTTGAGTCGGAACACATCGGCCCCGGCGTCGAACAGGGCGCGCACCGTGGCCAGGTCGGAACTCGATGGCCCCAGTGTCGCGACGATCCGGGCATTACGTTTGCGACGCGTCATGTTCACTCCGCTTAAAAGATGAAGTCTGTGTTGATGAACTTCGATTGATGTTCGCGCACGATGGTGTTGAGCAATGCCATGTTCGGCTCGGTCTGCCTGGTCGCGACCATCGAGCGGATCGAGAACGCGCGCAGCGCATCGCTGACCGACAGCGTGCCCTCGGCCGAATCCTTGCGCCCGGCAAACGGGAACACGTCCGGCCCGCGCTGACACTGACAGTTGATGTTCACGCGGCAGACCTGGTTGACCAGCGGATCCACCAGCGTGCCGATCTGCGAGGCGTCGTTCCCGAAGATGCTCACCTGTTGCCCGTGATCCGAGGTGATCACGTAGTCGAGTGCCTCTTCCACCTCGTCGAAGCGCATGACCGGGACAACCGGACCGAACTGCTCCTCCCGGTACAGCTTCATCCCCTCGCGCACGGGGTAGACGACAGCCGGGTTGAACAGCGTGCTGCAGAACACACCGCCGCCCTCGTTGACGACGCGCGCCCCCTTTGCCACGGCGTCTTCGATCGCTTCTGTCATGTAGGCGGTGCGATGCGGCCCCGGCAGAGGCGTGATGTGCACGCCGGCTTCCCAGGGCATGCCAGTTTTGAGCCGGGCCAATTCAGCCGTGAAACGCTCGAGGAATGCATCGATGACACTGCTATGCACGATCAGCATCTTGAGGGCCGTGCAGCGTTGTCCGTTGAACGACAGTGCGCCGAGCAGGCATTCCCTGGCGGCCAGATCCAGGTCGGCATCGGGCAGCACGATGGCTGCGTTCTTCGCATCGAGGCCCAACACGGCGCGCAGGCGGTGCGATTTCGGATGCTGCTTTTTCAGATGGTCCGCAACGCGGCTCGACCCGATCAGTGCCAGCACGTTGACGTTGCCCGAGGCCAGCATGCGCGGCACCACCAGTTGGCCCGGTGCGTAAATGGTATTGACAACGCCGGGCGGAAACGCGTCCCGAAACACTTCAAGCAGCGGTTCGAACAGCAACGTGCCATATTGTGGCGGCTTGAGGACCACAGTATTGCCCATGAGCAACGCCGGGATCAGGGTGCAGAACGTCTCGTTGAGCGGATAGTTGTACGGTCCCATGCACAACACGACGCCCAGCGGCGTGCGGCGGACCTGGCCAATGGTCCCCTCGACCACCATGAATCGCGAATGGCCGTTGTCCATGTCCTTCAGGGCTTCGATCGTGGCCTGGATGTACTCGACGGTGCGATCGAACTCCTTGCGCGAGTCGGCGAGGCTTTTGCCGATTTCCCACATGAGAAGGTTGACGATCGACTGCCGGCGCTCGGCCATGCCTTTCACGAACGTTTGCATGCAGGCGATGCGGCCAGCGACCGTCATCGTCGGCCATTCGCCTCCGCCGTTGTCGTACGCAGCGACTGCGGCATTCAGCGCGGCGTCGCTCTGCGCCTCGTGCATGAGCGGGTAGCTGCCGATCTCGACCTGGCTCACGTCGCCCGTCACCGGGTCGCGTGTGCAGACCGGCGACAGCACGGTTTTGCAAGGGCCGTCCCATGTGAGCATCTGCCCGCCGATCAAGAAATCGCGCTGGTGAACGGGGGCGGTGAGACGGTGTTCCGCCGGTATCTCGTCGAGGGTTGGGAAGTTCTGGGCGAGTCGCGAATCGTGATCGGTCGTCATGAGGTCTCCGAAGGCAGTGGGGCCGGGTATGCAGCGTGTTGAGTCGAGGCGTTCAAGGCGCACGGTGGTAAGGCACTTTGCAGGCGGCGCCGAAGTCGATCGGAGCAGAGCATGTGGGCATGGCGCCTGCGCGCGAATTGCAGCAACGAGGGATTGAAGCCGGCGAGAAACACCTGCGCAGATTCGGCAGATGAAACCAGTGCACTAGCGTCCCCGCATTCATTGCGTCATTGCGAGGTGCCGGATTTTGTCCATGCGCTTTGCCAAGACCTCGCGCTGTTCCGGGAAGGCCCCGTAGCGCGCTTGTCGGCGAACTTGATCAGCCCTTTCTGCATCGACATCGCTTCGCCTTTTCGTCCCCAGGTACTATTCATTGCGCTCGACTGTAGTTAAACTACATCGCAGTGTCAATTGCAATTTTTGCCCAACTACATTGCCTCGGGGCGGCAGCGACAGATGTCTGGCGATTCCGGCGGTATCACCGCCCTTTTCGGTGCGGCGCTGGCGCGCTTCCGATGCAGGCGCCGCTCCAGGTGGAGCGCCTGATCCTGCTGATCGCTCGCCGGCACAAGCGCTACGTGCAGCAGCAGGCCGCCGCGGCTGACCAGAGCAGTGCCATCTCGAAGCTGGCGAACGACAAGGAAGTGAGACTCTATGCCTACAGGTGCACCTAACAGATTTGCCCCTGGCGAGAGCCAGCACGCCGACGGACCGAGAATGCTCGCCGACATCGGGGGAACCAACGCGCGCTTCGCCCTGGAGTCAGGAGCGGGCGAGATCGGCCAGGTGCGCGTGTATCCGTGCGCCGGCTATCCGGGTGTCGCGGAGGTCATCCGGCAGTATCTGAAGGACACGAAGGCCGGCCGCGTGAAGCACGCGGCCATCGCCATTGCAAACCCGGTCGACGGGGATCAGGTGCGCATGACCAATCACGACTGGACCTTCTCGATCGAGGCCACGCGCCGTGCGCTCGGCTTCGACACGCTCCTGGTCGTGAACGACTTTTCCGCGCTTGCCATGGCGCTGCCGGGTATGACCGACGCGCAGCGCAGCCAGGTGGGCGGCGGCCAACCCCGCCAGAACAGCGTGATCGGCCTGCTCGGGCCGGGCACGGGCCTTGGCGTCTCGGGGCTGATTCCCGCCGACAACCGCTGGATCGCACTTGGCAGCGAAGGCGGCCATGCGAGTTTCTCGCCGCAGGACGAGCGCGAGGATCTCGTGCTGCAGTTTGCGCGCACGAAGTCGCCGCACGTATCGTTCGAGCGCGTGTGCGCGGGCCCCGGCATCGAACTGATCCATGGTGCGCTCACCGCGCGCGAAAAGAAGGAGATGCCCGCGAGCCTCGACACCGCCGAGATCGTCAAACGCGCGCACGAGGGCGAGGCACTCGCGGCCGAAACCATCGAATGCTTCTGCGGCATTCTCGGCGGTTTCTCAGGCAATCTTGCTTTGACGCTCGGCTCGCACGGCGGCATCTATATCGGCGGCGGCGTGGTGCCACGCCTGGGCGAGCTGTTCACCCGCTCGTCGTTTCGCCGGCGCTTCGAAGCCAAGGGGCGTTTCGACGCCTATCTCGCGAACGTGCCGACCTACGTCATCACCGCGGACTATCCGGCGTTCCTCGGCGTTTCGGCGATCCTCGCAGAACACCTGTCAAGCGAACCGCGCAGGGGTCCCGGCAAGGCATTGCCGCTTTGACTTCGCGGTACCGCAAGGAACAACCCGATCGATCCATCGTGGCCACGCGTGCTCACGTGCCGACGGATACACCGGCCGTATTGCCCGCGCGTAAACGTTGGAGTACTGACGCATTCAAGACCGCGTCGTCCAGTTCGACAAAGGCACGCCCACGAAACGATGCAAAACCGCAAGCTATCTCAAAAGGCAATGCTGCTCCCCTTGCCGATGGTATACGTCAGGGATGCGTCGCTCGCAGCACATCTGGCGTTCGCGGTGTGCCGCGCGGGCCAGGGAAATCGGCATCAGCTCTACCAGCTTATCCGCATGACCTATCTTTCATACCTGCTTTGGCAGGACGGGTATGGTGACGCGGCATACGAACTGTATTGCAAGGCGGAAGGAGCATTGGAGGCTGCGGCCGAGCACGCCTATGCAACGGATGATTGGCGCCTCGGCGATGACGCAGTCTGTTTAATGCAGGAGGTCGTCCGAATTTACGATGGGCAAATGGGCTCGGTTTGTCGCCGACGATATTTGCAATGCACCGCCAAACTCGACCGTTTGCTCCGAATCGAAATACCGGACAAGCTGCGCGGAAAGGATCCTCATGCTGCGGCATTTTCACGTTGAGGCGCTTGTGAGCCATATGTCACCTCGGAAATCGAGTGACCGTTGATCAAACAATCGCTTCCAACGGAGAAAAGGATGTCATGAAGATGAGTCGGTTTACCGATGAGCAGAGATGGTCATGACCTTGCCCGAGGTGGACAAGGCACTCGACTCGAAACCTGCGGAGGGCGCGCAGCTGTCCGGTCGTCGGCGACTTGAAGTCGGGCAGATGGACACGCGGCATGATGATGCGCTTTACCATTTACTGAGCGTGTTCCATTTTTCCCACTTGCAACAACAATTGCCCACGGACCAGACAGTGTGATGGATCCGGTGTACATATCACTCGCAATTTTTCTGAAGTCGCGGCGCCACGTCTCGTAGCCAGCATTCGACTGCTATGAGCGTCTTTGGATCGACCAATATGTCCCAGTGACCGATCGAGCTCAGGCTATGAATTTCCGCGTGTGGTGCTATCGTTCGGAAGACCTGTGGATAGAGCGACGACACGAAGCATTGATCTGCTGTCCCCGAAGCGACCAGAACCGGAATGTTCCTGTCTATCGGCACCGGTTGCTCGCGCCAGAGTCCGGGGCCAAACCCAAGCGTTGTATTGAAGGACCAACCCGCAACATAGCGGTTGTCCAGCAATTGGGCGGCTGGGGCAAAATCGATGACCGTGCTTCCATTGAATCCAGTGACACCCAACGCACTCATCACGCTTAAGGCACGCAACCGCAGACCACGCAGCCGAACCCATCCGCCGAAATACGGCCGATCGACTGGCGACCCGAGCCCCACGAACGGCGCCAAGAACATATAGGCCGAGATGAGTCGGTTGAGTGGGCTGCGCGAAACTGCGAGCACGAGCCCCCCACCAGCAGAATGTCCACCGAGCACGATGGCGGACTCACCGTGGCGGCGTACCACAAAATCGACGACGTTGCCGAGGTCCGACACCATTTGACGTGGTTCGTCGACCGCATGTCCCGGCCGTCCCGGTGAAAGCCCATGTCCACGCATGTCCAGCGTATAGACATCTGCGAGATCGGAGCGCGACAAATGACGCGCTATTACTTGCATTTGGTCCCCGAAGCATCCGGCTCCATGAACCAGAATGACGACACGGCGACTTGTCAGTGAGCGGTAGTGACGATAGGCCAGCGGGTAGCCGTCTGCCATCGCAAGTACTTCATGTGCGGGAAGATTTGGTTGCGGCGCACCAGACCCGGAACATCCAATGTACTCGGCGAGTCGCTCGAAATTTTCACGATGAAGTTCCGGCAATGCCGACCGGCTAAACACGCTGACGGCACGCGCGTAACCCCACAAAGTGCGCAAGTTCAGTCGGGTATCCTGCATCTTGATACTGTTCGCGAGGCTCACTCTGGTTTTGTTCCGGTCACGATCATGATCGGGAGGCCTGCGACAAAGCGCCCGGTTCGACCGCGCTCTTCGAACTCCGCAAGCCAATGCGCGACCTCCTCCTCCGAAAACAGACCCTGCACCTGCATGGTGGCAATAACGCTCTTGAAATCGAGGATTTTGTCGACAGACCGCGGATCAAACGCGGTCACGCTGCGCATTCTGAAGCTGATGTCGTCAAGTCCCGCATCGCGAAACATCGCGAAAAGATCGCGGGCCAGATAGGGATTCACACAAGACTCAGCAATCGACTGCATGATTCGTCCAGTCAACGCGTAATCGCTGCTTGCCACCCAGCAACCCGGCATGTCGGGTTCACTGACGACGATCCGCCCGCCTGGCCGCGTCACCCGAATCATTTCCATGAGCGCATTTTCGGGCGTGGGGACATGGATCAAGACGCGATCTGCCCGGATTGCATCAAAGGTGTTCGCCGCCACTCCGAGCGCTGTAGCGGGGGCATTCCTGAAGGTAAGGGCGGGGACGGCAGCAAAGCGACGCCGTGATTCATCCAGCATGGCTTCGCTCAGGTCAAAGCCCATCGCACTACCGCCAGGCGCCACCTGCCGGACCAGCTTACCCAGATCGTCACCCGTTCCGCACCCGACATCGGCTATCCGCATGCCCGGCCTCAGACCCATAAGTTCGAATGTCTCTTGTTTGTATATCTGAAACGTGTCGAGACGCTGCATGACATCCAGTCGCGTGACAAAATCGTTCGCATCCACGGCATCGACACGCGAGAAATCACCGAGTTGAGAGAGCTGTTGGGGGCTGGTCATCGGATAGCCTGAGTATCGGGAGTGAGTGGGCGGCGCTGCCGTTACATTGTAACCATCCAGATTGCCGTTGACGAAACAGTCCGACAGCCGTTGTTGCACAGACAGGAAATTGAAAGTCGTGGGGAAGTTGAACCAAGGAAACGCTGACTCTGGCTCGGCAGTCATCGCTGACGCAGCCGAATTCGTCGACGTGCTTGAAGCAAAATCGGTGGTCGCCTTCCACCGGAGCGGCGAAAGGTCGGCGTCGACGCGCGCATCAGTATCGACGACGTCGAACCCGACTTAGCCAGCGAGACGGTAGCGCTTTCGTTTCGGGCTGAATCTCATACGGCGGGAATGCGGACAGACGCGGATCGTCCACGGGGCCACCGACCGTGAAGTGATACAAACTTTGCCAGACGTAATCCTTGACGCCGAGCAGCGCGTGCATTTCATCATCGAAAAAACAGCCAATTCCCGTCCCGCGCACTCCGGCGGCTTCGGCTTCAAGATAAAGCGTCTGGCCAAGCATGCCGCATTCCCAGAACAGATGGCGATAACGCCAGGGTTGCTTCAAGGCTATTTCGAATCTCGCGAGCATTCCCAGCGCAAAGCAGGAATCTGCGCCGATATCCTGGTGGCAGCAGATCAGCTTTGCCGCGTCACGCAAATCGTAAGGCAGCAAAAAGTAGAGCGGCAGAGGGTCCGGTCCGCGCTTTAGCCACAACCATTCGGGACGCATGGACTGCTTGAGGTCGGTCAGCGCACCGAGATTCCTCACGAGCACGTATAGCCCCGGCTCCAGGCCGTCCACGCGGTGCACAAAAAGCACAGGATGCACCTGCGCAGATGACATCAGCGCATTCCACGGCGGCGTCAAACGACATGCCGCCAGGCACGCCAGCATGCTGAAAAAAGCCACGTCGGTAATATGCGTCTTGCCATCGAAGCTCACGGCACTGCGGCGCTGTCGAGCGATCTGGGCAAAGGTAAGATCGAGGGCGGGCGTCGCGGGCGATGGGTACAGCTCCGGATTCGGCGACGCCGGTTCGACAGTTTGGGGCTTGTGCGTTGCGCGATGGATCATATCGATATCCGGCCACGCCACGTGCCCTGAGCTGAGCTGATTCGCGCAGCCGTACCACTGCGCCTTCTCCAAAGCCGCACGCATGCGCTTGAGATCCGGCTGTATTTCAGGATTGCCGATCCAAAGCAAGACATCCGGAGCCTCCGATTCGGCCGCGCCGAACTCTTCGCTGCGGTCCAATCCGAGCAAGCGGGCCACCGTATCATCCGCAGCCGCCTCGACCAGCCGCGTCTGCCAGCCGAGCGCGGCCGCCGCGTAACTCACGCCGGCGATGGCATGGCCGCAATCGTGCTGGCAGTAGCGCCAGGCGCGCATGCCGTATTTCCACGCCTCGCGCCAGTGGATAGAGCTGATGCCGACCAGGACGCCACCGTCCGAGAACGCCTCGGTCCAGCGCGGATCATCCACTGCAGCGCGTCGTTCGAGCGCATGCTCTCGGCTCAGGTAATGGTAGACGCCGGCGGACACGCCGGGCAGCGCCGGACACAGAAGATAGCCCTCTGTCGGATGCAGATTTCCGCTCGAAGGGTTGCAGCGCACTGCCCACCGCTGGGCGCCGTAGGATTTCCACGCCGACAGGCCGAGCGAGAGTTCGAACAGGATGGCCAGCGTGTGAAGATCGAGTTTGTGCGCGGGCGGCAGAACGCCGCAGCGCAATGCGTTGTAGCGTGTGACCAGGGTATCGGCGGCTAGCGGCAGTTCAACGCGCGGTGTGCCATGAAACACGCGGAACGGATCCGGCTGAGTTGCCCAGTCCAGTCGCCCGGGGCCAGGCGCGTAGAAGTTGATGCGGTGCTTGCTGCGTTCGTGATACTCAAGCAGCGCGTGCCTTGACCGGTCCATGTTCCCTTCAGCGCGTTAACGCCTGTCCCAACAAAGGGCCGCCATCACCGCGGGTGACACGACGCCTCGGCTCTGGGCGTGTCGATGCCGAAGCCAACTTGACCCGCTATCGGCACATGTCGCCCAATAAATCTGCCCCGCCCGGACCTGTCAGTGACGAGCGACCAGGCGTCCCAGCATTGAACGTGTTAGCCACCGGCGCGCTTCGCGCGATGGCCGTACGTTTTAAGCACGTCGACGACCCGCTCGCAGTGGTCGCCCTGCACTTCAATCACACCATCCCTGACCGTTCCGCCAGAACTGCAGGCCGCGCGCAACTGCTTGCCCAACAAGGCCAGGTCAACAGGAGCGAGCGCCAGTCCTTTCACGAGCGTCACGCACTTCCCGCCGCGGCCCTTGGTCTCGCGAGACAGGCGCCCCCCCCATCACTTACGGTGCGAACTTGGCGCCTGCCTTGCAGACGCATTCCGACTGCGCCCGCCCGCATTCGGGACACAGTCGTCCGCGATCGGTGGAATACACAAGGCCGCCTTCTGAACGATTTTTCCGGTCAATTGAAGACGCCAGCGTTCAGGTCGTTCTCGAAATCCACAGTCCATTGACTACCCTGTCCGCCATCGTATCGGGCCACGGTAGATTTACCTCGCAGCACCACGGTCACTTGCCGCCCGATCGCCCCGACTCGCCCGCCACTTGGGTACTGCTCTTCGTCGATCACATCGAACTCGCCGACCGTGCGCCCGTACTTTTTGCAAGCGGCTGCGAAGTCGTCCTGTTCATCCTGCGGGAACTGAGAAAGCACATGACTCGCCATTGCCGTCTCCCTATTTTCCGCTACAACAACGACATCTGTCCGCCGATGCTCTCGCGAGTGCCGCAGTCGCCTTCCTCTGCAGCACTGCCCGGCCACGTTGCAGCCTTCGTATTCAGAACGATCTCTACAGTCCCTTCGTCCTGTCGATACTCGCGGCCCCACTCGGGGCTAAGTACATCGGACGAGAACAACACGCCCGGCGCAATCTGAACGAGGTGACTCATCGGCGGAATGTCCTATGCGGGTTGAACGTCGAAGTGGGCGGCGGCATAGCGAGCGTTGCAGTTCCACACCTCTACCCCGTCGCGGCTGAACGTTGCCCACCCGTCCTTCACGGTCATCTTGGCTTTGGGGAACACGGCACCGTGCCCATTCGCAGTTGCGCCGAGTATGGTGCGCTCCCGGCACGTTGCGACGTACTCACCGTCGACCAGCATGCCGCCGCTCTGTTTGCTCTCCATCCCGTTTTCCAGTTTATGTGCTTGTGCCGCGATTACTTGATCAAGTGCATCCCGGTGACCTTCGAGGCCGCGACGTCGAAAGTTGCCGTGCACTCGCACTTGGCAACGTGCCCCGACCGCTCGATCAGGCAGTCCGCGAAATCCGCCTTATCTGATGCCGCGAAAACACGAAGTGCCTTTCGCACCGTGTCCGCACCTTCAACGACCAGTTCCTTGGTCCCGATCATCGAGTCGATGATCTCCTTCATCTGCTCGCGCTCGACGCCATAGCAGTGCCCGAGTACCCACACAACCTCGACCAGCGCGATCTGCGAAACGTACCCCGGCCGCTCGGCCGACAGGGACTCCATCAGCACCGTCGCCTTCTTCGACTGAACGGCGTCGTCCTGGGCGAAGTAGCGGACCAGCACGTTCGTATCCAGTCCGATCATCGCGCGGATGCCCCCTGCCCGGCGATGGCCCGATTCATGTCTTCGACCGACACCGGTTTAGTGGGCTTCTTCACGATGCCCTTGAGCGACGCGAGCGAGCGCGTGGCCGGATAGACCTCATACCGGCCCGTCTCCTCGTTGAAGCTGAATTCGATCCGGTCGCCGGCCTCCAAACCGAGCTGATTGCGCACGTCAACCGGAATCGTGACCTGGCCCTTCGAAGTGAGAGTTGCTACTGCCATAGTGACACCTCCAATATTCCTTACCTTAAGGTAAGGAACGCCGAAAATCAAGGGCGAAGCGCCGCCCTCCGCGCCGTTTGTGAGCCTAAATTACCCCGCTCACAATCGCAGACGGGCGCACCGGATCGGCCTCGATAAGACTTTTAACGGCAGACAGACTAGACACGCCAATCAGCGTTTGGATGAGCTTGAGCGACCGACCCTGCCGGTGGAGATTCACGGCGAAGGTCCGCCTGGCCGCGGATACGTTGCCGCCCTCGACACCTGCGTGTTGATGCAGGCGTCGCACAATCTCCGTGAGGGTTTCGCACGAGTAGCTAGTCGTCCCGCTGCGCGTCACGCGGCGGGTGAACGTGAATGGCTCTCCGTCGCGCGCCCTGAACAGCGACCCGGGCGGGTCCAGTCCACGTTACGCAGCCCGAGCTGTGGTAATGCCATGCCGTGCCACGAGCCGGTACGCGAGGTAGTCGTCAATCGCTCGGCACCGCGTGGCATTGGACCAAACCAACGGTCGAGCCCTGCCGTTGACGGAGATCTCGGCGCGCACCGCCGAGTCGACGCGCACAGAACCGTTCGCATGCAAATAGTCGCTTAAGAGAAGCTTGCCCGCCTCATTTGGCATCAACCCTGTACCGTAAAAAAGTAGCAAAAGCGCCGCGTCGCGGATCGGATTTTGGCCGGTGACGGCAGCGACTTTCAGAGGTGGCGGAGCTGATGCGATTCGATAACTGGAGGCTTTGCCATCGAGGAACTCACAGGATTTGATGCGTCATTTTCGAGTATTACGAGGAGCTTTGCCCGCATTCAAAAGCAAACACGGCCAGCAGCCTTGAATTTCCTCACCTCCTCGGAAAATTTACCATTGGCATGCATCTCAGCTATCACCGTGAACCGGCGAGCCGAGTTGAGAGCCCGCGCCCTACTCGCAGTTTTGGCGTACCGGGAAGCGCAGGGCTTGGAACCCAGACAGCAACCATTTGATTTAAAACCAATATTTATTGGGGGTAGTCCGGAGCGCCACATGCAGCCTAGATCGCTCTAACCGGAAAGTCGAGTAGCGCAAGGGAATCGCACCCCCACGCCCTCACAGAACCGGACGTGAATCTCTCGATTCATCCGGCTCCTGTCGTCCAACCGTGGTCGCCATGGCCCAGTGCGCAAACAGGCCTGGCTGCCGGGACTTAACGTCCTTCAACCATGCAGCTGCACGCACCTTCCGGCCACGGAGGTGTTTGTATTTCTGTTGAGCCCAACGGACCAGAGCGGCATCAACCGCAAGAAGCACCTGCCCCAGTGCTGACCGATAAAATCGACCGTAATACTGAATCCAGCCGAGCAAAGTCGGACGGGTTCGGTCCGCCAACTCAGATAGACTCAGGTCATGACGGTGCGGCGACGCAATTGCTGGCGCATCGCCTTCGCAGCCTTGTTGCTGACCGCAGGCGTGTCCCGGAGCGTGCAATTCCCCCGGTTTTGACATCGATTATTATTTTTACGACACGTCATCAGCGGTTCACTCACGTTCGTCTCTTTGACTCCCACCTGCCGGGCTAAACCCCGACTTTTCCAACAACGCTCACCACGGGGGCTCTTTACCCGCGCAGCTTGTGGCGGTTTGAAGCACTGGGCACCCTGACTCCCTGGGCTTGGTTCACAGGTCTGCGTGTGACCTCGCGCATACACAGGCTCGATACGACTAGCCTGCTCAGGCCTTGCCGTCAATCAAACCCCAAACAACGCCAACCCCGCCATCACGATGCCGATCGCGGCCACGCCGATCGACAGACCCTGCATCCATGTCCGCCGCGTGAGGATCGTGATCGCCGCAAGTGCGATCGAGATCTGGATGACGGTCGTCGCCTGCGACCATCGATGGTGTCGGTGCATCCGCTCCTCGCTCGCCGCGTTGTTCTTTTCGACTTCCTTTTCGAGCGCCTCGGCACGTGCGCGGATCGGTTCCTTGTCGGCGCGGTATCGCGCGGCGTCCGCCTCGAACCGCTTCCGCTGCGGCGACGTGTCCGGGCTCAACGCCGCACCGAGTTCGGCGAGGTTCTGCTTATCGCCCTTCGCCTGATAGTAGGCCCACTGGTTCGCAGCCTCGGTTTTCCGGATCGCGGCGTCATTCTTGTAGAGCAGCGCGAGGCTCTCTTCGGCACCGCTCTGATAGGCAGAAATCGCGCCGAAGCAGGCAAGCACGGCCGTCAGCACAGCGATGCGCGACGTACCTTGATCGCCACCGTGAGCCGCGTGATGTTCCACCGCATCGTCGTGAGGGCCATGAACTTCGTATTCTTCAGACATCCGTGGCAAACCCGCAAGAGTTGAATGAATCCGTCGCCGGCCGACCGTATGGCTAACAGTAAATGAATTCGGCAAGGCGACAAAATAAACTGGCGCTCCAGATTCTCGGAGCGCCGGCGTCGTTCGACAGCACGCGCGCAGACTCTCAATCGCACATAAGACTTCCGACGCGTCCGGCGGCGCCGTGCGATCGCCGCGAGTCTGACACAGGCTTGCTCGCTGGCGATACTTTCACGCGGCGCGTCAAACGGCCGCGACAAATTTGGCCGTAGGTTTCGTTTTCCCCGTCCGGTCATTCCCACGCGCCTGGGGCGCACGAGCCAACGCCCCACTTCGGCTCACGCCCGAAAGCCGCGCACCCTCGTGTGCGCGAGCAGCTGGCGCGGCTTCCAGGCATGGCAGTCGGCCGCGCCGGATGGGAAAAGCGTCGACGGTACAAACTGTGCGACGGCTGACGAAAAATCAGGCGGCGTTCAACCGGGTGATCGGAACGGATTGACCACCGTTAGCCGGTCACCGATCACTTGGCCGTGTTGCATGTCTTCGCTGTAGAGAACTTCGCAATCCTCGAGCAACGCGAAGGCGATCATGCACGAATCGTAGAACCGCAATCCGTAGTGTTCGGCGATACGGCGTGCCTCCTTGTGGACTTCAAGGGTCGGTGACAAGATCTCGCAAAACTCCTCCAGATCGCTCAGGAGGACATTGATCTCTGGCCACGACAGGCCCATTTTCCGGCTCATGACGAGCGTGACCTCGTTCATGACCTGCGTGCTGATGACGGGCTTCGGAGTCCGCTGCACCAGCAGCGCCTCGGCCCTGTCAGCCTTCGCAGCGTCGCGGGAGAACAGACAGGCGATGACGTTTCTATCGACGGCAAATCGCGTCGGTGCCTCGACGGTCATTCAGCGTTTCCCCTGTCGCTGAGCGATTTCCGATCAAACTTGAAGTCGGCAGGCAATCGTCCGCGGTACTTGCGCAAGCGCTCGATCCGCTCAGCGGCTGTCGGCTTTTTACCGACCGAGAACGCGCCGGATTGGTCGGCATAGATCTCAATGTCGTCGCCCTCCTTCAAACCGAGTGCATCGACGACGCTCGCAGGCAGTCGGACTGCAAGGCTGTTGCCCCAATTTGCGACTTGCATGATTACCCCAATGGATACACATAAAGCGCACTGTATATCCAGCCCGACGTTTTTCAAGTCCGATGGCGGTTTCGATGGTCACCACGTGGGCGACTAATCAGCACGTCGCTTGCAAGCGCAGGCTGGGACCATGAGGGTCTCGTGCTTGGGCGGAAGTGATCAGGACGCCCGTCCATCACGGGGCGGGACTGGTCTGCGACCAAATCACGAGCAGGAACAGGGTCGCGAAGCGCAGGGCCTACTGTTTCCAACAGCCCATCGACTTCCCCGTCTGTCTCGGCTTGGCGAGCCGATCAACACACGGTGGCGGTGTTCAAAAAGTGACTGATGCCGGCCCAGGAAGACGCCGAGTCGCCTCGAATCGATCGATCGATCGATCGATCGATCGAAAAAAGTGTCAAAGATAATCATGCAAAGTGAAATGTCGGATGCCTTGTCACGAAACTCGTCGCTCGTCTGTTTCACGTAGTCGACGACCACATCTTCGAGACGAATGCGCAGCGCGCCAGGGTTTTTGAAGGTCACATGCAGCATTCGTCCACTTCGCCGTGCCCATTCCGTTTTCGATCAGGCGGCATCCTTCAATGTTTGCGTCGGGCACCGCCAACGCCGCGGTGTCATGACAATCGCTCCGTCTCGACCACTGGCTCGAGCAACGGATCGTCACCATGCGCCCCGCGTTCAAAACGCCGCGCAAAGCGATCGAACCACAGATAGACGACGGGTGTCGTAAAGAGCGTCAGCAGTTGCGACAGGATCAGTCCGCCGACGATCGCAATCCCGAGCGGCACACGCAACTCGGCGCCCGCGCCGTGCCCGATCGCGAGCGGCAGCGCACCGAACAGCGCGGCAAGCGTCGTCATCATGATCGGCCGGAAACGTAGCACGCAGGCCTGGCGGATCGCTGCGACAGGTGCAAGGCCCTGCTCCCGCTCGGCCACGAGCGCGAAGTCGATCATCATGATCGCGTTCTTCTTGACGATGCCAATCAGCAGGATGATCCCGATCATGCCCATGATGGACAGGTCCTGTCTGCAGAGCAACAACGCAAGCAACGCACCCACGCCTGCCGATGGCAGCGTCGAGATGATCGTCAGAGGATGGATCGGGTTCTCGTACAGCATCCCGAGCACGAGGTACACGACCACGAGCGCGGCGATAATCAGGTACGGCTCGCTCGCCAGCGATGCCTGGAACGCCTGCGCCGTACCCTGGAACGTGCCGGTGAGCGTGTCCGGCTTGGCCGCAGCCGCCTCGGCCGCTCGAATGGCCGTCACGGCGTTGCCGAGCGATTGCCCCGGCGCGAGATTGAATGAGATCGTCACCGCGGGGAACAGGCCCTGGTGGTTGATCGAGATCGGCGATACGTTGTTCTCGATTTTGACCAGCATGTCCATCGGCACGAGCTCGCCGGTCAGCGGGGAACGCACGTACAGATGCGAGAGCGCGTCGGTCGTCATCTGGAATGCCGGATCGACCTCCTCCACCACGTGGTACTGGTTCAGCGACGTGAAGAGCGTCGCAATCTGGCGCTGGCCGAACGCGTCGTAGAGCGTGTCGTCGATTGCCTGCGCGGTGATGCCGAAGCGCGATGCGGTGCTGCGATCGATCACGAGCGTCGCGCTCGTTGCCGACGCCTGCTGGTCGGAGCTCACGTCGGTCAGCTGCGGCAGCGTGGCGAAGCGCTTCGTCAGGCGCGGTGCCCAGAGGTTCAGCTCCTGGACGTCCGCGTCCTGCAGCGTGTACTGGTATTGCGCGGCGCTGATCCGTCCGCCGACCTGGATGTCCTGCCTGACCTGCATCGACAGCGTGATGCCCATGACCTTTCCCACCTTTGGCCGCAGCCGCGCGAGCACCTGCGCCGCGCTTGCCGTGCGCTGGCCGAACGGCTTCAGGTTGATCATCACGCGTCCCTGGCTCACGGTGGGGTTCGGGCCGATCCAGTAATAGGTGTTGTCGACGGCCGGATCGGCCTCGACGATGCGGCCGAGCTGCTGCATCTTCTCCGCCATCGACTGAGGCGAGATGTCGGGCGCCGCCTGCGCGACGCCCATGATCAGCCCCGAGTCCTCCTGCGGGAAAAAGCCTTTGGGCATGTAGATGAACAGCGCGGCCGTCAGCGCGACGGTCGCGACGGTCACGGCCAGCATGATCCTGCGATGCGCGAGCGCCCAGTCGAGGCCGCGCTCGTATCGGCGCTCGACCGCGACGAACGCGACTTCGAGCCAGCGTTCGAGCGTGCGCAGCCTGGCGCCGTCCGAACCCGGCGGGCGGATCAGCCAGCCGCACAGCATCGGCGTGACGGTCAGCGACACCAGCGCCGACATCACGATCGCGACACTGACGGTCACCGCGAACTCGCGGAACAGGCGGCCGACGATGCCGCCCATCATCAGGATCGGAATGAACACGGCGATCAGCGAGATCGTCATCGAGACGATCGTGAAGCGCACCTCGCGCGCGCCGAGCAGTGCGGCGCGCAACTTCGGCACGCCTTCCTCGATGTGGCGCATCACGTTCTCGATCACCACGATCGCATCGTCGACCACGAAGCCGACCGCGATCGTGAGCCCCATCAGCGACAGGTTGTCGAGGCTGTAGCCGAGCAGGTACATCACGCCGAATGTCGCGACCAGCGACAGCGGGATCGTGAGGCTCGGAATCACGGTGGCCCAGACGTTGCGCAGGAATGAGAAGATCACCATCACGACGAGCGCGATCGTCAGCATCAGCGTGAACTGCACGTCATGCACCGACGCGTCGATCGTCTGCGTGCGGTCGCCGACGACGTGCACGTGCGCGGCCGCGGGCAGCGACGCCTCGAGCTGCGGCAGATGCGACGTGATGTTGCGGATCGTCTCGACGACGTTGTAGCCGGGCTGCTTGTGCACGTCGATGATGATCGCGCGCTCGTGCTGCAGCCATGCGGCCTGCTGCGTGTCCTCCGCCGCTTCGACCACGGTGCCGAGATCGTCGAGCCGGACCGGCGCACCGTTCTTGTAGGCGACGACGAGATTGCGGTAGCCCGCAGCCGAGGTGAGCTGATCGGTCGCGTTGAGCACGACCGAGCGGTCCGCGCCGTTGAGATTGCCCTTCGGCGCGTTGACGGTCTGCACGCCGACGATCGAGCGGACGTCCTCCAGCGTGAGCCCGCGCGCGGCGAGCTTGTCCGGGTCGAGGCGAATCCGCACCGATGGCCGCTGCTGCCCGTGGAAATCGACAAGGCCGACGCCAGGCATCTGCGAAATCTGCTGCGCGAGAAAATTCTCCGCATAGCTGTCGAGCTGAGTGAGAGTCAGCGACGGCGAGGTCAGTGCAAGCGACAGCATCGTGAAGTCCGCCGGGTTGACCTTCTCGTAGGTCGGCGGATTCGGCATGTTCTTCGGCAGCGTGCCGCCGGCCGCGTTGATCGCTGTCTGGACGTCCTGCGCCGCGCTGTTGATGTCGCGCGACAGGTCGAACTGGATCGCGATCGAGGTCGTGCCGAGCGAGCTCGACGACGTCATCTGCGTGATGCCGGAGATGTTCGACAGCTGCCGCTCGAGCGGCGTCGCGACCGAGGTCGCCATCGTGTCCGCGCTCGCGCCCGGCAGCTTCGCGACGACCTGGATGGTCGGGAAATCGACCTGCGGCAGCGGCGCGACGGGCAGCAGGAAGTACGCGACGAGCCCGACGAGCAGGACGGCGACCGCGAGGAACGACGTCGCGACGCGCCGGCGGATGAACAGTTCTAGCAGGCTCATGACGATGCATCCAGCGTCGCAGCCGGCGCGAGTGTCGCGGCCTCCTCGCGCGCGTCGACGCGCTTCGCCGCCACCGGCTTACCCGGATTGAGACGGCTCTGCCCTTCGAACACGACGAGATCGCCGGCGGTAACGCCGCTCACGATCTCCGTCATGCCGTCGACCGCGGCACCCGTCCGCACTGCGCACAGCCGCGCCTTGCCGGACGCATCGATCGCATAGAGCTGCGGGCCCGCCTGCGTGTTGACGATCGCGCGGCTCGGCACCGCGAGCCGCTGGCGGTCGGTGCGCAGCAGCACCTGCGCGTTGACGAGCTCGCCCGGCCACAGCTTGCGATCGGTGTTGGCGAACGCACCCTTCAGCCTGATCTGGCCGGTGGTCCGGTCGACCTGGCTGTCGACGAAGCTCAATATGCCCTGCGCAAGCGGCGCGTTGCCCGCGCGCGCCGTGACGGTCACGGGCAGCGGCGCGTTCTGCTGGCCGGCGAGCAGGTCGGGCAGCACGTCCTGCGGCACCGAGAACTGCACGTCGATCGGCTCCATCTGCGTGACGGTCACGATGCCCGTCGCGTCGCCCGGATGCACGATCGCGCCGATGTCGGCCTCGCGCGCGCCGACGCGCCCGGCAAACGGTGCCGTCAGTGTCGTGAAGCCCAGTTGCAGGCGATCGTTCTGCACGATCGCAGCGTCGGCCGCGACCGTCGCCGTCAGCGCCTTGACCTGCGCGCGCGCCGTGTCGACGCTCTGCGTCGTCGCCGCGCCGATGCCGACCAGCTTCGAATAGCGGTCGAAATCGAGCTTCGCGTTCTCGAGGCTTGCCTGGTCCCTGCCTTGCGTTGCCTCCGCCTGATGAAGCTGCGCGGTGAGCGGCCCCTGGTCGAGCTGCGCGAGTATCTGTCCGGCCTTGACGTCCTGCCCTTCGGCGAACAGCACGCGCTGCAACTGGCCATCGACGCGCACCTTCACGTCGACGCTGTTGCGCGGCTGCACGGTGCCGACCGCGACGGCGCGGATCGGGAAATCGGCCAGCACCGGATGGCCGGCGACGACGGGCACCGCCGGCGCGGCGGCCTGCGCGGCGTGTTTCGGCCACTGCCACCAGACAATGAGCGCGAGCGCGGCGGCAATGCCGGCGGCGTATCGCGGTGACAGACGATGGCCGCGCCGTGGCGGTTGTTGCGGAGGAAGATCGGCAGCGTGATTCATGGCGCGATGGAATGGAATGGAGTGACGGGCGACGCGGCGGGAACGGCCGTGCTGGCCAGCGCCGGCGCGTGTTCAGTCACGCCGAAGCCGCCGCCGAACGCGCGAAACAACCCGACGGACGCCTGCAGCCGCGCGAGACGCGTCTGCACGAGCGCGTCCTCGGACTGATAGCGCGTGCGCTGCGTATCGAGCACGGTGAGGAAATCGACGGTGCCGGCGCGGTACTGCGCTTCGGCAAGCTGCGCGGCCTTGCGCGCCGCGTCGGCGGCCTGCTCGTCGGCCGTCTCGACCTGCTGCTGCTGCGTGGCGGCGCTCAGCATGTCCTCGACGTCCTGCAGCGCGGCGACGATCGTCTGCCGGTAGTCGGCGACGCTCTTCGCGGACGCCGCCTCGCTCGCGTGCAGCTGGCCGCGCAGCGCGCCACCATCGAAGATCGGTGCAGTCAGCGCGGCGGCCACGCTCGCGAACGGGCTCGACAGGAAGCGCGACAGCGCGCTGCTGCTCAGGCCGCTGTCCGCCGTCAGCATGAGGTTCGGAAAGAACGCGGCGCGCGCGGCGCCGACGTCGTAGTTGGCCGCCTGCAGGCGCGCCTCGGACGCGCGGATGTCGGGACGCGTGTCGAGCAGGCTGGCCGGCAGGTTCGCGCGCGGCTGCGGCACCGCAATGCCGGCCAGCGGCACTGCCGCGACGTCGAAGCCTTCCGGTACCGTGCCGACGAGCGTGGCGAGCAGATGCCGGTTCTGGTCGAGCTGCTGGCGCAGCGCCGGGATCGACGCGTCGAAGCTCGCGAGCGCATTGCTCTGCTGCTGCACCTGGAGCTCGGTCGCCACGCCCGCTGCCTGCTGCGCCTGCAGCAACGCGAGGATGCGCGCGGCATTGGCCGAGATCGTCTGCGCGAGCGCCACCCGTTGCCGCAGGCTCTGCACCTGGAAATAGGTATCGACGATTGACGCGGTCAATGTCAGCGCGACCGTGTCGCGGTCGAAGCCCGCGGCGTGCGCCAGCGTGCCCGCCGCGTTCGCGTTGGCCGCGTTTCGGCCCCAGAAATCGATTTCGTAGCTCGCCTCGGCGAACAGGCTCTGGCCGCGACTCGAGCTGCCCGAGCCCGACGAACCGCTGCTGCCGCTGCGACGATGGCTGCGATCGAACGTGCCGTTCAGCGTCAGTGACGGATAGAGCGGCGCACCGGCTTTTTCCGCGTTGGCGCGCGCCTCGTCGACACTGGCGAGCGCCGACGCGAGCGAATAGTTGTGCTGCAGTCCGCGCTCGACGAGCGTGTCGAGTGCAGAGTCGCCGTACGCGCGCCACCAGCCGCTCGCCACCGGCACGGTGCCGGCAAGCGGCGATTGCGCGGCATCGTCCCACGCGGCCGGTACGGGCGGCGCCGGCCGCTGGTAGGCAGGCACGAACGAACAGCCTGCGAGCGTTGCCGACAGCACCGTGACGGCAACCAGGCCGCGCAACGACACGCGCCGCGCGATGCGCAGCGGCGGCGGACCATTCGACCGAAGCATGGATCGACTCCCTCGCAACTATGATGCGACGAGGATAGCGACGCCTTCCTGTCCGGCCTTTCGCTCGAAGATGAAATAAATTTCATGCGCGCGCCGGCAGGCGCCGCGCGCTCGCTCAATCGCCTGCGCGCAACATGTAGCCGGCGCCGACAACGGTATGGATCAGCGGCTGCGTGAACTCGCGGTCGACCTTGCCGCGCAGACGGTGCATGTGCATGTCGATCACGTTGCCGCGGGGCTCGAACTGATAGTCCCAGGCCGCCTCGAGCAGCATGCTGCGCGTGACGACCTGCCCCGCGTGCCGCATCAGGCATTCGAGCAGCAGGTATTCGCGATGCTGAAGCTGCAGGTCGCGCCCGCCACGGCTCGCGCGTCGCGTGCGCCGGTCGAGCGACAGGTCGGCCACGCGCAACTCGTCCTGCAGCCGCGAGCGGTCGGCGCGGCGCGCCAGCGCCTCGACGCGCGCCAGCAGTTCCGAGAACGCATAAGGCTTGGCGAGGTAGTCGTCACAGCCGGCGCGGATTCCATCGACGCGGTCGCCCAGGCCGGCGATCGCCGACAGCATCAACACCGGCGTCGCGCGATCCTGCTCGCGCAGGCGCCGCACCAGCTCGGCGCCGTCGAGCCCGGGCAGCTTGCGATCGGTCACGATCACGTCGTAGATGCCTTCGCGTGCGAGCGCGAGGCCGAGCGCGCCGTCGCCCGCCGTGTCCACGACGTGGCCGCTCTCGGTCAGGCCGCGCGCGATGAACTGCGCGCCGCGTGTGTCGTCTTCGACGATCAGGATCCGCATGCTGGAACGAATTAGGTTAAATTTATTTCATGTTGGCGCGAACCGGATGTTGGACAAGCCGGTGCATACTGCCAGCGCTTAGTTTACGCTTCGCGCCCGGTCAGCGGGCCGGCGGCCGACGCTCCTTCCCTGGCGGATTCCAGATGCCCGATATCCTGGTCGTCGAAGACGATCATCAGACCCTCGACGAAATCGTCAGTGCGCTCAGCGACTACGGCTGGGTGGTCGAATCCGCGCGGACGGGCCGCGACGGCCTCATGCTCGCCGTCGCGAAGCGGTACGACGCGATCGTGCTGGACCGGATGCTGCCCGGCGGCCTCGAGGGTCTCGGCATGCTCGCGGCGATCCGCAGCGCCGGGGTAACCACGCCGGTGCTGATCCTGAGCGCGCTGTCCGCGGTCGACGAGCGCGTGCGCGGCCTGCGCGCGGGCGGCGACGACTATCTGACGAAGCCGTTCGACTTCATCGAACTGACCGCCCGCCTCGACGCGCTGATGCGTCGCCGCGACGCGCCGGCGAGCGCCGTGCACGAATACCAGGTCGGACCGCTGTCGCTCAACCTGCTGACGCGCGAGGTCACCTGCGCCGGGCAGCCCGTCTCGCTGCTGCCGCGCGAATACCGGCTGCTCGAATTCCTGATGCGGCATGCCGACCAGACCGTGAGCCGCACGATGCTGTTCGAGGCCGTCTGGGGCTACCGGGTCGACGAGCGGACCAACGTGATCGACGTGCATGTCAGCCGCTTGCGCAAGAAGCTCGATCCGACCGGCACGCTGTCGCTGATCCGGACGGTACGCGGCTCGGGATATACGCTCCGTGCAGCTGACTGACCTCCATCGCACCACCAGCTTCCGGCTCGCGACGCTGTTCCTCGCGATGTTCGGCGTCGTCTCGCTGGTGCTGTTCGCCTACCTGTACGTCGAGATCACCGGCTTCGAAACGGAACGCGTCGACGACTGGCTGGTGCGGGAACACGCCGCCACCGTGCGCGACGCCCAGGCCGACCTGGTCGCGCGCTTCACGCACCAGAGCCAGTTCGATCCGCGCCAGCAGCGGCCGTTCGGCCTGTTCGACCCGCAGGGCAAGCACCTCGCGGGCGGCTACGTGGGCGACCGGCCGCCAATCCCGGTATTCGACAAGCCTTTCTCGATGCGGCTGATCGTGAATGGCGAGCACCGCGTGCCGGGCCGCTGCATCGCCACGCAGTTGCAGGACGGCCGCACCGCGCTGCAGTGCCAGAACACCCGCGATCTCGACCACTTCGACGAGGAGCTGCTGCACGTGCTGGTGATGGCCGGGCTGCTGATGCTGTTGACGGGGCTCGTCGGTGCGGCGTTCGTCGGCGTTGGCGCGGTGCGGCGGCTCGACGCCGTCACGCGCTCGATCGAGGAGATCGTGTCCGGCAACCTGAGCCAGCGGTTGCCGGTCCATACGAAGCACGACGACATGGGGCGGCTCGTGCATGTCGTCAACGGCATGCTCGACGAAATCGAACGGCTGATGCACGAAGTCAAGGGCGTGTGCGACGCGATCGCGCACGACTTGCGCACGCCGCTCACGCGCCTGCTCGCGGGGCTCGAACGTGCGCAGCGACGTGCGCGGACCGATGCCGACTATCGCGCCGCGATCGACGATACGATCGCCGAAGCCGGCAGCATCCTGCACACGTTCAACGCGCTGCTGCGCATTTCAGAGATCGAATCGCACGCGCGCCAGCAAAGCTTTGCCCTCGTGGATCTCGCCACCGTCACCGACGACGTCGTCGAGTACTACGAGCCCACTGCCGAAAACAAGGACATCACGCTCGACTATCGCCGCGCACAGGATGAGCCGTTCGAATTGCTGGGCGATCGCAATCTGCTGTTTGAAGCGCTGGCCAATCTCGTCGACAATGCGATCAAGTTCGCGCCGGACGGCGGTCACGTGTCGATCCAGTCGTTTCGCGACGCGGCAGGCGTCGGCATCACGATCGCCGACGACGGCCCGGGCATCGCGCCCGAGGAACGGCAGGCGGTGCTGCGACGGTTCTATCGCGCGGAGACCAGCCGCCATACGGCCGGCAGCGGCCTCGGGCTCAGTCTCGCCTCCGCGATCGCGACGATGCACGGGATGACGCTGCGTTTCAACGATGTCGCCGCCGGCTGCAGCATCACGCTTTATGCGCCACGCGCGCGGCCGGAACGCAGCCGCGCGCCGGCGCCGCCGGACGCCGCACCGGTGAAGCCGGTCGAGTCGAAACTCGAATCGAAACCTTAGTTTCCCCGCCAGTTTCGGCGCCGGGATGCCGGGCATGGCGCGAGGCCCCGCGACGTCGCCGATCTTCAACAGCCGCCCACACCGGCCCGGCGACACGCATTACCGCATGCGCTCGCTCACTGCCGCGCCCGCAGCGCCGCGTCGACGAACGCGTTCGTATAGGTCCGGTCGACCTTCACTGACGCGTAGGCCGGCGTGGCCGCAGCGAGCACCTGCCACTCCTTCGTCGCGCCGTCGGCCGGCATGCGTCCGTCGTTCGCGAACATCGGGATCTCTTCCTTCAGCACCTTCAGGTATGCGGCTCGGTCTTTGCCGACGATCTCCGGCGGAATCATGGCCATGATCTGCTCAGGCGCATGTGTGTTGATGTACTGCAGCGTGCGCACGAACGCGCCCGCCAGATGCTGGGCGATCTCCGGATGCGCGCGAACGCGCGCGCTCGACATGTAGACCGTGCTCGACGGGAACAGCGTGCCGAGCGCCTGGCGGGTGCCGTCGACCGACGTCAGGTCCGCGAATACCGTGGCCACGCCTCTTGACTCGTAGACATCGCCGTCGGGTGTCGGCGCGACGACGAAATCGGCTGCGCCGTTGCGCAGCGCGTCGACGTTCCGGTCCTTGCCGTCGGTCCCGAGCCGCGTGTAGTCGCCGATCGCGTGACCGCCCGCGAGCACGAGCGCGTTCGCGACCGTGCTCTTCGACGAGCCGGCGCCGCCCGCGATGAAGCGCGCGCCCTTGAGGTCGGCCACGCTCCGGTACTTCTCCTTCACCTGGTTTGCGACGAGCACCTTTGCCCCCGGCGTCACGCCCAGCGTGACGACCGCCTCTGTGTCGATGCCGTGCGCCTGGTTGACGACGTTGTGATGGTAGTACGCGACCACCGCATCGACACGCCCGTCCTTCAGCATGTCGGCGGTCGACACGTCGTCGCGGATGTTCATCACCGTGACGGTCGCGTTGCCGTCGTTCAGGTAGCCGAGGCGCTCGGCCAGCACGACCGGGAAGTTGCGGATCGCCTTGATCTCGTCGACCAGCAGGACGATGCGTTGCGGCGGCGTGTCGGCCGCAGGCGCAGCCGGGCCGGCGGGGTCGGCGGCCCATGCGTGGCCGGCCATCAGACATGCGGATACGAAAGCGAGAGTGGGCTTTTTCATCGGAAATTCCATCGGAGCAGATGCTTCATTGATTCACGGCGATTGGATCGGCGATCACTACCTGTTCCTCGGTGCGCACGCTCTTCTTGCTGTCGCTGATCGCCTTCCATTCCGGATTGCTCTTCAGCCGCTCGCGCACCTTCGCGACCACCGCCTCGCGCGCGCTGAGCGCGGCCTCGTCCTTGTATTGCAGGACCACCATCGCGGTCCAGGGCCGGCCCGCCGGAAACTGGCTCGTATAAAGCGAATAGCCGGACAGCACGCCTTCGTCCATCCATCCCTTGAACTGCGGAATCACGTAGCCGTCCGCATACTGCTCGTACTCGCCCGCCGACACCAGCGTCTTGTACGGAATCACGACGTACACGGCGTTCGGCGATCGCTTGCCGGGCATTTCCACGCGCTTCGTATCGACCGGCGTCGTGCGGATCGCGGTCGTCACCCCCAGCGCCTTGCCGGACAGTGCTGCGGGTTGCGCCTGCTCTACCGTGCGCCACCGGTAGAGATCATCTGGCGACGCGAACGTCAGCACGGCCATCGCATCCCAGTTGCCGGAATCGGCATAGCGATTGAACAGCAGGCTGTATTGCCGGATCCGTCCGTCGTGTTTCCACCGTGCGAGCTCGCGCGCTGTGGACTGCGCCAGTTCGTGCCGCAGCGCCGGCCGGTTTGCGGGCGCAGTCTGGTACGTGATGATCAGCGATAGCGCGTCGGTGTCCGACGGCGCAGCGAGGCTGGCTGCGCCGGCATGCAGCGCGCCCGTCAGCGCGACGGCGACGGCGATGGCAACGGTCCGGCCGAATGCCCGAATCGAGATGGGTTTCATGATGGTTTTCGTCGAAAGCGTGTTGCGGTTGAAAGTCGGCACGTCAGAAGTCGATCTTGGCGAGCATCTTGATGCTGCGGTCCATGCCGGTGCCGAGCGTGCCGGTCTGCACGGAGTTCCAGTAGCGCTTGTTGAACAGGTTGTCGACGGCGACCTTGAAGTCGACATGCTTGCCGCCAATTCGCGTCGAGTAGCTCGCGCCGAGCGAATAGATCGTGTACCCCGGGATGTAGCCCTGGTCCTGCGGATTGACCGGGCGCTTCGTGACGAACGACGCGCGTACCGTCAGCGACAGGCCGGGCAGCCAGGACGGGCGGTGCGTCAGCGCGATGTTGCCGATCCATTTCGGCGTGTTCTCCGGCGTGAGGCCCTTGATCGTCATGTCGTTCACCGGATTCTGCACCGCGTGCAGGTACTGGATCGCCTCGGACAGCGACCACTGGCGCGTGATGTCCTGCGTGAGCACCGCTTCCGCCCCCCGGTACTCGATCGTGCCGTCGTTCGCGAAGATCTGCGTGACCGAGTTCGTCACCGCGTTCGCACGCTTGATGTCGAATACCGACGCGCTGAATTGCAGCCACTTGAAGTAGTGATCGCGTATACCGAATTCGTACTGCGTCGACACGGCCGGCGCAAGGATCTGATACGCATTCTTCGCGTTCGCAGGCCCGACGCCGCCGTCTTCGAGCCCCTTCATGTAGCTCGCGAACAGCGTAGTGGTCGGCAGCACGTCGTAGAGGATGCCGAATGCCGGCGACCCGACCCACGATGACGTCGACACGACGCCGTCGTTCGCGGACGACCGGCTCTCGCGGAACCCGAGCAGGAATTTCCACTTCTGCCCGACGCCGACGATGTCGTACGTATAGAGGCCCGTATCCGCGTTGACCTGCTTCGGCAATGATGTGTCGGGCTTCGTCGGCACCGGCGCGGGCAGCGCGATCGGATCGAAGATGTTGACGCGCACTGGCAGCACGATCGTATTCTGCGCGGGTGTCTCGGCGATCCGTTCGCTGCGTGACACGCCGAACGTAATATCGTGCGTGAGCGGGCCGGTCGCGAACTGGCCGAGCAGCTCCGCCCGCTTGTACTTGTTGAAATAGACCTGCGTCACCTCGTTGACCGTCGGGATGCCACCCGCACCGGTGAACACGTTGTATCCGCCGATCCGCGTCGTAAAGCGCGAACGATCCGAATCCGACTGGCCGATTTCGGCGAGTGCCTTCCAGCCCGGCGCGATGTCGTAGTCGACGCGACCCTGCACGTTCGTCGTCTTTGCGGAGAAAACCGCCCACGGGCCCGACAGCAGATTCCGCGGATCCGGTACGCGCGGCAGCGTAATGTGCCCTTTGACCGCCGTCGGCAGGCTGATGCTGCCCTGCTCGACGACCTCCTTCCGAAACGTCTCGACGTCGAACTGGAAGTGAAGGCGATTGGTGACCTGCCAGTCGGCGCCGACACTGCCGAACCAGCCGCGCCCGGACGCGCCGTGCACACCGTTCTCGAGGTGCGTATCGGACGCGTTCACGCGCAGGCCGAACTGCTTCTCGCTGCCGAAGCGATGGCTGACGTCGGCCGCGACGCCGATCTGCCCGAACGAATTGCCGAGCACCGCGATCGACGCGACGTCCTTCTCCATAGGCGCGCGCTTCGTCACCATGTTGATGATGCCGGCCGGGCTCGCGACGCCGAACATCAGCGCGTTCGCGCCCTTCAGCGTCTCGACGCGCTGCTTGTTCTCCGCCGGCACCGACATCACATTCGCGGTCGGCAGGCCGCCGTTGAGCCGGTAGTTCGCGAACAGGTTGACCTTGATGCCACGAATGCTCGCCGCATCGGCCGGGCTGCCCGACGAGTTGGTCGGCGTGACGCCGGCCTGGTTCTTGACTGCGTCCGTCACGCCTTCCTGCGCGGTCTGCAGCGTCGCGGCGCCCATCACTTCCTTGGTCATCGGGAGCGATTCCTTGTTGCCGAGCGCCTCATCGTTGAGCTGCGCCGCGACCACCGCCGTTGCCGGCTCGAGCCGCCTCGGCTCGTACAGCGCGGCGGCGTCGGGGATCCGCTTGCGCAACTCGTTGCGGATCGCCTCGGCCTTCTTGACGAGCGTGGCCTGCTCGTCACCCGCGCGGTATGGCATCACGACGCCGAGCGCGCCGACCGTGCGGCCCGCCGCATCCTGCAGCGGCAGTTCCACCTCGAGCCGATCGCCGTCGCGGCCGACCGCGAGATGCGTCTTGCCGGTCTCGATGACGTCGCGGTCGTCGGTGTCAGCGGGCTTGCCGATGCGGCCGATGTTCGACGCGACGATCGGATAGTCGCCACTGGCGCCCGGACGCGCGACATGCATCGCGATCACCATCACGTCGCGGCGCTTGCGGATCACGTCGTCGACGAGCGTCTGTGCGTACGGATTGGCCGGAATGCCCGTGTTCGTCGGCACCGGATCGAACAGCTCGTTGCCGTAGCGGATCTGCCGGCTCAGCTCGTCGCGGATCACCGCGCCTGCACGGATCAGCGCATCCTTGTCCAGTCCCGATCCGGGCGGGTACGGAAACGTCACTTCGATCTCGCCGATCACCTTGCGCGTGACGTCGAGCAGCGGCAGGTGAACCTCGACGTTCTGGTCGGCGCGCTTGTTCACTTCGACGAACGGCGTGCCGGTCTTGACCACGTCGAGATCGTCGCGGTCTGATTTCATGCCGATCCGCTTCGCGGACTTCGCTGCGACGATGATGCTTTCCGACTCGCCGGGCGGACGTATGTGCAGGTCCAGCTCGATGAGCTCCGGGTGTAGCCCGACCGTCCGTTCCACCAACAGCTGCGCATAGTTATTCGCCTGTCCGGGCTGCGACACCTGGGCATCCGCGCGCGGGCCGCCGTCGGCCTGCGCGTAGAGCGCGGGGGAAAACACGGCCATGACGGCCATTGCCACCATCGTCTTTCTGATCACGGTCTCCTCCAGGTTGCTTTTGATATATCGGTATTCGATCCGGCCGCCGTGGGCGCCCGGTCAGATGTCCAGCACGAGCAGGTCGCCCTTCGCTCGCGAGCAACACGGCGTGAAGTGCCGGTGGCGCTCCCGCTGCGCGTCCGTCAGCACGCAGTCGAGGTGCTCGACCTCGCCCGCGATCACGCGCGTGACGCAGGTGCCGCAGACGCCCTGCTCGCACGACGTCGGGATCCTGACGCCGTGTTCGGCCAGCGACGCGGTGACGGTTTTGTGCCCGGGAATGCGGTACACCTTGCCCGTGCTGGCGAGCTTGACGTCGAATGCATGCGTCGACGCCGGCTTCTGCGCGTGCGACGCGAAGCGCTCGCAGTGCAATTGCCGTTCCGGCCAGCCGCGCTGCCGCGCCGCGTACAGCACCCGGTCGATGAAGCCGGCCGGACCGCACACATAAAGATGCGTGCGCGGCGACTGGCTGTCGAGCACGCGCTCGATGTCGAAGTGCTGCTCGGGGCGTCCGTCGCTGAAGTGGCAGCGCACGCGGCCCGCGAACGGCGCTCGCGCGAGCCGCGGCAGGAACGCCGCGCGCGAGCGCGAGCGCACGCAATAATGCACCTCGAAATCGGCGCGGCGCCATGCGAGCCGCTCCGCCATCGCGACGATCGGCGTGATGCCGATGCCGCCCGCGATCAGCAGCGAGCGCGGCGCGGATTCGTCGAGCGCAAAGTGATTGCCCGGCACGCCGATCTCGAGCAGGCCGCCTTCGCGAACCCGGTCGTGCATCGCCGCCGAGCCGCCGCGCGAGTGCTCGACGCGCAGCACGGCGATCAGGTAGCGACGGCGCTCGCGCGGATCGTTGCATAGCGAATACTGGCGCACGAGGCCGTCGCCGAGATGCACATCGATATGCGCGCCGGCCGTGAACGGCGGCAGCTTGCGTCCGGCCGGGTCGGTCAGCTCGAACGCACACACGCCGTCAGCCTCGATCGTCTTGCTCGCGACGCGCACGGTCATGCGAGCCTTGTTCGATGCCGTATGCCGCGTGCGGCGCAGGAAGTTCCGGATGCCGGTGAACGCGAGCACCGGCACGCACAGCGCAGCGGCCAGCAGGAGCAGTTGCCCGAACACACCGCCAACCGCGCCGGTGTGCCACGACAGCGCCCAGAAATACAGCTTGTGCCCGAGGCTGCTGTCCCGATACGGCACGAACCGCAGCACCTGGCCCGTGTACGCGTCCACGAACAGCATCGTGCGGGCGTTCGGATGCGGCGCGTCGCGATCGATCAGGTACATCTCGACCGGGTCGCGCGGTTTCTCGGGGATATGCAGCAGCGCATCCTGCGGATCGGGCGACAGCGACTGCGCAGTGCGCCAGAAGCTCTCGAGCGGCATGCGCGTCGCGCCATGTGCAGGCACGGCCGACTTCGGCGGTTTAGCTGGCACCGGCGAGCCCGCGATCGTGTAGATGCCGTGCGCGTACCAGTCGAATGCCCACGGCAGCCCGGTCAGCACCATCGACAGCAGCACCACGCTTGCGTACGCGCCGGCCGTCCGGTGCAGGCGAAACGCGGACACCACGCCGCGCGCGCCGGACCGGAGCGTGAACGCATGGCGCCAGCCGTGGCGCGTGCGCGGCCACCAGAGCGCGACGCCGCCGACGATGAGCAACAGGCCGAACAGCAGCGCGCTCGTACCGGTAATCAGGCTGCCGTTCCGCATGAAGCGGAATCGATGGATCTGCTCGATTGTGCCGAGCAGGCCGCCATAGCGCGAGCGCTCACCGACTACGTCCCCGGTACACGGATTGACATAGATGAAGTGCTGGTCGGTGAAGCGTACCATCGCGGACGGCATGCGCTGCGCATCGCGCTTACCTGCGACGAGCCGGATGTAATCGAGCGTCGTGCCGGGCCGCGACGCGGCGGCATTTGCGGCCAGCGTATCGAGCGGCACGCGCGCCGTGCAAGCCGGCACCGTCAGCAGATCGCGATTGAGCACGGGCTCGAGGTCGGGACGGAACACGATCGATGCGCCGGTGATCGCCATCAGCAGGATCACGAGCCCGACGGTCATGCCGCACCAGCGATGGACCTGCAGAACGAGGCGATGGATTTCAGGTGTCATGGGGTAGCCAAGGCGACGACGTTGCATGGTCATCATCTTTGTCGGCAAACCTGAATGAAAGCTGAATTTGGGGCGGATATCGGGGTAAGTCCTCATTCGCCGCGCGTCGTCGAAATCGCCTCGACATGCGCACGCGCCGCGATCCTGAAACGGACATGAACGCTTCCTGAATTCGCGTTCAGGTTGATCAGGAAAACCCGGCCCCGGCCCACGCTTCGCTTGTCACGAAGAACGGCCTGCGCTAGCCTGAAACCACCCCCGACAGGCAGTTTCATCATGAAGATCCTCATCCTGGAAGACCAGCGCAAGCTCGGCCTGTTTCTCAAGCAGGCGCTGACCGAACGCGCATACACGGTGACATGGGTGGAGAACTGCGCACAGGCACGCGAAGCGCTGTGCGAGTCGAGCTACGACGTGATCGTGCTTGACCTCGGCCTGCCCGACGGCGACGGCCTCGACTTGCTGCGCGAATGGCGCGCGGCCGGCTTCAACGAGCCCGTGCTGATCCTGAGCGCGCGCGATGCCGTCGAGGATCGCGTGAAGGGGCTCGACGTCGGCGCCGACGACTACCTGCCGAAGCCGTTCAGCCTCGAGGAACTGCTCGCGCGCATGCGCTCGCTGCTGCGCCGCCAGTCGTCCGTCAAGGAGACCGTGCTGCAGCACCAGGGCATCAAGCTCGATCTGCTGAGCCGTACTGTCCACCTGAACGGGAAGCCGATCGACCTGACGAGCCGCGAGTTCGCGCTGCTGGAAATCTTCCTGCAGAATCCCGGCCGCATCCTGACGCGCACGCTCATCGCCGAGAAGATCTGGGAATCGCATTACGACGTGGACACCAACCTGCTCGACGTCTACATGAGCCGGCTGCGCGGCAAGTTCGAGGCGCCGCTCGGCAAGCCACTGTTCAAGACGGTGCGCGGCGTCGGCTACCAGCTCATATGAAATCCATCGGCGCGCGCCTCGCGATCTGCTACGTCCTCGCGTCGACCGTCACGTTCGCATCGCTGTTCCTGGCCGGGCGCTACTTCATCGAAGGCCATGCGATCCACGCGCTGGACCTGCTCAATCGTTCGGAATTCGAACAGATCCGCGCAAGCATCGCACCGCTCGGCGCAACGCCGTCGGAGGCGGAGTGGCGCCAGCGCGTTCAGGCGATGACGAGCGACAACCTGGAGCTGTTCTTCATCGAGATCTACGGGCCCGGCGGCACGGTCGTGTTTCGTTCGCCGGGGCTGCGCGGGCACGACATCGTGCCCGCGCCCAAGCGGCAGGCCTTCAACGCCAATGTCGAAGGCCTGGGCGAGCTGCGTGCCGGCACATTCGCGCTCGGTCCCTATACGGCCGCGATCGCGACGTCGAAGCGCCACGTGCGCGTGGTGATGAGCGCGTACGAACGCACGTTCTACGGGCTGCTGGTCGTGATGATCGCGGTCAGCAGCGTGATCGGCTATGGTCTGAGCCGCATGGCACTGCGGCCGCTGCGGCTGATCCAGGACACGGCCGACCGCATTCGCTCCGACAACCTGAGCGAGCGCATCCCGGTGTCCCGCGCGCGCGACGAGATCTCGGACCTCGCGCGCCTGCTCAACCAGATGTTCGACCGCCTCGAGAATTCGTTCGACCAGATCCGCCGGTTTACCGCGGAAGCGTCCCACGAGCTGAAGACGCCGCTGACGCTGGTGCGCCTGCAGGCCGAGAAGCTCGTCGTCGACGGCCAGCTCACGCCAGCGCAGGAACAGGCGGTGCAGATCCAGATCAAGGAACTGGCGCAGCTCAACCGCATCATCGAGGATCTGCTGTTCCTGTCGCGCGCCGACGCGCGCGCGATCAGTCTCGATCTGCGACCGCAGGATCCGGAACCGTTCCTGCAAGGCTTCGCGCAGGACGCCCATGTGCTCGCCGAATACCGCGAGCAGCGCTTCTTCCTCACGCATCACGGCAACGGCCTCGTCGCGATCGAGCCGAAGTGGATCCGGCAGGTGCTGCTGAACCTGCTCAGCAACGCCCTCGCCGCTTCGCCAGCCGGCAGCCGCGTCACGTTGCGCTCGACGCTGATGAACCAATGCTGGCAGGTGTGCGTGGAAGACGAAGGACCCGGCGTCGCGGCTGAACAGCGCGAGCACATCTTCGAACGTTTCGTGCGCGTCAATCGTCCGGGCAACGAGGACAAGGGCAGCGGCCTCGGCCTCGCCATCTGCCGCAGCATCGTGGAGCTGCACGGCGGCCGCATCTTCGCGGAGGCAGGGCCGGGCGGCCGCGGACTGTCCGTCATCTTCGAAATTCCCGCGACGACAGCGCCCGCGCATGCCGGCAACGTCCCGACCAACGCGGCGTTTCACCCGACCGACGCCACCTGAGCGCGCCGCATGCGGGCGTCACAGGTCGCGCTGATAGCCGACGTAGTAGGAAAAGCGGTTGGTGTCGCTCACGTGCGTGATGCCGCGCCCGAACGAGAACAGGATGCGGTCGTGCTCGGTCAGTCCGTAGATGCCGCCGAGGTTGAAGCCGACTGCCGACGGGTCGTCCACGCTCGCCGCCCCCGTGTAGAAGACTTCGCCGCCGAGCTGAAGCCTGTCGCCGAACTTGCGCAACGCGGCCCAGCCGGCAGTCCAGTAGCCCTTCTGGCCCGCATGATGGTTGACGACGTATCCGCCACCGCCGAACGTGGTCCAGTCGCCGATCGATTTCTGCATCCACAGCGGCAACAGCACGTGCGCGTGCCCGTCGCCGAGGCCGAGGCGATCGTTGCCGGTCGGCAGCGTGACGCCCGGCGCGAACGCGACCTGCGGACGCCAGCCCGCGTCGTCCTCGGTAACGAAGCGGTACTTCGCGCCGAGCTCGGTATCGCCGAAGCCGTAATGCGTGCGGTCCCCGCTGTCGTGCATGAAGGCCATCCCGGCATTGACGCTGACCTGCAGGTTGTCCAGCAGCCCGTAGTTGACCTCGATACCCGGCAGCAGGCCGGCGTGACTTCCCTGCCGCACGGTGCCCGATGCCGCGGCATCGATTTCGAAATGCCCGCGCTCGACGGGCTCGGGATCGTCGGTCACGAACGGGGGGCCGGCAAGCGCGGCATGACTGGCAAGGCACGCGCCGACGGCGAGCGCCGCGTTGACGAAACGCGCACGACGCTGCGTGCGGCACGCGGCCGGATCACGGGCAAATGGCATGAGGCGGAATCTCCTGACGGACAGATGGAATGCGCCGCGGGCGAACGCCCGCCGTCACGCAGGACCGCGATAGATCGGATGAAAGACAGGCGGGGCAGAAGAAGCGCGGCGCAGAGGCGGCCGCGCGAATGGCGGATACCGGACGCTGGTGGCCGGTCCGTCACGCTTGCGGACCGGCCCGGCGCGCGGCAATCAATGGCCGGCGTCGGAGAATTGCGGCGGACGCCACTTGAGGAGCCGGTTCTCGAGCTGCGTGAGCACGAACTCCGCGCCCAGTGCGACGACGGCGAGCACGATCATCGCGGCGAACACGCCGGCCGCGTTGAACGCGCCCTGCGCGGTCGAAATCAGGAGCCCGATGCCTTGCTTCGAGCCGAGGAATTCGCCGACCACGGCGCCGACGAGCGCGAACCCGAAGCTCACGTGGAGGCTCGCGAGAATCCAGCTCATCGCGGCCGGCAACACGACCGTCAGCGTCACGTCGCGTCTCGACGCGCCAAGGATGTGCGCGTTCGCGATCAGGTTGCGATCGGCCTCGCGCACACCCTGGAACGCGTTGGCAAACACGACGAAGAACACCATCACGACCGCCAGCGCGACCTTCGACGCCATGCCGAGCCCCAGCGCGATGATGAACACCGAGCCGAGCACCACGCGCGGGATCGAGTTCGCGATCTTGATGTAGATGCTGAACACGTCCGCGAGCAGCTTGTTGCGGCCCAGCGCGATCCCGGCAATCACGCCGCCCACGCTGCCGATCAGGAAGCCGAGCGCGGTCTCCTCGAGGGTCACGAGCACCTGGACCCACAACGGCCCTTGCGACGTCCCCTCGGTCAGCCACTGCCAGATCTGCGCAACGATCAGCGACGGCGTCGAAAAGAAAAACGGATCGATCCAGCCGATACGTCCGGCGAGCTCCCAGCCGCCCAGCGTCACGACCAGCACAGCGAGCCGCAGCACATGCACGAGCGTCTGACGCCGGCGCATGGTCGCCTGGGCCCGCACTTCCACCTGCCGCAGCTCGAGTTCGTTCGAGGCGGCGCCTGTCATCGGGGTATTCATGCTGTTCCTCAACGCGCCCGCAGGCGCTCAGATGTGGACCTCGTCGCGCAGATCGTTCCAGATCTGGCGCGACAGTTCGATAAAGCGCGGGGAATAGCGCGATTCCGCCACGTCGCGCGGGCGTGGCAGGTCGATTTCGTACGATGTCTTCACGGTCGCGGGGCCCGACGTCAGCACGAACACCTTGTCCGCGAGCGCGATGGCCTCCTCGATGTCGTGCGTGACGAACACCACCGACGCGCCGTTCACGCTCCACAGATGCAGCAGCTCGTCCTGCATCAGCGTGCGCGTCTGCACGTCGAGCGCCGAGAACGGCTCGTCCATCAGCAGGATCTCGGGCTCGTTGATGAAGGTCTGGGCGAGCGCCACGCGCTTGCGCATGCCGCCGGAGAGCTGGTGCGGATAGTGATGCTCGAAACGCGCGAGGCCGACGCGGCGAATCCACTCCATCGCGCGGTCATACGCCTGCGCCTTGTTCTCGCCGCGATAGAGCGGGCCGGCCGCGACGTTGTCGAGCACGCTCTTCCACGGGAACACCGCGTCGGACTGAAACACGAAGCCGATCCGGCGGTCGATGCCGGTGACGGGCTCGCCCCAGATCCTGACAGCGCCGGCGCTCGGCGTGGCGAGGCCGGTGATCAGGCTGAGCGTGGTGGATTTGCCGCAGCCGGTCGGGCCGACGACGGCGCAGAATTCGCCCTTGGCGACGCGCATGCTGAAATTCTGCAGCGCCATGATCGCCTTGCCTTCGGGGCTGACGAAGCGGCGGCTGACGCGATCGAGTTCGATGGCCGGGACGTCGGCCGGGACGTCGGCTGGCGCGGCGGCGGAATTCGGCATGGTTGCCAGGGAAGCTGGGGCTGTCATGGGGTTGCCACCTTTAGAACCGGGTTGGAATCGACGATGCGCCCGCGACGGCCCGCTGCCGGGCCGCCGCGGCGCGCGCGGTTACTTGACCTGCACGGCGTTGACGAACTCGGTCGTGTAGGTCTTCGCCAGATCGATCTTGTGGCCGGACACGGCCTTGTCGAATGACGACAACACCTTCAGCACGGTCGCGGGGCCCGAATCGGGCATGCGGCCGTCCGGGATGAACGTCACCTTGCCGGCCGCCAGCGCCTTCACGTACATCGCGCGGTCGCCCGCGTAGTAGTCGGCCGGCATCTGCGCGGTGATCTCGTCGGCGCTGTGCGTGTTGATATAGCGCAGCGTCTTGACGAACGCGTTGGCGAGCTTCTGCACCGTCGCCTTGTGCGACTGCACCCAGCCGTTCTCCATGTAGAGGCTCGCGGCCGGGTAGAGGCCGCCGAGCCACTTCTGCGTGCTTTCCGGCGAGCGCAGGTCGACGAGCACCTTCGCGTCACCGCCGTTGACGAGGCGCGACACGGTCGGCTCGGTCGTCATGCCGCCGTCGATCTTGCCCTGCTTGATCGCGGCGATGAACGTGTTGCCGGCACCGACCGGCAGCGACGTCATCTCCGACGTCTTCACGCCGTGCGATACGCCGAGGTACTGCGTGAGAAAGTTGGTCGACGAGCCGAGCCCCGTCACGCCGAGCGTCAGGCCGCGGAAATCGGCGGGCGACTTGACCTTGTCGCCAAGCTTCGTCGAGATCAGCTCGACTTCGCCGGGCGTGTGGCTGAACTGCACGACGGACTGGATGTACTTGCCCTTCGCCTGCAGGTCGATCGTGTGGTCGTAGAAGCCAACGACGCCCTGCACCGCGCCGGCGATCAGCTCGTTCTCGGCATCGACGCCGGCCGCCTCGTTGACGAGCTCGACGTCGAGGCCCTGCTCCTTGAAATAGCCGAGCCGCTCGGCGAGCTTGGCTGGCAGGTAAATCTGCTTTTCCATGCCACCGACCATCAGCGTGATCTTCTCGCCGGCTTGCGCGGCCGGGACCAAGGTGCCGAGTGCCAACGCGCCGAGGGCAATGCGCAGGACAGTGCGTTTCATGGGATGTCTCCTCCTGAGTCGATAGGTGTGGCGTACCGCCTGCCATGCGCTTGCGCCCTTTCGCGGGCGGCGCGCATCGGTTCACGGAACGGTTTCAGTTATACGGAGCAACCTTAAAATCAGGCTGAACGGAAAATGAATCTCTGTTCAGGGACGGGCCAGCGCATGCGCGGCCCGCGGCGGGACGGCCGCGCATGGCGGTCATTTGAGCTTCGCCAGCTCTTCGCGTGCTTCGGCCGCGGTCAGCGGGAAGTACGCCGAATAGCGCACCGGCTCCTGGCCCTCGCGGCTCAGGATGTAGCGCAGGAATGCCTTCACCGGCGGCGCCAGCGGCTGGTTCAGGCGGATGTACATGTAGCGCGTGAGCGGGTACCGGCCGCTTGCCGCGTTCTCCGCGTCGAGCGCCACGAACGGCTCGCCCGCGCCGCGCGCGACCGCCAGCGTCTTGAGGCCGGGGATGCCTTCCTCGAGCCCGCCGAAGCCGATCGCGCCCGGATCGCGGGCGATCGCGCGCGCGGTATCGTCGATCGATCCCTCGTGCACGGCGGCATTCCACGCGCCGCCGTGCAGCACCATGACCTGCATCGACATCGCATTGGGCGCGACGTGCGGCGGCATGTAAATCGTGATCGGACGGTCCGTCCACTCGCCGGTCAGGCCGAGCTGGCCCCAGCGCGTGATGCCCGGGTTGCGCTGCAGGATCGACGCGAGCTGCGCGAGCGTGATGCCGTCGAGCGGGTTGTCCGGATGCACGAAGATCGCCTGTGCTGTAGTCCGTTGTGGCGTGTCGAAGCCGCCGCGTGCGACGCGGATCTCGAGCGGTTCCACGCGATGCCGGACTTGCGCATAGGCAGCCCGCTCGTCCGGCCAAAGCTCGCGGCCCATCGGCGCCATCTCGGTGTCGCCCGCGAGCAGCGCGTGAAAGCCGTTCAGCGTGCCGAGATGCTCCCACCGGCTGCCCTTGCGCACGCCGGCCTGCACCTGCGTGAACGCGTCGATCCACGTATCCATCAGCGACTTCATGCCGTCGCTGCCGATGCTGTCGATCGCGCCGTGCAGGCCGGCCACCGGGCGATAGGCGGGCAGCGCCGCGTCGAGCGGCGGCAAGAAGCCGTCGAGCTTCGCACGTTCCCGCGCGGCGGCCTTTGCATCGAGCGGCGCGAAGCCCTGTTGCGCGGCGACGATCGCCTGCCCGTCGCCGCTCAGCGCGAACGTCAGGAAGGCCTTGATCTTCGGAGGCAGTGGCGCACCGGGACGCCGGTTCACCGCGACATAGGCCGCGTGCCCGTCGAGCGTCGCGACGCGCACGAGCAGCGGCGTCTTCATCATGTCGCCGGCGAACTGGTGCGCATACGGCTGCAGTTCCGTCGGCAACGGTTCGCGCGCGAGCGGCGCGATGTCGGCGTCGCCGAACATCAGCGCGCCGAACGCGGTCGCGCTGCCCGCATGGCGCCAGTGCGGCCCGCGCCGGATGCCCGGCTGACGCTGCTCGAAGGCCGCCAGCCACGCGTCGAGCAGCGGGCCCATCGCGTCGTCGCCGACGCTGTCGAGCGTGCCGCTCAAATGGGCCTGCGGTCGATAGGCCGGCGGGCCGGCAACGCTGTCGGCCGCCTGCGCGACACACGGCGCCGCGAGCGCCAGGCATGCGGCGAGCATGAAGCCGCGACCGGCACCACACGCGCCAGACCGCGCCGAACGCGCGCGCTGCAAGCGGGATGGATGCGGCAGCGGCCACATCGACAGCAATGCGCGCCGCGAGAAGAAATCGGAAGCAAGCACGAGGGTCTCCTGCCGGTGGGGTGAGATCGCGCAACGGCCCGGCTTCCGGTCAGGAACACCGCCCCGCCATCGCGCATGGAGAAAGTCGACCCAACGTTACGGCGCGACGCTGAAGCGAACCTGAACCGATGCTGAATATTCATTCATGCTCGGCGCGGATCTTTCATGAACGAATTTTCAGGATCTCTTCAGACTGCATTCATCCAGCAACACTATCGTTGGACACAACGCATCGGCACGTACCCCGGTTTCCGGGCACTCGCGCCGGCCGCACAATAGCGCGGTAGCCGTACGAGGCTTGCATGAATAAAGGAGGAGACATCACGTGAATCGAATCGAACACCGTTCCGCGGGCGCCCCGCTCGCGTCTTCCGGCCGCCTGCGCCGACTGGCCGCTTCCGCGGCGGCCACGGCCTTCGCGGCGTCCTGGACGATGGCCGCCGCAGCGGCCGACGCGCCGATGGTCGAGTGGGTCGTGCCCGCGCTGAAGACGGCGACCCCGCAGACCAAGGAGCAGGCCGACGAAGGCATGAAGGTCGGCCGCGCGCTGCTCGAGCCGGAAATCCTGCAGCCGCGACTCGACGCCGCGCTGCCCGACTACCGGCCGCGCACCGACGTCAAGCTCTCCGGCACGTTCGCGGGCGCGGCTTCCGACGTGCTGCCGTCGCTCGTCAACCGCTGGATCGAAGGCTTCAGGAAGTACTACCCAGACGTCGACATCCACATTTCCCCGCCGTACGCGGGCAGTCTCGGCGCGAAGGAGCTGGTCAAGGAGAAGCTCGACTTCGTGTTCGTCTCGCGCGAGCTGAAGCCGGACGACGTCACCGACTTCAAGGCCAAGTTCGGCTACGACCCGCTCAGCGTGCCGATCTCCGGTGGCTCGTACCGGCATTTCGGCTTCCTCGACGCGATCGGCTTCTTCGTCAACAAGGACAACCCGATCGAGAAGCTGAGCTATGCGCAGATCGACGCGCTCTACTCGCGCACGCACCTGCGCGGCGGCAAGCCGATCAAGACCTGGGGCGACCTCGGGCTGACCGGCGAGTGGGCCGACAAGCCCGTGCATGTCTATGCGATCAAGCCATGGAACGGCTTCGAGGAGTTCGTCCGGCAGCGCGTGCTGAGCGCCGACGGCAAGCGCGGCGAGTGGCGCGAGGATATCCACTACGACAAGCTGGTGTTCCCGCTCGCGAAGAACGTCGCCGACGATCGCTACGGCATCGGATTCTCGGGAATCGCGTACATCGACGCGCCGGTCAAGATGCTGCCGCTCGGCGCAACGGAAAGCGGCCCGTACGTCGCGCCGACGTACGAGAACGTAGCGCTGGCAACCTACCCGCTGAGCCGCCTGATCTACTTCAACACCAACAAGGCGCCTGGCAAGCCGCTCAATCCGGCCATCGCCGAATTCCTGCACTATGTGTTGAGCAGGCAGGGACAGCAGGCGGTGCTCGACCACGCAATGTACGTGCCGCTGCGCGCGCAGCAGGCCGAAACCTCGCGCGCAATGCTCGCCAACTGACGCCGCACGCCCCATCTTCCGTCCCCCGCCCATCCGGCGCCGCCTGCCCGTCCTGCCGCGCGGCGCCGTCTCCAGGAGTCTTCACATGCACCGCTTTCCCAGAGCCGCCACGGCGGCGTTGTTGCTCGCGCTCGCCTGGTCGGCGCACGCCGACACGCCCGCCGCGCCGTACGCGCAGCAACTCGTCAATACCACACTGTCCGCGCATCCCGAGCTGACGATCCTCGCGCTGCACGTCACGCCGCCGGCCGGCGGCGAGAACGTCATCATCGCGTCGAACATCGGCCGCATCGGCAAGCCGGCCGATGCCGACGACCTCGCCGTGCTCGACAGCGGCCGGCCGCGTGTCGAGGTGACGAAGACCGGCGACCTGTCGGTCGAGTTGCCGATGCGCGACGCCGGAGGCAAGACCATCGGCGTCATCGGCTCGACGTTCCGCTACGCGCCGGGCATCGAACGCGACGCGATCGTGCGCCGCGCCCAGCAGGTGCGCGACGAGCTGGCGGGACGCACGCCGTCGCTCGCGGCGCTGTTCCAGCCGGCGCGATGACACTCCCAGGACGCCCTGGCCGGTTGCGCCCGAAGGGTCGCGCCTGGCCGGCCGCACCTGGCCGGCCGCACCTGGCCGGCCGCACCTAGCCGGCCGCACCTAGCCGGCCGCCTGAAATTTCATTCAGAAATCCTTCAGGTCACGTTTAACTTCGTGGCCCACCATGGTGACAAGGCGGAAAGATCGTCGCGCACACGGCGCGACGGCAACCCCGGCGACAAGCCAAGCCGGCCCGGGCACGCCAACCCGCAACACCTTCATCGCCCCGCAGAGGGCAACCATACGAATCCACCTTGGCTTCGGTTCATTCAGGAGACACTCATGAAACAGACGCAGAAGATCGGCGGGTTGCGCAGGACCGCGGCGGCATCGGCCGCGGCGATGATCGGGCTGGGGATGCTGGGCGCACTGACGTCGCCGCCAGCATTCGCGCTGAAGTACGCGGCGGTGGAGCACCATCTGAAGGTCGATCCGTCGATACCGAACTGGCACCCGGGCGAGGTCCAGTCGGTGCCTGAGGAGGAACTGCGGCTGGTCGGCGCGGACGTGATGGACGAGATCACGCTCGGCTGGATCAAGATGTATCGCAAGGCCTACCCGCACCTGAGCGTCACGATGGAGGCCAAGGCGTCCGGCTCGGGCGGCCCCGCGCTGACCAACGATACGGCGGACCTGGCGCCGGTCGGGCGCGAATTGCTGCCGGCCGAGGAAAAGGCGTTCGTCGACAAGTACGGCTACAAGCCACTCGCGATCCGCGTCGCCACGGGCAGCGTCGGCTCGCTCGGCAAGACCGCGACGTCGGTCATCCTGGTCGACAAGGACAATCCGATCAAGGGCCTGACGATGGCGCAGCTCGACGCGATCTATTCGAAAACGCGCAATCGCGGCCACGCCGACATCAACACATGGGGCGACCTCGGCCTCGGCGGCGAATGGGCCGACCGGCCGATTCACCTGTACGGCCTGAAACCGGTCAACGGCATCGAGTACTTCCTCAGGATCAACCTGCTGGAGGGTGGCGAATACAAGGACAACATCCAGTTCGTGAAGGGCAAGGGCTTCACGCACGCGTTTACGGTGGCCGCCGAAGACATGGCCACGCATCCGGGCGGCCTCACGTATGCGCTGCTCGCGAACGTCACGCCCAACGTGAAAGTCGTGCCGCTGGCGGCCAACCAGGGCGGGCCGTACCTCGCGCCGACGCTGCAGAACGTATACACGCACAAGTATCCGCTCTCGCGCTATGTGTACATCTTCGTCAACAAGAAGCCGGGCGAGCCGCTGCAGTCGAAGATCAAGGAATTCCTGAAGCTGGTGCTGAGCCGGCAGGGCCAGGACGTGGTCGCCAAGGAAGGTGTCTATATCCCGCTGACGCCGGCCGTGGTGAAGGAAGAACTGGCGAAGCTCGACAGCGCGGATTGATCCTTCGACGCGGGTGCGCATCGGCCGCCTGCGTCGTTCGCGCCGGCCTCCTTCCCTACGTGCAGCATCGGCGAGGTTTCAATGAAGTGGTCCACGAGGAATGGCCGCCATGACTGGGTCGGCATCGCGCTCTGCACGGCGGGCGTGCTTTCGCTGTTCATGGCACTTCACGCTGCTTGCGCAGCGACCGGAACCGACCCGAGACCGGTTTCGGATGCGGAATCGGGTTCGCCCGTTGCGTCGCAGAAGCCCCCGCTCCCTCAAGCTGAATTTGCATTCAGATCGCGTTAACGCTCGTTCAAGGTGACGCCCCTACACTCGATTTCACCTGCTTCGACAACGCCCGCCGGGCCAAGAGAGGAGACACATGAAGACCCTGACCAAGACCTTGATCGCCGCGACGCTCGGCGTGATGACGGCATCCGTGCTGTATGCCGCCGACCCCGCACCGCACCCGCGGAACTGGACGCCGCCGACGGCGAAGATCTATGCGCAGAAGCTGTCCGAGCAGATCATGAGCCAGCATCCCGAGCTCCTCAGCGTGACGTTTCACGGTGTCCCGCCGGGCATGACCGAGAACTACACGATGTTCGCGGGCTCCTACCTCGACCGGATCGGCAATGCCGACGACCCGGACGACATCGACATCTCGAAGAAAGGCATCACGATCGTCGACCCGCGCTGGCACCGCCCCAACGATACCGTCAAGAAGTTCGTGATGATGCTGCCGCTGCGCGACGTGAACGGCCAGAACGTCGGCGAGATCGTGCTCGCGTACAAGAACGACGGCGCGAATGCGAAGGGCGAGAAGGCCTTCTTCCTGGCGTCGACGGCGCTGCGCGATGCGCTGCAGAAACAGATCCCGACCTACGGCGCGTTGTTCGAGCCCGCGAAGTAAGCCACGCTCGGTCCGCCGTGTGCATACGAGGCATCCCTCCCGCGTGACGGAGTGGATGCCTCCCTCACCGATTCACCCCCTGTTCAGGAGGCTGAACATGCGTTTGCGAATTTCCGCGATCGTGGGGCTGACGACGTTCGCAGTCGCGGCCCTGTGCGCGACGGTGCTGCCGGCCGCCGATGCCGCGACACTCGCGGCCGACGCCGCCGGCGCGGCGGGCGAGCCGTTGCGGCTGATCGGCAGCACGGCGTTGCCCGACTACAAAGGCGATTTCGACCATTTCGCCGCCGACGTCGCCGGCGGGCGGCTGTTCCTCGCTGGCGAGGACGGCGGCACGCTCGAAGTGTTCGACCTTGGCAGCGGCAAGCATCTGCGCACGGTCAAGGGCTTCGACCAGCCGCACGCGATCCTGTACCTGCCGGACCTGAACCGGCTGATCGTCACGGACAGCGGCGCCGGCATGACGCGCATCGTCGACGGCGCGAGCTATCGCATCACTGGCTCGATCCCGCTCACCGTCGGCGCGGACTCGATGCGCTACGATCCGTCGCGCCGCCACATGTACATCGTCACCGGCGGCAAGAACGCGGAACCGAAGATGCAGCAGACCGTGGTGTCGGAGGTCGATCCGCGCACCGGACGCCACGTCGGCGACGTGACGTTCGACACCGACTTCACCGAGGCGATGGCGGCCGAGCAGCACGGCCACCGCCTGTTCGTCAACGTGACGGGCAAGAGCACGCTGGCCGTCGTCGACAAGGCGACGCGCGACGTGATCGCCCGCTGGCCGGTCCAGGGCGCCGAGCTGAATGCACCGATCGCGTTCGACGAGGTGCATCAACGGCTGTTCGTCGGCACACGCAAGCCGTTCAAGCTGCTGGTGCTCGATGCCACCAACGGCAACACGCTGGCGTCTTTTGATGCACCGCAGCGCACAAACGAAGTAATCTTCGACGAAGTCAACCGCCGCATCTACATGGCCGGCGACGATTACCTTGGCGTGATCCAGCAGAAGGATGCGGACCACTATGAGGAGATCGCGCGCGTGCCGACGGCCAAGGGTGCCAAAACCGCGATTCTCGTGCCTGCGCGCAGGTGCCTCTATGTTGCGGTCTCGCCTGGCGATTCAGGCGGCGGCGGAAAAATGCTGCGCTTCGATGTGTTACCGAATGGGAGCGTGAAGACGGTTGCCGGGAAGTAGATGCTCGCTGCGTGTCATGTTGCGTCGGGTTGGAGACTCTCGACCCCTACAAATTGGCGAGAAGACAGAAAAAAGCGATGCGATTCCCTGTCGGATCGCCTTTCTGTCTGATCGACATACGCCAGGTCGGGCGCGGTTTCCTGCTAGGCAATTTTGTAGCTGAATGATGCTGTAGTGACAGTTTAATTTCTGTTACTGCACGAGGAAAACCGACCCTTGCCGGAAGATCCACCGGGGTAAATCCGCCCTGACACCGGACGCAGCATGCAACGTGGCTCACATGTGCGCGACGATTGCGACGAAATTGACAATCGATGGATGTCAGTGCGGCCTCCCCTGGACTCGGGCCACAAATCGCACGCGCTTCGCACCCGCGCTGAGCGGGCTCGCGCTCGCACCTCCTTCCGTGGCTAGACGGCGCCCCCTTGCATGCCGGCCCGCACCGATACGGCATCGAGCCCCCCGTCGCGCCATGCGACGTTTTGACGCTCAATTTCCAGCTTCGCCTGCCGTTAACGGAGAACGAGTTACGGCGTATTGTCCGTCGTCGCCAGCCAGGCGAAATCGCTACACGCGCATCAGCCAGACCGGCGGCGCCGCCGAAATGCCTCGATGGTCGTGACGCAACGCATTCCCCCGCGCTTGCCCCGATCGGCACCCTGCCGATCCGAATCGTGCGCGCGCGGCGCAACCGCTCCCGCATATGCGTGCCGCGGACGAATGCGGGAACGGCGGCACATGCGCCAGCCATCCGCGTGCGGCGTTTCGCCGGTGCATCGGACAGACGCACGCTGCAACGGTTCACCGCCTTGGGTCCGAGTATATGTATACGACGAGCAATTACGCTATTCCCATTTCCCGTCTGATCGCGCGCCCGATGCTGACGTGCACGCCCACCATGCCCGTGCGCGAAGTTGCACGGCGCATCTTCGCCGAGCGCTGCAGTTCGATCGTCGTGATGGACGGCGGCAAGGCCGTCGGTATCTGGACTGAACAGGACGCGTTGGCCGTCGGCGAGGACGCTCGTTCACTCGAACGCCCGATCAGCACCGCAATGAGCGCGCCGCTGCTCACGCTGGATGCGGACACGTCGCTCGGCGAAGCGGCGGTCCGCTTCAAGCAGTCGGGCATCCGCCACTTCGGCATCGTCAGGGACTGCGCGTGCATCGGCGTGCTGACCCAAACCGACGTGGTCGTGAACCAGGGCGCCGAGTTTTTTCTGCGCTTGAGGCCGTTGGAGTCGGTTAACTTGCGCCCTCCCGTTGTTGTGCCGGCTGATCTTTCGCTGCACGATACGATCGCGCGGATGCGGACACAGAAGCTCGATGCGCTCGTCGTTGCATATGCGGACGGCGAGCACGGCATCCTGACCGAGCGAGACGTGGTACGCCTGATCGCAAACGAAGCGCTCGGCGGCTTGGTCGGCGATCATGCGAGCCGCCCCCTGCAGGTGCTCGCGGCGACCCAGAGCCTATATGCCGCGCAGCGCTTCATGCTGCAGCAGCATATCCGGCATGTCGGCGTGCGCGACCGCGAAGGCCGCCTGACCAGGTTGCTGAGCTTTACGGACATCCTGCAGAACATCGAAGAGGAGTACGTCAATGAACTGGAGAGTGCGCTGCGCGAGCGCGACGAAGCGCTCGGCCGTGCGCGCTTCAGCCTGCGCATGGCGGATCGCGTATTCGAATCGGCGCTCGAAGGAATCATGGTGACCGACCGGAATGCGAGGATCGAACGCGTCAATCAGGCATTCACGCGCCTCACCGGCTATACGGAGGAGGAAGTCCTCGGGCGCAACCCGAGCCTGCTCAACTCGGGACGTCAGGACCCAACGTTCTACAAGGACCTGTGGCACTCGCTCGCGACAGACGGACACTGGCGAGGCGAGATCTGGAACCGCCGCAAGAACGGCGAACTCTACCTCGAGTACCTGACCATCACGAGCATTCGCGATAACGAAGGCAACATCTCGCACTACGCAGGCATCTTCGCCGACATCACCCAGCGACGCCAGAACGAAGAGCGGCTGCGCTATCTCGCGACGCACGACGTGCTTACCGGGCTCGCGAACCGCGCGCTGTTCGAGGAGCGGCTCGAGCGAGCAATTGTCCACGCGAGCCGAAGCGGACGCAAAGTCGCCGTGATGTATCTCGATCTGGATCGGTTCAAGCTCGTCAACGACACGCTCGGCCACAACGCCGGCGACGAAGTTCTGAAAGCGGTGGCCGAGCGGCTGCTGGCCGGCCTGCGCGCGAGCGACACCGTCGCGCGGCTCGGCGGCGACGAGTTCGCAATCGTGCTCGAGGAATTCACCGATGTCCGCGACATCGGCCACTTGGCGCAGAAGCTGCTCGACCTGGTGGGGCAGGCAATCAGCCTCGACAGCCGCGAGATTTTTACCACGCCGAGCATCGGCATCAGCATTTATCCGGACGACGCTACGCAGGCCGTGCAACTGATGATGCTCGCCGATCAGGCGATGTATGGCGCGAAAAGCCGTGGACGCAACGTGTTCCAGTTCTTCGAGGGCAAGATGACGTCGTCGGCGATGGCGCAGCTCGAGATGCTCGGCGAACTTCACCGCGCGCTCGATCAAAATGAATTCTGCCTCTTTTACCAGCCACAGTATGACCTTTCGGACGGCCGCATTGTCGGCGTCGAAGCCCTGCTGCGCTGGGATCACCCGCACCGCGGACTCATCTCGCCGGGCGAATTCATCTCCCTTGCCGAGCAGTTCGCGCTGATCGTGCCGCTCGGCCGCTGGGTCCTGCGCGAGGCATGCCAGCAGGCGCGCCGCTGGCTCGATGCAGGCCTGGAGTTTGGCCGCGTCGCGGTAAACCTGTCGGCGCGGCAGTGCTTCATCGACGGGTTCCTGTCCGACTTGACGGCGATCCTCAGCGAGACCGCGTTGCCGCCGGAGCGGCTGCAGCTCGAACTCCTGGAAAGCATGGCAATGAATTCGCGTGAAGAGATCGGAACGCTACTACGGGAGCTGGCGGCACGGCGCGTGAGCCTCGCGATCGACGACTTTGGCACAGGCTACTCGTCACTCGCGTACCTGAAGGACCTGCCGGTCGACAAGTTGAAGATCGACCGGTCGTTTCTCAGCGGCAACGACGCGCACACGCCGGACCGCGCGATCATTCGCGCGATCGTGGCCATGGGACGCGCGCTCGGCCTCGACGTGGTGATGGAAGGCGTGGAGACGACGGAGCAACTCGCGTTTCTGCGGGAGGCGGGTTGCCACCAGGGGCAAGGCTATCTGCTGGCGAGACCGCAGCCTGCGGAACGGCTGACCGAGCTCATGCTCGACGATTGCGACGCATTCATCCAACAGCCGGATTGATCGTGTGCATCACTGACGATGAGGAATTTGCCGTAGACAGGCCTCGGCACATCGACGAAAGGCAATCGGTGAGCCGCATTCAGCAACTCGCCAACGCGTGGATGCTGGCAATCAACTCCCGATCCAGATCGTCATGCGCCCCCTTGCGGAAGATCAGAAGGTCACTCAGCGACGCCGACAGTTTCTGAGCAGCATGATGTGCTGCGAGAAGATTGCGCTGATACGCCGCTCTGCACCGCAAAGCATTTCTGAGCTACAGATCCAGCCGGCGGAAATACCCGGTCAATTCAAGGTACCCCCGCCCAAGCTTCTTTCCGGCGCGCGCGTCAGTTCCGCTTGTTCCTTCAATCGCGCTTGCCGCCCCCCGGGCATGCACCCGATTCGGCGCTTCGAATGCAGTCACCGCTCCCTCCCAGTACACCGCTCCCGTACTCGCACGACTGTCGAGCTCCTGATCGTCCATCAACGGCGTGAGCAGCAGCCGCACCTCACCCGCATCGACGCGCATTGCAACCGGATAGCGTGTTTCCGTATGCGGCGAGCGCCACCAGCGCAGCGGCGTGAAGCGGACGTTCTCCGGCGATAACGCGCGGGTATTACCATTCGCGTCCCGCAGCGTGCCGCCCGCCCAGAACTTGCGGCCCGCCTTGTCGCGAATCACGAACGCCATCACCGCGCCGCCGTCATCGAGATCGATGCCGATCCAGTCCCAGCCGACAGCGTTGTCATCCAGCAGCGCCGACGACCATTCGTGGTCGAGCCATGCGTGACCGCGCACGGGCTCCGCCCGGCCGTTGGCCTTGTCCCGGCGAAACAAGGTGCCGCTCACGTGCAGCCACGGCTCACTATAGTAGTAGCTCGCCTCGTTCGCGAGCGGGCCTTTACGGCTGTAGCCCGATATGCCGTTGAGCAGCACCGGATGCGCCGGGCGCATCGTGAGCGCGAACGTGAAATCGGGCGCGGCGACACGGGCACCGTAATGTCCGTTGGCGTCACGCCGAAACGACCAATCTCCGACGTGCACGTCGGTATCCGCTTCGCTCGCTTCGGCGAGGCCGAAACCGCTGCGCGCGGCGCGCTGGGCGTGCTGCAATCTGCCCACCTGAGTATCGCTTAGTGCGACATTCGCAAACAGCAACTGCGACGGAGCGAACCGGCTTGGGTTCGCATCGTCCAGGGCGGGCCGCGAACGAAAGAACGTCACCTGAAAACCCAGTGCGGGACTCGTATCGGTTTGCAGCCAGCCGGTCGCATACCACCATTCGGTCCGATAGCGCGAATGCGCGCCGTAGTCGCGTGGAAACTCGAGCGCGTGTCCGTTCACCACTTGAGGATAGTCCGGTGTGCCGGCCGACGCGCGGGAGCCAAGCGCCAGCGCCGCAGGAACGAGCAGAAACGTGCGCCGGTTCATTGCATCACCAGTCGTCGCGCACGGCACGCACCGCGTCCACCAGCATGGCCGCGCGAGCGCTCCATAGTGCGGTGAGCGCGGCGGCGCAGATGACTGCCGACGCAAGTGCAACCAGCAGTCCCCATGGCATATGCAGGCTCATGGTCCAGTGAAACGACTGCGGATTGACCACATACACGAGCACCGCCGCGATCACCGATCCCAGCAGCAAACCGGACAGCACGCCAAGCAGGGCGAGGAGCGCGCCTTCGAGCGCAAGCATCGCGGCGATCTGACGGCGCGTGACGCCGATGTGTCTCAGCATGCCGAACTCTCTGGCGCGCGCCAGCGCCTGCGCGCTGAAGCTCGCGCCGATGCCGGACAGGCCGATCAACACCGCGACCGCTTCCAGCAGATAGGTGACAGCGAAGCTCCGATCGAAGATCTTGAGGGTTACCGCGCGAATCTCGCCGGGCTCGGCGAACGCGAGCTGCTGTCCGCCGGCGATGCGCGCGCGCAGACGCGTCATCGCCTGTGATGGCGTGACGCCTGACGCGAGCCACAACGCCGCATCGGTGACACGCATATCATGCGTGAGCCGCCGATAGTCGCGCTCGTCGATCACCACCGCGCCAAACTGGCGTGCGTAGTCGCGCCATATGCCGGCCACCGTGAACGTGACGCGTTGGCCGGCGACCGGCAATGCCACGGTCTGCCCAGGATGCAGGCCGTACAGATCGGTCATCGCCTCGCTGACCCACACCGGCGGAGGTTCACCATCGCGCGGCATGACAGGCCCGCTTACGAGCGGCAAGCGTGCGCCGGGATTGCGGGGGTCGATCGGCCGTGCAATCAGGCTGACTGGCGGCAGGCGCGGGTCGGGCGAAATCTGCGTCGCGCGCAGAAATTCGGCGCGCTCGATGCCGGGTGTCGCCACGATCGCAGCCTGATCGTTTGCGGACAGGTACGCGCTGTCGCCGCCTGGCGATGCGCGCAGGTAAAGCGGCGCGGGCAGCAGCACTTGCAGCCAGTCGTCCACCGCAATGCGAAAGCTCGACACCATGATCGTCATTGCCGCCATCAGACTGAAGCTCACGACGATGCCGGCCAGCCCGATCGCCGCGCGACCGGGCGCGTGAGCTAGCTGGGCGAGGGCCAACTGCGGCAGTGCACGTTGTGAAGGTAGCAGCGCGTCGAACACGGCACGGGCGGCAAAGGGCATTGCAAGAATGCCGCCGAGCAGCAGCAACGCGATCGCCATGTAGCCGAACACCGGCAATCCGCCGACAGGCGGCAGCTGCGTCAGCGCGAGACCCGCGCCGACTGCGCATAGTGCGCTCGTCCAGGCCCACGATGCGTGCAGGCGTTTGAGCGGCTTTTCTTCATCGCCTGCTCTCAGCGCCTGCGCGGGCTGCGCGCGCGCGGCTTCGATTGCCGGCGCGGCACTGCCGAGCAGCGCCGCGCACAGGCCGAGCGCGAAGAACATCGACGCGGCCCCCGGGGTGAAGTGCACCGCCGGCTGCACGCCTTCGAAATAGCCGCCGCCGAGATCGCCGCCGGCAAAACGCAGCACGGCTGCGGCAAGTGCGAAGCCGAGCGCGATACCCAGCAGCGCGCCGAGCGCGCCCTGTACGGCGCCCTCGGCGACGACGAGACCGAGCACGCCACGGCGTGTCACGCCGAGCGCGCGCAGCAACGCGAACTGCGTGCGCTGCCGCAGCACGGCGAGCGCCTGCATCGTGAAGACGAGAAACGCACCCGTGAACAGCGCGACCAATGCCAGCACGTTCAGGTTCGCGCGATATGCGCGTGACAGCTGTGACGTGCGGCGCGCATTGTCGAGCGGCGTTACCGCAGCGACGCCGGCCGGCAGAAGCTGGACGACCGAGCGTTTGAACGCGTCGACGTCGACACCCTGCCTGAGCTTGATGTCGATCCTCTGCAACGTGCCGAGCCGCTGCAAATGCCACTGCGCCGCGCCGATATCCATCACGCCGACGCGCACGGCCTCGCCCGTTGCAGGCAGCGCGCCGGCTATGCGCAACACGACGGATTGAAGCCCGACCTGCACCACAAGGCGTTCGCCCGGCCGCAGGCCGGTCCATGCCATTGCCGCCGGCGACAGGAACACCGCATCCGGGTCCAGCAGGTCGAGCCTGCCGGCACCTGCGTCCCCGCTTCGTCCGACCAGATTCGGCGTCACGAAGCCAGCACGAAAGACATCGATTCCGAGCAGCTTCAACGGTGTCCTGCGGCCCGCCACCGGCGCATCGACCTCGACGACAGGGCTTGCCATCGCGATGTCCGGCAGGCGCGCGATGGCTGGGTACAGCGCTTCGTCGAAGCCTGCGCGCGGGCCGCGAATCTCGACGTCGGCATTGCCCATCAGCGAATTGACCGTCGATGACAGTTCGGTGAGCGCCGCGCGGTTGATTAGATCGACCGCGTAGCCCATCGCGACGCCGACTGCGATCGCAAGCATCGCCACCAATGCCCGCAACGGGTGGCGGCGCGTCTCGCCGAAGACGAGCACGGTCCCGTATGCACCGGGTCCGGCGAATCGTCTGCGTGAACGAATGGCTGGCACGGCTTGCGGGGCACGCATCGCTCATGCGCTTCCATGGTGCCCGAGACCATGCGGCTCGAGCCCGCGCGGCGTCAGTCGCAGGATACGGTCGGCCGTCGCGGCCGCCACCGCCGAGTGCGTGACGAGCAATGCGGCAGCGCGGCACTGTTGCGTCAACTCGCGCAGCAGGCGCAGGATCCGCATCGCGGTGTCGTGATCCAGGTTGCCGGTTGGTTCGTCCGCAAGCACGAGGCGTGGCCGGTGTACCAGCGCACGCGCAATCGCCACGCGCTGCAATTCGCCGCCGGAGAGCTCGCGCGGCATCGTATCGGCGCGTCCTTCGAGTCCGACCGATGCAAGCACGGCCGCCACCTGCGCCGACGCATCCGTTGCGCGCACGCCGTTCAGCAGTAACGGCAGCGCGATGTTCTGCGCCGCGCTCAGATTCGGCAGCACGTGAAACGCCTGGAACACGAAGCCCATCTTCTGCCGGCGCAGCAGCGTGGTGGCATCGTCGTCGAGCGACGCGAGATCCTGTCCGTCGAAAACGATCTGCCCGGTATCGGGGCGGTCGAGCCCGGCTGCCAGATTCAGCAGGGTCGACTTGCCCACGCCGGATTCACCCATGATCGCCACACACTCGCACGCGCTCAATTCGAGGTTGACGCCGCTCAGCACATTGCGCGGCTGGGTGCCCGGATAGCTTTTCGAAACGTTCGATAGCGTCAGCATGGTGTCCCAGGTCGGCGCCCGCGCGCGAGGCGCACTGGGCCGGTTCGGCGTTTGCGCGCTGCACAACGCGCGGTCGAACCGCATGGCATCCGCGCGCCAGAATGGACGTACGTCCACCTGTGAGTATAGAGGGATGGTTGCGCATACTGGTCGTTGGCGCGACTGGGCTCCCCGGAAAGGAAATCGTCGGCCCCGAATGCACGATGAGCGCGCGACAGTTCGTGAAGCTTCCCTCGTCTCACCAGGCCTTTACCCATCCAGCGCCGACATCCCGGACCATGCCCCCTGCACTTCGGCAATCAGTGCTGCCGAGCGTCCTTCGTAACGCGGCGAAAAGTGGAACGGCACGACCGCCCGGGCGCCGATCCGGCGCGCAATCAGTCCGGCCTGGCGGGCAGTCAGGTGGTTCTTGCGCAGACCGTGCGCCTTGTCCTCGTCAAGAAAGACACTCTCGATAAAAAGCAGGTCCACATCGTGCATCAACTGACACAGTGTCTCTACATTCGATTCCGTGTAGCGCAAGTCCGTTACGTAGCCAATGCGCTGGCAAGATGGAGGCGCAGGCATCGCCTCGATTTACACGTGTGCGGCAGCGGTCTTTGCGGAATTCCCACTGTATACCCATGTCCGGGGGCCTCAATTCCCGCTCGTAAAGACCGTCAGTACCCCGGTATAGCCGTAAAGGTGATTCCTTGCGATCTCGCCGCCGGCGAAGAATCCCACCAGAGGTACGTCGCCCAGCGCATCCCGCACCGTCTGCAACTCCGCATGCCGCGCTCCGAAGTGCGGGCCGCCCCGTCCCGAGCAACTGACATACAGGGCGCCCGACACGTGTCCCGCCGTGCCGCCCTCCAGCTCCCTGCGGATTTCCGTTGCAATGCGCACCAGATCGGCCCGCGCGGCTTCGGGGTTGCGCGTGCAAAAGGCCAGATGCATGCCGGGCTCGACCAGATCCGCAACCGCCAGGATCCGGTGCTGAGGATCCACGCCTACCAGGTGCCGCACGAGTGTATCCGCGCCGAACTTTCCGGGTCCCTTCGGCACGTCCTCGGCGCCGATGCTCAAGCCCGCCAGGGTGCCTGACAGCCCCTCCGACAACGCATCGGGTGGCAGATCCCGGTCGAGCCCGAGATCTTCGAGCACGCAATCGAGTGCGGGCTTGTCATCCAGCGTGACCACCAGATTGCGATCGGCCTGGGTAATGGTGCGCACCGGCCCGATGGGCTGGCAGCCCTGCGTCACGCGTGAGATCAGACTGACCTCGGGGCCGAAGAGCACGCCTGACAGCCCCCCGGTCAACACGCCGTCCGCGATGTGCAGCGGACGGTTTCGCGCCGAGGACAGGCCGCCGAAGAGATAACCGGTGGTCGTGCGTGCGCTCAGCTCGTGCAGCAACTCCTGCACGTCCGGCGTGCTGCCCTCGGCGTGAACCAGCGCCGTATGGGGCACGAACCCGGAGGATATCGCAGGCAGCGGCTGCAGGCCGGAGAATAGCCGGAACGAGTCCCGTGGCAGCGGCGCGACCATCAAAACCAGGGCCGGTTCGTCGATGTATTCGATGCCGCTCGCGGCCACACCGACACCGACCGTGCCGACCCACGCGACGCCCGGCAGAGCGCGGTGCAGTTCATCGAGGATTGCCTCGGACTCGGGTGCGTAATAGTCGCTCAGGTAGCACCAACCGAGGGTGAACAGCTCGGTTTCATCCTGGATGGCCGCACGCGCCGCAATTTTGGCTTGAATCTGCCTCTGGCACTCGGCCAGGGCCACCCGCCAATCGGAGTGGGCAGCGTGAGCGTGGACAAATGAAGCGTGAGACATGGCAGAACCCTGTCGAAGACAACAATCCATTGGACTCTCGGCTGGCACGACATGTTCAGCCCGCCGGTTCAATACCCGCGCTCGATGCCCTGCCGGATGCACAAAGTTCAAGGAGCGCGTTGCCGTCGGTTACCGGCGCAGCGCACGTGCGATCTCGGCAAACATATGCCGCAGGCCTGTCCTTGACCGGGTGGCACTCCCGCCCGATCGGCACGTCTTCGGCAAAGGCCAGCACGCGCGCGGGGAGGTATGCGCGGTGAACGCGGGTGACGAGTGCGTCAGCGGCCGATTTGTCGCCTGCAAAGATGATCTCGAGCGGGCCGCGTTGCGCGAAGTCTCTGGCGGCCAGCAGATGAGCGAAGCCGGCTGGCGCTCTGCCGGCCGCGGCCGCGTATCTCCGGAATTCGTGGTCGGCGCGGTCACGGTAGAAGTCGAGGCCGGTGACTTCATGCAGACGCAGGAAGGCAAACACGCTCGACGAGATGCCCGACGGCCACGCGCCGTCGTATGGTGCGCGGGGCCTGTGCACCAGTCGCTCGCCGTCGCGCGGTGTGAAATACAGCCCGTCGTCCCAGAACTTGTCGAGGATGAGCGTCGCAAGTTCGATCGCACGATCGAGGAAGCGCTTGTCGAAGCATGATTCGTAGAGGTCGAGCAGCGCGTTGCAGAGGAAGGCGTAGTCTTCGAGAAACCCCGGCACCTTGGCCATGCCGTCTTTCCAGACCCGGAACACGCCGCCGTCGGACAGTGTCAGCCTGTTCTCGATGAAAATCGCGGCACGCTTTGCCGCGCCGAGATACTCGGACCGGCCCGTCGCCTGGAAGGCGGCACAGAGCCCCTCGATCATCAGGCCGTTCCAGCCGGTGAGAATGTTGTCGTCCCGCGCCGGACGCACACGTTGGGCGCGCGCCGCCAGCATCCGTTCGCGCCAGCCCGCCAACTGCGCTTCCAGCGCGTCCTCCTCGACCGCGCGGTGGAGCACCGTGGCGCCGTGATCGAAGTTGCCGTGTTCTGTCACACCGTAGGCCCGGCACGCCAGTGTACCTTCGGATTCGCCAAGGACTGCCTTGATCTCGGCGGGCGTCCAGACATAGAACTTGCCTTCCTCGCCTTCGCTGTCCGCATCTTCGCCGGCATAAAAGCCGCCATCGGGGTGCGTCATGTCACGCAGAACATACGCGACGGTCTCCTCGACGATGTGGCGCCACGCCAGCTTGCCGGTCAGGCGGTAGGCATCCGAGTACAGCTTCACAAGCTGGCCATTGTCATAGAGCATTTTCTCGAAGTGCGGCACGGTCCAGTGCGGGTCGACGCTATAGCGGGCGAACCCTCCCCCAAGCTGGTCGTAGATTCCACCGGCCGCCATGTAATCGAGCGTGCGTTCCAGTGCGTCAAGGAGCGCAGGCTCGCCACTTCGTTCATAGACGCGCAGGATGAGGTCATAACAGCTCGGGTTCGGAAATTTGGGCGCGCCGCCCAGCCCGCCATGGACCGGGTCAGTGTCCGTTGCCAGGGCGCGGGCCGTCTGTGCCGGCAGCTCCTCGAATTCGGCGGCTTGCCCGCCCAGGTTTGCTTGATCGAGCTGTCGGAAGCCCTCCTGAATCTGCGCAACAATGTCGCGCAGCCCCTCTCGCCGATGCTGCCAGGCTTCACTCAGACTTATCAACACGCGTGCGAGCCCCGGGCGGCCAACGCGGTCGTTCGGCGGGAAATAGGTGCCACCGAAGAACGGGTCACCCTGCGGCGTGAGAAACACGGTGAGCGGCCAGCCGCCCCCTTGTCCCGTCATCTGGTTGAATTTCTGGTAGATGTCGTCGATATCGGGACGCTCCTGCCGATCGACCTTGATGTTGACATAGTGCTCGTTCATCAGGCTGGCAATACGCGGGTTCTCGAACGACTCGTGCGCCATGACGTGGCACCAGTGGCACGCGGCGTAGCCCACGGAGAGCAGGATCGGCTTGTCTTCGTCGCGGGCGCGGCGAAATGCCTCTTCGCTCCACGGATACCAGTCCACCGGATTATCCGCATGTTGGCGGAGGTAAGGCGAGGTTTCTGCAGCGAGCCGGTTTGTCATCGCGGTCTCCAGGCAGGCGCATGCGCCAGCCATCACGACCAATATCGCGCAGACTCGCGCGCCCTGCAAGGGCGTGGCTGGTCAGTTGCCGCTGGCATCTCCTGCGCGAGTCTGGTCGCGCAGCAGATGATCGGTGCCGGATTCGGACAGCCAGACTTCTCCCGAGCGCCCCATTATCTGGCGTACGTTCGCGTGTGGGCGCGGCAGCTTGAACACTTCGGACCGCTCGGCTCGCGGGTCGAAGCGCACTAACGCGTTTGCGTTCCCTTCACTGAGCCAGACGATGTCCGGGTCGTCGTCGAATACCGCGTACGCATGCGGATCATGGCCAGGCAGTCGCCATTCGTGACATTGATGCGTTGCGGTGTCGAACACGCCGACTTTGCTTCATTGCAACACCCATTGGCGGCGCTAAACAAGGTCATCGCGTCATCTTACAAGCATGTGACCTATCAACAATGTGTCATTTATCAATAATATTCATCTGGCACCGTTCCTGATCGCGGACTAGCATAGTCATTCTGGTGTTGGGAAACGCGGATTTCGCAAGACCAGAACGACAGGAATTGCGACCGACACCGGAGTGCCGCCGGCGCGACAGTGGCAATTCCTACCTTCCAGCAACGTTGATCCAGATCATCTGCGAGACAGCCATGCTGAGTCCCCATGAATTCGCCACGCTGATGTTGGTCAAGTCCGCACCTGATCAGATCGATCTCAGTCGCGAAGAGCTTGACACCCTGCTGGAACAGCAACTGGTTGCACTGGAACAGCTCGCGTCGGGACAGCAGCGTCCGCGGCTCACCCGCGACGGCGATGCCGTGCTGCAGGCCGTCGCACGGTATCGCTGAAGCGGATCCACCAAGCTTGACCACCTGCGTTCGCAGGTGACGTTGCTACCTATGCAGCGCATGGCCTGTTCGTCTGCGCGATCCCCCACGTGGTATTGCTCGACGGCCGTCGTGTCGCACGCGCGCGGCCTCTTACAGGAGCTTGATCATGAACACCCCTGAGCAGTTTGCTGCGACCCAGAAGGCCAACCTCGACATGCTCTTCGGCGTGTCCAATAGCATCGTCGAGAGCGTCGAGAAGCTCACCCAGCTGAACATGCAGGCGATGCGGTCCGCGATGGACGATACGCTCGATCAGGCCAAGAAATCCTTGTCGGTCAAAGAGCCGCACGACTGGCTCGAACTGCAGGCCGGCCTTGTCGCGCCCACGGCGGAAAAGATACAAGCCTACAGTCGTCAGCTGGTCGAAATCGTGACGGCGACCCAGGCCGAAATCGCGCGGTTGGGGCTGGCTCAGTGGGAAGCGTACGGTAACCAGGCCAGAACGCTGGTGGCGGATGTCGCGAAAGGCGCGCCCGCCGGCTCAGAGGCCGCCATGGCGGCGTTGAATTCGGCGATGACCGCCGCCAGCACGCTCTACGAAACGCTGCAGCGAACTGGCCAACAGGCGGTCGAGGTGACCCGGAGCGGTTTTGACATGGCCGCAGTCGCGGCCGCGAAATCGGTCAAGCGCGGCGTCGAGCCGGCGGCACAGGCCACGAAGCGTTAATTACTGGCATGGGGTGCCGAGCGCAATCGCTCACTCGTCAACGTCCAGAGACCTTGGATCTTTGACGGAGAGGCGGAGGTGATTCGTGTCACGCGACAGCACAGTCAGGCTGCTCTTACCGGGCTGACTGATCGGGCCGCTCGTCGCCGCGATAAAGGAGGCGACGTTGATGGACGACCGCTGCGTGAGCATGGCGATGGGATTGGCGGGGGTGGTGGTCGCGGTCGGCTACGTGGTCGGCCATTATCGACGGGAGCGTCGACGCGCACGATCTATCCGCACGGCACGGCAAGATGAATCGGCGTGGGAAACAGACAAGCGCTTACGATCAAGCCGTGCAGGAACTGCTGCATCTCCACGCCATCATCAGGCAACTCGAGCACGTGAATCACGATCACGGTACCGGAGGTCAATCCCGGTGACATCGCCAGACTACTGGCACGCTCCGATCCATGCGCTCCAGGCGGCGAACTTGCTGCGCGACCTCGCATCGCTGGGCCGCGCGCTGCTTGACCGGGTGAACGCCGTTTGTGCATCACTCAGATGCGCCTGCCACGATCCACACGCGGTTTAGATCGAAGCCAGCCGATTCTGCTCGCGCGGCATGCAGTCCGTGTCGTCCTGGAGCGGGCGGCCTGGTGCTGGCGTGCCGGTGGCCGGTTGAGCGGGGCGGCCATCGGGTATGGATCATTCCCGCCATATTGACCATTACGGGTGAGAACATGACGAAACGTGTTGCGGTGGTAACGGGCGGCATGGGCGGGCTGGGAGAAGCCATCAGCACGAAGCTGCACGACGCGGGTTATGAGGTCGTCGTTACCCACTCGCCGGCCAACGCCGGCGTGACCGACTGGCTGATCGGCATGGACACGCAAGGGCGCAGCTTCCGCGCCTATGCCGTGGATGTGGCCGACTACGACTCGTGCCTGCAATGTGCAACGAAGATTCAGCATGATGTTGGCCCGATCGACATTCTGGTGAACAACGCCGGCATCACACGCGACATGACGCTGCGCAAACTCGACAAGGTCAACTGGGATGCGGTGATTCGCACCAATCTGGATTCTGTGTTCAACATGACCAAGCCATTGTGCGACGGCATGGTTGAACGAGGATGGGGCCGCATTATCAACATCTCGTCAGTCAATGGCTCGAAGGGTTCCATCGGGCAGACCAACTATGCGGCGGCCAAGGCGGGTATGCATGGCTTCACGAAGGCGCTTGCGCTCGAAGTCGCGCGCAAGGGGGTGACGGTCAACACGATCTCGCCCGGCTATCTCGCTACGAAGATGGTGACGGCGATCCCTCAGGATATTCTCGACACAAAAATCCTGCCGCAGATTCCCGTGGGGCGTCTTGGCCGGCCCGACGAGGTTGCGGCGCTGGTCGTGTACCTGTGTTCGGAAGACGCAGGGTTTGTGACTGGCTCGAACATCGCCATCAACGGTGGCCAGCACATGCACTGATGCGCGCGCAGTGGATGTGCCCTGGCAGTCCTGTCCACAAAACCGACTGTTCCTCACGCCGCCATCGTCTCGGCCTGTTGCCGACCTGCCTGCCGATTTCGTCGGAGCCTGGCGCAGACCGGGCCGTCGCACCGGACAGGCGGTCTCAAGTGCATCGGCCGTTTGCGTGGAGATCGGTTTGATCGCATATCAGGCCAACATCGACAATTGTGTCGTATACTCCCGCCCAGTATCGACATATACTTCCACCCAGTATCCTGAATTTCACGACACCATGCCGCATTCCCCCGAAGAGAAGAAGCGCGTCCTGACACGCGTGCGTAAAGTTCGCGGGCAATTGAACGCGCTCGAGCGTGCGCTCGAAGAGGGAGCGGAGTGCGGCCCGGTGCTTCAGCAATTGGCAGCAATCCGCGGCGCGATCAATGGGGTCATGGCTGGCGTACTCGAAAGCCATTTGCGCGAGGAGTTCACCCAGCTCGCGGATGCTGCACCGCCCTCTTCTGGATCGATTGATGACATCGTGACTCTCGTTCGATCCTACTTGCGCTGACTGACGAGGGATCGCCAACTCGCCGGGTCGCTCGACGACATTTTTAACAGGACTGCCATGAAATCACGTGCTGCTGTTGCCTTTGCGCCAGGTCAACCGCTGGAGATCGTCGAACTCGACGTCGAACCGCCTCGCAAGGGCGAAGTGCTGGTCAAGATCACCCATACCGGCGTATGTCATACGGATGCTTTCACGCTGTCTGGTGACGATCCGGAGGGACTGTTTCCTGTCGTGCTGGGCCACGAAGGCGCCGGCATCGTGATGGAAGTGGGCGAAGGCGTGACGAGCGTGAAACCCGGCGACCACGTCATCCCGCTGTACACCGCCGAATGCGGAGAGTGTCTGTTCTGCAAGAGCGGCAAGACCAATCTTTGCGTGTCTGTGCGGGCAACCCAGGGCAAGGGCGTGATGCCCGATGGAACAACGCGTTTCAGCTACAACGGCCAGCCCATCTATCACTACATGGGCTGCTCGACGTTCAGTGAATACACCGTCGTCGCCGAAGTCTCGCTGGCGAAGATCAATCCGCAGGCGAACCCGGAGCAGGTTTGCCTGCTGGGCTGCGGAGTCACCACCGGCCTCGGTGCGGTGAAGAACACCGCCAAGGTGCAGGCGGGGGACACCGTGGCCGTATTCGGACTGGGCGGCATTGGTCTGGCCGTGATTCAGGGCGCCAAACTCGCCAAGGCCGGGCGCATCATCGCTGTCGATACCAATTCCGGCAAGTTTGACCTCGCGCGGGCCTTCGGCGCCACCGATTGCGTGAACCCCAATGACTTTGAAAAACCCATCCAGCAGGTGATCGTCGAGATGACCGGCTGGGGCGTCGACCATAGCTTCGAGTGCATCGGCAACGTCAACGTGATGCGCGCCGCGCTGGAATGCGCGCACCGCGGCTGGGGGCAATCCGTCATCATCGGCGTCGCCGGCGCCGGCCAGGAAATCGCTACCCGCCCATTCCAGCTTGTCACCGGCCGCCGTTGGCTCGGCACCGCCTTCGGAGGCGTGAAAGGCCGCTCCGAATTGCCGGGGATGGTCGAGGACGCGATGGCCGGCAAGATCGAGCTTGCGCCTTTCGTGACCCACACGAAACCGCTCACTGACATCAACGAAGCGTTTGACCTGATGCACGAAGGCAAATCCATCCGGACCGTCGTTCATTTCTGAAACTGACGAAAGGAGACAGACCATGACCGTAGCCATTCATCCGTCGGTTGATCGCGGCATCCAGAAAGGCGCCGAGAATTTCCCTGGTGGCACGCTGCGTTGTCAGTGTGCAGACGAACCGGTCGAGATCCGGGTCGATTCGCAAGTCGCGTTCAACCACGCGTGCGGATGCACCAAATGCTGGAAACCTGCGGGCGCACTGTTTTCAGTCGTCGGCGTAGTGCCCCGCGACAAGGTGTCGGTGACAGCGCATGGAGAAAAGCTGAAGGTCGTGGACGAAAGCGCGCTGATCCAGCGACATGCGTGCACCGTCTGCGGCACGCACCTGTTCGGCCGCATCGAGAACAACGCGCATGCCTTTTATGGGCTCGACTTCATTCACACCGAGTTGTCGAAAGATGCCGGCTGGGACGGCCCCACCTTCGCGGCGTTCGTCTCGTCCATCATCGAGAGCGGAACGCCGCCGTCCGCCATGGCCGAAGTACGCCAGACGCTGCGCGACAAGGGCCTGGAACCCTATGATTGCCTCAGTCCGGCCCTGATGGACATTCTGGCGATCCATGCGGCCAAGGCCAAAGGTACGTACCGTGAGGCCTGATTCGTAGCGAATGCGCTGAGCCGCACGCGTCGGACATGGCGTGGAAAGGTGCCGGAAGCACGCCTTGTTCATCGCTGGCTACGAACGGACTCGAGATTCTTGAGGCGTGACGGGCCAGACAGATACGCCAGAATGTCTGGCCACACACCCCATCCATCGGGAATTCACGCGCCGCCGTGACAAAAAATCGGCTAGCTCCGCTTTCGCGCGTCAGGTCGAGCCACACACGCGGCGCGTCGGCTCATCCGTTCAATCTGTCATGTCGACGACTTCCATGGCCACGACGGATAAAAGGGCCCGCGGCTTTCGACGCTCTCCCGTTCATTCATCGCGGACGTTTCGCCACATGTGAGTTGTGGGAGGAAACACGGCTGTCGAGTCTCGATCTTACGTACGCACTATCCAATACTTTCGGCGCGGGCATCACCTTACGAAGTATCCCTAAGCGCAAGAACGACAGCAGCGATATAGGATCGATCTCAATGTTTTGTTTGTTGAGATGGTGTGATGCGTCCCCGCTATGCAACCGAGAAAGACGTGCCCGAAGTTGAGGACCTGCTGCGTACCTGCCAATTGCCCGTCGAGGGCGTCCGCGAACACATCGATCGCTATTTGGTATCCAGGGACAGTGGCGGCATCATTGGATGCGCGGGCCTCGAGCAATATGGCAAGGTCGCGTTACTTCGAGGCATCGCCGTTGCGCGACGCGCACGACTGGCGGGGCTCGACGAGTTAATCCTTTCTTTCCTCGTCGCCGACGCGCGTCAGAGCGGGATCGAGTCACTGGTCGTACACCCCGCTGGTGCCGCGCCCTACTTCGAGCAGATCGGATTTACGGCAGCCGAGACAGCGGTGTTGCCTGCCGATCTGCAGCGTTCACTGGAGCGTAGGTCGCCTTGTGTCGCGCTCGACATCATGCAGGTTGCGTTGTAGGCGTTCGCGCTCGAAGATTACCTTGCGACGTCGAAGTTCCACGGCAATGCCATGAAAAGGCTCATTCTTGTCCCTCTGATTTCGTTGGCCGCAACGGGGGCCGGAATTTGGACGCCGTCGGCGTTCGCGCGCACGCTCGATGAGCAATTCACTTGCAAATCAAATGCACACGCGTTCATTGGCAACCTCATCAATGATCAGTCGATTGACCCCGCCCCGATTCGCGTCGAGCCGAACTCGGTCAATGCGTTTCGTCCCAAGCATGCGACGGATCTCACTGTTTACGGGCTGCGAGTTCGCGCAGTGTTTGGATACCAACCGGGCGACCCGATCTTCAGACCCGGGAATGGAAAGACTTCCTCGGGCCCAGTCTACGGAGCCGTGGTATTCGGTTCGACCGAGTCTGTCGAAACTCTCTCGCGAAAAGCTGGCGGTCGTGCAGAAATTCAACAGGTCATACCATTGATGCTCTCGGCTATTGTCTGTGAGGCCTAACGCGCGAACAGCTTGCGCTCGGGCCGCAGGCCGGCCTCCGATTTCCAGACGAGCATCCGGATTGGCTCCGCGCCGTGCGTATTGAGGGGAAGTCATGAGCTGCCCCTGCCGTGGAACTTTGAGGCACCGGTTATGCCAGCCGCTCGCCGCTCCCGGCGCTCGAATAACCCGTAGTTCAGACGCTGTTGTCCAACGCACCTACTGCAACGTCAACGCGCGCCAGCGCAGCCAGCGCAGCCAGCGCAGCCAGCGCAGCCAGCATTTGTATCGCGGCATCACTCAATGGTGCAAACAATATCCATCCCGCATTGGTTAAGGCCGGCGACGCCCCCAGTCGATTAACCTCCCACGGGCCATCCGATAGCGGCTCGCGACACGGCCGTTCCGGAGATTGAGTGAAGCACGTTGCTCTCGATATCCTCCACACCGTCCGAGGGAAACGGCGGCGGTTATGGAATCGGATTGCGGTACGCGGCGCACATGCTGCCCGAACCCTGAACGGCTGCTTCGGCGACACCCGGTAGTGACTGCCTGCGTGCCGGGTGGCTGCGCCGAATCCGCTACCGCAGACCAGCCGCGTAAAAACATCGCCATCCTGATCACCTGGCCTGGCCGAAATCAGCCGTTGCGCCGCCTGTTGCCAAACCAGGAACACAATGTTCGCGCATCGCGTGATGTTGCCTTACTACAATTCGCTTGTGAGACGCGCCGATGGAGCGGCAACGTCCGGACCGGCACCATCGGCTTTTCCGCGTCAACGCGATCGGTCGACCGATCGCACGTGCCATCCGGGCAGCGCATCCACACTTTGATCCGCGCGCCATCGCGCAAACGGAACCTCGACCAACCGATTTCACTGTGGGACGACATTGGGCCGGCGCGTTCTTTCACTCGACGCGCATCGCATCGCGGACGTCGGCATCGCCGGACATCGTCCCCGTTCAGATATTCCGATCGTCGCGTCTCGCGCGGCGCTTTCGCCGACCCACCGAGCCGTCCCGGACACGCGTTCACCACTGGAGTAGACCATGAACGATCTTTACATCGTCGCCGTCCTGTATGCGAAGCCAGGACAGGAAGAGCAGTTGCGCAAGGATCTGACTGCATTGGCCGCGCCGTCCCAGAACGAAGAGGGCAACCTGCGATATGAGATGCATGTCGACAACCAGGATCCGCGCCGGTTCGTGTTTGTCGAGCACTGGGCGAATGCTGCGTTGCGCGAAAAGCATCACACGCAAGGCGAGCACATTCAGCGTTTTCACGCGGAGGGCGCGCACAACATCGAGCGTGCGGAAGTCTTCGAGCTTTCCCGTCTCGCGTGATTCGCGCCGCTGAACGACGCGGCCGCGCCGCATCGTAACCGGTCCGGCCAATCCGGCCCACCGCCTGCGCCCCCCGCCAAGTCGCGCGACGCAGCGGGGGCGCGCGTGTTTTGCCTTCACGCCTTTCGCGCCGCACCGGCGCCACGCCCTAATGGAAAACGCAAAGGCTGAATCCCGTGCAAACCGGCATTCAGCCTTTGCGAGTACAACCTTTTCGATCCTCCCGCGCCACGCGGCCCAATCCGTCTTCTGGCCGGGCCATCGAAACGTTCCGCTGCGCAACTGTGGTTCGACCGTCCGGCAAGCGGGCGATCGAACCACAGGCGCCGATAGCGACGGGCGTGGCTTCCCGCTTACTGTTTCGCTAGCGCAAACGCGTAGAGCTTGTGATTGTCGCCGGCATAAGGCAGCCCGAGGACCTTGGTGTGATAGCCGGTCCCCCAGTACACCGAGCCGTCGACGATCGCCGCGCCGGACACGACCGCGCCGCCGCTCTCGAAGCTCCACTTGATTTCGCCGGTCGCCGCATCGAGCGCATACATGTTCGCGCCGCTGCCCGCGAGCGAACCGGCATAGACGACGCCGTTGGCCGCGGACATCGCGACGGTGTCCATCATCTGCTGCGGATCGGCGGTGCGCCACAATACCTTGCCCGTCGCCGCATCGACCGCTGCCCAGATCCCGCCCGTGGTCGTCGTCGTGCCCTTCGGCGAATTGACGGTGATCGACTCGTGCTTGAGGTTCCCGATCGACACGTAGATGCGCTTGCCGTCGGCGGCCGTGCCCCACAGCATGCCGCCCAGCAGGCTGCCGGGGCCGACCTGCGTATGCCAGACGACCTTGCCCGTCTTCGGCTCGAGCGCCCAGTAGACGCCGCTCTTCTGGCCCGCGCCGAGCAGGGTCCGCTTGTGTCCGCCGATCGTCGTCGTGAACAGGTTGGGACCCGAGCCGAAGTCATAATCCGGACCATCTTCGTGGTCGAAGTTCGTCGATACGTCGGCCGACAGCGTGCGCGTCGCCCAGGCGATCTTCCCGGTCTTCAGGTTCAGCGCGACGAAGCTGTCGATATGATTACCGGGCGCATCCCGCTTGCAATCCTTTTGCGTCGGATACCGGCAAACGCCGGTCGGGACGGTAAAGTTGTTGCCCGTGGTCACGTACAGCAGGCCGTTCTGGCGATCGACAACCGGCGTGTTGCCCCAGACCGAGCCGCCCGTATAGCCCTCGGGCACCATGTACGTCTTCCACAGCAGCTTGCCGGTCGTCGCATCGAGCGCAACCACGCTGCCGCGATACTTCGGCACGTCCTTGAGCGCCTCGGCCCGCGACGACACCCCGACGTAGACGACGCCATCGTCGATGACAGGCGAACTGGTGACGATGGCAGTCGGCTCCGTCTCGACCTGCGTGTGCCACAGCGGCGAGCCGTCCGACGCCTTGATGCCGAGCACGTACGCGCCGGTCGGATTCACGGCGACCTGCGTGCCCTGGCCGATCACCAGCGTGCCGTTCCAGTAGGCAGGGCTCGTGCGCGATGCGTCGTTCGGAATCCCGGTATAGTCGCTGACCTTCTTGCGCCACTTCACTTGCCCGCTCGCGGCATCGACGGCCCACAACGTGCCGCCGAAATCGGGAACGTAGACGACGCCGTCGACTACTGTCGGCGTGGCCGACACGTTGCCGTCGGTGTCGAGCGTCCAGCGCGGCGTCAGCTTCGAGACGCTGTCCACGCCGATCGTGCGCTCGCCCGCCGCGGTGCGGGTGTTATGGGCGTTCTGCCCGGCCATCGGCCAATCCGCTGCGCTTTGCGCCGCCGCATGAGTGGCCGCGAGGCTGCCCAATAGCGCAACGGCCGCGACGACGGCGAGATGCCGCGGCCGCGACGACGGCAGACAGGCGCTTTTCCTGCTGAACTCGTTTTGCATTTTTCCCTCTCCATGCGACGGTTGATTGCGCGACCGGCACCACGCCAGTCCTCCGAAGAAAAAAAGCCCGCCCGGCCGATCGTGTGATGGACGGCGGATGCCCGGCGTCCGCCTTCACGACGTCCGTCGTGATTTCGATGCAGAGACGAATTCCGGTAAAAGCATAGGGAGCACGATGTCCAATTACAAGGATGACAAAACGATGCGCCGTGGCTCCGCGCTGCGCAGAGCCGCGCACGCCGATATCGGCAAGCGCGTCACGTTGCCGCCGCAACGGTGGCCGCTGCACGCATGCGCGACGGCGCCGTTTCCTTCAGCAACAGCGTGATCACCAGCCCGACGGCGAGCGCCCCGATGCCGAGCTGCATGATGTACTGAATGCCGAAGTGCTTCGCGACATAACCCGCGACCGACGGCGCGACGCCACCGCCGAACACCTCGCCGACGCCGATCACGAGCCCCGACGCCGTCGTCATCAGGCTAGCAGGCACAGCCTCGGCACTGATCGGGCCGACGGTCAGCGTAATCATCGCGAACACGAAGAAGAGGGTGGCAAGGAGACCGGCGAACAGCCGGGTCGGATCGGCCCCGGTGATCGAGAACAGCCAGAGCGAAAGCAACGCCCCCAGCACGCACACGATCATCACCGGCTTGCGTCCGATCCGGTCCGACAACGTGGGCATCACGAGGCCCCCGAGGGTTCCGCCGACGCCGGTGGCCGACAGCACGAAGCCCATCTGCTGCAGCGACAGATGCAGGTAATCGGTCAGATAATTCGGCAGCAGCGCGCTCAGCACGATCAGGCAGGTCAGCCAGCACAGCATGCCGGCGAAGCACAACGGCACGTTGCGATAGCGCAGCGCCTCATACCAGCGGTGGGTGGCCGCATCGTGCGTCTGCATATGCACGGCGGCGGCGGCCGCACTTGTATCGCGCATCACCTTCCACGTGAGGAAGCAGACGACGAGGCCCGGCACCGCGACCATCGCGAAGATCCAGTGCCACGGCACGAAACGCAGCAATTGCGTGACGAGGATCGGCGCGATGCCGAGCCCCATCAGCGGCAGCGCCGCCTGCTGGATGCCGACGTTGCGCCCGTGCCGATGCGGCGCTGACGCGTCGAGCGTCGCCGTGATGCTCGACGGCGTGTATGCGCCTTCGGCGAACCCCATCAGCGCGCGAATCAGCATCAGGCTGCCGACGCCCCACGCGAGCCCGCTCGCGCACGCCAGGATCGAGAACGCCAGCATCGCCGGAATGACGACCTTGCGATGCCCGAAGCGGTCGGACAGGTTGCCCGTGAACCATGCCGATATGCCCCATGCGACGGAAAGCGCGGCGGTGATGTGCCCGAGGTCCTGATAGTCGAGCTTCAGGTCGTGCATCATCACCGGGAAAAGCGGCATGATCATGAACCGGTCGACGCCGACCAGCCCGAAGCCGATGGCCAGCAGCGTGACGATCTTCCATTCGTACGACGTGTCCCAGGACGACGCGCCAGAAGCCTTCATGATGTCTGTCTCCAAATATTGAATGTCGTTCTCCGTCAAGCGGAGACGATCAGAAAACCGTATGAATGCCGACGCGGGCGATCGCCTGATTCGCGCCGGACGAAGCGCCGTCCGGGTCGAGCACGCCGTTGATCTGCGCGTGCGCGCCGCTGCTTGCGCGTTGCCACACGCCGCTGGCGTACACCATCGTCCGCTTCGACAGCGAGTATTGAACCGTCGTGGTGACTTGATGCGCGTGGTTGTTGTCGAGGGTCGCGTTGCCCTTCATGTACAGGTAGTCGGCGCCGATGCGGATCGGACCGCTCAGTTGCCACACGCCGCCGAGCTCGCTCATCCATGCCGCGCCGCCGTTGGCGGCGTTGCGCACCGCGGTAAACAGCGCGCTCACGTTCACCTGACCCAACTGGTAGTGCGCGCCCGCGCCCCAGTTGCGCACGCTCGTCGCGGGCGATCCCGGCTGCGCGCCATACTTCTCGTTGGTGTATGCGGCGGCGGCGCCAAACGTGCCGGCGTCATACGCGAGGCTCAGGCTCACCGTGTTGTTCGCGCCGATCGACCCCGGGACGCCGCCGAATGCATAGAGCGCACCGGCCTTGAAGCCGCCGACGACGGGGCTCAGGTACTTGACGGAATTGGCGACGCGCTGGCTGCCCGCCGTCCGGTCCCAGTCGAATGCGCCGGTCGGATTGCCGGGCAGCGCGAGCTTCTGGAACGGTCCGTTACGCATGTTGTAAAGCCCGCCGACATCCCGCGCCGCGTCGGCGCCGCTGACGAACAGCGTGTCGGCCATGAACTCGTACTGATTGCCGAGCGTCAGCGTGCCGAACCGGTCGTTCTGCAGGCCGACAAACGCCGTACGCCCGAAAATCGCGTTGCTGTTGCCGACGGTCGCGCCGTTACCGAACGCGAACTGATTCACGAGCTGGAAGATGACGTGCGTTCCACCGCCGATGTCCTCGTTGCCGCGCAGGCCGAACATGCTTGGCGTATAGATGCCGTCGTCGAATTTCGCATTGCCATGCCCGCCTTCGTTGCTGACATAGCTCACGCCCGCGTCGAGCAGACCGAACAGCGTGACACTGCTTTGCGCGTGGGCGCCGGGCACGCATAGCGATGCCACGGCGGCAACCGCACAACCACACCAGGTTTTCATGGATATCCTGACCAGGTAACGAATGAAATTGACGAAAATCGTCTGTTGCAAACGACGCATCGTCGGCCGATCGCTCGCAGCCGACGCAAACGCCACTGCGCCGGCTGCGATGCTTAGCGCCCTTCCGTGTTCTCGAAGAAGTAAGCGGGCACGTCCGGGCCCCACAGGTACAACGAGTCCTCCGGCGGATGGTCTCCCCTGCTCGGCCATTCGGTGCCGGCGTCGACATAGTCGATGTCGGCCGAATACTCCCAGTACGATCCCCATGGATCGCGGACGTACTGGAAATAATTCGATCCGAGCACGTGGCGCCCGACGCCCCAGCCCTGCGTGTAGCCGGCCTGCTGCATCTGCATCTTGCCGAGACCGACGTCGTCGACGGTCGGCACATCCCATGCGCTGTGATGCCACCCTTTCGCATCGCCTTGCGCAAACGCGATCAGATGGTGATCGCTGCCGTGGCGTCCATGGAGGAACGCGACGATCCCCGTGCAGCCATCGGACAGACGCAAGCCGAGCGCGCGCTCGTAGAACCCGATCGCGCGCGCGATGTCCGGGGTAAACATCAGCACGTGCGACAGGCGCGTCGGCCGCACCTGCGGCGCGTCCTTGCGGAAGCGCGAGCCGCGCAACCGGCGCGGGCCTGCTTCCCGGCACTCGAGCGGCTTGCAGGCGGGTGTTGTCTTCTCGCCGGCTTTGAGCTGAAGCAGATTGCCATCGGGATCCTCGAACCAGAACCCACCCTCCGCCGCGCCCGCCGCGGGCGATGCAGCTCGCCCGCCTGCGTTCAGCACCTGCTCGCACAGCGGAAGGAAGTCGTCGGCAAAGCAGTTGAGCGACAGATACGCGAGCCGCTTGCGCTCGCCCTGCCGGATTCGCGCCCAGACCTGACGGCTCGACGGCGTGCGCAGCAGGATCTGCCCGTCCCGCTCGTCGAGCTCGAAGCCGAACGCGGACAGGAAATGCCGCGCATCGGCGAGGTTCGGCACGTCGAGCGCGAAATGGTCGATGCTATGCACGCCAAATGCCGCCCGATTGGTTGTCAACGCGGTCATGACCGGCCTCCGTCACGCGTCGGCCGCCGCCGCTGCTGCGCCCGCCAGGCCCGGCGCGTGCGGCGCCCGGCCGAGAATCTGCGAGAAGACCCGCCGCAGCTCGGCTGCCGGATCGGCGACCGACGCGACGGCGCGCCATGCGACGAAGCGGTCCGGACGCACCAGCACGCAGCCATGATCCTCGATCTCCCGCTGCTTTACCCAGTCGCCATACGCATCGAAGGTGCGGGTGCCATGCGCGATCGACACCGCGTTCACGGTGATGCCGAATTCGTCGCCGACCGCCTTCGCCGCGTCGATCCATGCCTGTCCGCCGGGCCCGGTGAGCACCGTGAACGCGCCGTGCCCGACCAGATCCAGTGTCGAGACGAGTTGCCGGTCACGCTGAATCCACGCGTGCGGGATGCACGCGCCCGGCGTGGTCGTCGCGTGGTAGTACAGTTCCGGATCGCGCGTTGGCGCCGGGAACGTCGCGCCGTCGCGCACGATGGCCGATGACGTATAGCGTTGGCCCAGCTCGACGCCATGACAGTTGAACTGGTAATTCTGCAGTTCGACGGCCTCGGCTAGTTGCTTGCGGCGCGCCCGGCCGGTAGTGCTGTCGGAAACCAGTTCCTCCACCGACGCCCAGCCGTCCTCTGCGCTCTGTCCTTCCGAGAATCCGAGCGCTTTCGCGATCGGCAACATCTCCCCGACCGACTTGATGGCGCGGCTCACCACGCCTTCGGCGACCGGTTGCCGCTCGTCCGAGTAGGTCTGCAGCAGCGCGGGCGACGCCTGGCCCTTGACGACCATCGCGAGCTTCCACGCGAGGTTGAAGCCGTCCTGCACCGACGTGTTCGAGCCGAGCCCGTTGGCGGGCGGATGGCGGTGCGCGGCGTCGCCCGCAATCGCGACGCGCCCCTTCACCATCGTGCGCGCGTACATGCGGTTGATCGTCCACTTCGACACGGCCTTCACGCGGATCGGGATGTCCGGGTCGCCGATGGTCGCGCGGGCGCGCGCGATCACGGCTTCCTCGCTCAGGTCCGGCTCGCCGTCCTTCGGGTCGTACATGAAGAGCAGCACCCATTCGTTCCACGGCCGCACGCAAATCCACGTGCCCGAGCCGACCCAGTATTCGCTGCCCGGCTGGCACATCCAGTACAGCACGCCCGGCCGGTGCGCGGTGTACTTCTCCAGATCGACCTCGAGCCAGCAGTTCGCCGCGCAGCCGAGGCCCATCTCGCCTTCGAGCTCGAAGCCGAGCTGCTTGACCACCACGCTCTGCGCGCCGTCCGCGCCGACCGCGTAGTCGGAAACGATTTCAAACTGCTCGCCGGTGAGACGGTCGACGACCTGCGCATACACGGCGTCTTCCGTCTGCCGGATCGACACGAGCTCGGTGTTGAACAGCACATTTGCGCCAAATTCGCGCGCGGCCGTGAGGATCACGGGCTCCAGCAGATGCTGCGGCGCATTGCACATCTGAGACGGACTCGCGGCCTCATAGTCGGACTTGCGCTTCACGCCCGTGCCCCACGTCTGAAGGCGGGCAAACTCCGTGCCGGCGAAGCTCGTCGCCCACACGTTGTTGCTCATCAGCTCATTCGAGGTGGCCACCGCGCGCACGCGATCCTCGATGCCGAGGTCACGAAACACCTCGACGGTGCGCTGGTTCGTGATGTGCGCGCGCGGCGAATGCGCGGTGCCCGGATAGCGCGTGATCGCCAGCACGTCCACGCCGTACTTCGCCAGCAACGCGGCCGTCGTCAATCCCGCGGGGCCTGCGCCCACCACGAGTACGGGTACGCGAATCTGTCTCATTTGTCTCTCCTGTGTCCTCTGCATGCCTGATGTCGTATCGTCTCGCGCGCTCAGCGCTGCGGCGCTTCGTCCCGCACGACGTTGGCGAGCACGCCGAGACCCTCGATCTCGACCTCGCACACGTCGCCGTCGCGCATGATCAGCCTGGGCTCCCGCGCCCAGCCGATGCCGGCCGGCGTGCCGCTCACGATCACGTCGCCCGCTTCGAGCGTGATGGCTTCGCTGATGATCGAGATCAGGGTGGCCACGTCGAACAGCATGTCGCTGGTGCTGGCCGACTGCACCACCTTGCCGTTCAGGCGCGTCTCCAGCTTCAGGCCCTTGCCGCCGGCCGGCACTTCATCGGCCGTCACGAGCGCCGGCCCGAACGCGCCCGTGCCGTCGAAGTTCTTGCCGACCGTCCACTGCGGCGCCTTGAACTGATATTCACGCACCGAACCGTCGTTGAAGATCGAGTAGCCGGCCACGCAATCGAGTGCATCTTCCTGCGTGATATGGCGGCCGCCCTGCTTCAGCACCACGGCCATTTCCCCTTCGAAATCGAGCGAATCGGACACCAGCGGACGGATCATTGCCGCGCCGTGTGCAATCAGGCTGGTGTTGAAGCGCGGAAACAAGGTCGGGTAGGACGGCTGGTCGTACGGGCTTTCCTTCGTGTGATCCGCATAGTTGAGGCCGACGCAGATGATCTTCCCCGGCTTCGTCAGCGGCGGCAGCAACGTCACCGCATCGGCCTGGTATTCGGTGCCGGATGCGCGTCGGGCATTCGCGTACGCCACCAGGTCCTCGCCGTCGGCGAGCAGTTGCTCGAGCGTCGCGTCGCCGAGCGACACGATCGTGGACCCCTGCAGCACGCCCAGCAGGCGTGCCTTTCCGTCGGGCGAAAAATTGACGTAACGCATGACTTCTCCAGTTTCAGGTGAGGGGGCGACAGCGAGTGCGTCGCCGACGGATACAAAAGTACAAAATATATATATTTTGGTCTTTTATCGTTAACCCTCAATTCTGCATATGTCTGCGTTTGCGCATATAATGAGCGCCACATGCAGGAGAACTTCGTGGACATCACGCAAGAGAACGCCGACACCGGCGCGCCGCGTACCATGGCTTCCGTGCTGGCGGACGCCATCCTTCAGGACATCGTCACGGGCGCGCTGCCCCCCGGATCGAAACTCAAGATCCGCGAGCTGGCTGACCGCTATCAGGCGGGCGCCATTCCGTTGCGCGAGGCCGTTTCGCGGCTCGCGATGAGCGGGTTCGTCGAGGCCGAAGACCAGCGCGGGTTTCGCGTCACGCAAATCTCCCGGGAAGATCTCGAAGACGTGACGTCGGTACGCCAGTGCATCGAGTCCGAGGCGCTGCGCGACGCGATCGACAGCGGCAACCTCGAATGGGAAGGCGCGGTGCTCGCGGCGTTTCACCAGGTGAACTCGCTGCCGACGGTGATCGACACCCCGCCGCGCATGAACCCGGCCTGGGAACGTGCGCACGACAACTTCCACACGACGCTGCTCGCCGGTTGCCGATCGAAATGGCTCAAGCATTTCGCGGCGACGCTGCGCGCGCAGACGGCGCGCTACCGCCATATGTCGCTGCGCAGCGAGCTGGCCGAGGCGCGCGACGTCGGCAAGGAACACGAAGACATCGTCAAGGCCGTGCTCGCGCGCGACGCGGACCGCGCATGTGCGTTGCTGCGCGCGCACTTCGCCACGACGACCCGCCTGGTGCTCGAACGCGCGGGCGAGGCGGAAGCCGGCAAGCGCGCGTCGGGCGCCGCCGCCAACGCACGAAAACGCCGCGCCGCGGCCTGATCCGCAAACGCCCGGCCGCCCGCGCGGCGCGGCGCGAATCCCGCGCTGTCGCGGCACGGTCCGGCAGCGTCCGTCTTCCCGCGGGTGTTCGTCCGCCACGCACCCTCCCACGTTTGCTGTCACGCAGCATTTTCGTCCGCGAAGTGCGGCCGATGTCCCACCCGTGCATCGGTAACTGACTGCGTGCCGCGCATCATCGACAGGCAGACCGCGCGTCACGCGCAGTCCCGATCCACGTGATCCGGCGAAATCGCACGACTCTTGCCGCGCACGACATCACGCACGCATCTCGCCCGTCACGCATCTGCGGCAATCGCATTTCCCAATTGATTGGTTATACAAACAAATTCGGGCGTTCTGGCCATTCATATTGTTGCCTGCCCGCCGTTCGCCGAGCGAGAACACAATGTTCGATTCGCGCCGGCTACGCAACATCTCGCGGATCGCATAAGCTGTTCGAATCAGGTCGTTGCTCCCCCGGAACCCAACAGGTCCGGCAGCCGGCCAACGCAAACCGCAGCGACTATCCCGACACTGCGGATGCGTCGTGCGTGTGCCCCTCGGGATTCCGTTCCACTTCCTGAACTGCTCTGGAGAGAATCATGGCAAGCGAACCCATTCGCGACCCCGCGAACGATCACCTGCTTACGCCGCAAAACTCGGCGTTCATCATCATCGACTACCAGCCGGTCCAGGTGAATTCCATCGCATCGATGGATCGTCAACTGCTGATCAACAACATCGTCGGTACGTCGAAGGCGGCCATCGCGTACAAGCTGCCGATCATTCATTCGACGGTCAACGTGAAGACCGGCCTGAACAAGCCGCCCATTCCGCAACTGCGCGCCGTGCTCGGCGACTATCCGACCTATGACCGCACCTCGATCAATTCGTGGGAAGACGTCGAATTCCGCAAGGCGGTCGAGGCAACCGGCCGCAAGAAGCTGATCATGACGGCGCTGTGGACGGAAGCGTGCCTGACGTTCCCGGCCCTCGACGCGCTCGCAGCCGGTTACGAAGTCTACGTTCCCGTCGACGCGGTCGGCGGCACGTCGGTGGCCGCCCACGAAGCCGCGCTGCGTCGCATCGAGCAGGCCGGCGGCAAGATGATCAGCGTCGCGCAGATGTTCTGCGAACTGCAGCGTGACTGGGCGCGCAGCGAGACGGTCCCGGCGTTCATTAACCTGTTCATCGAAACCGGCGGCACGGCGGGCATCCAGTTCTCGTACGACAAGAGCTGACGCGTTTCCCGCGCGGCCGGCTTCTCCTCCCGGCCGCGCGCGTCGCGCATCTCCGGCGTGCGTTCGCGCCCCGTCCGGCACCGCACCGCGCCGGATCTCCATTCGAGAACGCGTCTCCCTGCCACCACACACCATGAACGACTATCTGCTGTTCGCAGGACGCATGTTCATCGCATTGATGTACGTGCTGAGCGGCATCAACAAGCTCCTGTTTTTCAAGCACGGCCTCGAAGAAGTCCAGGCAAAGAACCTGCCGCTGCCGAAGCTTGCGCTGGCGAGCACGATCGCCGTCCAGCTCGCGTGCGGCGGCGCCATCATGGCCGGTTTTCATACGACCATCGCGTCGCTGCTGCTGGCCGCCTTCACGTTGGCGACGGCCGTCGTGTTTTACGACTTCTGGAATCAGCAGGGCAATCAGCGCACGTTGCTGCTCACCGGCTTTCTCGAACACATCAGCATCATCGGCGGATTCACGATCCTGATCGCGGCAGGCCCGGGTCAGTTCGTCATGCATCCGTGACCGCCCCGGGGCGGTCGCCGCCGACCCGCGACATGTCGATCCCTCGTCGCTCGTCCAACCGCATGTCTGCTCCTTCGCATCCGGCATCGCCTGCCGCCGCCCCCGCTCTCGGATACGATCTGAACGATCTCTATTATTTCGTGCAGGTCGTCGAATACGGAGGCTTCACGCAGGCGGGACGCGCGCTGCGGGTGCCCAAATCACGCCTCAGCCGGCGCATCGCGCTGCTCGAGCAACGCCTCGGCGTCACGTTGATCCAGCGATCCACGCGGTCGTTCTCGGTCACCGAGTTCGGCAGCGCCTATTACACGCGCTGCAAGTCGATGCTGGCCGAAGTCGACGCGGCCAACGCGCTTGTCAAGACCGCGCAGACCCAGCCGTGCGGCACGATCCGGATTTCCTGCCCGATCGCGCTTTTGCACGCTCATGTCGGCGCGATGCTGGTCGGGTTCGCAAGTCAGTACCCCGAAGTGCAGATCGAGATCGTCGGCATGAACCGGCGCGTGGACGTCGTGCGCGAACGCCTCGACATCGCGCTGTACATTCGCCCGGAACCGTGGGAAAGCCCGGACCTCGTCGTGCGCGCGTTCGGCCATGCGACGCAGCGGCTCGTCGCGAGCCCGGCCCTGCTCGACCGCCTCGGGCATCCGGCCACGCCGGACGATTTGCGCGCGTGGCCCAGCATGGGCTTCGGGCCGCCGGTGCACAAGCACGAATGGCAGCTCGTCGACCGCAACGGCAACGAATCGACCGTGCCGCACGTGCCGCGCCTCGTGACGACCGACCTGCTCACGCTGCGCCGCGCCGCGATCGCCGGCATCGGCATCGTGCAACTGCCGATGATGATCGTGCGCGATGCGCTGAACGACGGCACCTTGACCCGCGCGCTGCCGGGCTGGTCGCTGCGCCGCGACGTGATTCACGCCGTGTTCTCGACGCGCAAGGGCATGCCGCCGGCGGTCCGGCTCCTGCTCGAGGATCTCGCGCGCCGCTTCGACGCGCTCGAAGAGGATTGAGCGAGCGCAACGCGCGCGTTACAGCTCGTCGATGCGCGCGAAGCTGTCGGCAAGAAAATCGATCAACGCGCGCACGGACGGCAGCAGGCCGCGACGCGACGGAAACACCGCATGGATGATCCCGCTCTTCGGCGACCACTCGGGCAGCACGCGGACCAGCTCGCCACGCCGCAACGCGTCGGTCATCATCATGATCGGCAACTGGACGATGCCGGCGCCGGCCACTGCCGCTTCGCGCAGCGCCGTCATGTCGTCGGTGACGAATCGGGGCACATGGCGAACCGTCGCCTGCGCGCCGTCAGGGCCATCGAGCAGCCAGACGTGCTGCGCCAGCGGCGGCCCGAAGTCGAGGGTCGGCAGCCGCTGAAGATCGTCCGGTGTCGCGACGGCGCCGCTCTGGCGCAGCAGCGCCGGACTCGCGACGAGGCACCACGCCCGCTCGCCGAGCACGCGCATCGCCAGATCGCTGTCCTTCAGCGGTGGCGGACGAACCCGGATCGCGACGTCGATGCCTTCGCCGACCACGTCGACGACGCGATTGGTCGCCTCCAGGTGGATCGTCACGCGCGGCAGCTCGGCCATGAATTGCGCCAGGACCGCGCCGATCCGCGCATGCAGCAGCGCAACCGGACACGTCAGCCGGACGATGCCTTGCGGCTCGGCCCGCATCTGATCGATCGCTTGCTGCGCTGCCTCCGCTTCGACGAGCATCGCCTTGCAGTGCTGAAAATAGCGTTGCCCGATTTCGGTCGTCGAAAACTGCCGTGTCGAACGATGCACGAGCCGCACGCCGAGTTGGCGCTCGAGCGTCGCGATCCGTCGGCTCAATGTCGACTTCGGCACGCCGAGCGCCCGGCTGGCCGGCGCGAATCCTTTGTATTCAACCACTTGAACAAAGAAATAGAGGTCGTTGAGATCCTGCATCGGCGCGTTCGATCGTTCCATAAATGGGACACTGAGGATAACGCGCGCGGACTACCGATGCAAAAGCGACTGCTTTACGCTTACACCGTCCTGTCGAAATTCGTTCGCGACCCGAATGCGATCGAGCCCTGGCAACGGTTTCCGCCGTTCGATGCCGCACCGGGACGCGGCCGCCGCGACAGACCCACGCGTCCTCCCGGCCTGCGCACGTGTCACGACCGCCAGACACTTTCCGAATTGGCTAATGAAATCCCTGAATCACGACGACATCCATGCATTCCTGCTCGCGGTCGAACGACAGAGCATCACCGAATCGGCGCGCCGGCTCGGGCTGTCGAAATCGGTCGTCAGCAAACGCATCAGTGATCTCGAGCGCACGCTGGGCGCACAGTTGCTGATGCGCTCGACGCGCAACGTCGTGCCGACCGACGCTGGCATTGCGTTTTATGAAGCCGCATCGGCGTCGATGCGGCAGCTCATCGAGGCCGCGGAGGAGATCGCCGAGCGCTCCCGCGGATTGTGCGGCGCATTGCGCATCACGGCGCCGGTCAGTCTGACCCGGCTCTGGCTCGGCCCCGCGATTGCGGCATTCGCCGCCGGCCATCCGAACGTGCGCGTCACGCTGGAAACCGACGACCGCGTCGTCAATATCGAATCGGAGCGTTTCGACGTGGCGATCCGCTCGGCGCGCATGCCCGACAGCACGCTCGTCGCCCGGCGGATCGCGACCTGCGAGCGCGTGGTCGTTTGCAGCCCCGCGTATCGCGACCAGCATGGCGAGCCGGCGTCGATCAGCCAGTTGCCCGAGCATCGCTGCCTGAACTACACCAGCATTCCCGCATCGACGACGTGGTCGTTCGCGTTGCCCGGCCATCCCGGCAAGCCGCGCACGGTCTGCACCGGCAGCGCGTTTCTCGCGAACAACGGCGAGACGTTGCGCGATGCGGCGATGCACGGCATCGGCATTGCGGTTCTCCCCGCGTACATCGCCGCCCCGGCGCTGAGCAACGGCCGGCTGGTGCGCGTCCTCGCGCACGAAACGCCTCAGGAAGAGATCATTTACGCGGTCCATCCGCGCAATCCATTTGCCAGCACCAAGCTGAAAGCGTTCATCGAACATGCGCGAACCGCGTTGCTCGATCGTCCGTGGATCGCCGCTCGGGACGCGGAGCTGCCGGTCGAAGCGGCGTGATTGGCAGCGCCGCTAACCCGCGCGCCGCGCGCATCCGCCCGGCGCCCGTTTCCATACGGAGAACAGAGAGTTTCCGCTCCCCAGGCTACCGCGACCGACCGGCGTTCCGTAAAGTGCCGGGCACTTCGTCGGTGCCGCCCGCCGTTACACCATGCCAGATACCAAGCGCACGCTGTCGCCGCCGATTCGCGAATCGGGTTACGCGCGTCAACTGATCGAGATGTTCCGCGTCTATGCGCAAGTCGACGGCGCGCGGCTCATCCATGTCGCGAAGACGGTGCTCGCCGTGGTGATCGCGACCGGCGTGTCGATGCGTGTCGAACTGGCCGCGCCACGAACCGCGATGGTCACCGTCGTGATCCTGATGATGCACCAGCACAGCGGCATGGTGCTCGCGCGCGGCTTCTACCGCGGCGTCGGCATGCTGGTCGGCAACCTCGCGGCGATCGTGCTGATCGCCGCGTTTCCGCAGGAGCGCGTCCTGTTCCTGACGGCGCTCGTGCTGTGGATCGGCTGCTGCACGTGGGGGGCCGCGTATTTCCGCAACTATCAGTCGTACGGCTTCGTGCTGGCGGGCTATGCGACCTGCATTGCCGCGCTGCCGTCGATCGACCGGCCGTACGACATCATCGCGAACGTCGTCACCGGGTTGAGCGAAGTGTCGATCGGCATCCTGTCGGCGGGCCTCGTCAGCGCGCTGGTGCTGCCGCTTCACGTCCGCGCGATGCTGATGAAGGCGGGCCAGGACCATTGCGCCGACATGCTGCAATTCGTGCGTGCGGCACTGACCGGCACGCTCGCGCCCGACGAGCAGCAGCGCCGCTATCTGCGCATCGTCGCGGCGCGCGCGCAGCTCGAGAACCTGCGCAGCGCGGCCGTGTTCGAAGACCATGATCTGCGCGTGCGAAACGATGTGATGGCGCACATGGCCGGGCAGATCCTCGATGCGAACGCGCGCGTGCATACGCTGCACCGGTATCTCGTCCGCCTCGCGCACGGGTCGAACGAGGCGGCCGCGCGTCTGGTCCGCGCGCACTGCGCGGACGCCGTGCAATCGCTTCCCGACGGCGCGCCCGCGCAACCGTTCGACCTGGCAAGCGCCGAACGCATCGCGACGGAACTCGATCGCGCGATCGCCCGCCTGCCGGCCGACGCGGCGCTGGCCGCCACGCTGACCGAGGCATCCGCGTTGCGCGACGCCCGCACCGGCATCGCGTTGTTGCGGCAGGCGCTGGTCAGCCTGCACGCGTATCTGGCGGATTTCATCGCGATCCGGCTGCCGGCGGATGACCTCGCAGCTGCCCCGCCCGCACGCCCGCCGAAGCTCGGCACGACCGCGAACCGCATGGTCGCGGCGGCCGCCGGGTGTCGTGCAGTCGTCGCGATCGGCGCCGTCTCGCTGTTCTGGATTGCATCGGGCTGGACGGCCGCGTCGGGCGCCGTCATTTCCGCGACGATCGCGAGCGCCCTCTACTCGATCATGCCCGCACCCGCCGCCGCGACGCGTCAGGTCGCACTCGGCTGCGCGGTCGCGTGGCTCGCGAGCCTGTTCTTCAATTTCTCGCTGCTGCCCAGCCTCGATGGCTTCGCGTCGCTGGCAGCCGCGCTCGCGCTGTTCATCATGGTCGGCGCCTATCTGAACTCGTTTCCCGGCACCGCCGCGTTCGGACTCGGCTTCAGCATCTATTTCTGCTTTCTCGGCAACATCACGAATCCCGGCGTCTATGCGCCCGAAGCGACGCTCGACGCCGGATTCGCCGCGGTGCTCGGGATCGCGGCCGCGTCACTCGCGTATTCGGTGGTGGCGCCCTATGGCGGCGAATGGTCGACCCGGCTCTACCTGCGCCAGCTCAGGCGGCTGGTCGCGGTCGACGCGTGCTACGGCGAGCTGGACGGGTTGATCGCGCGTTTCGATGCCGGCGTGCGCGACTTCGTGCTGCAGATCGCCGCGCGACCGGCGAGCGGCCGGCTCGGTCAACGCGAGTTGCTCACGTGGACGTTCGCGTCGATGGAAATCGGCCGCAGCATTGTCGAGATGCGCACCGCGACCGCCAGCGCATCGCCGTCGGACGCATGGCGCGCACGCGAGCGCGCGCTGTGCGACGCTGTCTCGCGCCTGTTCGTCCATGCGGACATCGACTCGGTGCAGACCGCCGAACAGGCGGCCGCCGACGCGCTCGCGCTGCTCGACACCGCATCGACCGGCGCGCCGGACGTGCTGCTGCAGCTGCGCCACGTCGTGCACTTCATCCACGTTTCGCTGCAATACAACCTCGTGTCACTTCCGCTCGAATCCGATGCGCCTCATGCGACGCCTGCGTAATCGTCATCGCCGCCCGGCGAACCGTTCCTGCCCCACGTGGATCGCGCGCGGCGCCGCGGCGATCGGCGCACTGCTGCTCGGCGCCTGCGCCCACACCGGCGGCATCGCGCCACGCGCGACGCTCGTCGATCCGGCGCAGGTCGCCCACGCGTTTCCGGGTCAGGCGACGCTCGCCACGACCGGGTGGCCGCGCGACGACTGGTGGACCCGATGGCGCGATCCGCAACTCGATGCGCTCGTCAAGCAGGCGGTCGCCGGCAATCCGGCGCTGCGGATCGCGCAGGCGCGCATCGATCGCTTCGCGGAACTCGCGTTGATCGCCGGCGCGTCGCGCTATCCGTCCGTGTCGGCCAATGCGGACTTCACGCGCACGCGCTTCGCCCGCTACGCGAGCCCGAGTCCGCCGGGCGGCAATACCGTCTGGAACAATGCCGTCGGCGCAGACCTGAGCTACGCGCTGGACCTGTGGGGCAAGCATCGCGCGACGCGCGAAGGCGCGCTCGACAACGCGCAGGCGGCCGAAGCGGATGCGCGCTTCGCGCGCCTCGTGCTCGAAACCGCGGTCGTGCGCACCTATGTCACGTTTGCGCGCACCTTCGATCAGCGTGATGTCGCGCTGGCGACGCTGAAACGCCAGACAGATATCGTCGGCATCATCGAACGGCGCGCGAAGGCCGGCCTGGCAAGCCGCCTCGAGATCACGCAGGCGAGCACGCCGGTCGCCGCCACGCGCGCGCAGATCGAGGAACTCGATCGCCAGATCGCCGTGCTGCGCAACGAGCTGGCGGTGTTGACGGGCCAGGGCCCGGGCGCCGGCCAGCAGTTCGCGCGCCCCGCGCTGCGGCTCGACGTCCCCGTCGCGCTGCCCGCGACCCTGCCGGCCGAACTCGTCGGCCACCGGCCCGACATCGTCGCGGCGCGCTGGCGCGTCGAGGCGACCGCGAAAGGCATCCGGGCGGCGAAGGCCGACTTCTATCCGAACATCGACCTGATCGCAAGCGCCGGGCTGGCGTCCGCCGCGTTCGGCGGATTCTTCACGTTCGTCAACAACGATGCGATGACGCACGGTTTCGGCGCCGCCGTGTCGCTGCCGATCTTCGATGGCGGCCTGCGTCAGGGCGCGTACGGCGTGGCCGTCGCCGACTACGATCTGGCGGTCGAAGCCTACAACCAGGCCGTGCTCGCCGCGTTCCGGGACGTCGCCAGCCAGGTCGTCTCGCTGCAGTCGCTCGCGCGCCAGCAAACCGAAATCGAGGATTCGGTGCAATCCGCGCAGCGCGCATTCGACTATGCGACGCGCGGATACCGCGCCGGACTCACCGATTACCTGAACGTGCTGTCCACGCAGACCGAATTGCTGCAGGCGCAACAAAGTCTGGCCAACGTGCGCGCGGCGCGGCTCGATAGCTGGGCGCAACTGATGATGTCGCTCGGCGGCGGTGTCGCGACCACGGCCGCCGCCGTCGCGCCGCCGACGGAGGTTCCCGATGTTCACTGAGTTCCCGCTGTTCTCGCTGCTGGTGCCGAGCCTGCTGCCTGCGTTCCTCGGCTGCAGCGCCGCGTTCTGGATCGCCGACCGGCTGATCGCGCGCACGGGCCTGTACCTTCGCGTCTGGCACCCGGCGCTGTTCCGGGTTTCCCTGTTCGTCTGCCTGTTCAGCGGCGTCGGCCTGCTGATCGCCGGCTGACCGCTTCTCCCCTTTTGCACCGAATCGACATGCGCGCTCAACCCTACTTCCGAGTGGCCGTCACGCTGCTGCTGTTCGCCGCGGCCGTGCTGCTCGCCCATACGCTGTGGAACCACTACATGTACGCGCCGTGGACCCGCGACGGGCGGGTCCGCGCGAAGGTCGTGAATATCGCGCCGGATGTATCGGGCATCGTCACCGACGTGCTCGTCGCCGACAATCAGGTCGTGCATCGCGGCGACGTGCTGTTCCGCATCGATCGCGATCGCTTCCGCCTCGTGCTGGCGCAAGCCGACGCGCAGGTCGCGCTGCGCCGCGCCGAACTCGAGATGCGCGACAAGCAGGCGCTGCGCCGCGCGCAGCTCGACGGCTCGGTCATCTCCGCCGAGGTGCGCGAGGATGCGGTCTCGGCCGCGCGCCAGGCACTCGCGAATTACCAGGCGGCGGTGGCCGCGCGTGACGTCGCGCAACTCAATCTCGCACGCAGCGAAATCAAGGCGCCCGTCGACGGTTACATCACGAACCTGAACCTGTATCCGGGCGACTACGCGGCGGCGGGCGTCGCGCGGCTCGCGCTGATCGACGCGCATTCATACTGGGTCTACGGCTATTTCGAGGAAACCAAGCTGCCGCAGGTACGGGTCGGCGACGCAGCCGAGGTCAGGCTGCTCTCCGGCGGGCCGGCGCTGACGGGACACGTCGAAAGCATCGCGCGCGGCATCAGCGACCGCGACAACCCGACCAGCTCGTCGCTGCTCGCCGACGTCAATCCGATCTTCACGTGGGTTCGGCTCGCGCAGCGCGTCCCGGTGCGCGTTCGCCTCGACACGCTTCCCGACGGCACGTTTCTCGCCGCGGGGACGACCTGCACGGTGACGATTCGTCCGCAGCGGAAAACCGACAGGCAGACGGAATCCGGCGCGCATTGATCGATCGGCACGGCATCGCGCGTGCAACGGTGCAGCCGAATCGATGGCGTCGTCACGTTGGCCAGCGCCGGGATGTCGGCCTTCGCCGCCGGATAGCTGCGCAGATGGTCGGTGAAGATCTTGCGCGGCACCGGGTTCGAACGCAGCAGGCACACCCCGTTATCGTGACAGTGCCACGCTCGGCAGGCGCCTTCCCATGTGGAAGAATCCTGACTACACTGACCTGTGTCTCGGCTTCGAAATCACGCTGTACGCCGCAAGCCGCTGCCCCGTCCTTCCGCCCCCACGCCTCGGCCTGCCGGGGCTGCCTTCGCCGGGGCTGCCTTCGTGCCGGCTCGCTCGCGGAAATCGATCGAACCCATTGAACGGCATCGGGCATGCAAATCCAGATCTTGGGCTCTGCGGCCGGGGGCGGATTCCCCCAATGGAACTGCAACTGCGCGAACTGCGCAGGCTTCCGCGCCGGCCGCATTCGGGCACAGGCGCGCACACAGTCTTCAATCGCGATCTCGGACAACGGCGAGTCGTGGATTCTCTGCAACGCATCGCCCGACATACGCGTCCAGCTCCAGCAGTTCGCGCCGATGCAGCCGGGCCGCGCATTGCGCGACACCGCCATCGCGGCGATCGTGCTGATCGACAGCCAGATCGACCACACGACGGGCCTCCTCAGCCTGCGCGAAGGCTGCCCGCTCGATGTCTGGTGCACCGAGATGGTTCACGACGATCTCAGTACCGGCTTCCCGCTCTTCACGATGCTCGAGCACTGGAACGGCGGACTGCGCTGGCGGCCGATCGAACCGGAACGGGACTTCGCGATCAACGCCTGCCCCGGTCTGCGTTTTACGCCGTTTTCACTCAGCAGTGCAGCGCCACCGTATTCGCCGCACCGCCACGCGCCGCATCCGGGCGACAATATCGGCCTGGTCATCGAAGACCTTCACACCGGTGGCAAGTTGTTCTACGCGCCCGGCCTTGGCGCGGTCGACGACGCGCTTGCGGAGCGCATGTGCACGGCCGACTGCTTGCTGATCGACGGCACGGTGTGGCACGACGACGAAATGCGCCGTTGCGGCGTCGGCACGCGTACCGGCCGCGAAATGGGGCATCTCGCGCAAAGTGGCCCAGGCGGCATGCTGGACATGCTCGAGCGTTTCCCGACGCCGCGCAAGATACTCACGCATATCAACAACACGAATCCGATCCTCGATGAGGATTCGCCCGAGCGCTCTGTACTGACGCATCGGCACATTGAGGTCGCATTTGACGGAATGCACGTCGAACTGTAGGGGCGAGCCACCCCGCCCTCGCTGGAGTCAATGGAGCACCCATGAGCCAGACCGCGCTGAGTCCCGAGCAATTCGAGCAGGCCCTGCGCGCCAAGGGCGCGTACTACCATATCCACCACCCCTACCACGTCGCGATGTACGAAGGGCGCGCGACGCGCGAGCAAATCCAGGGCTGGGTTGCAAACCGCTTCTACTACCAGGTCAACATCCCGATCAAGGACGCAGCGATTCTCGCGAACTGTCCGGACCGAGACGTGCGCCGCCAGTGGGTCCGGCGACTCCTCGACCAGGACGGCTCCCCCGGCGAAGACGGCGGAATCGACGCATGGCTACGCCTTGGTCAAGCGGTCGGACTTGACCGTGACCAGCTTTGCTCGCAGGAACTTGTGCTGCCGGGCGTACGCTTCGCAGTGGACGCCTACGTGAACTTCGCGCGCCGCGCAAGCTGGCAGGACGCAGCCAGCAGTTCGCTGACCGAGTTGTTCGCGCCACAAATTCACCAGTCCCGCCTGGACACCTGGCCGCGCCACTATCCGTGGATCGATGCGGGCGGCTACGAATACTTCCGCTCGCGTCTCGAACAGGCACGCCGCGACGTCGAGCACGGTCTGCAGGTCACGCTGCAGCACTGCACGACCTACGAGGCGCAGCAGCGTACGCTGGACATCCTGCAATTCAAGCTCGACATTCTGTGGACGATGCTCGATGCGATGTCCATGGCGTATGAATTGCATCGCCCACCCTATCACACGGTAACCGCCGAGCGAGTCTGGCATCGGGGGATCGCATCATGAGCATCGATCGACGACTGACACCTGCGTGGCGACACGGTTATCGCTTCCAGTTCGAGCCAGCACAAAATGCCCATGTGCTGCTCTATCCGGAAGGTATGGTCAAGCTCAACGAAAGTGCTGCTGCAATCGGCAAGCTGATTGACGGCACGCGCAGCGTTGCCGCGATCATCACGCTGCTCGAGACAGACTATCCGGGCGTGCCGGAACTCAGCGACGACGTCGATCAGTTCATGCTGGTTGCGCGTGACAAACACTGGATCGAGCTTGCCTGAAATGTCCACGCCCGCCCCCACCTCATCTCCGCCGCCTGGCCCGCCGCTCTGGTTGCTCGCCGAACTGACGTACCGCTGCCCGCTGCAGTGCCCGTATTGCTCGAACCCGCTCGACTTCGCGAGGCAGGGTGAAGAGTTGTCAACGGGCGACTGGCTGCGCGTGATGCGGGAAGCACGCGCACTCGGCGCGGTGCAAATCGGCTTTTCCGGCGGAGAACCGCTTGTGCGGCAGGACCTGACCGAGCTCATCGCGGTGGCGCGCGGGCTCGGCTATTACACGAATCTGATCACGTCGGGCATCGGCCTGACTGAGGCTCGACTCGCCGACTTCACGCAAGCCGGCCTCGACCACATCCAGATCAGCTTCCAGTCGAGCGACGAGCAGGTAAGCAACATGCTTGCCGGCTCCGACAAGGCCTTCGCACTGAAGCTCGAGATGGCGCGCGCGATCAAGGCGCGCGGCTACCCGATGGTCCTGAACTTCGTGATACACCGCTACAACATCGACCACATCGACCGGATCATCGAACTGTGCATCGCCCTCGACGCCGACTTCGTCGAACTCGCGACCTGCCAGTTCTATGGATGGGCGTACCTGAATCGCACCGCGCTGCTGCCGACTCGCGAGCAACTCGAACGTGCCGAACGCATCACGAACGCGTACCGCGAGCGCCTGGCGGCTGCCCACCATCCATGCAAGCTGATTTTCGTGACGCCGGACTATTACGAAGAACGGCCGAAGGCATGCATGAGCGGCTGGGGCAGCCTGTTCCTGACCGTGTCGCCGGACGGCACCGCGCTGCCCTGCCAGGGTGCACGCCAGTTGCCGCTTGCGTTTCCCAACGTGCGCGACCAGGACCTGCGTCATATCTGGTACGAATCGTCCGCGTTCAACCATTTCCGTGGCCAAGGCTGGATGCGGGAACCGTGCCGCTCGTGCGAGGAAAAGGTCAAGGATTTCGGCGGCTGCCGCTGTCAGGCATACATGCTGACTGGCGACGCCGCGAACGCGGATCCGGTGTGCGGAAAGTCGCCTCATCACCCGGTGATCCTCGAAGCGCGACAAAAATCCATGGAGCCGGAGTCGGCTGCGTATCCGCTGATATTCCGAAATCCGAAGGAATCTCGCCGTCGCGCATGATTCCGACGAATCGCGGGAGCAGGCGCGAGGCTCAGCGCATCAAGCGACATTTGACATGCGTCGCGCTGCAGACAGACGCGTTCATTCAACTATGCTAATCTTTTTGTTGCCATTGACAGGTTGGCGTTCTTCCAGATAACCCATTGGCATCCTGCTTTTGTGCTCCGCAACTTCCCATTCAACAGGAGAAATGGCATGTGGACCAAACCCGCCTATACCGATCTTCGACTCGGCTTTGAAATCACGATGTATATCGCGAATCGATAAGCGTCCTGGTTCTTGAAATGCCTCGGCCTTCCGGGGCTTTTTATTGGCCGCCGATCGTCGGTCGGCCATGCCTTGCACTCAGCTTCATGGAAAGGTGACGTCATGCAGCAAGAGCGCAACAAGGAGAGCACTCGTCGGATTGCGTCACGGGGATAGCACAGCCCCACCATTTTCGGCGCATTCACGCTCGTTGGCCGCGTAATGGCGCGTGGGCCTGCCACGCGAAAGGAGAGTTCGTCATCGCGCGGCCTTGCGGAATCTCCGCTCGATGCGCGCCTGCACCACTTCAAGCACGAGCGACATCACCCAGTAGACCAGCGCCGCGCTGATCTGCATCTCCATGTGCCGATACTCCTTCTGACCCTCCGTCGTGGCGACGTAGGTCAGCTCCCACACCCCGACGACGGAGACCAGCGAGCTGTCCTTCAGCATGGCGATGAACTGGTTGCCTGTCGGCGGGATGATCACGCGCATCGCCTGCGGCAGGATGATCAGCCGCATCATCTGCGACGGCGTGAAGCCGAGCGCGCGCGGCATTCCATTGCCCTTGCGGGATGCTCTGGATGCCGGCCCGGAAAATCTCCGTCATGTACGCGCCGTAGCACAGCGACAGTGCCGTCACGCCAGCCGGAATCGGATCCACGACGTAGCCGAGCTGCGGCAGCCCGAGATACAGGATGAAGATCTGCATCAGCAGCGGCAGCCCGCGAAAGAGCGACGTATAGAAAGACGCGATGCCGATCGCAATGCCGCTCGACGAAAGCTTCGCGAGCGCGAACGAAGCGCGAACGAAGCGCATATATTTTAGTTATACGAAATATGTAAGATGCACCAAACCGGCTATAATCCCCGCTTTCGGTTCGATCGTCGCCATGAATCCGCTGGCCGTCCCCTCTCTCGCCAACATCGCATCACGCCTTCGTCTCAAGCAGCTGAAGCTGCTGATCGCGCTCGAGAACCATGGCTCGCTGCACAAGGCCGCGGAAGAGATCGCGATCTCGCAGCCCGGCGCCACCAAGGTGCTGCGCGAAATCGAGGACATCCTCGGCATGCCGTTGTTCGAACGGCAGCCGAAAGGGCTCGTTGCCAACGACCTCGGACGTTGCGTCACGCGCTATGCACGCCTGATCTACAGTGACCTGGAACACCTGCATACCGAGGTCCTCGCCATTACGCAGGGACACGGCGGCCATCTCGCTGTCGGCGTCATCATGGGCGCGGTGCCGTTGCTCACACGCGCGCTGACGGACTTGCGCCATCGCCAGCCGCACCTGTCGGTCGAGATTGTCGAAGGCACGAGCGCCAGCCTGCTGACGCTGATCGACGAAGGGCGCATCGATCTCGCGATCTGCCGCAGCGGCAGCAGCCGGCGTCCGGAGGCTTACGACTACGTGCCGCTCAAGGCAGAACCGCTGGCGGTCGTGACGGCACGAACGTGTGAGCCCGCCCACCAGAACGTCATGACACTGCGCGATCTCGCCGACGCGCAATGGGTCGCGTATCCCGTCAATACGCCGATGCGACTCGCACTCGAGCGCGCACTCGCCGATGCCGGCATCGACGTGCCCCGCTATCCGATCGAGACGGCATCCACGTTCGCGACCCTGACACTGCTGCAGGCGAACCCGGAACTGGTGGCGGTGATCCCGCGAGAAGTCGCGGCGTTCGGCGAGCGCTTCGGCCTCGTCACCTGCCTGCCGGTCGCGATTCCCGCGCTCGACGAGCCCTACGGCGTCGTGGCCCGCACGTTCGCGCACCTGTCGCCAGGCGCGCGGATGCTCGTCGAGACGCTACAGGGTCACCTTACTTGATCGGCGAGAACGCGGCCGGCCGCAACAGCTTCGACTCCATCTTCTCGAGCATCGGGAAGGCCTTCGGCACGAATTTCTCGAGCCAGTCGGGATCCTCGTAAAGCGCGGTGCGCCGCTTGATGCGATCGTCGAGGCTTTCATACGCCCAGATATGGACGACCTGGTTCAGCTCGCCGATTTCCGTGTACCACCAGCCGACGAGCGTCGCATAGCGGGAGATCACCGGCAGGCCTTCCTTTTCGAAGTGCCGCAGGTATTCGTTCATCTTGCCGATCTGGACCGTGTAGGTCCGCATTTCGTAGTACATCACTGCTCCTGGTCGAATTGAATCGTGTCGTCGAACGGGATCAGAGCTCGCCGGCGTACGCGGCGCGGATGATGCCCTCGACGTCGGATGCGGCGGTCAGGCGCGGATTGACGAGCACGTTGCCGCTGCGCATCGAGTCGGCAACCATCTGCGGCAGGTGCGCGAGATCGACGCCGAGTTCGCGGATGTTCGACGGAATCGCCAGCGCGCGATTGAGCTCGACGATCTGTTCCACCAGCCTGCGCGCGGCCGTTTCGGCGTCAAGGCCGACCACGTCGCCGCCGAGCGCCTCGGCGATGTCGCGGTAGCGCTCCGGGCAGGCCGGCACGTTGAACGCGATCACGTAGGGCAGCAGCGCCGCGTTCGCGATGCCGTGCGCGATGTTGAACACGCCCCCCATCGTGTGCGAGATCGCGTGAACGTTGCCCAGTTTCGACTGGGAGAACGCGACGCCGGCCAGGAACGAACCGAGCAGCATGTCCTCGCGGGCCGCGAGATCGGAACCGACGTAAAACGCGTTGCGCAGGCTCTGCCCGATCAGGCGGATGGCGCCCAATGCCAGCGACTGGCTGATCGGGTTCGCCTGCTTCGATACATACGATTCGATCGCATGGGTCAGCGCGTCCATGCCGGTGGCCGCGGTGATCGCCGGCGGCAGCTTCAGCGTGAGCTCGGCATCGAGGATCGCCAGTTTCGGAAACAGCTTGTGGCTGACGATCACGGTCTTGAACAGCGTTTCCTTGTTCGTGAAGACCGTCGACGCCGTGCATTCGCTGCCCGTCCCCGACGTCGTCGGGATCGCGAAGATCGGCAGCGGCTCTTCGGGAATCCTGTTGTAGCCCTCGTAATCGAGGATGGTGCCGCCGTTGGTCGCCATCGCGGCCACGCCCTTCGCGGTATCGATGCTGCTGCCGCCGCCGACGCCGATCACGGCGGTACAGCGATGTTCCTTCAGGAAGCTCAGCGCGCTTTCGAGCACCGCCGTGCTGGGATTCGCCTCGACGCCCGAGAAGATCTCGTGGGCGACGTCCGCTTCGCGAAGCGACGCAAAGAAGCCCTCGAGCACGCCGCTCTTGATCAGGCCTTCGTCGGTCACCACCAGCAGCTTGCCGCTGAACAGCGGCTTCAGGAGTTCGCCGGCCTGTCGCGCCAGGCCGTTGCCGAATTTCAGCGTGGTCGGGAAGAAGTATTGGAATGGGTTCATGGTGCTGTTCTCCGTTTGAAGTCTCCGCACCAAACACTACAAGCCGCCGCCCGCCCCCCGGTAATGAAAAAGCTGGATCGGCCAATAACGCCAGCTTATTCCCCGCGCGCGCCGATCCATTTGGTTATCACGCAATCACGAAGCGTCATTAGGCAAGGCCCGACGGCGACCTTACATTCGCCTCCGGGGACGACTCCAACGTCCCGCAACCATAACGACGGAGACAACCATGCCACCCTCGAACTCCCCTGCCGTGTCTTCGCCATCGCTCAGCGAGGCGGCACGGCCCACCAACGTGCGCTGGCGCATCTTCCTGCTGATGCTGCTGCTGGTGGCGATCAACTACATCGACCGCGCTTCGCTGTCGGTCGCAATGCCGTTGATCGCGCCGGAATTCAACATGTCGCCAGCACTCGAAGGCTTGATGCTGAGCGCGTTCTTCTGGTCGTATGCGCTGATGCAGATTCCGGTGGGCATGATGCTGGACCGCTACCACACGCGCGGCATCATCGCGACCGCGACGCTTGCGTGGGGCGCGTTCCAGGCGCTCGGCGCCGCTTCCCACAACTGGCTTCTGCTGATGCTCACGCGCATGGGCCTCGGCTTCTCCGAGTCGCCGGTGTTTCCGGCCGGCGCGAAGCTGATCGGCTCGTGGCTGACGCCGCACGAACGCGGACGCGGCGCCGTGCTCGTCGACGGCGGCGCGCCGCTCGGCAGCGCGCTCGGCGCGATCCTGATCTCCGGGCTGATCGCCTGGTTCGGCTCGTGGCGCATCGCGTTCGTGGTCGCGGGCGTCGGCACGATGCTGGTGGGCGTGCTCGTGTGGCGCTATATCCGCAACCATCCGTCCGAACATCCGGGCGTCAATGCGGCCGAACTCGAGCACATCACGCGCGCAAACCCGCCGGCGAAAGCGTCGGCCACGCACGTCCCGCTGCGTGAACTCGTGAAGGACCGCTCGGTGCTCGCGATGTTCGCCGGCTATAGCTGCATCCTCGCGGTGTTCTACGGCCTGTTGACGTGGATGCCCAGCTATCTGCACAAGACATACGGCTTCAACATCGCCACGACGGGCGGCGCGACCTTCATCATCTTCATGTCGGGCTTCGTCGGCGAACTCATCGGCGGCTATATCGGCGACCGATGGAAAGCGTCCGGCGCGTCGCCGAATCTCGTGATGCGCACGATGTTCGGCGGATCGTCGCTGATCGCCGCGGCCTGCATCCTGGCTGCGGCCTATATCGCGAACGCGAACGCGGTCGTGCTGCTGCTCAGCATCGCGATGTTCTTCATCCGCTTCTGCGGGATGTACTGGAGCCTGCCGGCGATCGTCGGCGGCCCGGAGCGCGCGGGCGTGCTCGGCGGCACGATGAACTTCTGCGGCAGCATGGTCGGCGTGGTGGTGCCGATCCTGATCGGGCTGATCGTCCAGTGGTCGGGATCGTACTTCCTCGCGCTGCTGTTCTTCGTCGTGATGGCCGTGCTGATCGCGGTGTTCTCCAGCCTGATCGACTACCGGCCGCGCGCGCACGGCTAAGTGCGCGCCCGACCGGCGCGCCGCACCGCGCCGTCAAGACAATGCCCGCTTGCGCGGGCATTTTTTTTCGACTCGCCTCGACCGACTCGATCAGCGATCGATCGGCAGCGGCGCGTTCGCCGCGACGAGCCCCCGCTCGCGCATCTCGCGCCAGAAGTCGGCCGGAATCGTCGCGTTCAGCGCGTCGACGTCTTCCGCGATGCGCGCCGGACGGCTCGCACCGGGAATCACCGACACGGTCGCCGGATGCGCGAGCACGAACTGCAGCGCGGCCGCCTTGACCGGCACGTCGTAGCGCGCGGCGATCGCGGTGATGCGCTCGACCTTCGCGACGATTTCCGGCGACGCCTTCTGATATTCGAAGTGCGCGCCGCCGACCAGCACGCCCGAGCTGTACGGGCCGCCGACGACGATCCCGACATGCTTCTCGATCGCCGCCGGCATCACCCGCTGCAGCGCGCGCTCGTGATCGAGCAGCGTATAGCGGCCCGCCAGCAGCATGCCGTCCGGTTGCGGTTCGGCGAGGTCGAGCACGAGTTCGATCGGCTCGACGCGGTTCACGCCGAGGCCCCACGCGCCGATCACGCCTTCTTCGCGCAGCTTGCTCAGCACCCGGAACGCACCCTTGCGCGCGACCTCGAACTGCGCGAGCCATTCGTCGCCGTAGATGTCCTGCGCGATATCGTGTACCCAGACGATGTCGAGCCGATCGGTGCGCAGGCGCGTCAGGCTGCCCTCGATCGAGCGCAGCGTCACGTCGGCCGTGTAGTCGCTGACGAGCCGGTTCGCGCGGCCATGCGCGAAGATCCCGGTCTTGTCGCCATAGTCGCGCGTGTTCGCGTCTTCCGTTTCGTCGAGCACGATGCGGCCGACCTTCGTGCTGATCACGTAGTCGTCGCGCCGATGGCCGGCGAGCACGTCGCCCAGGCGCGACTCGGCCAGCCCCGCGCCATAGGACGGCGCGGTGTCGAAGTAGCGGATCCCGCGCGCCCACGCGGCCTCGACGGTCGCGGCGGCTTCGTCGTCGGGGATGTCGCGGAACATGTTGCCGAGCGGGGCGGCGCCGAAACCGAGCGTTTTGTCGACCGGCAGCGCGTCTTTGAGACTCATGCATTTCTCCACAGGTCACGGAAAAGTGAGTCCAGTCTAGGTTGCACGACCATGTCCGTCCAAGACATAATTTGTCAAAGTTGAGTCTCGAAAGGTCTTATATGCTCGACATCCGTCAGCTTCAATATTTCATCGCGGTCGCGGAAGAGGAACACGTCGGCCGCGCCGCCGAACGGCTGCACATTTCGCAGTCGCCGCTCAGCCGCCAGATCGCGCAACTCGAGGAAAAGCTCGGGCTGACGCTGTTCGAACGCAGCCAGCAGCGCATTCGTCTGACGCGTGACGGCCGTACGTTCCTCAGCGAGACGCAGGCGTTCCTGCGTCACGCGCATCGGCTGGAATCGCTCGCGCGCCGGCTCGGCCGCGGCGACGAAGGCGGGCTCTGCATCGGCTACCTGGAAACGGCCACGCACTCGGGCGTGCTGCCGCGCGCGCTGAAGACGCTGCGCGCCGACCGCCCGGCCGTCCACATCGCGCTGTACAACTACACGTCCGCCGCGCAGCTCGAAGGCCTGCGCGAGCGCAGTCTCGACATCGCGCTCGTGACCGAGCCGCCCGCGCCCGACGATCCGGAACTCGAATCGATGCGCGTGCTGAACGATCCGATGCTGCTCGCGCTGCCCGAAGGCCATCCGCTCGCGAAGAAGAAGACGCTCGCGGCCGACGATCTCGCGACGCAGCCGTGGATCGGCGTCACGCAGCAGGAAAACGTGCCGCGCCACGGCGCGTTCGTCGCCGCGTGCGCGAAGGCCGGTTTCTCGCCGGACATCTCCGTCGAGGCGAGCGAGCCGCTCGCGGCGCTCGGGCTCGTCGCCGCCGGGCTCGGCATGACGATGATCCAGCAGAGCCTGCGTCACCAGGTTCCGGAAGGCGTCGTGCTGCGCGAGCTGCCGTGGTTCAGCTATCGCACGCCGCTGTGGGCCGCGTGGCACAAGGTCAACCTGCGGCCGCTGGTCGGCGTGTTCCGCGAGATCCTGACTGGCGAGCACGTGGTCGCGGCGGTCGAGTGACGTGATGCGCGCGTCGCGGTGATCGGTGCGCATGCAACGACATGCCCGTGCGCGTCGCCCGACGCCGGCGTCCCGCTCATGCGTTACTTCGCGAGCGTGACCTTCCCGTCGAGCAGCCGGTTGATCGCCAGCGGATTCGACGTCTTCAGCGCATCGGGCAACAGCGCATCCGGCATGTCCTGATAGCTGACCGGCCGCAGGAAGCGACGGATCGCGAGACTGCCGACCGACGTCGAGCGCCCGTCGGCGGTGGCCGGACACGGGCCGCCGTGCACCATCGCATGCGCGACCTCCACGCCGGTGCCGAAACCGTTGACGAGCACGCGGCCCGCGCGCCGCTCCAGCGCCGGCAGGAACGTGCGCGCGGCGGCGTAATCGGCTTCGTCGATATGGAGCGCCGCCGTCAGCTGCCCTTCCAGCGACTCGATCAGGTCGAGCATCTCCTTCAGGTCCGGACACCCGACGATGAGCGACGCCGCGCCGAAAATCTCCTCGTGCAGCGCCTTCGATTCGCGGAATGCATCTGCACTCGTCGAAAACAGCGCGCCCTGCCCCTGGTTCGCACCGGTCGGCGCATGCGTGCGCGCGACCGTGCGCACCTGCGGATGCTGCGCGAACGCGGCCACCGAACGCTCGAAGGTCTGGTGAATGCCCGGCGAGAGCATCGTCGCCGCCGCGGCCTGCGCGAGCCGCTCCGCCGCCGCCGCGGTGAAGCGCTCGAGCGCCGGCCCGTCCACCGCGAAGATCAGCCCCGGATTCGTGCAGAACTGCCCGGCGCCGAGCGTCAGCGACTGCACGAACTGCTGCGCGATCGCATCGCCGCGCGCGTCGAGCGCGTTCGGAAACAGCAGCACCGGATTGATGCTGCTCATCTCCGCGTACACGGGAATCGGCTCGGGCCGCGCGTTCGCGATCGCGATCAGCTCGGTCCCCGCGTGACGCGAGCCCGTGAAGCCGACCGCCTTGATGCGCCGGTCGCGCACGAGCCCCTGCCCGATCTCGCGGCCGCTGCCGTACAGCAGCGAGAACGTGCCTTCCGGCATCCCGCACGTCTTCACCGCCTGCTGCACGGCCATCCCGACGAGCTCAGACGTACCCGGGTGTGCGGAATGCGCCTTCACGATCACCGGGCAGCCGGCCGCGAGCGCCGACGCCGTATCGCCGCCTGCCACCGAGAACGCGAGCGGGAAATTGCTCGCGCCGAACACGGCGACGGGCCCGAGGCCGATATGTCGCAGGCGCAGGTCGGGACGCGGCGCCGGCTGGCGCGCCGGTTGCGCCGGATCGATACGGGCCTCGAGGTAGTCGCCCGCGCGCACCACGTCGGCGAACATCCGCAGCTGGCCGACCGTGCGGCCGCGCTCGCCTTCGATGCGCGCGCGCGGCAGGCCCGTTTCCGCGACGCAGCGGTCGACCAGCACGTCGCCGAGCGCGAGGATGTTCGCCGCGATCGTGTCGAGGAACGTCGCGCGCGCTTCAGGTTTCGTTTCGCGATACGTGTCGAACGCGGCCCATGCGAGCGCGCATGCTTCGTCGAGATCGACGAGGCTCGCCCCGCGGAACGCGGGCTCCATGCGTTCGCCGCTGGCTGCATCGACCGCGTACGTGACGCCGTTCGTGCCGCGTCGCGCGCGCTGGCCGATCAGCAGGTTGCCTGCGATAGTCATTTCCGTTTCCTCTGTAGATGGATCGAGTGCGAACGTCGTCGGATAGCGACGACGTGTTCGCGTATGCATGTATGCCGGCGTGGGCTCCGCGTCGCCGCAAGTGGACCAGATGGTTTCAAACCGGCCCGGCACGCGTCAAGACTTCACGCATGACAGCTTTTCATGGCGCTATGACGCGTTCTCAATATCGGCTGCGCGGCGCGGTTTTTATACTGGGCTCGCAACGCGGCGCGACCGGCGGGCGGCCGTCAACCCGCTTCGCCGAGCCAGGCTCAGAACGTGCCCGCTCAGAACGTGCCCGGATACGCGCCGCCGTCGAGCAGCACGTTCTGCCCCGTCAGGTAACCCACGTGCGCGCTGCACAGAAACGCGCAGACCGCGCCGAACTCGTCGGCCGTGCCGAAGCGCCCGGCCGGCACGGCCTGCCGCTTCGCCTCGCGCACCGTTTCGTAATCCTTGCGCTCCGCCTTCGCCGATGCATCCGTCGCCTTCTTCAGGCGGTCGGTATCGAACAGCCCGGGCAGCAGGTTGTTGATCGTCACGTTGCGCGACGCGATGCGCTTTTGCCGCGCGATGCCGGCGATGAAGCCGGTCAGGCCCGTGCGCGCGCCGTTCGACAGGCCGAGCACGTCGATCGGCGCCTTCACCGCGCTCGACGTGATGTTGACGATGCGGCCGAAGCCGCGCCCGGTCATTCCGTCGACGGTCGCCTTGATCAGTTCGATCGCGGTCAGCATGTTCGCGTCGAGCGCGGCGATCCAGTCGTCGCGCGTCCATTCGCGGAAATCGCCCGGCGGCGGGCCGCCCGCGTTGTTCACGAGGATGTCGATGTGCGGCGCGGCCGCGAGCGCCGCCGCACGGCCCGCGCCCGTCGTGATGTCGCCGGCCACCGCGATCACCGTGACGGCTGCGTTCAGCGCGCGCAGTTCGCGGGCGGTCGCTTCGAGCGCGTCGCTGCCGCGCGCGGTGATCACGACGTTCACGCCCTCGGCGACGAGCGCCTGCGCGCAGCCCTTGCCGAGCCCCTTGCTCGCCGCACAGACCAGCGCCCAGCGGCCTTCGATGTTCAGATTCATGTGCTTCGCTCCTGGAAACCCATGCGTGCTGCCGGCACCTGTACCGCAATCGACACGACCATGAGCTTAAGTTATAGTGCGTGCGTCTCTGCCCGTCGCCTGATTGCGGCGCGTCGATGCACATCGCCGGAAAACGGCGCAATTCGCCAGCATAAGGAGACGCCTCCCGCGCGGCAATCGACAGGAAGTGATACCGGTATAACTGTTCGTCATTCCTCATGACCCCGCCGCTCCACTCGATCATCTCCCGGCTTCACCTGAAGCAGCTGCGGCTGCTGATCGCGCTCGGCGACCAGGGCTCGCTGCTGAAGGCCGCGCAGCAGGTCGCGCTCACGCAGCCGGGCGCGAGCAAGGCGCTGCAGGAGATCGAGACGACCTTCGGCACGCCACTGTTCAACCGGACCAACCGCGGGCTGGAGCCCACCGAGGTCGGCGATTGCGTGATTCGTTATGCGCGCCTGATCCATACCGATGTCGCCCACCTGCGCGAGGAAATCGTCGGCATCCTGCGCGGGCATGGGGGACGCGTCGCGGTCGGCGTGATCATGGGTGCCGTGCCGCTGCTGACCGATGCGATCTCGACGCTCGTCGGCCGCCATCCGGAAATGTCGGTCGAAATCGTCGAGGACACCAGCGAAGCGCTGCTGGCGCAGATCGACGCAGGGCGGCTCGATCTCGCGATCTGTCGCACGACGATCAGCCGCACGCCGCAGCTGTACGACAGCGTGAAGCTTCAGGACGAGACGCTCGCGGTCGTCGCGAACGTGCGGCATCCGCTGAAGGGCGCGCGCAAGCGGACGCTGCGCGAGCTCGCCGAATACCGCTGGGTCGTATATCGCGCGAACATGCCGATGCGGCTGCTGCTCGAACGTGAATTCCATGAAGCCGATATCCGCTTCCCGCCGCACCTGCTCGAAACGACGTCGGCGTTCGCGACGCTCGCGCTGCTCCAGAGCAATCCGTCGTTCGTCGCGCTCGTGTCGATCGATGTCGCGCAATTCTTCGCCCGTCACGGGATCACGCGCATCCTGCCGCTGCGGCTCGGCTCGCGCAGCGAGCCTTACGAGCTCGTCACGCGCAAAGGCGCGCCCATTTCACCGGGCGCGCGGCTGCTGATCGACGAACTGCGCGAGAGCATCGGCGCCGACGATCCGGCGCCTCGGTCCGACGATTGACGGCACACGCCCGGTGATGCCGGTGCCGTGCGTCGTCACGGCCGAAAACCCGCCACGAAGCATGTCACCAGCGACGTCACCGGCAGGTGCCGAAACTACCGGCACCCGGTCACCGCGCGCGACACCGTCACGCCGTCACGCCGCGAACCGCTTCGCCAGCTCGGCGAGACCGTCTTCGTAGATACCGCGGAAGAGGCGGATCGCTTCGTCGTCGGTCGCGCCGTCCGGCGTGAACGTGCCCGACCACTCGACCGTCGCCGCGTTCGCGCCGTTCTCGCGCACGCGCAGCGTGGAGCGATAGTTCACGACCGGGAACGGTGCTTCGAGGATCGCGTACGTGTAGCTGCGTGCCGCGTCGTCGAAGGCGACCAGACGCTCGACGATCGCGTCGCCGTCCGGGTTCGCGAGGCTGCGCACGCGACCGCCTTCGCTCAGCTCGCTCGCCGGGATGTACGACAGCCAGTCGGGCAGCGACCCGAAGCCGCCGATCAGTTTCCAGACCGTGTCGGCCGAAGCCGCGATCTCGATGCTTGCATTGGCCTGTGCCATGTCATCACCTTTCAGGATCAGCGATCGATCGGCAGCGGTGCAGCGGCTGCCACCAGACCTTGTTCGCGCATTTCGCGCCAGAAGTCGGCCGGAATCACCACATTCAGCGCGGCCTGGTCTTCCGCGATCCGCTCCGGACGGCTTGCGCCCGGAATCACGGCGGCGGTGGCCGGATGCGCCATCGAGAACTGCAGTGCGGCGGCCTTGATCGGCACCCCGTGGCGTGCGGCGATCGCCTTGATGCGTTCGACCTTCGCGAGGATTTCCGGCGACGCCTTCTGGTATTCGAAGTGCGTGCCGCCCGCGAGCACGCCCGAGCTGTACGGGCCGCCGACGACGATCCCGACGCCTTGCGCGGCTGCCGCCGGCATCACGCGCTGCAGCGCGCGCTCGTGGTCGAGCAGCGTGTAGCGGCCGGCCAGCAGCATGCCGTCCGGTTGCGGTTCGGACAGGTCGAGCACGAGTTCGACCGGCTCGACGCGGTTCACGCCGAGGCCCCACGCCTTGATCACGCCTTCTTCGCGCAGCTTGCTCAGCACGCGGAACGCGCCCTTGCGCGCGACTTCGAATTGCGCGAGCCATTCGTCGCCGTAAAAGTCCTGTGCGATGTCGTGCACCCAGACGATGTCGAGACGATCGGTGCGCAGACGCTTCAGGCTGTCCTCGATCGAGCGCAGCGTCGCGTCGGCCGTGTAGTCGTTGACGATGCGGTTCGGCCGGCCGTGTTCGAACAGGCCGCCCTTCTCGCCGAGATCGCGCGCCGACACGTCTTCGACTTCGTCGAGGATCACGCGGCCGACCTTCGTGCTCAGCACGTATTCGTCACGCGGGTGGTTCGCGAGCGCGTCGCCGAGACGGATTTCGGCGAGACCGGCGCCGTAGAACGGGGCCGAATCGAAGTAGCGGATGCCCTGCTGCCATGCGGCTTCGACGGTGGCCGCTGCCTCCGCGTCGGGGATGTTGCGGAACATGTTGCCGAGCGGCGCGGTACCGAAGCCAAGGATCTTTTCTGCAGGCAGCTTGCCTTTGAGACTCATGATTTTCTCCAGGGAGTGAGGGAAAGCGAGTTCAGTCTAGGCAGACCGCTTAAGTCTGTCCAAGACGGAATTCGACATAGTTGAGTCCCGCGAGGTCTGATTAGGCGGTTTGGAGGGGGGCCGCGTATTGCGTCCGGAGGGACCGTTCGCACGGCAGCCCCGCCCGACAAGGCTGGCGACGGAGTCGATCGCCGATTCGTGATTCCAGATCAAAAATGATTTCGCCGGCGGCCCGTTTTTCCGCGGCGTCGGGATACCTATATTGGCAGCACTCGCAACGACGACGACGTGGTTGCGGTTCACTCAACCTGATAGGTACCCATGATGAAAACGCTCGTTTCTTCCACGCTTGCCGCACTGATCATCGCCGCACCGGCCGTTTCGTTCGCGCAGCAGAATGACCACCCACTGACCCGCGCCGAAGTGAAGGCCGAAATGGCCCGCCTCGCGGCCGTCGGCTATACGCCGGCACTGGACCACAACCAGTATCCGGTCGCGATTCTCGCTGCCGAAAAGCGTGTGCGTGAAAACGCCGTCGCACAAGCGGCACCGAACGCGGCTCCGAGCACGGCTCCGGCCGCCGACACGACCGGCTACGGCAGCGAAGGCAACACCAACAGCGCATCCGGCCGCGCATTGACGACCAACGGCCGCGATTCGATCTATCGCGGTCATTGATCGGCGTCGACGCGCGCGCGAGCATCTTGCCAGCCACGCGCCCCCGTTCGTCCGTCCCCTCCGCATCGCCGGCCCGAATCGCCTGAACAGGCATTCGGGTCGCGCGTCGTCACGCTGCTCCCCGCATACCGCCCCTGCCCCGCGCATCGTCACCGCACCTCGCGATTCGTGACTGCTCAGTACAAGTTCTTATGTCGCCGCATCCGTTTATCCATCGCGCGCCGCGCACGATACTGCGCACCATCCGGCGCCATGCGCGTCATTCGATACACCGAAGAACATGAACAGCTACCCAGGATTGAAGCGCTTCGCGCGACCGGCCGCGCTGGCCGCCCTTCCGCTCGCCGCGTTGCTCGCGTTGACGGGCTGCCAGTCGGACGACAAGGCGCCGGCCGCGCCGCCGAGCGTGATCGTCAGCGCGCCCGTCGCGCGCAACGTGAAAGACGTCGACGTCTACACGGGCCGCTTCGATGCGGTCGATACGGTCGACGTGCGCCCGCGCGTGAGCGGCTATCTCGAGCGCGTCGCGTTCCACGACGGCGCAACCGTGAAGAAAGGCGACCTGCTGTTCGTCATCGATCCGCGCCCGTACCAGGCAGCGGTAACGGCCGCGCAAGGCACGCTCGAACGCGCGCGATCGCAACTGAAGCTGAGCCAGCAGGATTTCGAGCGGGCCAGCGTGCTGATCAGGACCGACACCATCGCGCAGAGCCTCTACGATCAGCGCCGCCAGGCCGTGCAAAGTGCGCAGGCCGACGTGACGAGCGCGCAAGGCGCACTCGAACGCGCGCGGCTCGACCTGTCGTTTACGCGCATCGTCGCGCCGATGTCGGGGCGCATCAGCCGCAAGCTCGTCAGCGAGGGCAACCTCGTGAAGGGCGGCGACAGCGAGGCCACGGTGCTGACGACGATCGTGTCGCAGGATCCGATCGACATCTACTTCGACGTCGACGAGGAAAGCTACCTGCGCTACACGCGCGAAGCCACGAAAAACGGCGGCAGCGCGTCGTCGCGGCAGGTGGCGATCGCGCTGCCGGGCGACGCGCGGCCGTCGCTGTCGGGCACGATGGATTTCGTCGACAACCGCCTCGACAACTCGACCGGCACGCTGCGCCAGCGCGCGCGCGTCGCGAATCCGGACGGACGCCTGAGCCCCGGCCAGTTCGGCCGCGTGTCCCTGTCGAGCCGCGTCGCGCACGCGGCGCTGCTCGTGCCGGATTCGGCCGTCGCGACCGACGCGACGCGCCGCGTGCTGTACTTCGTCGACGCGAACGGCACCGTGTCGGTGCGACCGGTGACGCCCGGCCGCCTGTTCGGCAACCTGCGCGAAATCGATGCGGGGCTGAAGGCAGGCGACCGCGTGATCGTCGACGGCTTCCAGCGCGTGCAGGCCGGCGACAAGGTCAACGCGGTGCCGCGCGCGATCGATGCAGCGCAGATGGCGAATGCCGCGAACGTTGCTATCGCAACCACTGCGGCAACCGCCGCGGCAAGCACCGCGGCCGGGAGCGCACGATGAACCTGGGCCGCCTGTCCGTCCAGCAGCCGGTGCTCGCGATCGTCCTGTCGATCGTGCTGACCATCGCCGGCGCGCTGGCCTATTTCTCGCTCGCGGTATCCGAGTACCCGGACATCGCGCCGCCGACCGTCGTGATCCAGGCGAGCTATCCGGGCGCGTCCGCGGAAACCGTGTCGCAAACCGTGTCGACACCGATCGAACTCGAAGTCAACGGCGTCGAGGACATGATCTACATGTACAGCCAGGCGACCTCCGACGGCAGCCTGAACATCACCGCGACGTTCAAGCCCGGCACCGACGTCGACAAGGCGCAGGTACTCGTGCAGAACCGCGTCGCGCTCGCGACGCCGCGCCTGCCCGAACCCGTGCAGCGCAGCGGCGTATCGGTCCGGAAGTCTTCGCCGACGCAGCTCGGCACGATCTTCATCTACTCGCCCGACCAGAGCTATGACCCGTTGTACGTGTCGAACTACGCGATCCGCAACGTCGCGGACGCGCTGAAGCGCATCGACGGCGTCGGCGACATCAACCCGCTCGGCGCACGCGAATACTCGATGCGCATCTGGCTCGATCCCGAGCGCGTCGCGTCGTTCAACCTGAGCCCGAGCGACGTGATCGCCGCGGTCCGCTCGCAGAACACGCAACTCGCGGGCGGTGTGGTCGCGCAGGCGCCGATCACGAACCAGGCGTTCCAGCCGAACCTGATCTTCGAGGGGCGGCTCAAGCGTCCCGAGGATTTCAGCAACATCGTCGTCAAGGCGGGGCAGGACGGGCGTCTCGTGCGCCTGAAGGACGTCGCGCGCGTCGAAGTCGGCGCGCTCGCGTACGCGACCGACAGCTACATGCTGCGCCACCCGACGATCGCGCTGCAGGTGCTGCAGCAGCCCGGCGCGAACGCGGTCGCGACGATGGCCGCGGTCGAGAAGAAGATGGCGGAACTGGGCAAGGACTTCCCGAAGGGCATCGTCTACAACATCGGCTACAACCCGACCGCGTTCATCGGCGACAGCATCCACGAGCTGGTCAAGACGATCTACGAGGCGGTCGTGCTCGTCGTGTTCGTCGTGCTGCTGTTCCTGCAGGGCTGGCGGCCGTCGATCATCCCGATCCTGTCGATCCCCGTGTCGCTCGTCGGCACGTTCGCGGTGATGGCGATGCTCGGCTATTCGATCAACAACCTGACGTTGTTCGGGCTCGTGCTCGCGGTGGGGATCGTCGTCGACAACGCGATCGTCGTGGTCGAGAACGTCGAGCGGCATCTGGCGACCGGCGCGAACCCGCGCGATGCGACGCTGCTGACGATGAAGGAAGTCGGCGGCGCGCTGTTCGCGATCACGCTCGTGCTGTGCGCGGTGTTCGTGCCGACGTCGTTCATTCCGGGCATCTCCGGCCAGTTCTTCCGCCAGTTCGGCGTGACGATCGCCGTGTCCACCGCGATCTCGTTCTTCACGTCGGTGACGCTCGCGCCTGCGATGTCCGCGACGATGCTGAAAGCGCACGGCAGCGGGCACGATGCGCATGCGCCGGCATCTCGGGCGGCGGCGCTGTTCGCCCCGTCAATGCGCGTCGTGCAGCGCTTCGCGGCTGCATTCAACCGTCTGTTCCAGCGGCTGTCCGGTGCGTATGGCGCACTGGTGCGAAAGCTCGTCAGGATCATCCCGGCGATGTCCGCGCTGTACATCGTGCTGATCGCCGCGACCGGCTATCTGCTCGTGTCGAGCCCGAAGGGCTTCATCCCTGCGCAGGATCGCGGCTATCTGGTCGTGCTCGTGCGGATGCCGGACGGCGCGACGCTCGAACGCACGAGCGCGGTGGCCCGCAAGATCGAGGACATCGCGCTGTCCGTGCCGGGTGTCGCGCGCGTGCCGGTGTTCTCCGGCGTCAACGCGGCGACCGGCACGAACTCCGGGAACAATGCCGGCCTGTTCCCGGTGTTCAAGCCGTGGCCGGAACGCAAGGCGCAGGGCCTGACGATCGACAAGATCGCCGACGAGATGCGCAAGCACCTGTCCGTGATCACCGAAGCGTCGATCGTCGTCGCGATGCCCCCTCCGGTGCAGGGTCTCGGCAGCACGGGCGGCTTCGCGATGCGGCTCGAGGACCGGGGCGGGCTCGGCACCGCCGCGCTCGCAAAGGCGACGCAGGACCTTGTCGCGGCCGCGAACAAGACTCCCGGGATGGTCGGCGTCTACACGCCCTACTCCGCGACCAGTCCGCAGGTGCACGTCGAACTCGACCGCGAGAAGGCCGAGATGCTCGGCGTGCCGAGCCAGCAGATCAACGATGCGGTCGAAACGTATTTCGGATCGACCTATATCAACGACTTCAATATCGTCGGGCGGACCTACCGCGTGACCGCGCAGGCCGACCTGCCGTTCCGCGTGACCGCCGCCGATCTCGCGCGGCTGAAGGTGCGCAACACGAACGGCGACATGGTGCCGATCGGCAGCGTGACGCGTATCGAGGATTCGCTCGGCGTCGAGCGTGCCCCGCGCTACAACCTTTATCCGGCGACGGAAATCAACGGCGACACGGAACCGGGGCTCGGCTCGGGCTATGCGATCAAGACGATGGAGTCGCTTGCGAAGCAGGTGCTGCCGCCCGGCATCGCGTTCGAATGGACCGATCTGTCTTACCAGCAGACCACGGCCGGCAACACGGGGCTGCTCGTGTTCCCGCTGTGCGTGCTGCTCGTCTATCTGGTGCTGGCCGCGCAATACGGCAGCTGGAGCCTGCCCGCGTCGATCCTGCTGATCGTGCCGATGTGCCTGCTGGCCGCGTCGCTCGGCGTCAGGGCGCTCGGCCAGGACGTGAACATCCTCACGCAGATCGGCTTCATCGTGCTGGTCGGCCTCGCCGCGAAGAACGCGATCCTGATCGTCGAGGTCGCGCGGCAGCTCGAGGCCGAAGGCAGGGAACTGGTCGAAGCGGTCGTCGAAGCATGCGTGCAGCGGCTGCGCCCGATCCTGATGACGTCGCTCGCGTTCATTCTCGGCGTGCTGCCGCTCGTCGTGTCCGAAGGCGCGGGTGCGGAAATGCGCCATGCCGTCGGCGCAGCCGTGTTCTTCGGGATGATCGGCGTGACGCTCTTCGGCCTGCTGTACACGCCCGTTTTCTACGTTCTGGTTCGCCGGCTCGCGACGCGCAAAAGCAAGATTGCCGTCGTCGCCGATGAGGTTACGCAATGAAGTCCATCCGTCTCGCTGCCGCGCTCGCCGCGGCCTCCTTCCTGGCCGCGTGCGCGAGCGCGACGGTCACGAACGTCTCGCCGCCGCCGCTCGCTGCGGCCTATGCAAACGAGGATCTCGCGCAGAGCGGCCCGATCCCCGACCTGCGCGGCTGGTGGCGCGGCTTTCACGATCCGGTTCTCGACCGGCTGGTCGACACGGCACTCGCGAACAACCTGAACCTGAAAGCGGCAGTCGCGCGCATCGACGCGGCGCGCGCGATCCGGATCGGCGCTGCATCGCAGTGGTTGCCGTCGATCGACCTGAACGCGAATGCCGGCCGCCAGCGGCTGTCCGCATCGCAGGCGTTCCCGACCGATACGCCGACCACCGGCAATGCGTTCGGACTCGATGCGAGCGTCGCATGGGAAGTCGACATCTTCGGCCGCATCCGCCAGGGGGTGTCGGCGGCCGACGCGAGCATCGTATCGGCGCAAAACGATGCGCTCGCCGTGCGCATCGCGACGATCGACGAAACCGTGCAGACCTACGTGACGGTGCGCGGCCTCGAACAGCGGATCGCGCTCGTCGAGGTGAACGCGCTGAACCAGCGCGACACCGAGCAATCGACACGCCGGATGTTCGACGCGGGCGTCGTGCCGAGCGCCGACGTCGACCGCGCGAATGCGCAGACGGAGACGACGCTTGCCGAGCTGCCCGCGCTACAGCTGCAGCGCCAGGCGGCGATTCACCGGCTGTCGATCATCACGGCGTCGACGCCGCAGGACGTCTATGCGCAACTCGATCCGCCTGCCGCGGCGCCGGCGTGGACGTTCCCTGCAGCGGGTGTCGGCACGCCCGCCGACCTGTTGCGGCGGCGGCCCGACGTGCGGGCGGCCGAGGCGCGCGTCGTCGCGGCCTATGCGCGGATCGGCGTCGCCGAGGCCGACCTCAAGCCGCACCTGCAACTGATCGGCGTGATCGGCGCGGCGATCGACGGCTTCTCGGGCGCGACGTTCGCACGGTCGCTCGCATGGATGGCGGGTGCCAGCGCAGGCGCGCCGCTGTTCGACGGCGGCCGCCGGCGCAGCGTCGTCGCATTGCGTCGCGCGGAAGCCGACCAGGCTGTCGCGGCGTACCGCGCGACCGTGCTCGGCGCGGTGAACGACGTCGAGACATCGATCGCAGCGACCGCCCGGAACCGAAGCCGCACGGAAAGCCTCGAGCGTGCGACGTCGAGCGCGCGCGACGCCTATGCGCAGATCACGCGCTCGTGGCGCAGCGGCGAATCGGCGTTCATCGACACGCTTGAAGTGCAGCGTTCGCTGCTGGCGACGGAGGACTCGCTAGCACAGGCGAAGACCGACGAACTGCTCAGCCAGGTCAGGTTGATGAGTGCGCTGGGTCAATAGGCGCCGCTTGCACGGTACGACCGATCCGGCGTCCATCGTGGCACGAGGACGCCGGATCATCTCAATCGATATCGCCGCCGTTTTTCAACTGTGTGCTGACATAGTCGAGAAAGCTGGAAATGCGCAGCGACAGCGTCGTGTTGCGATAGTAGACCGCATGAATCGGCTGAAGGAACTCGGCGGTTTCGCCGACGAGCAGTTCGACCAGTCGGCCGTCGCGCCGATGCGTGCTCGTCATGTAATCGGCCAGGCACACGATGCCGGCACCGTTGGCCGCGAGGGTCAGCAGCGTTTCTCCGCTCGACGCCTGCAATGCGGGGCGAATTCGGTAGGAATCGCTGTCCGCGGTGCGCAATGGCCAGTGGTTCAATGCCTCCGGCTGCGCGAAGCCAAGCAGCGTATGGCTGGCAAGATCGGCAACGCTCCTGGGTTCTCCCGCCTTCGCGAGGTAGGCGGGACTGGCGAGAATGCGCAGGCGGCTGCTGCCGAGCCTGCGCGCATGCAACGTGGAGTCGCGGAGTTCGCCGATCCGGATCGCGACGTCGGTGCGATGTTCGAGCAGATCGATGATTTCGTCGCTCGTATAGAGCTCGACTTCGATGCCCGGATAGGCTTCGCGGAAGCCGGGCATCATCGGCGCGATCACATGCTGCATGAACGGCATCGCGGCATTGATCCGCAACCGCCCGGCCGGCGTTTCCCGCTGACTGACGATTTGCTCTTCGGCGAGTTCGACCGACGCGATGATGTCACGCGCGTGTTCGAGGAAGACCTTCCCCTCTTCGGTCATCTCCAGCCGGCGCGTCGTGCGGCGAATCAGCGTCGTATCGAGTTTTTCCTCGAGACGCCGCAGAACCCGGCTCATCACCGACGTCGGCTGATGCAGCTTCTCGGCGGCCCCGGTCAGCGAACCGGCATCGGCGATGGTCACGAACGTGAGCATCTCGTCGAGGGTGGTCTTCATGTCGGTCAATCCCGGCGGTTTGCAGAGCCGCCAAGATAGTGCCGCGACGCGCGTTTGATAAGCGTCGGCGCACGCGAATCATAGTTGAATCGAATTCAATAATTCGCGCCACCGCTTGCGCGCGGCGCATCCGGATTCACGATGCAACGGGCATGTCGTCGCGGATCCAGTCCAGCACCGACCCATGCCGCGGCGTCCAGCCGAGATCCCGCCGCGCGCGAACCGCCTTGACGCGGCTGTTCGACGCCAGCGAAAAATGCGCGCGCGAATGGCCGAGCGCCCGGGCGGCATCCGCGATATCCCACTCGACGACCGGCGATATCCCGAGACGCCCGGACAGCGCCTGGCCGATTTCCGCGAGCGACGCCTCGCCGTTTTCGGCGAAATAGAACGCGCCGGGTGCCGTCGACCGCATCGCCTTCAGATAAAGATCGACGACGTCGTCGATATGCACGTTCGACCATCGGTTCGAGCCGTTGCCGATCACGCGGACCGCGCCGAATTCGCGCGCCACGGCGGCCAGCAGCGGAATCTGCGCGCTGTCGCGCTGCAGGCCGAGGCCGACGCCGTAAATCATGCTGTTGCAGATGACAGCCGACCGGATGCCGAGGCTGGCCGCCGCGATCACGCGCTGATCGATCGCGCGGCGCTCGGCCTTCTCCGGCGGCGTCACGAACGGCGTCGTTTCGTCGAACACGGTCGCGGCATCATGCGCGCCTTGCGCGTCGTCGGCGATCACGCTCGTTCCACTCGTATGAAGAAACGTCTTTCCGGTTCCACTCAACCCCGCGATGATCGCGTCGACCGCGACGCGATGATCGCTGCTCGCCGCATTGACGACGCAGTCGACGTCGCGCGCGATCGAATGCAGCAGCGCCGCGTCGTCGAGCGTGCCGATGACCGGTGTGATGCCGGCCGCCGCCAGTTTCGCGGCCTTGTCGTGATCGCGGGCGAGCCCCGTGACGGCGTGTCCGTCCGAAACCAGCCGCGCGGCGACCGACCCGCCGATGTAACCGGTCGCCCCGGTCACGAATATCCTGATGCGCTCCATCTGCCGCTCCAATGCCGAGGCGGCAGCCCGGCACGTCGATTCGCCGCGCCGGGCCACCGCCTCGCGAAAATTGTCTGATGATTCGTGCGCGGCGCATTGCGGGATGCGTCATGCCGCGCCGATCGTCGATACATTGACGCCCGCGCCGCCACCACGAAGCGACGCGCAGTATCGATGGGCGCCGCTGCGCCGGCAAAGGGGCAAATCGCGAAAACAGTTTTGAAATCAGCGGAAAGATGGAGCGTTCATTGAGCCGTCCACGCGGCCGCCTGCCGCGCGGGGAGCTTGCCGGCGAGCGCCTCGACGAGGTAGTCGACGAACGACGCGATCCGCGCCGAAATCGCCGTGTTCCGGTAATAGACGGCCTGAATCGGCTGCCGCACGTCCTGCGTGTGGCGCGCGAGGATCTGCACGAGACGCCCCGCTTCGCGATCCTGCGCGGTCATGAAATCCGACAGGCAGACGATGCCGGCGCCGTCGAGCGCCAGTTGCCGGAGCGTCTCGCCGCTCGACGAGTACACGGCCGGCTCGATCCGGTACGGCTCGCCGTCGGCGTCGAGGATCGGCCACACGTTCAGCGATTCCGGCTGGTTGAAGCCGAGCAGCGCATGCTTGCCAAGCTCGTCGGCCTTGCGTGGCAGACCGTGCGCGTCGAGATACGCGGGGCTCGCGAGAATGCGCACCCGGCTGTTGCCGATCAGCCGGCTGTGCAGCGTTGAATCCTTCAGGCGGCCGATCCGGATCGCGACGTCGGTGCGCCGCTCGAGCAGATCGATGATGCCCTCATTGCTGTTCAGCTCCAGCTCCACCTGCGGATACCGCTCGCGATAGCCGCGCACGAGCGGCACGATCACGTGCAGCATGAACGGCGACGCGGCGTCGACCCGCAGCCGCCCGGAGGGCTTTTCGCGCCGCGCGAGCATCTGCTCCTCCGCGCTTTCGACCGAATCGATGATCGCCCGTGCGTTTTGCAGAAAGGCTTGCCCTTCCTCGGTCAGCTCGAGGCGGCGCGTGGTCCGGCGCAGCAGCGTGGTCTTCAGCTTTTCCTCGAGCCGCGCGAGCGTGCGGCTCGTCGCCGACACGGTGAGATCGAGCTGCTGCGCGGCCGCGGTGATCGACCCCGTGTCGACCACGGTCGCGAAGGCCTGGAGTTCGTCTAGCGTGATCTTCATTGTTGATCTGAAATCAAAACAATTTGGTTTATAGACCAGTTTTTCCGCAAAAGTAAAGCGGGCACACTGCGCTCCATCCTCACCGGAACCAGGAATGCCCATCATGCCCCTTGCCCTGCTTGCGCTGACCATCAGCGCGTTTGCCATCGGGACGACCGAGTTCGTGATCGTCGGCCTGATCCCGACGATTGCGTCGGATCTCGGCGTCAGCCTGCCGTCCGCGGGCCTGCTCGTCAGTCTCTACGCGCTGAGCGTCGCGGTCGGCGCGCCGCTCCTCACCGCGCTCACGGGTCGCATGCCGCGCAAGACGCTGCTCGCAGCGCTGATGGCGCTGTTTACGATCGGCAACCTCGTGGCCTGGCAGGCGCCGAGCTACGAATCGCTGATCGTCGCCCGCATTCTCACCGGCCTCGCGCACGGCGTGTTCTTTTCGGTCGGTTCGATCATCGCGACGACGCTCGTGCCGAAGGACAAGGCCGCAAGCGCGATCGCGACGATGTTCAGCGGCATGACCGTCGCGTTCGTCGCCGGCATTCCGCTCGGCACCTTCATCGACCAGCACTTCGGCTGGCGCGCGACGTTCCTGATCGTCGCGCTGTTCGGGCTCGTCGCGTTCATCGGCGCCGTCGCGTTCGTGCCGCGCGGTCTCGCGCAAACGCCGCCCGCGCCGCTCGCCCGGCAATTCCGCGTGCTCGCGCAACCGCGTCTGCTGCTCGTCTTCGCGATGACGGCCGTCGGCTACGGCGGCTCGCTGATCGCGTTCACCTACATGGCGCCGCTGCTCGAACAGATCGCCGGCTTCACGCCGTCGCAGGTCAGCCTCGTGCTGGTCGGCTACGGCGTGTCGGTCGCGTTCGGCAACGTCTGGGGCGGCAAGCTCGCGGACCGCGTCGGCCCCGTCAAGGCACTGAAGCGGATTTTCCTGCTGCTTGCGGTCGTGCTGCTCGTGCTGACCTTCACGGTCCACGTCGCATGGCTCGCGGTCGCCACGATGCTCGCATGGGGCGCGGTCGCGTTCGGCAACGTGCCGGGCCTGCAGGTCTACGTCGTCAAGCAGGCGCGCCATTTCGCGCCGGACGCCACCGATGTCGCGTCGGGCTTCAACATCGCCGCGTTCAACCTCGGCGTCGCAGGCGGTTCGTCGCTCGGCGGGCTGATCGTCGCGCATGTCGGCCTCGGCCATACGCCGTGGATCGCGGCGGCCGTCACGCTTGGCGCGTTCGCGCTGACCGCGCTGAGCGGCTCGCTCGACGCCCGCGAAGGCCTGCCCGCGCGCACCGCCGAACCCGTTGAGCTTGCTCACTGAACACCCTGCCCACCCTGCCTTTTACCCAGGAGATCATCATCATGAACGCACCGACCCAACGCCCGCCGTTTGCCGGCAAGACTTTCGAAGTCCGCTACGACGGGCTCACCGCCATCAACGCGTATGCCGACGACGGCGTCCACATGCGCTATGAAATCACCGAAGGCGCGTTCACGGGCGCGACGGGCGAAGTCGCCTACGCGTGGCAGCACGTCGCCGGCGAAACCTACGCGATTTCGTGGCAGGAGGCCGATCGCGCCACCGTCGTCCATATCGACGATTTCGCGGCCGGCACGTCGCGTTCGTTCTTCACCGCGCCGACGCTCGACTTCTATCGCCTCGAAGGCAGCCTGCGCGCCCTCTGACCGGATCTCGGCCATGTCCCCCTCACTCGACACACTGACGCGCGGCGGCTTCAGCATCGGCATCGAGCTGCCGCTCGACAACGACTGGTCGGCCGCCGGCGAAGCGAAGCGCCAGCGCGACGGACGGCTCCCCGGCGTACCGGATGTCGAAGCCCACGCCGAACTGGCGCGCCTGGCCGATACGCTCGGCTTCCGCGCGCTCTGGGTGCGCGACGTGCCGCTCTACGACCCGTCGTTCGGCGACGCCGCCCAGGTATTCGAAACGTTTTCGTATCTCGGCTACCTCGCGGGCATCACGCGCGACATCCTGCTCGGCACGGCGGCCGTCGTGCTGCCGTTGCGCGAACGGCTGCTGACACTGAAGTCGGCCGCGACGATCCAGGCGCTGAGCGGCGACCGCCTGCTGCTCGGCGTCGCGAGCGGCGACCGGCCCGTCGAATATCCGCTGTTCGGCCGTGACTTCGAATCACGCGGCGCGACCTTCCGCGAACAGATCGCGCTGCTGCGCGACGGCGCGCACGGCCACCTGCCGCCCGGCATCGACGTGCTGCCCGCCGCGCGCACACCCGTTCCGCTGCTCGTCGCCGGCCTCGCGCAACAGACGCCCGAGTGGCTCGGCGCGCATCTGGACGGCTGCCTCGCGTATCCGGGCACGCCGGCCGATCACGCACGGCGCAGCGCCGCGTGGCGCGCGGTGGCCGGCAAAAAGCCGTACGTGAGCTTCATTCATCTTGACCTCGCCGCCGACCCGCACGAGCCGCTGCAACGCCACCGCTTCGGCGCGCGTGCGGGTCGCCACGCGTTGATCGAGGAGCTGGCGGCGATGCGCGACGCGGGCGTGCAGCACATCGGCCTGCATTTCCGGCGCAATCGACGGCCGCTCGCCGAAACATTCGCGGAGATCGCCAGCGACGTGCTTCCCCATTTCCATCGAAACCAGACGGAGCAACCCGCATGAACCAGCCTGCAACCTCCACGCGCACGCCATCCGGGCACGCATGGCTTTCGCTGCTGGCGCTCGCGATGGGCGCGTTCAGCATCGGCACGACCGAGTTTTCTCCGATGGGGCTCTTGCCCGTCATCGCGCAAGGCGTGAACGTATCGATCCCGACCGCCGGGATGCTGATCACCACCTACGCGATCGGCGTGATGGTAGGCGCGCCGTTGATGACGCTCGCGTTCTCCCGCTGGTCGCGGCGCACCGCGCTGATCGCGCTGATGAGCATCTTCACGATCGGCAACCTGCTGTCGGCGGCGTCGACGAACTACACGACATTGCTGCTCGCGCGCCTCGTCACGAGCCTCAATCACGGCGCGTTCTTCGGACTCGGCTCGCTCGTCGCGGCGAGCGTCGTGCCGCGCCACAAGCAGGCCAGCGCGGTGGCCACGATGTTCATGGGGCTCACGATCGCCAACATCGGCGGCGTGCCCGCCGCGACCTGGCTCGGACAGACCATCGGCTGGCGGATGTCGTTCGCCGCAACGGCCGGGCTCGGGATTCTGACGATGCTGATCCTGCGCGTCGCGCTGCCGCGCGGCGAAGCCGGCAACGTGCCGCACGTTCGCGGCGAGCTGAAGGTGCTGACGCGCCCCGTCGTGCTGATGGCGATGGCCACGACGGTGCTCGGCGCCGGTGCGATGTTCACGCTGTACACCTATATCGCGCCGACCCTCGAGCACCTCGCCGGCGCATCGCCGAGCTTCGTCACCGCAATGCTCGTGCTCGTCGGCGTCGGCTTCTCGATCGGCAACATCGCGGGCGGCCGGCTCGCCGATCGGTCGCTCAACGGCAGCCTCATCATTTTCCTGACGCTGCTCGTCGCCGTGATGCTCGCGTTCCCGCTGCTCGCGAAAACCCATCTCGGGACCGCGGTCGCCATCGTCGGCTGGGGCATCGCGACGTTCGCGGTCGTGCCGCCGTTGCAGATGCGCGTGATGCGCGCCGCGGCGGAGGCGCCGGGGCTCGCGTCGTCGGTCAACGTCGGCGCGTTCAATCTCGGCAATGCCGTGGGCGCCGCCGCCGGCGGGGCCGCGATCTCGGCCGGATTCGGCTACGGCGCCGTTCCGCTGGTCGGCGCACTGGTCGCCGCGTCGGGCTTGCTGCTGGTGCTCGTGCAGATCGCGCTGCAGCGTCAGCCGAAGGCCTGTGTCGGCCACTGACGCGGCGCCGACGATATTTGATTTCATTTCAAAAATGATTGACCTGTAACGGCGTTTATTTCATCAGTTCGACGCATCAGAATGACTGGCAGATCAACCCGTTTCCTCTCTTCCAAGGAGCACACCATGAGCAAGATTCCCGCATTCGGCCTCGGCACTTTCCGCCTGCAAGGCCAGGTTGTCATCGATTCGGTTCGCAACGGCCTCGAAGTCGGCTACCGCGCGATCGACACCGCGCAGATCTACGGCAACGAAGCGGAAGTCGGCGAAGCGATCGCCGCGTCGGGCGTGCGCCGCGAAGACCTGTTCCTCACGACGAAGATCTGGGTCGACAACTACGCGCCGGAAAAGCTGGTGGCCAGCCTCGAAGAGAGCCTGCGCAAGCTGCGCACCGACTATGTCGACCTGACGCTGATCCACTGGCCGGCCCCGGGCAACGGCGTGTCGATCGAAGCGTTCATGACCGCGCTCGCCGACGCGAAAGCGAAAGGCCTGACGCGCCAGATCGGTATCTCGAACTTCAACATCGAACTGACGAAGCAGGCGATCGCCGCGGTCGGCAAGGACGCGATCGCGACGAACCAGATCGAGCTCAGCCCGTATCTGCAGAACCGCAAGCTCGTCGATTTCCTGCAGCGCGAAGGGATTCACGTCACGTCGTACATGACGCTCGCGTACGGCAAGGTGCTCGGCGACCCCGTGATCGGCGCGATCGCGCAACGGCATCAGGCGACGCCGGCGCAGGTCGCGCTCGCGTGGGCGCTGCGCCTCGGCTGCTCGGTGATTCCGTCGTCGACGAAGCGCGAGAACCTCGCAAGCAACCTGCTCGCGCAGACGCTGCAACTGACCGACGACGACATGGCGCAGATCGCCGCGCTCGAGCGCAACGGCCGCGAAGTCGATCCCGCCGGCCTCGCGCCGAAGTGGGACTGAACGCGCCGCCGCTCATTCGATTCAACTTGCCGCGGCCGGTGCGCCGCGGCTCCGACAGGACTCACACCGTGACCCAGGACCCTCTGTTTCAACCGCTGCGACTTGGCGCGCTGACGCTGCCGAACCGCATCGTGATGCCGCCGATGACGCGTTCGCGCGCGAGCCGGCCCGGTGACGAAGCCAACGAATTGATGGCCGCGTACTACGCGCAACGCGCGGGCGCCGGCCTGATCGTCAGCGAGGGCACGTATGTCGCGCCGCTCGGCAAGGGCTACGCATGGACGCCCGGCATCCACACGCCGGCGCAGGTCGCCGGATGGCGCAAGGTGACCGACGCCGTGCACGCGGCGGGCGGCCGCATCTTCGCGCAGCTCTGGCACGTCGGCCGGCTGAGCCACACGAGCCTGCTCGGCGGCGAGCAGCCGGTGTCATCGTCGCCGGTCCAGGCTGAAGGCGTGAAGGTGTTCATCGCCGGCGACGATGGCAGCACGCCGGGCTTCGTGCAGGCGTCCGCGCCGCGCGCGCTGACCGTCGACGAGATTCGTGACGTCGTCGACCAGTACCGCACCGCCGCGCGTCATGCGATCGAAGCCGGCTTCGACGGCGTCGAGCTGCACGGCGCGAACGGCTACCTCGTGAACCAGTTCATCGACTCGAACGCGAACACGCGCACCGACGCCTATGGCGGCTCGCTCGAGAACCGGCTGCGGTTCCTCGGCGAAGTCACGCAGGCGCTGATCGAAGGCACGGGCGACGCGTCGCGCGTCGGCATCCGCCTCGCGCCGCTCACCACGCTGAACGGTTGCGTCGACAACGATCCGGAAACGACGTATCTCGCCGCCGCGAAGCTGATCGGCAATCTCGGCGTCGGCTACCTGCATATCGCCGAAGCCGACTGGGACGACGCGCCGCTGATGCCCGTCGAATTCAAGCACAAGCTGCGTGCCGCATTTCCGGGCGTGCTGATCTATGCGGGCCAGTACACGGCCGAACGCGCACGCGCGGCGATCGCCGCGGGCTGGGCCGACCTGATCGCGTTCGGCCGGCCGTTCGTCGCGAACCCCGACCTGCCCGAGCGCCTGCGCATCGGCGCGCGGCTCGCGCCGCACCACCGCGACACGCTGTTCGGCGGCGGCGCGCAAGGGCTGACCGACTATCCGACGCTGGCCGAGGCCGCTGCCTGAACGACCTGCCCGCTCGCGGTGCCGGTCGACAAGAACCTGCCGGCGCTCCGCGCGCCGCAGGCGATGCTCGATCGCGTCGCGCGCATCCGGCAGATCTGCGAGCGCTTCGGCGTCGATATCCGGGCCGTGGCGCTGCAGTTTTCGCTCGCGCACCCGGCCGTCGCGGCGGCCATCCCCGGCGCGAGCCGGCCGGATCGCATCGACGAGAACCTGCGCCTCGCCAGCGTTCGTCCACGCTGGCCCCCATCGCTACGATCGCTGCCGCCGGACCATTCGTAGTTTCCCGAATACGCCCGAAAGTCGCTTGCCACTTTAACTAGATATCTAATATAGTTGGTCAACACCTGCTGATGAAGGCGAGCGATCGCCGGGAGACATGACATGCTGACCAACGAAGAAAACGAATTGCTGTGCCGCGTCGAAGGCGACGCTCCGATGGGCCAGTTGATGCGCCGGCACTGGACGCCGGTGTGCCTGATCGAGGAAGTCAGCGAACCGGACGGCGCGCCGGTGAAAGCGCGCGTGTTCGGCGAGGATCTGGTCGTATTCCGCGATTCGGACGGCCGCGTCGGCGTGCTCGACGAGTACTGCCCGCACCGCCGCGCGTCGCTCGTCTACGGCCGCAACGAAGATGCCGGCCTGCGCTGCCTGTATCACGGCTGGAAGTTCGACGTCGCCGGCAACGTGCTCGAAATGGTGTCCGAGCCGGCGTCGAGCTGCATGACCGACAAGGTCAAGCACAAGGCCTATCCGGTGCAGGAATGGGGCGGCATGGTATGGGCGTACATGGGCCCGCAAGACGCCGTCCCCGCGTTCGTGCCGCCGGCCTGGGCGCCGACTGCCGACACGCGTGTGAGCATCGCGAAAGCGCTGCTGCCGTGCAACTGGGCACAGATTCTCGAAGGCGCGATCGACTCCGCACACAGCTCCAGCCTGCATTCGTCGGACTTCGTGCCGGCGCGCGTCGGCGGCGCCGAGGCAACCGCGAAGAACTGGCTGCGCCCGTCCACCGACAAGGCGCCGCGCCTGCAGGTCGAACGCACCGGCTACGGCTTCCGCTACGCCGCGCTGCGCCGCCCGATCTTCAACGCGAACACGCACGACTACGTGCGCTCGACGGTGTTCGTGGCGCCGGGGACGGTGCTGATTCCGCCGAACAATCTCTACAACGTCGCGAACATCAACGTGCCGATGGACGACACGAACACGGCGTTCTACTTCATCGCGTGGGGCGATCCGGACACCACGCCGGAAACCGAAACCTGGCGCAAATTCCTGCATCAGCAGGTCGGCACCGATCTCGACGCGTACTATCGTCCGCTGCGCAATCACGACAACCGCTTCTGGCAGGATCGCCAGGCGATGAAGGCCGGCAACTTCACGGGCATTACGGGCTTCCCGAACCAGGACATCGCGATGTGGGTGACGATGGGCCCGATCGCGAACCGCTCGGACGAGCGTCTCGGCGCAAGCGATCTCGCGATCGTCGAATTCCGTCGCCGGATGATCGATGCGATCGCCGAATTCGGGCTGGGCGGCGACGCGATCGGCACGGGCGCGAAGGCGATTCCGCCGGACGTGTGTTCGTACCAGGCCGTCGTGCCGAAGGAAATCGACTGGCGCACGTTTGCCGCGCGTTACGTCAGCAAGCAAAACCCGGAGCCCGCCGACCAGCCCTCCGCGATCGCCACGGACTACCAGGTCCGGCAATAACGGGGGCCACGGCCATGGAACAGCGCCGTTTGCGCATCGGGGTCGCAGGACTGGGACGGGCATTCTCGCTGATGCTGCCGACCTTCCTGCGCGATCCCAGGGTTCAGCTCGTCGCCGCGTGCGACCCGCGTGACGAAGCACGACGGCAGTTCGCGGCCGACTTCGGCGCGCCCGCTTACGACGACGTGGCGGAGTTGGCGAACGACGCCAACGTCGAGATCGTCTACGTTGCCAGTCCGCATCAGTTCCACGCGCGGCACACCGAAATTGCCGCGGCGAACGGCAAGCACGTGCTGGTCGAGAAACCGATGGCGCTGTCCGCGGCCGACTGCGACCGGATGATCGCGGCATGCCGCGCGGCGAACGTCCATCTGATCGTCGGCCATTGCCACAGCTTCGATACGCCGTATCTGCGGGCGCGCGAACTGATCAGCCTCGGCGATTTCGGCGCAGTGAAGATGATCCAGGCCGTGAACTACACAGATTACCTGTATCGTCCGCGGCGCCCAGAGGAACTGGCAACGGCGGAAGGCGGCGGCGCCGTCTTCAGCCAGGCGGCGCACCAGGTCGACATCGTGCGCCTGCTGGCGGGTTCGCGCGCGACGCGGCTGCGTGCCAGCGTCGGCCGGTGGGATCCGTCGCGCCCGACCGAAGGCGCCTATTCGGCGCTGATCTGGTTCGAAAACGGCGCCTATGCGTCGCTGTCGTACAACGGCTACGGCCACTTCAACACCGACGAGTGGAACGGCTGGATCGGCGAGATGGGCGAGCGCACGAACCCCGACACATACGGCAGCTCCCGGCGGCGTCTGGAGACGCTGGCGTCGTCGGGTGACGAGGCCAGGCTCAAGGCCGCAGGCACATATGGCGGCTCGGCATACAAGCCGCCTTCGTCCCCTGCGGACGAGCCGCAGCGCTTTCACCAGCACTTCGGCCCGGTGATCGTATCGTGCGAACACGCGGACGTGCGCCCGCTGCCCGATTCGATCGTCGTCTACGGCGACGCGCGGCGCGAAACGCTGCCGCTGCCGCTGCCGGCCGTGCCGCGTGCCGAGGTGATCGACGAGCTGTATGGCGCGGTCGTCGACGGACGCGCGCCACTGCACGACGGCGAATGGGCGAAGGGCACGCTGGAAATGTGCATCGCCATGCTGAAGTCGAGCGAAACCGGTGCGGACGTGATGCTTTGACGTGCTGCTGGCAGCGGAAAGAAGCAAAAACTCCTCGTTCTGAACTGCACTCCGAAAGTTGGACACCGATCCAGCTTTTGGGGCGCTTTTTTGACCCGCTTGGATATTCTGGACAGCTTCCAGCGTGAGTGCCGGGTGTTTCGTGAGCCTCCCGCCGTAGGCCGAAGGCTCATGAAGCTGAAGCGCGCGACCGCCCTACGCGGCGAACGGCGCGAACCGCAGCGAAAAATCGACCGCCCTGACATGCTTCGTCAGCTTGCCCAATGAAATGCGATCCACGCCGGTTTCGGCAATGGCGCGCAGGGTTTCCTCCGTCACGCCGCCCGAAACTTCCAGCTCCGCACGTCCTGCGCTGATGCGCACGGCGTCGCGCATCGCGTCCAGCGAGAAATTGTCCAGCAGAATCGCCGTCGCGCCTGCGGCCAATGCCTCGTTCAACTCGTCGAGCGTCTCCACTTCGACCTGCACCGGCACGCCCGCGCGCAACGCCTGCGTGGCGCGCATCGTCGGCGCAATGCCGCCGCCCGCCGCGATATGGTTTTCCTTGATCAGGATGCCGTCATACAGCCCGCGACGATGGTTTTCGCCGCCGCCGATACGTACCGCGTATTTCTGTGCGAGGCGCAAACCGGGTAGCGTCTTTCTCGTGTCGAGGATGCGCGCAGCCGTGCCCTCGACGATGCGCGTCATCGCCCCGGTTTCGGTTGCCACGCCGGACAGCAGTTGAATGAAGTTGAGCGCCGTGCGTTCGGCCGTGAGCATGCCGCGCGCCGGGCCGGCGATCCGGCAAACGGCCTGTCCTTCGTGCATCCGTTCGCCCTCGCCGACCAGCCATTCGACCGCGATGCGCGGGTCGACCTGCCGAAGCGTTTCGTCGAACCACGGCCTGCCACACAACAGTGCGCGTTCACGCACGGTCAGCACGGCTTCGGCCGTGGCGTCGGGGTCGATCAGTCGCGCTGTCCAGTCGGCGTCGCCGACATCCTCCGCGAGCGCATCGCGGACATTGCGCGTCATTGCCGCGCGAGTCATTTCGTCCATTCCAGGATCCGTCATCTTGAGCGGGAAAGCAGCAGGCGACATGCGTGCTGCCGTGCAGTCGCACAGCCGTCAATATTATTAGATATATAGCAAAACAACTAGTGTGGAATGAGCCGGAATGCCGCGCCGCGCGTCACTCGCGTTCGGCTTCTTCGGCGCGTGCCGCGATCAGGCTGCCGACTTCCCGCGTCGAAGGAATGCGGCGCGCCGGGTCGTTCGACTCGGCTTCGTCTCGTGCCATGTTCTCGATGATCGTCAGCAGGACCTTGCGCGCGGTGTTGATATCCGACGCCTTCAATCCGCCCACGCTGATCTCGTTGACCTCTTCCGCAAGCGGCACGAGCTTCTTTTTCAGGCTCCGGCCTCGCGGCGTGAGATAGACATGCGTGTTCTTGCGGTTGTCGGGCGCATAACGGCGCTCGACATAGCCGAGCTTTTCCATCGCCTGCACCGCGCTGAACGTGGTGGGCGTCGTGGTTCCGGTTTCGTCGCTGAGCTCTTTTTGCGTGAGCCCGTCGCTCACCCACAGCACGCGCAGATACGCCCAGTGGCCGAACGACACCTCGTGCTGCGCGAGGCGCATTTGCAGCCCGCGCACCATCGCGCGGGCCGCGTCCTTCACCAGGTGGGCAAGACGATCGTCCGGCACCGCGTCGCGCCAGTGCCGCAGAATGGGATCCGTGCTTGGGGCCCCGGATTTGCCAGGGGAGCGTGATGTTGCCATACCTTCCTCACCGCCATAGTGATCAAACAGGCGACCATCATATCGCCTAACGCGGCGCGTGAGCCACCGCCCGGGGCCGCGGCCGGAATTCGCGCCGCGGGTGCCCGCCGGCGCGCCCGGCGGCCGGCCGAACACGGAACACGCGGCGGCCCCCGGGCAGGCGCGGCGCCCGTCAGATCTTGAAACTTTCCAGACTCGCCGGGTGAAACAGTTCGGCAGGCTGAACGCGGCGGCTCGACAGCCCTTCCGCGTGGTGCTGCGCGAGGAATCGGTCGATCACCGTCTCGTTCTCCGCGAAGCCGTACGACCAGAAATCGTTGCCCATCAGACGCCATGCGTTGCGCAACTGGTCCTCGATGAACGGCAGCGTCACCTTGGTCGCCGACGTGTCGCTCAGGCGTGCGAGCGCGATCTCCTTCGACTTCTCGAAGGCCTTGACGATCGCGCCGGGGAGCCACGGATGCTGCTCCGCGAGCGTCTTGCGGATACCGAGCGTATGCATGATCGGGAACAGCTTGCGGCGCGCGTACCATTGCGCCGCGGCCTTTTGCGGATCGTCGAACAGGTACTTCACCTGCGGATGGCCGCGGTCGAAACACGAAGGGGCGCGCGGTCCGATCACGCCGTCGATCTCGCCGTCGGCCAGCAGGTTCGAAATCGTCCGGCCTTCCGGCGCGTTTTCAAGCACGACGCCTTCGGGCAGCTTGAGCGCGATTTTTTCCACGCGCGTCGGATCTTCGTAGCCGCCGCGGATCCAGCGGATGTCCGACGCCTTCACGCCGTACTCTTCCTCGAGGAACATCCGGACCCACACGTTCGCCGTGAGCTGATACTCGGGCACGCCGATGCGCTTGCCCTTCAGATCCTCGGGCCGGTCGATGCCGCGATCGGCGCGCACGTAAATCGAGCTGTGGCGGAACGCGCGCGACGGGAAGACGGGCACGGCGATATACGGCGACGTGCCGGCCGCCGTCTTCACCGAATAGCTGCTGAGCGAAAGCTCGCAAATGTCGTAGTCGGCGTGGCGGAAGGCACGGAAGAAGATCTCCTCCGGATCCTGCAGCATGAACACGGGATCCACGCCGTCGATCTGGACATCCCCGTCGATCAACGGGCGCATCCGGTCGTAGTTGCCGACGGCGATGGAGAGTTGAAGCTTGCTCATTCCTGTTCCCTTTTCACAATGAAAATGCTTGATGTCGCGGGCAGCGTCGGTCGTTACCGTTGCTGCCGCTCGCGCGGCACGCCGGCAAACACCGCGATGCCGCCGACGAACGTGAACAACGCAACCAGCAGGATGCCCGCCGAGAAGCTGCCGCTCACGGTCTTGACCCAGCCGAGGACGATAGGCGCGAAGAAGGCGCCCACCTGACCGAGGCTGCTGATCACGCCGATACCGCCGGCAGCGGCCGCGCCTTTGAGGTAGGTCGGCGGGATGGTCCAGATGATCGCGGCTGCCGCGAAATAACTGATCGACACGAGGCTCAGGCAGCCGATCGCGGCCGGCCAGTTCCGCGCGACCAGCGTGAGAAGCACGGCGCCTGCCGCGCCCGCCGTCGTCACGGCGACGAAGTGCCAGCGACGCTCGAGACGCAGGTCGGAACTGCGCGCGATGAAGAGCATCGCAATCGCGCCGACGATATAGGGCAGCGCCGACATCAACCCGATCTGCAACAGGTTGGACACACCGGCCTGCTTGATGAGCACCGGCGTCCAGTAGTTCAGGATGGTTCCGCAAATCGGCACCGTGGCCCAGCCTGCCGCGATCACGTACACGCGCGGGTCGCGCAGCGCGGCGAGCAGCGTGCCCGGTGCGCCGTGCGGCTTGTTGCGGTTGTCCTCGTCCAGCGCGCCGATAACGAGGCGCTTTTGCTCGTCGGTCAGCCACCCGGCATCCTGCGGCCGGTCGATCAGATAGAAGTACGCAACGATACCGGCAATCACGGCAGGCAGGCCTTCGAGGAAGAACAGCCACTGCCAGTTGCGAAAGCCCCAGACGCCCATGAAGTTCTGCAGGATCAGGCCGGACAGCGGGCCGCCGATGATCCCCGCGGCCGCAATCGCGAGCAGGAACCGCGACGTGATGCGGGCACGGCGTTTCGCCGGATACCAATACGACAAATAGAGAATGATGCCGGGCCAGAACCCCGCTTCCGCCGCGCCGAGCAGCGTCCGGGCGAGGTAGAACTGCCACGGGGCCGTCATGAACGCCATGGCGGTCGAGATGCCGCCCCACAACAGCATGATCCGCGTGACGGTCTTGCGCGCGCCGATGCGTCGAAGCAGCAGCGTGCTCGGCACTTCGAGCAGGATGTAGCCGATGAAGAACAGGCTCACGCCGAGCCCGTACGCCGCGTCGCTCAAACCGAGATCGTGCTTCAACTGAAGCTGCGCGAAGCTGACGTTGACGCGATCGAGATAGTTGAGGACCCAACAAAAGAACAGGAAGCTCATCAACCTCAGCGTGATCTTCCGGTAAGTCGCCTCCTCGACCGCCGAATCGGCGACGGCGGTCAGGGATGCGTCCCCGGGATGCAACGTTGAATGTGCCATGTCTGACTCTCTCCGAATTTCACTCTTGATATCGGCTGGACCAGGCGTCCCCTCACCGCTTAATTAGATGTCTAATTTCAGATTAAGGCGGCTTTATGCCGCTGGCAAGCACGGGTTTATACCGAGAGCAAGATCCCGAAGCGTCGTTCTTCTTGACTTGCATCATTAGATCTCTAGGAATAAGATGCGGTCCATGTTGACGCAACACAAGACCGGATCGGTCAGAAGGAGACAGACATGACGACACCCCAGGAAGACGGTTTTCTTCGTCTGAAGATTGCGAGCAAGGAGAAGATCGCGCGCGACATCTGGCGCTTTGAACTGACCGACCCGCAACGCGCGCCGTTGCCGTCGTTCGAGGCGGGCGCGAACCTGACCGTCGTGGTGCCCAACGGTGCGCGCCGCAGTTATTCGCTGTGCAACGACTCGCAGGAGCGCGATCGTTACGTCATCGCGGTGAAGCGCGACAGCCAGGGACGCGGCGGCTCGATCAGCTTCGTCGACGACACGGCCGAGGGCGACGTCGTGGATGTGTCGCTGCCCCGTAACGAGTTTCCGCTCGACGACCGCGCAACGTCATTCATTCTCGTCGCGGGCGGGATCGGCATCACGCCGATGCTGTCGATGGCGCGGCAACTGCGAGCCGAAGGCCTGCGCTCGTTCAAGCTCTATTACCTCGCCCGCGATCCGGAAGGCACGGCGTTCCTCGACGAACTCGGCAGCGACGACTGGCGTTCTGATGTGAAGATTCACCACGATCACGGCGACCCGTCGAAGGCCTTCGATTTCTGGCCGGTGTTCGAGCGGCCGAAGTCGGCCGCGCACGTGTACTGCTGCGGCCCGCAGGCGCTGATGGACATGGTGCGCGACATGACCGGCCACTGGCCGTCGGGCACGGTTCACTTCGAGAGCTTCGGCGCGAGCCATGCGAACGCGCACGAAAATACGCCGTTTGCCGTGCGACTTGCGCGCAGCGGGACATCGTTCGACGTGCCCGCGAACCGATCGATCCTCGACGTGCTGCGCGACGCGAACGTACGCGTGCCGAGTTCGTGCGAAAGCGGCACCTGCGGTTCGTGCAGAACCGGGCTGTGCTCGGGTGACGCGGATCATCGGGATCTCGTGCTGCGCGACGACGAGAAGGCATCGCAGATCATGGTCTGCGTGTCGCGCGCGAAATCGGCGGAGCTGGTGCTCGATCTTTGAGTTTCGGGAAGCAGCAAGCACGCGTCGGGCATCGCTCGACGCGCGCCGGCGGGTACGCGCGCCAGCGTGCAATCGAAATCAGATCGTCCGTCTGAACACGACGGGCTTCCCACCCATCGTCTGTTTCGTCATCCATGCGGCGAGCGCCGAGTCCAGGTAGTCCGCGTGCCCCGGAAACCACTCGAACAGGTGCAGGCCGAGATCGCGGGCCAGCGCGGCCCCCGCCCGCCCCGCGTCGATCGCAGCCTTGACTTCGGCCACCGATTTCAACACGGCCGCATGCTCGTCGATGTGACAGTCGCGCGGCGGAAAGTTGGTCGTGCGCATCCACTCGTCTTCCTGTTCGAAATGGCTGATCGCATGCTTTTCGAACAGGTCCAGCGCGGCCGCCGCCGTTGCGTCATTGCAGGTCACGAGCCGCAGCGCAACCTCGTAGAACTCCTTATGGACGTCGTCCATCGGCGTGAAACCCAGCAGCCGCGCGTCGGACCACGCAAGGCTGCTGTCGCTGGCCAGCACCGGAGCATTGGCGTCTCTAGTCTGTGGCGTTCGCGGGGAAGTCTGATCCGTCATGTCAATTGCTCCTGCTGTGTCGGTGCGCTGCGCTGTCGGGCACAACGCACAAAGCCCCGGCATCGGGCCGGGGCCGCGTTTTAGGGCTGCGCCGTTCGATCACCGCGGTGTCGCGAACGGCGCAGCCAGGAAAGGATATCAAGGAGAGCCTCTTTCGGTCGAGGCGTCGCAACAAAACAACCGGCGCCGCGATCACATCAGAGCACCCCGCCTGTCGCCGCGCGCAACGACGGCATCAGGTTGCCGAGCAGCGACGGCGACCAGGTGATCGCGAAGATGCGATCGAAAATCACCCAAAGCGCGGCGGTCGTCGCTACCGACAGCAGCACGGATGTCCGCCAGCGCTCGCCGAACTCGAAGCGCGCGAGCAGCAGCATGAAGACCAGCAGCGCGGGCAACAGGCCGATGCAGAGCGCGAGGGCCAGCGCACCGGCAATCCATCCGAAGAAACGCAGCCCGCGATTGCGTACGACATTCGCCGGCATCGGCGCCGCATGTTGCGGCAGTGCGTGCACGTGACCGATGGCGCCGGCAGCGCCGTTTGCCGTTTCGACGGAACCGTCCGCTGCAGCATTGCCGTCGACGGTCACGATCTGGCGCAGGAAGATCAGCATGCAGAACAGCAAGGCCGCGGTGGCCGCCGTCATCGGCATCAGCTTCGCGCCGAAGTTCCAGTCGCGCGCCGACCAGATCGCGACGGCCGGAATCATCACCATCACGAACGCGAACAGCGTCTGGTGATCGAAGCGGCGCACGACCCACCGGCCTTTCGGCTGCCGCGCGGCAGTCGCCGTGCCGCCGTCCTTTACGCGCCGGATCCAGCGGCGCACGAGCGGCCCGACCACGATCCACAGCGCGGCCAGCAGCACGAGCAACACGAGCGGACGCGCAAAGAAGTTCGCGCCGTAGACCTCGGTCGAAATGAAGTAGTAGCGCTCGCACATGCTGCCGAGCACCATGCCTAGAATCAGCGGCGGACGCGGCCAGCCGAGGCGCTTCATGATCCAGCCGAACGCGCCGGACAGCACGAGCGAGCACAGGTCGCCCCAGCTCATGCTCGCGTTGAACGCGCCGAGAAAGATGATCGCGACGATCAGCGGCAGCAGCACGCCCACGCGCACGGTCGCGAGCCGCGCGAACAGGCCGCTGCCCGACAGGCAGATGACCGCGCCCATCACGTGCGCGATCGTCAGCGTCCAGATGATCGCGTAGGTGACGTCGAGATGCCGGGTCAGCATTTCCGGGCCGGGCGTGAAGCCGTGCATCATGAACGCGCTCAGCAGCAGCGCCATGGACGCGCCGGCCGGCATGCCGAATGCAATGGTCGGAATCAGGTGGCCGCCTTCCTTCGCGTTGTTCGAGCTTTCCGCCGCGATCACGCCGCGAATGTCGCCCTGGCCGAACGTTTCGGGATTCTTTTCCGTGCGCAGCGCGTGCGCGTACGCCATCCAGTCGATCACGGCGGAACCGATCCCGGGCACCGCACCGAGCAGCGCGCCGAGCCCGCTGCAGCGCACGATCAGCCACCAGTTGCGCATCGCATCGCGAATGCCGTCCCACTGACTGCCCGTGACGACGCCCGCGTCGGTCTCGCGCGCGATGCTCGCGCGCTCGATCGCCATGTCGGCCAGCTCCGGAATCGCGAAGATACCCAGCGCGACCGGCACGAGCGGCAGATGGTCCCACAGGTAGAACGAACCGAACGTCCAGCGCAGCGTGCCCGTCTGCGGGTCGGAGCCGACGAGCGACAGCATCAGCCCGAACGATGCAACCGCCAGGCCCTTGAGCGGCGCGTTGCCGCTCAGCACCGCAATCATCGAAAGACCGAAGATGCAGAAGGCCAGCAGTTCCGCCGACCCGACATGCATGACGACCGTGCGCAACAGCGGCAACAGCACCGCGAGCAACAGCGCGCCAAAAATGCCGCCGGACAGCGACGCCATATAGCCGGAGCCGAACGCGCGCGCGGCCTGCCCCTTGCGCGCGAGCTGATGGCCGTCTATCACGGTCGCGGCCGCGCCGACCGTCCCCGGCACGCCGAACAGCACGGCCGGAATCAGATCCGACACCGTGGTGACCGCGGCCATGCCGAGCAGCAGCGCGAACGCGGTATAGCCGTCGAGGTGATACGTAAACGGAATCAGCAGCGCCAGGCCGACGATCCCGCCAAGCCCCGGCACCACGCCGAGCGCGAGACCGATCAGCACGCCGCCGAGCATCGTCAGCAGCCGCATCGGGTCCATGACGATGAGGAACGCATGGAGGGCGGCGCCTAACATGATCGCTGCCCCGGTTGAATGTGGATGCCGCGCGCCGCGGGCGGCGCGCGTCGCGAATCAAGATGGACGGCCATCTCATTGTCTCCGTTTTTCGTACGGCATCGCGGCGCCGGGCCCGCCAGAAAGGCGCGATCCGGATCCGCCGCCCGCCATTTCGTTCTGTATCGGGTGCTGCAGCGTTGGGGGTGCGCGGCCGGGCCGGCATCATGCCGGCCCGGCGCTGTCGGTCGGCACTCAACCGCGGGCGCTGGCCCGATGCACCTTGCGGCGCAGGTAGTCGAAGTTGATCGTGAACTGCTCCGGGCGCGTGACCTGATCGTGCAGGCGCTGCACGTCGTCGGGCGCGAACACGTCGCCCTCGCCGCCGGCCGCCTCCGTCAGCAGCTGAATCTGGCACGCGTTGTCGAGCAGCAGCGCCAGCGTCACCGCCTCCTCGATCGTGCGCCCGGCGATCGCCACGCCATGGTTACGCATCAGCACGGCTTTCGATTGCCCGAGCGCCTGCGCGACCCCGCGACCCATATCCTCGGTGCGGATCAGGTTCATCGTGTCGGTGTAGTACGGCACGCCGTCCGCGAAATGCACGCTCGGCTGGCTGATCATCTTCAGCGGCCGGCCCGTGGCGGACAGTGCAACGGCATACGTGGGATGCGTGTGAATCACGCTCGTCACGTCCGGCCGGGCCTTGTAGATCTCCGAGTGGATGAAGACTTCGCTATGACGCCGCCCGGCGCCGCCGACCTTCTCGCCGTCCAGATTGCAGACGACGATATTCTCCGGCGTGATTTCGTCGAAACCGTAGCTATGCGGCTTCATCAGGAAATGCGACGGATCGCCGGGCACGCGAACCGACACGTGACCGCGCGTGAAATCGGCCTGCCCCTCCGCCTCGAGGATGCGCCCGGCGTCGATGAGTTTCTGCTTTGCTTCGTCAACGTTCATGAATAGTCCCTTGTGCAATTGAACGACGGGGCGCCCCCCGTCCGAAGTCCGCGTCGGATCCGATGCGCGCGCTAGAAACGTCCGCCTACCGCCGCCTTGGCTTTCGCGATCTGGTCCGGCGGCGTCTTGTACAGGTCGTCGAGCACTTCGCTGATGCGCTCCGGCGGAACGGGGCGCACCTCGATGCCGAGACGCTTCGCCTCCGCGAGAAACGCCGGGTCCTTCATCGTGTCCGCGAACGCCTTGCGCAACGCGTTGGCGCGATCCGCCGGCACCCCCGGCGGCGCCGCGAACGGGCGTGCGAACGCCTGGCTTGCGGCGATCACCTTCAGAACCTCGCGCGTCCCGGCATCGGGCGCCAGATCGAGCAACAGCGGCACGTTGGGAAGATCGGGGTGTTTTTCGAGCGCCATCTGCACGATCAGGTTGACCTTGTGATCGCGCAGCCAGTCCGGATGCCGCATCTGCAGCGTGCTCCACGACGTGCCGCATTCGCCGTCGATTTCGCCGCGCTCCATCGCGAGTGCGGTTTCGTTGCTGCCCGGATAACCGGTCACCAGTTGCAGCTTCGCGTGAAAGAGGTTCTTGATCGCCGACGCCATCACGTCCGGGTCGGAGCCGGCACCCTGGCCGCCGAAGCGCGACGGCTTCGTCAGCAGGTCCTGGAATGTCCTGATCTTCGAGTCCTTCCAGGTCACGCACAGCGCGACGTCGCTGTCCATGCTGCCCAGCCAGACCAGCTTGCGCGCATCGAAATTCGCTTCGCCGAGCAGCGGCTGCTCCGGCATCGTCCGGCCGAACGTGCCGATCGTCGAACCGTCCTTCGGCGCCACGTCGTACAGATAGTTCGCTGACTTGAGGCTGCCCGCGCCCGGCATGTTCTGCGGCGTCACGGTCGGCTTGCCGGGCAGATGATCGCCAAGATGCTTGCCGAGCAGTCGCGCGTACATGTCGTAGCCGCCGCCGACCGAATAACCGATCGTCATGTTCACGACGCGGCCGGCGTAGAAATCCTGCGTGCTTTCTGCGTGCGCGGTGCCGGCGAAGCAGGCCGCGGCCGCCACCGCCGCCGCAGACGCCAGCCGGCGCCCGCAGCGATAGCCACCGCCCGCGGCGCGGGCCGCGTTCCGTTGCGTTTGATCCTTCATCGGTCGTCTCCATCCAGTGTCGGGTGCATGTGCGGCGCATGCCGGCGACCCGCCGCCCCGCCGCCCCGCCGGCAGGGGCGATCCTGCGCCGGCGCGGCCGGGCACCGCCGCCCGCACGCGGCGCTTATTCGAAAGCCTGCGCGATGTCCTTTTCGTTCTGTCCTTCGAACACCCGCACGAGGTCCTGCGCAATCGGGGAGTAGCGCGCATGCGTGCGCAGCATGAAGCTGGCGAAGCCGTCGCTGTTGTGATGCTTCTTCCGCTCGTTCGGCAGCACGATGCACGCGTTGCGCGCGGGATCGCGCACGATCCCCATCGGGTCCTGCCCTTCTTCCACCTTGCGGATTTCCCGACGCAGGATCTTCCGGTACATCGCAATGCCCTGATCGGTCGAACCGAGGTTCTCGCGCGTACGGTCCGCGATCGTGCCCTGCGTGATCCAGGCCATGATGTCCTGGCCGTCGACGTTGTCGACGATGAACTCGCCGCTTTCGTCCTTGTACGGCACGTCGTACACGTACACCTTGTCGTACAGCCGGGCCGGCACGTCGGCCGTCTTCGGCGGCAGATACGCGTTGTACCAGAGGTGCAGCGTGTGTTCGTCGTCGACCGGCACGCGAATCTGGAACGAGTAGTAGCGCGTCGCGTCGTCGCCGTTGCCCACCGCCAGCATGTTCGGGAACACGATCGGATGGCCGATTCGCCAGTCGTCCGAATCCTCCGAATGCCCTTCGAGCAGGCGATGCTTGGTCATCCCGTACTCGAATTCCTTGAAGTCGATCTTCTCGTGGTGCGTGCTGATCGCGACCTTGACGCCTTCCTGCTCTTTCAGGAATTCGTAATGGTGGCCGTGCAGCCACTCGGTATGAATCGGGTCGAGCGAGTTCTCCATGATCTGCAGCCAGTTGATCGGCAGCAACGCGCGACCCATCATGCGGATCGCGCCCTTCGCGACGAAACCGTCGAATCGCGGCAGTTGCGGACGCGGCTCCGGGCCCATGTATGCGAACAGCAGCCCGCCGAGTTCCTCGACCGGGTACGCATCCGTGCCCACCTTTTCCCGGAACGCGGGGTTGTCCGGCTCGTTGGGCTGGCTCAGGCATGTGCCCATGCCGTCGAATTCCCAGCCGTGGTATGGGCAGCGAATCCCGTCGTGCGTCGGGATGCCGTGCAGAAACGACGCGCGACGGTGCGGGCACTGCTCGCCGATCAGGCCGAGCTGGCCCTGGCGGTTACGGAACAGCACGAGGTCTTCACCGAGAAGACGCACGCGCTTCGTCCAGCGGCCATCCATTTCCGCCGCCGCGCCAATCGGCTGCCAGTAGCGGCGCAGCAGATTGCCCATCGGCGTCCCGCGCCCCACGCGCGTCAGCGTTTCGTTCTGTTCTGCAGTCAACATACAGGTTCCCTCAACGTGCTTGCGATGAAATCGGTCGTCATGCCGGCGGCCTCCGCGCGTCGGACACGACCCTCCGGTGCGTTCCCGAACAATACTAAACTTAGCCACCTAAGTAACAATAATGGAAAACACCTATCTTCGGGGCCGACGGTTCGCTGCGATTTATACGCGTTATTCACCGCGATCATTGCGAAATAACGGCAGATGTGAAATTCGCTAGATATCGGTCCATTGACACAATAAACTTAGTCATCTAAGTTTACTCGCGTGATGTTCGACCGGTCGTTGCGCGTCGACGCATGCGCGAACGCGACCGGACGCATGCCCTTATCTGGAGAACGCCGCTCATGAATGCAGCATCAAACGCAGCCGCCGGCGCAAGCCGTCTGCGCCTCGGCATGGTCGGATTCGGCACGGCAGCCCGTGCGTTCCTGCCGGCCCTCGCTCACCAATCGGGATTCGAGCTGGCGGCCATCGCGGATCCGGTCGCGGCGATCCGCGCGGAAGCCGCCGTCGAACTCGGCGTCGCGACCTACGACCGGATCGAAGCGCTGCTCGCGCACCCGGGCCTCGATGCCGTCTACGTCGGCTCGCCCACGCAGTTGCATCGCGAACATGTGGAGCTGGCGTGCCGTGCCGGCAAGCATGTGCTGGTGGAAAAACCGATGGCGGCCAGCCTGGCCGACGCGCTGTCGATGAACGCGGCCGCGGCGGACGCCGGTGTCGTGCTGCTGGTCGGTCATTCGCACAGCTACGACGAACCGATCCACGCGATGCACGCGCTGATCGAAGGCGGCACGCTCGGTCGCGTGCGCATGGTGAACACCTGGTGTTACACCGACTGGATCTATCGCCCCCGGCGCCCCGACGAACTCGACGACCGCGAGGGCGGCGGCGTGACGATCCGCCAGGGCGCGCACCAGTTCGACATCATCCGGCTGCTCTGCGGCGGCGAAGCCCGCACGGTGCGCGCGAAAACCTTCGACTGGGATCCGCAACGCCGCGCGACCGGCGCACATGTCGTGTTCATCGAATTCGGCAACGGTGCGGCGGCAACGGCCATCTATAACGGCTACGGCCGCTTTTCCAGCAGCGAGCTGCATGGCGGCATCGGCGAATGGGGGTTCGAGACGGTCGCGCCACGCGGCGACCGTGTGCGCGTGGCCGCCACGCCGGAAGACGAATTGCTCGCCAAGCGGGCACGCGCAAAACACGCGATTCCGGGCCGCGCGCCGCACCAGCCTCACTTCGGCCTCACGCTCGTCAGTTGCGAACGCGGCGACATTCGCCAGTCGCCGGACGGGCTGCTCGTCTACACGGACGCGGGCGTGTCCTCGCTCGCGCTGCCCACCGATACGTCGCCGCGCGAACGCGTGATGGCGGAATTTCACGGTGCGATCACCGGGCGCGTCCCTGCACTGCACGACGGTCAGTGGGCGATGGCCAACCTCGAGATCTGTGTCGCGGCGCTGCAATCGTCACACGAAGGCCGCGACATCGCGCTGACACATCAGTGCGCGCCGCGCGCGCGGCAGTCCGCACGGCAGTCTGTTTACCCGACCTCGGAATCACCGATCCCACCCCACGGAGCGCCGGTTCGCCCGGCCTGAACGACCATGACGACCACGATCCTCCAGGAAGCCGGCGAACGCCGCGCGAACGCCATCGAAACGCCCGCACCGGGCAAGCTGCTGCTCGACGTGACCGACAAGGTCGCGCTGGCCGACGGCATTTTCCTGTTCGAATTCCGCTCGCCCGACGGCCGGCCGCTGCCGCCGTTCGCGGCCGGCGCGCACGTGCTGATCGAAACGCCGGCCGGCATCGCACGGCGCTACTCGCTGTGCAACGCCCCGTCCGAACGAGACCGCTACGCGGTGGCCGTCAAGCTCGACCCGGCGAGCCGGGGCGGCTCGGCCAGCATGATCCGCGACGTGAATATCGGCATGCGCATTCCGGTGTCGGCGCCCGAGAACTATTTCGCACTCGCGGACGAGGCCTCCGATTACCTGCTGATCGCCGGCGGCATCGGCATCACGCCGTTGCGCGCGATGATGGCCGAACTCGACGTGCGCCACGCGCGCTACCGGCTCGTGTACTGCACGCGTTCGCCCGAGACGTCCGCGTTTCTCGACGAGCTTGCCGCGTTGCCGGCCGACCGCGTGCTCATTCACCACGACCACGGCAATCCCGGGCAGTCGCTCGATTTCGCCGCGCTGCTCGCGACGCGCAATGGCAATACGCATCTGTATTGCTGCGGACCTCGCCCGCTGATGCAGGCCGTGCGTGACGGGGCCGCCGGCTGGCCGTCGGCAGCGGTCCATTTCGAAGACTTCGGCACGAGCAGCTCGCCCGCCGGCGACAGCGCACGCGCAACGGGCTTCGTCGTCAGGCTGCAGCGCAGCGGCCGCTGCGTGAATGTCGCGCCCGGACAAAGCATCCTCGACGCGCTGCGGGCCGCCGGCATCGATACGCCGAGCTCCTGCGAGGCCGGAACCTGCGGCGCCTGCCGAACAGCGCTGTGCGACGGCGTGGCCGACCATCGCGACTTCGTCCTCGACGATGACGAACACGACAGCGCGATCATGATCTGCGTTTCGCGCGCGCAATCGGACGAACTGGTACTCGACCTCTGAACCTGTTCGACGATCCGCATGCGGCGGCCGCACTGTTGGACCGCCGCACGTCACCATCCCCGATCATGCATACGCCCGGCATTCGGAGCGCGCTCGCCGAGCGGCACCCGTGGCTGCTGGCGTCGGTCCTGCAACAGCGCGACGAAGATGGCCTGTCCTGCCGGTTGCTGCACGCACGCGAACCGCTTCATCCGTCGAGCCTGCACAGCGCCCGGATCCAGCCGCCGCGCCGTGCCTGCCCAGCAAAAACGCCGGGAAATCCCGGCGTTTTCGTTGCTGGACGCGGCGCTGACGGCTGGTCAGAAGCGCTTCTGGAGCCCGACTCGGACATACGCCTGATGGTTCGTCGACGACGGCGTGATGTTGTAGATCGACGCCACCGCCGCATGCCCGGTCGAGTCGGTCCCGCTGGCCTTCTGATACACGCCGAGCACATAGAGCAACGTGGTCTTCGACAGCGCATAGGACGCGCCGAGGCCGCCCTCGTTATACGTCGCGCCCGTATGTCCGCTTACGCCGGACGTCTTCGTGTACTGATACACCGCACCGAGCAGCACCGCCGGCGTGAGCTGCCACGAGAAGTTGAGTTCGCCCGTATTGAAGACAGCCGTTCCGCTGATGCCGCCCGCGGGAACCGGTCCGGCCGTGGAATCGCCGAGGCCGCGGAACCGGGTGTTCGAGTAGTTCGCGCCGATCGTCGCCGGCCCCATCTGGTATTGGGCACCCACGGCAATCGCCTGCAGCGAATGGGCGGACGCGAAGCCGGTCGTCACCGGCGAACCGGCAAAGTTGGCGCCCGGCACGCCGTTCGACGCGGCAGCCGGCGAACCCGTATCGCCCCAAAACGACACGTTCGGCTGACGCACGTTCAGATAGCCGACACCCGCGGAAAACGCGCCGCGCGCGTATCCCGCGCCGAGCGAATACACCTGATTGCGCGTGAAGTCGCCGGCCACGCCGCCCATTCCGTACACGCCGCCCACACGAAAGCCGTAGAAGTCCGGGCTCATGTACTTGATCGAGTTGTTGACGCGATTGGTGTGCGCCATCTGATCGACATCGCCCGGGTGGGCGAGCGGCGGACCGCCCCACGTATTCGCGACGGCAAACGGATTGACGAACTCGACGATCGCATCGTACTGGCGACCGAGCGTCACCGTGCCGTACGCGTGGCTGGAGAGTCCGACATACGCCTGGCGTCCGAACATCAGTCCGCCCTGCCCGAGTTTGCCGTTCGTGACGTCGAAGCCGTTTTCCAGCCGGAATACCGCCGACAGGCCGCCGCCCAGATCCTCCTTGCCCTGCAGCCCCCAGCGGCTGCCGTTCAGCATGCCTGACGTCATGTTGACAAGCGGCTTGCCGCCCGCGTTGCTTTGATAGTTCACACCGACATCGAGCAACCCGTACAGCGTCACGCTGCTTTGCGCAAAAGCCGAGCCGGCCATGCCCAACCCCGCGCTCAAGACGATCCATTTCCCTGCCTTCATCGTGTCTCCTCTGTCAAAAATGCGCTTCAAATGGGTAATACGTTCGATTTGCGGTGAGCCAGCCGATGCACGGAAGACGCCGGGCGACCACGCTGTTCCCGGCCGGTCAAAAGCGACGTCCGGCCAGATGCGCAAGACCCATGCGCGCGCGGTGCGCCCGTCGCACGCCGCTGCAACGCTTCGATGCCTCGCAACGCCTTCACGTCGGACCGCCTTGATATAGTTAGATACCTAAGTTAGAATCTAGACGCGGCAAAATTTGAAGTCAACGGGAATTTTTTAGGGGATTCTACGCAATTTCATGAATGCACGGCGAGGTCGTCCTTGACATGAATCAGCAATATTACTTAGTTGGCTAACTTCATGAGCCGAAGCCGATTCAGCCGCGATTCGGTCTGGGATAATGAACGTCATCCCAATCCTGGAAACGTAGGGGCACACGTGACGAAAGAAGAACCGGCCAAAGTCGAGACGGGCACGACGAAATCCACGCCTCGCAGGCAAACGGGCGCCGACGAGCGCATGGCGCATCTGGTCAAGGACGCGTACCGGGGGCTGTCGAAGGCATTGCAGACGCGCCTGAAAGTGCACGACGTGATGTACGGTCACTGGACGTTCCTGCGCATCCTCTGGCAAACCGACGGCATTACGCAGCGGCAATTGAGCGAGCAGGCCGGCGTCATGGAGCCCACCACCTTCTCGGCGTTGCAATCGATGGAAAAGCTCGGCTACGTGTCGCGCCAGAAAATGCCGGACAACCGCAAGCAGGTCCGCGTGTTCCTCACGCCGAAGGGCGCGGCGCTGCGCGCGGTGCTGGTGCCGGCCGCCGAGGAAGTCAACGACATCGCACTGGCCGGCATCCCGGCGAAGGACGTGGCGCTCGTGCGCAAAACGCTGCTCACCATTATCGACAACCTCGCGCGCGCCGAAGAGCGCGGACCGGACGGGACAGAAGACGGCGAAGAAGCCGCACCGGTCAAACGGGTCCGCAGAAGCGCGCGCGTCTAGCGCAACGGACAGCACACATGCAGCAGACCGCGACCCTGCAGAACGGATTGGCCGGCAGACGGCTCTACCTCGGCGTGCTCGCGCTGTCACTCGCGACGGCGCTCAGCGTGCTCGACGGCGCAGTCGCGAATGTCGCGCTGCCGACGATGGCCAATACGCTCCACACGAGCCCGTCGAACTCGGTGTGGATCATCAACGCGTACCAGCTGTCGCTCGCGATGGCGCTGCTGCCGCTGTCGTCGCTGGGTGACCGCGTCGGCTACCGGCGCATCTATCTGTGGGGTCTCGCGCTCTTCACGCTCGCGTCGCTGATGTGCGCGCTGTCGCATTCGCTCGACGAACTCGTCGCCGCGCGGGTCCTGCAAGGATTCGGCGCCGCCGGCATCGCGAGCGTGAACACCGCGCTCGTCAAAACACTCTACCCGGCGCGGCTGCTCGGCAGAGGCGTGAGCATCAATGCATCGGTCGTCGCGGTCGCGACCGCGGCCGGCCCGTCGATCGCGGCGGTCATCCTGTCGATCGCGACCTGGCCGTGGCTCTTCGCGGTCAACGTGCCGCTCGGGCTGACGGCGCTCTTCGTCAGCTTCTCCGCGCTGCCTCGCGTGCAATCGTCGACAGCGCCGTACGACTACGTGAGCGCGCTGCTCAACATGGCGACGCTCGGCCTGCTGGTGCTGGCCGTCGAACGCATGGGCCACGACGGGATCAGCGAGCCGATCGCGGTGCAATTGCTCGCCGCCGCGATCTGCGCCGTGCTGCTCGTGCGCCGCGAGCGACACCGGCCGACGCCGATGCTCCCCGTCGACCTGCTGCTGAAACCCGCGTTTCTTCTGGCCGTCCTCACGTCGATCTGCTCGTTCACCGCGCAGATGCTGGCATTCGTGTCGCTGCCGTTCCTGCTGCAGGACACGCTCGGCCACAGCACGATGGCCACCGGTGCGCTGATCACGCCCTGGCCGCTCGCCGTCGTCTGTGTCGCACCGCTGGCCGGCATGCTGTCCGATCGCTACGAGGCCGGCATGCTCGGCGGCATCGGGCTCGCGGCGCTTGCGCTGGGCCTGGCCTTGCTCGCGCTGCTGCCCGCGCATCCGACGCCGTTCGACATCGGGTGGCGGATGGCGGTGTGCGGCGTCGGCTTCGGGCTCTTCCAGACGCCCAATAACCGCGCCATCCTGGCCGCCGCCCCGCCGGGCCGTACCGGCAACGCGAGCGGGATGATCGGCACGGCGCGCCTGCTCGGGCAAACCCTCGGCGCGGTCCTGACCGCGCTTATCCTGATGGCCGTCCCGCGTCACGCCGGCTCGGTGGCATTGTTCGCCGGCACCGGCTTCGCCGCCGGTGCGGCGGCCTTCAGCCTGTCTCGCGTGATTTGGCGGTGAGGTCTGGCCGCGGCGTCGCGGCCGGCCGGCCGGATCGTATGTTCGCCGACACGATGACGTCGGGGGCGGTCGTTCAAGGTGAAGAGCCACGCACAGCGTGCGCGGTCGGACGTGCCCCGCGGCTTCTCCGAGGACGAATGGCTGCTGATCCGCACGCTCGCTGACGGCGTTGCGTGGTCGTACGGCTGGAGCGAAGCGGCCGCGCCGCGACCTTGTTCATTCCGCCGCCACGCGCCATTTCCTGTTGGGTGAAAGGAAACAGCTGCCACGGAAATTGTTTGGGAAAAACAGACATCGTGGTTCTTCAATCTTGCTCGGCGGGGCCAGGCGAAATGGCGTCGACCGGGCTACATTTCCTTTATTTTCATGATGTTAGGAAAAACCTCTGCGCGCATGAGTCGCGACTGGCACGTCCTATGCGTTTGTAGCTGCGAGCGCAACGAAAAGTGCTCTTTTTCCAAACCGCAGCAAACTCAAGGAGATTTATCATGTCCGCACTGATGATCAACGACCTGTCCCGTGCCCACGAACTCAGCCGCAAGGAAATGGCTTCCGTCAGCGGCGGTAGCGTGTTCCAGAACCTGGGAATCAACAATATCGCTACCGGCAGCGGATTCTCGTTCGCCAGCCCCAATACCATTACGGCCCCGGTTACGCAGGTCGATGCATCGACCCACCTGGATCTCACCAGCGTGACCAATTCGCTCAACAACCTCGGCGGCCTGGTGATTGCGAAGATGGGCGTGTAAGTTTCGCCATGCTTCGTCGCAGCGGCAGCAGTGTTCGATAGCGTTGTACCGAAGCGCTCCATCCCGCCGCGGGTTCGTCCCCGCGGCGTTCAAAGCCCGCCAGGCCGTGCGCCTTGGCGGGCTTCTTCGCATGTCTGAAAACGCAGCCGGCATGAACAGCGGGATTGGCCGGTGACCCGTCAGCAGCGCAGCCTGCCCCGACCAGCGGCGGGCCAGATCCCGAAGCGCTTTTAGCCCCCTCCCTTGCACGCGATTCCGCTCCACCTCGTCGAGGTTGATTGCGTCGCGATGCCAGTCATGGAATTGCGTGGTTGCGTCGATGCGTGGTCGGCCATCGGCGCGGCGTTCTCGAGCGTCCCGCCGTTCCGCAAGTACGTGGCGATTCCGGTTGCGCGAAGCATACGGTTCCCGATCTTTGCGTCAATTCTGGTTGCGGCCACCCGTCGGCGCGCCATCGCGCAGGCGTGCCCACACTCGCCGCTGCTGCACATGGATGTCCTCGACGCGCATCGCAAGCGCCACGCGTCATTTCATGTTGGGTGAGAGAAAACAGCTGCAAGGAAAATTGTTTGGGAGAACCAGACATCGTGGTTCTTCAATCTTGTTCGGCGAACCATGTGAAATGGCGGCAACCAGATTGAATCGTGTTTGTTTTCATGAGGTTGGGTGAGTCTCCAGCGCGCACATGCCGGAGCTGGCACGTCCCGTGCATTTGTAGCTGCGAGCGCAACGAAAAGTGCTCTTTTTCCAAACCGCAGCAAACTCAAGGAGATTCACCATGTCCGCACTGATGATCAACGACCTGTCCCGCGCCCAGGAACTCAGCCGCAAGGAAATGGCTTCCGTCAGCGGTGGTAGCGTGTTCCAGAACGCAGGCATCAACAACATCACTACCGGCAGCGGATTCTCGTTCGCCAGCCCCAATACCATTACGGCCCCGGTGACTCAGGTCGATGCATCGACCCACCAGGATCTCACCAGCGTGACCAACTCGATTACCAACCTTGGCGGCCAGGTTATTGCGAAGCTGGGCCTGTAAGTTTCGCCATGCTTCCTCGCAGTGCCAGCAGTGTTCGATAGTGTTGTACCGAAGTTCTCCAGCCCGCCGCGGGTTCGTCCTCGCGGCGTTTAAAGCCCGCCAGGCCACGTCTCTTGGCGGGCTTCTTTGCATGGTCCAAAACGAAGCCGGCATTCACGGCGCATGAACCGCTGAGCGGCAGTCCGATCGCCGAACCGGGTCGCGCCACCCGATATCGAGCCCCGCATGCGTGTAACTCTGTGCCAACACGGCTCTGTTGCGCTCGTAGCTATGTGTCACCCAGTCGCAGTACAGCGCGGCCAGCACGTTCGCCCGATCGGGATGACGCGAGACCTCGACGGCCATTGCGCCCGCGCGCAGGCCGGAAGCGATGGCAAAACGCAAACCGTCTCCTGTCGCGGGGTCGAGATAGCCCGCCGCATCGCCGCACACGATATAGCCAGGCCCCGCAGCCTGGCGCACGCACTGCCAGCGCCTGCACTCGCGCCACACTGGTCCGACGGGCGTCGTGTCCACTGGCCACGCGATATCGCCGTCGCGCAGCGTCGATAGCGACGTCCAGATCTGAAACGTGGACGTGGCTCTCATCCATAGCCAGCCACCACGCGCGATTTGCCAGTATGTGCCGATGCGCGCCCCGTGCGCACTCGCGTAACCGCGGCGCAGCCAGAACGGCGAAGAGTCGGTCGCCACATCGAGCCGAATCGCGCGACGCAGCCATCCGTTGATGCCGGTCGCATCGATCACGACGCTTGCGCCGACATCGCCGTCGCCGTGCGTGATGCCGACGACCGTTCCGCGTTCGACACGCGCGACAAGTCCGCCGGCGGGCGCGCGCGAATAGCGAACGCCGGCAGCCAGCGCTTCGGCACGCAAGCCGTCGTCGAGGCGGCTGCGTATGACCGCACGTCCCCGCTGCGCATCGGCCTGGCCATCGAGCCAGATATCCGGTTGCCGGGCCAGACTCGGCGCCAGTCGATCGAGCAGCACGAGCGCGGCGCCGGACACGCATTCCGGCGCGGCGCGCGAACGCCCGCGACCCAGCATCCGCACGTTGCCGCCCGCTCTCGCCGCAGCGATCGCTGCAGCACATCCGGCAGGCCCGTCGCCGACGACGAGCACGTCAAGCGCATTCATCGGCAACATTCAGTAAAGACCGAGCGCGTCAGGCCCCGGTGCGCAGCGCTGCACGTGTCCGACCACCCGCGCCTCGGTCGCATCGCACCGGATCGCCTGCCCGTAGCGCACGCGCAGTCGTCCCGGCGTGTGCTGCGCCGGCGCCGCATCGTCATCGGCAGGAAGAACAAAGAGAAAGCGATAGCGCCCCGCAATGCCCGCACCGTCCGCATCGCCGGCTTCGCGAAGCGCCCGTGCGGATACCAGCCACAGTTTCGTATGCGAAGGCGATTGCCCGTTGTCGCATGCAGCGACGGCATGGCGCAATGCACTGATCCGCCGAATCAGCTCGGCAGAATCGACATGCTCGAATGCGCCGTACAGCATCTCGCCGTGCAGCGCGTTGGCGACGTAGTCCGAGCGTTCGATGTCCGCGTAATCCACGTTGCCGTCGGGCGTCAGGTATGGGCCGTATTCGCCGTCCCATCCGCGCCGCGGATTCGACTCGTCGCCACGCGTGACCAGCGGATGACACGGATGCAAGCCGAGTTCATGGTCGAGCATGGGGATGGCGGTCGGCGCGTCGGTCCGATTGAAGGTTCTTGACGCATCCGGACTCACGGCGGGCCAGAAGCTGTTCGAGGCCGCGCACAGCTTGATATCTTCGGCGAACGGGCTGCCCAACCCGAAGGTCGCGAGGAAGATGCCCCGCCGGTTGCCCGCATAGGTGACGTCCCAGCCGGGCGCAAAGACCCCCGAGGACGCGTCCGACAGAAACGAGGTCATGCGCGGCGTATGCACTTCCCTGTCCCGCCGACGCGGTGCCCGTGCCGCGAGGCTGAACGCGACAGCGACCGTCCCGTCATTCGGCGAAAACGCCTGCGTGTTCCTGAACGGATCGATGTGCTCGGGATTGGCCGCGAGACGCTCGGCGCTCAGCGATATCGGCGAGCCGCTCCTGAACTGCGACTTCGGATCGATCTGCCGGTCCGTGAACCAGCGCTGCAGTTCCGCCTGGTCGGCGTACGGATAGAAATCCGGCGCGGCGACGACCGAATAGGCCGGGAACACAGCGTGTTCCGCCAACTCGGCGATATCGATCGTCACAACCCCTTCGGCGCAGTGATCCAGAAACAACTGCGCGCGGTAGCCGCCTTTGCCGACTTCGCCGAGAAAGTCCTGCCGGTCGACGGGATGGGCGCGCATATCCGTGTAGGTGCCGTCGTCATGCGCCTTGTGGCGGATGTTGATGAACTCCGGTGCGTTGCGGGGTTCGGGAAATCGAAGCCATCCGGGCGCGAAATGCGGAAAATATTGCTGCCGCACCTCATCGATGGCGGCCAGCACCAGCTTCCACAGGTTCGTGATGATTCTCATCGTCGTGAAGCGCCGGTTGGCGAGCGGTACCAGTCGCCATTGCGCAGGCACGCCAAAGCCGCGCACCCCGAAGTTCACAGGGGTCACGGGCTCGATCAAGGGCCGCGCGGCCGGTATCAGCAGCACGGCTGCGCCCGAGCGCTTCAGCGCGACTGCCGGGGCGTCCGGACCGGCAGGCGTTGCCGCGCCGGGGTCCTGACAGCAGACCGCATACGGCGCGTCGCCCAGATCGCCCGATGGCGACGGCCGCACGCCCCAACGCGCCTCGACGGCCCGCTTCAGCTTCTCGCCGACATGACGGTGGCCATATGTCAACGTCAACCGGCGTCCGGGCAGGCATTCATCGGGAAACAGTTTGCGCACGGGTTCGATGAAGGTTCGCCGATCGTCGCCCGATTGCCTGCCCTCGATCAGCGCGAGCGTGCCAGGACCGGTGACCCGGCGGACGAGGAACGCGCCATAGCGCGCCGGCATCGCGCGGACATGCTCGATCCCGTCCTGCACGTGCGGCACGAAGCTGCGGGTCTGCTCGTCATAGCATGCGTCGATGTCGCCATTGCGCGCAATGCCGAGTCGCGAGAACACGCGGTCCGCATGCTGCTGATGTCCGGTACGGCGTGCCGGCCGGTACTGGTAAGCCAGCACCGCGATGTCCAGCGTCTGCCAGTCGGGCGGCAACGGCGCCAGCGAATCGATGTAGTTCTCCAGCAAATCGATTGCTTCGAGACGCACGCCAGCATCCGGCGACGGGCACTCGGACAGTGCAAGCATGTGATAGACGAGACTGCGCGCGGGGTCGCCGGGCTCGATCGCCCGCTCGGTGTTCGGGCAGAGATCGTGAATGCGGGGATCGTCCCAGTCGATCGGCAGTGGCCGGCTCAGTCGCTTCGCCGTCTCCTCGGGCGTGCCCGAACCGGACAGGTCGAGACCATGACGCTTGAACGCGTCTCGCCACGAAGCCGGCAGACCAAGCAGCAACGCGTGAACCTCATCGACAAGCATCAACGACCTCCGGTGGGTGGTGCGTTCGAAGCGGGGAGCACGATGCGCTTTGCGTCCCGCAAGCCCGGCCTATCCATCCGGCCGCAGCAGGCCGCGTCTTCAGCATTTGTTTCAAACGAACATCACATTCAGGTTCTCAGTCGCCGATATCAGTGACTAATATAGGTGATTGCAGCAGCAATGAAATGTCGGATTGTGTTTGAAACATTGAATGCTCGAGGCACGTGACCTGATTCGTTTCAGGCGCCGTGACTCGATCAGCACATGTCGGCGAGCCACATCATGTCGAAGCGCAGAACCTTCCTGTTGGGCAGTGCCGGCGCGGCGGGCATGCTGGCGATCGGCTGGGCATGGTGGCGCCCCGACGGCCGGCTGGAAATACCCGCGCAGCTGGAGAAGTCGCACGTCGACGTGCCGCTGAACGGCTGGGTGATGATCAGTTCGACTAATGACGTGACGATCGTCATGAGCAAATCCGAAATGGGCCAGGGGGTCCATACCGGCGCGGCGATGTTGCTGGCGGAAGAGCTCGATGCAGACTGGTCCAAGGTCCGCATCGTCATGTCCCCGCTCGACACGATTTACAAGGACCGTGAAAACCTTGCCGACGGCCTTCCGTATCGTCCCGACGATGACGGCCTGCTCGCTCGCAGCATGGAGGCACTGGCGCGCGGCGGAGCGCGCTATGTGGGCACGATGGTGACGGGCGGATCGACGAGCACGGTCGATCTGTGGGGGCCCATGCGCGAGGCGGGCGCCACGGCCCGCGCGATGTTGTGCGGTGCTGCAGCGAAGCTTTGGAGCGTACCCGTCGCGGAATGCGAGACGAAAGCCGGCCTGGTGCTGCATCGCTCGGGACGCTCGGTGACGTATGGCGAACTCGTTCAGCTCGCGCAGGACGTGCCGCACCCAACGCATGTCGATCTCAAGGACCCGAAGGCATTCACGCTCGTCGGGAAACGCTTGGGTCGCATCGAGGCGCGCTCGAAGCTCGATGGCAGCGCGCATTTCGGCATCGATGCGCTTCCGGACAAGCTCCTGTATGCGAGCGTGACGATGTGTCCGACACTCGGCGGAAAGGCGCTGGAATTCGACAAATCCAGGGTTACCAGCGTGAAAGGCGTGACCGGCATCTTCACGGTCGAGCCATACAACGGCGGAACGGGAGGCGTTGCCGTCATTGCGGACAATCCGTTCATCGCCATGCGGACGTTGTGCCAGTTGTCGATCACGTGGGACCACGGGCCGGCTGCCGGCGTGAATACCGCGGATGTCCGCGCGGCGTTGATGCGCGCCCTCGACGGCGACGCGGGCCGCCACGTGTTCTACGCCGCCGGCGACGCCGATGCCGTGCTGAGCCATGCGCAGCCGTTCGTCGCGCAGTACGAAGTGCCCTATCTGGCTCACGGGCCGCTGGAACCCATGAATTGCACAGTACTGGTCGACGACAACTCGGCAACGATCTGGGTCGGCACGCAGATTCCCATGGTGGCACGCAAGGCAGTCGCGGCGCTGCTGGGTCTGGACGAAGACAAGGTGGTCGTGAATCAGCAATTGATCGGCGGGGCATTCGGCCGCCGGCTCGAGGTCGACTTCATCACGCAGGCGGCCGCCATCGCTCGCCATGCGAAGGGGCGGCCCGTGCAGACGATCTGGTCGCGCCCGCAGGACATGACGCACGACTTCTACCGCCCGGCCTGTGTGGCGAGATACAGCGGCGCGATCGATGCGAGCGGCAGGCTGGTCGCCTGGAAAGGCATATCGGCGAGCCAGTCGATCAGCGCGCAGGCGATGCCGCGTACCTTCGGCATGCCGAGCATCGCCGCGAAGCTGTTGACCGACGCCACCACGGCGGAGGGCGCATTCGACCAGCCGTATGAATGCGAGAACATTCTCGTCCAGCACAATACGGTGGCGCTCCCGGTTCCCGTTGGCTACTGGCGCTCCGTCGGGCACTCGCATCAGGCGTTCTTCGTCGAGAGCTTCATCGACGAGATGGCCGTGCTGGCACGGAAAGACCCGATCCAGTTTCGTCTCGACATGCTGAAGCAGCCGGCACACCAGCGCCATGTGGCCGTGTTGCGGGCGCTCGTCGCGCTGTCCGGCTGGCGTTCGCCGCTGGCATGGCGTGACAAGACCGGCGCGCGGCGCGCGCGCGGCATGGCGATGCACGCATCGTTCGGCAGCGTGGTCGCGCAAGTCGCCGAAGTCCGGCAGGAAGGTGACGGCTTTCGCGTGACGCGCGTGGTCTGCGTGATCGACTGCGGGCTGGCCGTGAATCCGAACCTCGTCGAGCAGCAGATGGAAAGCGGGATCATCTTCGGGTTGTCGGCCGCGCTGGAGCAGGCGATCACGATCGACAAGGGACAAGTCGCGCAGCGTTATTTCGACGGCTACCCGCTGGTCAACATGGAAACGTGTCCCGAGATCGTCACGCAAGTCATGGCAGGCGGGACCGAGCCGCACGGCGTCGGCGAAGCGGGCACGCCGCCGATTGCAGCGGCCGTGGCGAATGCGCTGTATGCGCTCACGGGTGTGCGCCATCGCACACTGCCGCTCGTCAAGCCGCCGCCCCCTCAGCAAGGAGACGACCGATGGTGTCAGTCCGTATCAACGGGGAAACCGCTCGCCTCGATAGCGAGCCCGACACCCCGCTGCTCTGGGTGATTCGGTGCGAACGGAAGCTGACCGGCACGAAGTTCGGCTGCGGCGTCGGGATCTGCGGTGCGTGCACCGTGCTGCTGAACGATCAGGCCGTGCCGGCCTGCCAGCTCCCGGTCGGTACGCTGGACGGCGCGCGCATCACGACCGTCGAAGGGCTGGACAGCGTTGAAGCGCGGGCACTGAAGGACGCGTGGATCGCCGTCGACGTCGTGCAATGCGGTTATTGCCAGAGCGCACAGCTCGTCGCCGCCACTGCCCTGCTCATGCGGCACCCCCGCCCCGACGACAAGCAGATCAACGAGGCCATGAAGAACATCGCATGCCGGTGCGGCACGTTTCCCCGCATCCGCAAGGCCATTCACAAGGCGGCGGAATCGCTAGGGTCTGTATCCATATGGAACGCGCATGCGAATGCCCGAAATCGCTCGTAGGGCAAGGCCTGATGGAAGACGTTGGGAATGACGTGGGGCATACGCGGGTTCCTCATGTCGTCGCATGCGCCGCGTCGGCCGACGCAGCAAAGCGGCCGATCGCGAACGGCTCGATCGGCGTGCTCGTCGCGCCCGGACACAGCACCAGCGCGTCGTACGGGCGCCGCACCGACGCGCCGTCGTGTGCCGTATCAAGCGCGCCGCCGGACACGTTCCACGCGAGCGTCTCCGGTTCGTAATCGAGCGACGTGCGCAGCCGCCCGACGATCCGGTCGCGCTGCTGCCGCTGACGCCCGACACGCGCGGCCTGCTCGACCCGCAGCAGAAAATGCCGAAGCGCCCCGCGCAAACGCCGCATCCGTGTGTTTCGGGCCGCCATTTGACGACGCGCCTGCATTTCTCGTCCGTTACGATGATCAGACCGCTGTCACCCGACGAGAGTCCCGCACCGCCATGACCGCATCCGCCCTGATCGACGCCGACCGTCAACACCTGATCCACCCCGTCGTGAACTACCGCGCGCCGCCGGCCCGCTCGGCGCGCTCGAACTCGTGGCCGACAAGGCGCACAAGACGCGCTTCAATCCGGCACTGAACCTGCCGGACCGGATCGCGGCCGCCGCGTACCGCAACGGCGTCGTGTTCCGCGCGTTCGGCGACGGCATCCTCGGTTTCGCGCCGGCGCTGAGCTTCACGGCCGGCGACTTCGACCGCTTCGTTGCGGAGATCCGCAACGTCGACAAGACGACACATCTTTCTCGTTGAACAAAACGCGCTGTGAGTTGGGAAAGTTGCGACCTCGCGCTTGTGGCTCAGGTTTTCAGATCGGCCCCAGGCGTCGGTGTCCGCAAGACGAACTTCGCGGTCACAGAGCTGCTGACGCGGCAGTCCCCAAAACATTCATGTCCCTCGCGAGCGGCTGTACGCCCCTTGCCAAGAAGTGTCTGAGGGGCATTACCGCGAATCCGGCGCGGATATTACGCTCTCAACGATGCGGGCGAAGGTCTGGACAGCGGGACGGATGGCTTCGATATCGAGCGCGCCGAACCCCAACAGAAATCCGTCACGAAATCCTGGATCGCCTTGATTGAACGTGTGCAGCCTGCGAAGGTAAATTCCCTGCTCAAGCGATCGCGATACAGTCGTATCGAAGTCAACCAGATCCCGGATCCTGATTGTCATATGCAGACCCGCCGCGTTCCGTGATGTTTCAAGTGCATCGCCAAAGCACTGGTCCAGACATCGGAGCAATTCCGATTGTCTGGCACCGTAGATATCGCGCATCCGCCGAATGTGCTTCGAGAAATGGCCGTCCGCAATAAAGTCTGCCATTGCTGCCTGCAAGGAAAGGTGCCCTGGTCTGTATAAGCGCAACGAAGCAGCTGCGAAGGAATCGACCAGGTCGGGCGGAACAACTATATAGCTGAGCCTCATGCCGGGGTACATGACCTTACTAAACGTTCCCATCAGAATGACTCGGCCGTTTTCATCGACGCCTTGAAGAGACGGAAGCGGACGCTGGTCATATCGGAATTCACTGTCATAGTCGTCTTCCAGAACGAAAGCGTCCCACCGCTCGGCGGCCGCACGCAGATGGTCTCGCCGCTCGTCCGACAAGGTCACCCCCATTGGAAACTGATGCGATGGGGTCGTCACGACGAGTCGAGGTCGGCGCAAACATCGTTCAAGCTTCATACCGTTACTGTCGACAGCAATAGCCTCCACTTCCAGCCCGTTGGCGCGCAACAGGATTGGCGTTGCCCAGTGGCAAGGGTTTTCAACATAGGCCAGTTCACCGACGTCGGCCAGAATGCGTGAGCAAAGGTCAATCGACTGATTGCTCCCCATTGTTACGATGATCTGCTCCGGGGAGGCCCGAACCGCGCGCGATACGCGCAAATACTCCGACAGCGCGCGGCGCAACGGGAAATATCCGCCTGGATTGGAGTAGCCCATGAGGTCCGCATGCTGCTCCCCGAGATAGCGATTCTGGATACGCCTCCATATCTGATAAGGAAAACAATTCGTATCGCAGACACCCGGCACGAACGCCCCCTTGCGTTCCTGGATGCCCGCAGGAGCGCGTATCAGTTGCTCCCCGCGCTCGGACAGGGTTCGTGCGGTTGATTCCCGAGGTGTCGACTTCATCGATTGCGGCAGCTTGTCGGAGACAAACGTACCACTCGTGGAATCGGTATGGAGATAGCCGTCGGCCGCCAGCCTGTCATAAGCCGTTACAACGGTTATTCGGGAGACCCCTAGTGCCACCGCGAGCGTTCGGGAAGACGGCAAATGTGCGGAAGCCTTCAGAGTGCCGTCGGTTACCGCGTCTCGGATCCCGTTCGCGATCTGGATCTGTAGTGGTACGGATCCGTCTCGACAGAGACGGCCGATCAGGAGGTCAGCAAGCAACGAGTCAGCCATTGGACCTATCAAACTTTTTGAATTGGACTCATAAGTTCGCCGCGGGTACGCGTACTGTCAAGGCTCGCCGTCGACCAAATCCTTAAGTCGAAGTGCGCCAGGGGAATTCATGGATCTTACAGCCATCAAGCGCCATATGTACGTTAATTTGGAGTCTTATCTTATTGGGTTTACTCCTGACGTACTGTTCAAACGCCGGCCTGGACTCATCGCTGGCATGCCCCCCGGTAACCTGAACCACGTCTTCTTCACGATGGGTGGTTCGGACGTGGTCGACACCGCGCTGAAAATGGAGGTTGGCTTCCACCGGATCAAGGGCGACGCCACCCGCTTCCGAATCATTGGACGGAAGCGCGGATATCACGGCGTAGGTTTGGGTGGCGTCACGGCAGGAGGCGTGGTTGCCGATCGCAAGACGTTCACAACGATGATACCGCCGGGCGTTGATCATCTTTCTCATACCCACAGCGATGCCAGACATGGCCTTCTCCAAGGACCAGCCCACGTGGGGCACGCATCTCGCATCTGATCTCGAGCGACCGCACATTTGAAAAACGAAAGCCAACGAATTCCGCGTGCTTGGGCATGCCTGCAGGTTCTCGTTTCCAAGATCCAGTGCCAACGATCAAAGCCAACGTCATTCCAGCCATAGGGGGTCCTGTGCGTGCATCTCTACGTGAGCGTATTCGGCAGTTACATCGCGTGATAGGCCTGAGCATCGGTCTATTCGTCGTCATGGTGGCGGTTACCGGCGCGGGCATGCTGTTTCGGGCGCCACTCGAACCCGTCATCTACCACGGCCTGCTCAAAGTCGAATCGTGCAAACAGCGCCTTCCGCTCGATACGTTGATTGCCAATGCCAGCGCGTCTAATCCGGTCGCAGGCCGGCCAAAGCAGCTGCGCATATACGACGACGCGGACTCCAGCACGCGTGTTCTTTTCAGCGACGACCGGTGGTACTACGTCAATCCGTGCACTGGCGAAGTGCTTGGAAGCGAGCATCGTTACGGCGGCCTGTTCGGTGCGATGGCCAGACTGCACAGCTTTCAGTTTCTGGAGAATGGAAGCGTCGTCGCTGGAACGCTTGCGCTGACATTCGCGATTGTCCTGGTCGGTGGCGGCATGGCTGTGTGGATTCCAGAGGCGTCGCGCAAACGCAGGCGCGTCGTTACGATCAAGCCCAACCTCACCGGTCGCGCGCGCTGGCTCAAACTGCACAAAACCCTTGGCGTCTATGTCAGTCTCATCGTACTTGCGTCCGCGCTCACCGGCGCGCTGCAATCGTTTCAATTCGTGAGGGATGCGCTCTACACACTGACGGCCTCGAAGCCCCCCGCACCTTCTCCTGGATCGGTCGTGCAGGTCGATACGCAAAGCGTGCCAGTCGAGGCCCTCTGGCAACGCGCACAGGCATTGGTGCCGCAACCAAAATATGCCCGCATTCGCTACCCTGGCAAGCCCGGGGACGCCTTCAATATCGATCTTGTCGCACGCGACGCACCGCATGTAAATGCGTTTTCCTATGTCAGTCTCGATTCGAGCACAGGGAAAGTGTTGCGCTTTACTTCATATTCAGAGAACAGCTTAGGTCATCGAATTTACCTGACGGCGCTCGCGCTGCATTACGGATGGCTGAGCGACGGATTTATGCAATTGCTGCAACTGATCGGCATGCTCTCTGTACCGGTATTGGCTTGCGCCGGAATCGGCAGTTATCTGCGCGGCAAACGCCCTCCGCCGGCTCCCGTGTCGCCCCGAACGACTCGCGCGTTGAAAGTGGCCAGGAAAACGGCCGAAGCGGAGAACATTCAATCTTTTGAACTCGTCGACCCTGCAGGAAAAGTGCTGCCGCCGTTTACGGCCGGTTCCCACATTGATGTTCATGCACCCGGCGGAAAGGTTCGACAATACTCACTGTGCAATCCTCCTGGGGAAAGACATCGCTATCTCATTGCCGTCATGCGGGCGGAACCAACGCGCGGTGGGTCGAGGGCCATGCATGAGCAGGTCAAGGAAGGCGACTTGATTGAAGTCAGCGCTCCGAAAAATCGCTTTCCGCTCGTGGAATCCGCGAAGCACTCCCTGCTCTTCGCGGGTGGTATCGGTATTACGCCGATTCTTTGCATGGCGGAACACCTGGCTGGTCTCGGAGCCGATTTCAAAATGCATTACTTCGCGCGCTCGCCGGCACGTGCAGCCTTTGTCGACCGCATCAAGCGCTCGAAATTCGCCGACCGCGTTTTCTTGCACTTCACGGAAGTCGAGAATCAGCAACGGCTGGATCTAGCCGCGCTTCTCGAAACGCACGATGCCGAAACGCACTTATACGTATGCGGCGGCGAGGCATTCATGAATGCGGTCATCAACACCGCATTAAAAAAAGGCTGGCACAAAAACCGTATGCACAGGGAATATTTCAGCGTTGATCGCAGGGAATCCGACAGCAATGTCGAATTCGACGTCAAGATCGCAAGCACTGGCAAGACTATTTGTATCCCTGCAGACAAGACGGTAATGGCTGCTTTGGCCGATTCCGGAATCCATATTGCGGCGTCCTGCGAGCAAGGCGTCTGCGGCACCTGTGTGACGCGCGTGCTGGAAGGCGAACCGCAGCATCGCGACGTGTTTCTCTCCGACGACGAGAAAAATAGGAACGATCGCTTCACTCCCTGCTGTTCGCGTGCCAATAGCCGGACGCTGGTACTCGATCTGTAGTTGGAAAGACCGACACCGTCGGCAAAACCGTAATAAAACGTTTTGATCTGAGCGGCTGCTGGCGCGATCGATGATGATCTAACTGTATGCATACCTGAATATCATATGACTCGGGACGTGTTCGACAAGCTCATCTGCAACTCCGAGGACGTTCTGCATGTCTCGTTGAGCTTGCGCTGCGACCTGATGACGGCGCATGACATGGGCGTAAAGCACAAGGCGTTCGTCAAGCGCGGACACGAACCGTCGACGCCTTACTGCGAGTATGCAGCACATAACCTTCGCGGCCATTGAGAACGATGCGAATTGACCGTTTTTTTCCAACCACTGAAAGGAGACACAAATGAGGATCGCCGGAAAGCTTGCTGTCGTGGCAAGCATGATTGCAGTCATGGGAGCCGTCAGCGTGGCGCAGGCCCATGGCATCTGGTTCGCGCAGCGCTCGAACCAGCTGGCGCTGATCTACGGCCTCGGCGGCGACGACCTGGATGTCATCAAGCGCCAGCAAAAAGTGAAGCGTGTCACGGCCTACGACGAGCAGGGCAAGGAGGTCTCCACGCAGCTCACGCCCAACGGGCCGCTGCTCGTGGTGAATACCGACAACCAGCCGGCAATCGTTGCCGGGATTATGGACAACGGCCTGTGGAGCAAGACGGCGGACGGCAAGTGGTACAACAAGGGCAAGGACGAGGTGCCCAACGCCACGATCAGCATGCACACATTCAAGTACGGGGTGCATCTGCGCCGGCCGCTGGATGGGACGATGCCCGTACTGCCCGGGCAGAAGCTGCAGATCGTGCCGGTCGGCAAGCAGCTGCCGGATCAGATGGGCCAGCCGCTCACGGTTCGGGTGCTCTACGACGGCAAGCCCGCGCCCGGCGCCAAGGTGCAGCCAGACCTCCTCAACGATCCCGATTCCGAACCGCTGAAGACCGGCGCCGACGGCACCGCGACGATCAAGGTGCGCAACCAGGGCCTGAACGTAGTCGTTGCGATATTGGATACGCCGCCTTCGGAACCCGCGAAGACGAACAGCGACGAGCATGAGGCCACACTGTCGTTCGTGCTGCAGCATCTGCCCGAATGATCAACCGTTATCTGCCGGCGCTATTCCGATGAAACGAATTTCCGGCCTGGCCGAACTTGCTGCGGCCGCTCGCGTCGTGAAGCTTGTCAAGGACGACAAGGTGATCGCTCTCGTGACGATGAAAGACAAGTCGACGAGCAGCGCGCGCGTCGTCATCAAGTAAGGAAGGCTCCCTGGACGCGGGCAACTCTGGTTGCCGGCGTTCCAGAAAGAGTCGTCCAAGGGCAGGTCGCGTGGCCTCGCTGATGCGGAGTCGTCCTCGATCGCACGCCGCGCCTGGCCGGCTTCCAGACAGGCTACATCCATCTCTAAGCCGCAAACCGAGAGGACTCCTATCCGCAGTTCATCCCGGGGTGGTCCGGTGACGACGCGTGACGAACGTCGTTTCAATCTATTTTTTTATGCAACCACAAGACCTTCATATGAAAAATTCCTTGATTGCGGCGGCCCTCGTCGCCTCGTTCGCATGTACGGCACGTGCTCAGAACAGCGTCACACTCTACGGTTTGATTGACGTCGGCATGGCCTATGCGAACAACGTTGGTGGCCACAAGCAGTATTCGATGACCGTCGGAAATCTCAGCGGCGATCGTTGGGGGCTGCGAGGTACTGAGGACCTCGGCGGCGGACTGAAAACACTTTTCGTGCTTGAAAACGGCTTCAGTGTCGCGAACGGAAAGCTCGGTCAAGGGGGCGACGAGTTCGGACGCCAAGCCTATCTCGGTATTTCATCATCGAACATAGGTACCTTCACGTTCGGGCGTCAATATGATTCGCTTACTGACTTCACCTACATGTTCGTGGCGGCACAGATGTGGGGCGGATACGCCAGCGCCCATCCTGGCGATGTAGATAACCAAGATGGCAGCAACCACGTCAACAACGCGATCAAGTTTAGTAGTGTGTCGTACGGTGGATTCACGTTCGGGGGCGTCTACAGCTTCGGCGGTGTCGCTGGGAAATTCAACCAAAATCAGATCTGGTCAGTCGGGGCGAACTACAATAGCGGACCACTCACGCTTGGCGCCGCCTTCGTCAACGCGCGGGATCCTAACTTCTCGTATTTTGGCAATACCGCAGCTTCAAGCACTACCGGGTCCAACTTGACTGCAAGCCCCGTGTATTCCGGCTACGCGTCCGCGAAAAAACAGCAGATCTTCGCTGCAGGCGCTTCTTACGCCGTTGGTGCCGCTACGTTCGCCGTTGACTACAGCAACACGCAGTTCAAGGCTATCGGGACGCTACCGGGTCTCCCGGCTACCGGCGCAGGCGGCGATGCAAGATTCCACGACATTGAAGTCAGCGTCGGCTATCAACTCACGCCCGCCCTCCACCTCGGCGTCGCCTATAACTACTTGAAAGGATATGGCGTCAACGGTGCAACTTACAATCAAGGCACGATCGGGGCTGACTACTTCCTATCCAAGCGAACCGACCTTTACGCAGTCACTGCTTACCAGCATGCGTCGGGTACTGATTCGACCGGTCGGAAGGCGGTCGCAAGCCTTACGGGCCTAACCGCCTCCACAACTCAGAGCCAGGTGCAAGTCGTTATTGGTATCCGGCATCGCTTCTAGCAGAGCTGGAAGCAGGCTTCAGTTTGACGAGCTGGGTGCCGTGAAAATGAGTCTCGTACGCGATCAGCCGTTCAGGCAACGATGGGCTGGCTAGCAGCCAGCCGGTACCTGGTGCACGATGGCCGCGCCGCGACGGCGTTTGCGTGTAGACAAATCGATCAATACGCTTGATGTGTTGCTTGATTGACCCCAGGCCGCTGATACGGACGAGGACGACTCCGGCGGATCATTTGCCGCCGGCATGCGTCGTAATTTGGACGAAATCGGCGGCAACGTGGTCCGCGCCATACTTGGCCTCGAACAGCTTCAATTGCCGATCGATTGCCGCGAGATAGGCGGCGCGCGGCTCGGATGGCGGGCGAACCCCGTCGAACAGCGGCGCCGGCGTGACGAGGAGCACGATCATCTCGGTCCCGAACGGCTTGCCGATCACCCAGTCGCCCATGCTGCCGATCGTGGCGGAGTAATTCGGCGGCGCCTGGTTGTCGCGTTCGTGGCTGCTTGGCACGAGATGCACGACGCTCCCGTTCAGCACGTAATAATCGACGTTCACGTACGAGTCGTAACCGGGTGTCGTGATGTCGATGACCAGCGGGTTGCCTTCCGCGAGACGCGCATCAGGCGGTCGCGTGCGGATCGACGCGGCGTGTGACGACGCCCGATTCGCTCGCCAGTACGGGGCGAGCGCGCTCACGACCTCGCAATTGTGCGCATCGATCGGACGCACGTCGAGATTCGCCGTCTGCCCGCCGGCCATGCCGCTGAGCGCAGTTCGCAAGCGCGCGATACCGACACCGGATTCCACATAACCGCGCACCTGCAGCACGTGATCCTGCACCGACGCATCCAGCGCCGAACAAGGGATGCGCGCCAGCGCAGCGAGCACGGACGCCAGCGCGATGACAGGCGCCGGCGGCGGCTCGCTGGCCGCAGCGGGCACGGCGTTCACGGTGGCCGCGGGCGCGCTGCCGGCTGCGGCGGCCGCCTTCTCGGCATTCCCTCCGCTGGCCGGCGCGTGCGCGAGCGTGTCCGCCGCGGGGGGCTTTTCGCCGCTGCGCGAAAGCGCCTGGTAGCCGTACCAGAGCACGGCGATCGCCGCCAGCGCGCAAGCGCCCACGGCCGCCCCGACGCGTGCGCCCGATGCCCGCACGGGCCGCCTGAACACGCCCATGCCTTCCAGGAACAGCTGGACGCTGGGCGTGCGCGTCGCGCGGTCGAACGACAACGCGGCGCTCAAGGTTCGCCATTGCGTGCGATCGAGACCGGGCAGGCGCTCGGGCCGCAGGTGATCGTGACGCGCCTGGGTGGCCGACAGCCGATTGAACGGATGGTGTCCGGTCAGCAATTCGTAGGTGACGCAGGCGAGCGCGTAGACGTCGTCGCGCGGGTCCGGCTCGCGATGCTCGAACATCTCCGGGCTCGCGTAGGCCGGCGTGATGCCGCCAAGGCTCGCCGGGTCGAACACGGTCACGTCCGGATCCTCGTCGCGCCGCTGGAATGCGCGTGCAATCCCGAAGTCGATCACCTTCACTTCGCCCCGGTCGGTGAGGAACACATTGGCGGGCTTGAAATCGCAGTGGACGAAGCCGCGCTCATGCGCGTACGCGAGCGCCTGGCCCATGCCGGCGACGATCGGCAACGCGGCATCGAGCGGCATGCCCGCGAAGCCCGGCGCACGCAGCACCTTGCTGAGCGGCTTGCCCGACAGATACTCCATCGTGAGGTAGACGAGCGGGCCGTCCCGATCGAAGTCGTAGACGGTGACGATGTTGCGATGGGCGAGCGTCTGCGCTTTGCGGGCTTCACGCTGAAGCGCGATCAGCGACGTCGGCTGGCCGCGAAACTGCACGTTGAGCACCTTGATCGCGATATGCGGCTTGCGATCCGAGGCCTCCAGCTTACGGAGGTCGAGCGCCTTGTACACGGTACCCATCCCGCCGACGCCGAGGCACTCCTCCAGCACGAAGCGCCCGTTCAGCGTATCGCCGATGCCTTTCACGCGCTCGCCTTCGACGAACATTGCGCCGCTCGACGGGCCGGGCGGGGTGCCCGGACGCGCCTCCGCCTGAAGCGGGCTCTCCTGGAGCCGGGTTGCGTCGCCCGCGGATGCCGTCTTGTCACGACACCGTTCGATGCGCCTCAGCACTTCCGCATAGATTTCGTCCGACAGCGGCTGCGTGGTCTGGGTCTGGTCGAGCACTTCGCGCAGCCGTGTGCAATCGACCTGATCGGTCGCCAGCACCCGGTCGATCTCCGAGAAGAACGCGTCCTGCGACAGCGCCCCGCTCTGGAATGTCTGAATCAGCTGCGTAAAGCTCATCATTCGTATGCCGTCTACCCAGCTTCAGCTTGCCGACCCGCTTCGGCGCCTCGCAGCACCGCCAGGGCAAGGACTGTCCATGGCGTACCGATGCAGCGCGACGTATCGGTGATGCACCGGACACCATCGACCTCGCCGCCACGCGATCGTCAGACGAATCCGACTGCGCGCCGCACCGCCCGCCGGCCTTCTGACAGGATGTCTAACAAATCATACTAGTCTGCGGTAACGCCCTGTGCAATCGGTGCCGGAACTAGATTTCGAGCCGATCCATCGCGAACCGGCTTTAGGGTTTCGCCGGTCAGGGCTTGCTCGCGCATGTCGCGAGCCGCTCAACGAACGGACCGAAACAGGTTGGGCCGGCAGCGCCGTTCTTGCGCCGCCTCGTCCATTTTCCAGGACGCGCGGCCGTGCGTCGAAACCTATACTGGACAGATTCACGGCGCGCCGGCGCATCGCAAAATGCTGCGTGGCTGCCCTTCTCCCATCCGATTTCGCGGAGCAAACCATGGGCGTTCTCGTCATCAACGATCTTCCCGAAAGCGTCGACCTCGACCGGCAGGCGATGGCCGCCATCACGGGTGGCGCGAAGGTCCGCTCGCATCAGACGATGCTCGCACCGCAGCCGTTCCCTTATCTGCACACTGATGCACCCGGCACTGCGTTGACGCGCACACCGGTGGCCGACGCAGCGGCATCCCCGGCGCGTCCGACGCTGTTGCGTTGACGGACACACCGCCGGGCTCGGCGCGCACGGTCAGGCCGCTCGCGCCGTCATCGCGAGCCGCCGATCGGCCGGCGGGAACACGCACCATGAGCCGTCGTCGTGACGAAAGAAGAAGATCGCGATCGTGCCGGCCGGATGCGCGGCCTCGACGCAGACATAGCGGCGCCGTTGCGCAGGCATGCGGCTGAAGCGCACGACGCGCGCCGGCACGCGCGCGCTCGGCGCGAGCCACTTGTCGACCTGCATGCGCAGGGATGATTCGGTTCCGTTCATTTGATCCCCCTGGTGGCCATGTCGAACGCGTCGGGACGTCGCTCATGCGGTGGCGATGGCGGCCGCGGCACACCGTCCGCCCGCACGCCGCGCCGCGATCAACGCGCGGCAGATGGACAGCGCGAACCGAAGTGCCGTGCGCGGATGCATCACGCATGTGCGAACCTGCTCGCTGTGGCCCGTGCCTTCCAGGCACCACGTGCAGAAGTGCTCGCAGTTGTTCGTCAGCAGGCGGTAGCGGTTTTCGCCCAGGCGGGAACGCGCGCGCAGCACCGCGGTGCGCCCCGCATAGGCCGCGCACGGATGCGGCACGATGCGGACCATGTGACCGGCGGCGAAGCGTTCGAGCGTGACTTCCTCGATCGGGCCGCGATGCAGCGATGCACAAAGCCCGGCGTAGTGAACGACGCGCCCGTCGCCGACGTAGATGCCGTGATGGCTGTAGCCGGTGCGATCGGCAACCAGGTGCGCGCCGAGCGGCAGTGCGTCGACGCCGACGGGCAGCGAAGCCGCATGCGCGATCGCCTCCGCAGCGCCAGCCGCCGTGCGGGACACAGCGCTGTTCACTGGTTGAAGGTCGCGTTCCATGACTGGCTCCGTCTGCAGGTTGGCGGCCGCCCGTGTTGCCCAAGGGTTAGCCGGTTGCCAACTAACCTGCATCAAGCGTGCCAATCGCCCGGAGCCCGTTGCGCAATGCTTGACGGGAAACGCCCGGCGAGCCGGGCGCCGCGCTGTCGCCGCGCGGCCAACCATTTGCCGGGGATTTTGTTGGTGCGACAGCACCAGTTGGCGTGTCGGACAGCCGTCTGCGTCTGCGGCGCACGTGTCGGTTTTGCGGCTACGTTCGTGGGCGCAACTGTTGGCTTGCGCACAACCATTGCAGGACAGGGCCGCGACGCACTAGCATGCAAGCAACGCGTGTCGATGGCGCCTTGCCTTGCCGCGTGCGGCGCTCACCGGATCGACGCACGCGCCCGGGCAACGCACGCGGGAGGTGTCACGCATGGCACGAGGTTTGCGCGTATCGGTTACCCGGTCCGTCGGCAAGACCCCATTCGGAGACGCATCATGACCTCGCTCGCGATTACCGACCTTCACATGCAGCGCGATATCGACCGCAAGACGATGTCGTTCATCCGCGGCGCAGGCGCGCCGTGGGTATTTGGCTGGATCCAGCCCTACGCGCCGCCGGCTCCGTCGTTCGGGCCCGTCGTCAACCTCTATCAGACGTACAACACGTTCTACGCGAACCAGGTCCTCAACCAGATCCAGAACGTCGACGTCACGAACTCGGCGGCCGGCGCGAACATCGCGGTCGGGGTTGGCGCAGACGGCAGGAACCGGCTTGTCTAGCGACTGTTCACGCTGATAACGGGCTTGCGCTGGCCGCCAGAAGGAATTTTCTATTTGCGGGAACAGGCCCTAACGGAAAGGAATGGCGCGCCGTGAGCGCAGAACTGCAATGGACTTCGGCGTCACGCACTGACGTGGGCCTGGTTCGCGAGATCAACGAAGACGACTGCCTCGCGCTGCCGCACCGTGGCCTGTGGGCCGTGGCGGACGGCATGGGCGGCCATTCGGCCGGCGACCTCGCGAGCCGGATGATCGTGCAAGCGCTGGAACGGCTGGCCGCCCCGGCCACGCTGGCGGACTTCATCGACGCAGCGCGCACCGCGCTCGATGCCGTCAACGCACAATTGCGCGAATCGGCCGCTCAGCGCGGCGTACGCATGATCGGCAGCACGGTGGCGGTGCTGCTGGCGAACGGCCGTCAATGCGGCTGGCTCTGGGCCGGAGACAGCCGGATCTACCTGTACCGCGACGCGCACCTGACGCAGCTCACGCTCGATCACAGCCACGTCGCGGAACTGCAGGCGCAGGGCCACCTGAGTGCGCAGCAAGCGCGCCATCACCCGTCACAGCACCTGATCACGCGCGCCGTCGGCGCCGCCGAGCGGCTGCATCTCGACGAACGACGCATCGACGTGTGCGACGGCGACATGTTCCTGCTGTGCAGCGACGGCCTGAGCAACGAGATCGACGAAGCCGACATCTCGGCCGCTCTCGCGTGCGGCGATTGTGCGCGCGCAACGGACGTGCTCGTCGACCTCGCGTTGCGCGAGGGCGGCCGGGACAACGTCACCGCCATCGTGATCCGCGCCGACGATCCCGACGCATCGGACCATACGCTCGCCAATCCTGCCGTGCAACGCTGAACGATCGTCCGGACGCGCGTGGCGCTCACGCATCCTTGTCGGGCGTCGTGCCGTCCGGATGACGAAACGCTTTCGAGCGGATGCCGTGCTTCTTGAGCAGCATCTGCAGGTGCGACCGGTTCATCTCGCAACGGCGTGCCAGTTCGGCCACGGTTCCGCCGGTCTCCTGCAACCCGCGTTCGAGAAACGCACGCTCGGCCTCGTCGCTTGCGGCACGCTTCGCATCGCTGAGCGACATCGGCCTGCCCGGCGTACCTTCATCCGTCGCGCGAGCGACGGCCGACGCAGCTTTCGGACGGATGTCCTCGGGCAGGTGCTCGATATCCGCGACCTCGCCGGCGAGGCACGACAGACGGTAGACGAGATTGCGCAGTTCGCGGATGTTGCCCGGGTACGCGTAGGTCAGCAGGAAGTCGCGCAGCTTCGGCGTCGTCCTGATGGGCCTGCGCTTCAGAGCCCCTGCCGCCTCGTCGCCGAAATAGGCGAGCAGCAGCGGAATTTCGTCGCGACGCTCGCGCAGCGCCGGCAACGTCAGATGAATGACGCTCAGGCGGTAGAACAGGTCCTCGCGAAACAGCCCCTGTTCGCTCAATTGCCGCAGATTCTTGTTGGTGGCGGCGACGATGCGCGTATCGACGGAGATCGGCTCATCCGATCCGACCCGCTGGATCTCGTGCGATTCCAGTACGCGCAGCAGCTTGACCTGGCCCGACAGCGGCAACTCGCCGATTTCGTCGAGGAAGATCGTGCCGGTGTGCGCGCTCTCGAACTTGCCCTTGCGATCGTTCGACGCGCCGGTGAACGCGCCGCGCCGATGGCCGAACAGCTCGGATTCGAGCAGGTTGTCGGGAATCGCGCCGCAGTTCACCGAGATGTAGGGCCGGTCGGCGCGCGCCCCGTTCGCGTGGATGACTTTCGCCATCAGCTCCTTGCCGGTGCCGCTCTCGCCGTCGATCAGCACGGGCAGATCGGTCGGTGCGGCCTTTTCGGCAATTTCGAGCGCGGCGAGCAGCTTCGGATTGTCGCCAAAGATGCCCTCGAAGATGAAACTGCGCTCGATCAGCGCCTGCCGGCGTCGTTGCACCGCGGGCGCGGCCGGTTCCGTCGTGTCGGGCGTGTCAGGCGTGTCAGGCGTGTCGGTCGCATCGGGCGTTTGCGGCGCGGCCACGGCCGCCTCGACGAAGCGCTCCTTGCGCGACATCTGCATGACGTCGTCGCGCAGCACATTCGCCTGATTGAGCAGCTTCTCGATGTCGGCACGCTCGAGCTTCGGCGCCCAGCGCAGCATCGAGCGCAGGATCTCGATCTTCTCGAGCAGGCCGGCATACGAAATCGCGGAGTTGCCGAATCCGTGCGGGTCGAAGAGTTTCATGATGCGCCCAGTTGCTTCTGCACAAGCTGGTAATACATGCCCTTGAGGGCGACCAGCTCGTCATGCGAGCCCTGTTCGACGATCGCGCCTTCGTACAGGACGAGGATCTTGTCGGCACGCATGATCGTGCTGAGCCGGTGCGCGATGATCACTGCCGTGCGCCCTTGCAGGATCTCGTGCATGTTCGCGAGGATGTTGCTCTCCGACTGCGTGTCGAGCGACGATGTCGCCTCGTCGAACACGAGCAGGCGCGGGTCGTGATACAGCGCGCGCGCGATGCAGAGCCGCTGGATCTGGCCGCCCGACAGGCCCACGCCGCGCTCGCCCACCACCTGCTCGTAGCCAAGCGGCAATTTGCTGATGAAGGCATGCGCGTCGGCCATCCGTGCGACCTCCTCCATGCGGCGCCAGTCGGGGCTTGCGTCGCCACATGCGATGTTCTCGGCAATCGATCCTGAAAAGACCAGGTTGGACTGCATCACGTAGCCGATCTGCGCACGGTAGTAAGCCTTGTCGATCGCGCTCATGTCGTATCCGTCGACCACGATCTTGCCGTCCGTGGGCGCATAGAATCCGACGAGCAGCTTCGCCAGCGTGGTTTTCCCCGAACCGCTGCGCCCGACGATGGCCACCATCTCGCCGCGCTTGATCGTGCAGTTGATGTTCTCGAGCACGTAAGGCGTTTCGTTGCCGCCATAGCGGAAATACACGCCATCGAAGCTGATGTCGCCCTGCAGGTCGGGCAGCAGCACGCGCGAGGCCAGTTCGGACGGCTGCTGCTCGGGCTCGATGTCGAGGACGTCGCCGAGCCGCTCCATCGCCACCGCCGCGTCGTTCATCAGGCTCCACATGCCGACGAGCCCCATCAGCGGCGCCAGCACGCTGCCCATGAACGCATTGAAGGCGATCAGTTGCCCGATGCTGAGTTCATGCGCGAGCACGAGGTTCGCGCCGACCCACAGGATCACGATGGTGGTCGCCGCATTCAGCAGCTGGCTGCACAACGCCACCAGGATATTGAATGCCTGCGCGCGGTACTGGACGTCCAGCGCCTTCGCGTACTTGCGCTCCCACTTCAGCCGCACCGACCGCTCGATGCCCATGCCCTTCACGGTCTCGACGCCGCCGAGCGTCTCCATCAGCAGCGACTTCGCATCGGTGGACGCGGCAAACACCTCGCGCGCATAGCCTTTCAGCTTCGGTGTCGCGAGCGCCGTGAGCGCCATGATCGGGATCACGAAGGCGATCAGCACCAGCGTCATCTTCACGTTGTAGAGAAACATGATCGTGAAGTAGATGAAGATCATCAGGAGATTGAGCGCGGTGGTGACGGTGGATTCCGTCAGGAACGCCCGGATCGTCTGGTTTTCCTGGAAGCGCGCGAACACGTCCCCGCTCTTGCGGCGCGCGAAGAACGAATACGGCAGCGACATCGTGTGTTTATAGAACTGCGACATCATCGCGAAGTCGAGACTGCGCACCATGAAGTTGGACAGATGGGCGCGGATCGTGGTCATCAGCTGCGTAAACACGTGCGAAATGACGAGCCCGGCAATCAGCAGGTGCAGCAGGCTGACGTTCTGGTGCACGATCACCCCGTCCAGGATGCTCTGGATGATCAGCGGCGGTATCACGCCCAGCACCTGGATCACGAATGTCGCCAGGAACAGATGCGCGAGAATCTTCCTGTAAGGGCGCAGATAGCCGATGAAGCGCACCCACGGCGATCGTGATTCGACCGGCGCCGCGGCCGTCGCGCTCGCGGTGAACAGCAGGCAGGTGCCGCTCCAGCCGCGCTCGAATGCCTCGACACTCAGCTTCCTGAAGCCGAGCGCCGGATCGGCGATCCGCACCCACGATTTCGACACGCCATACACGACGACGTAGTGGTATCCCTCCCAGTGCACGATGAACGGCAGGTCGAACCCGAGCAGCGCCTCGTACGTGCACTGCACGCCGCGCGTCGCGAAGCCGACTGCCTCGCCGGTGCGCGCGAGACTGTCGAGCGTCGCGCCCTGCGTCGTCACGTTCGCGAGATCGCGCAGCTTGCCGAGCGTCATCGCGACGCCGTAGTGACGGCAGATCATCGCGAGGCACGCCGCTCCGCAATCCATTTCCTCCGCCTGCTCGACCAGCACGAAACGCTTGATCATGCGCTCGCCGAACGCGGCGTCGGCGCCGATATCGATCTGCAGCGGGTGGCGGCGCCGTTCGGCGAGCTTCTTCTGCCGCTTCAGCTCCTGGTCGACGAATCGGATGCGCTCCTCGAGCACCTCGCGCAGTTTCGGGTTGCGCTCGAGCATGAAGTGCACGGTCTTTTCCGGAATGACGAGCAGGCGCGTATCGGTGACGGCGGTGACGGTCGCCGCCTGCTCCTGCCGCAGCAGGCACGCGCGCTCGCCGAAGATCTCGCCTGCGCCGAGCGTCGCGAGCGGATAGTCGTTGCCGTCCTCGTGGCACGACACGCTCACCTCGCCCTGGCGCACGACATACAGCCGGAGGTCGCCGCCCGGCCCCTGCCTGACGATCTCCTTGCCCGCCGCGACGCGCTTCACGCCGACGCTCGACACGTATTCCTCGAGCTCGGCGCGCGTCAGCTTGCCGCGCAGGTCGAACAGCCGCGTCACGAAACCGCCGGCCGAGCTGATCGCGACATAGCTCGTCACGAACGACTGCGCGGCGGGATTGTCGCGCAGGATCGGCTCGATCGCGCTGCGCGGAATGCACAGCACCTCGGTCTTCGTCGACGCGCGCACCGACACCTCGTGCCAGTAGTCGCGCAGCATCGCCATTTCGCCGAATACTTCGCGTTCCTTGCGCACGCCGACGCTGGTTTCCTTGCCGCGCTCGTCGGCGATCAGGCGCACGGCCCCGGATCGCAGCACATACAGGCCCTCGGCCGGTTCGCCGCGATTGCAGACGGTGTCGCCGAACGCGTAGGTGCGCACCTGCGCATGCGCGGCCATGCGATCGAGTTCGTCGCGCGAGAACAGCGACAGCGGCTCCACCGACGCGAGAAACGCCGCGAGCGACGGGGTGCTGGCCGGGGCGGGGGCTTGTGCGTCCATCAGTACGGTTCTCCGTGATCAGCGTGCGTCGATGATGTGTTCCTGCGCGCGCTCGGCGAGCCACTCCTCGCGCAGCAGGCGGCGCACCTCCGACGCGACGTCGGCGTCGAGCGCGGCCGGGTGTTTCGCGGTGACCGAGAAGATCTCGAAGAACGAGCCGTCGGGCGCCGCGAACGGCCCGAGCAGGTCGCCCACGCGCGCGTTGAACACCTTGGCCTCGATGTCCGTCTTCAGCGAACCGCGCAGCACCTTGCCGATCACGCCGCCATGCTCGCTCGTGTCGGCGATCGAATGCTCGCGCGCCATGTCGCCGAAGCAGTCCGGGTCGTCCTCGAGGATCGCCATCATCTCGCGCGCCTTGCCTTCCGAATCCAGCACGATGTGGCTGACCTCGATGCTGTCGAACTTCGGCGAATTGAGCTTGAAGTACGCTTCGACGGCCGCGTCGCTGCACACCGTGTCGAGCGTCTTCTCCTGGTACAGCGTGTCGGTGATGAACCGCTCGAACTCGTCGAGGCTGACGCCGAACACGTCCAGGTAGCGGTTCATGTCCGCAGCGCGGTGCAGGCCGCGCACGCGGCGGAACTGGTCGGCACGCTCCTGGATTTCCTCCGGGCTCACCTGCATGCCCATCTTCTTCGCCGCGATCACCGTCAGCCGGTCGCGAACCTGCTGTTCGACGAGGCCCTCGAACTGCCCGGTGAGCTTCAGCACGCGGATGAAGTCGTCGGTGCCGATCACCTCGTCGTCGATACGCACTATTGCCGTCATCTCGTTCCCCTTGGCCCCTTTGGTCCCTTTGGTCCCTTTGATCCCTTTGATCCTGCAAGCGGCGATCGCCCTGATTCGCCGCCGGTGCCTCGCATCACCGCTCGCTTGCGTTCCGCTACGCCGTGGCAGTCCGCATCCGCCGTCAGCCCGCGATCTGCCTGAACGGGTCCAGCGCGAACCCGATCAGGCGGCGCTCGCGCACCACGATTTCCGCCGTGGCCGTCATCCCGTAGCGCAGCGGGTACTTCGTGCCGGCGATCGTGTACGCGTCGCGCGCAAGCGCCACGCGGCCTTCGTAGACGGGTTCCTTGGTCTGCGCCAGCGGCTTCGTCGCCGGCGATATGTATTCAAGCGTGCCGTCGATCACGCCGTAGCGCTGATACGGAAACGCGTTGAACTTGAGCTTCACCGGCAAGCCTTCATGAAGGAACGCACGGTCCTGCTCCGCGATCGCGACCTTCACCACCGGCCGCGCATCGGACGGCGCGATGCTGCCGAGCGGCGTGTTGGCGAGAATCTTGTCGCCGGGCTGCGTCGTGGTCACATCGGTGATCACGCCGGAGACGGGCGCCAGCACGAGCAGGAAATTGTCCTTGTCGATGTTCTCGAAGCGGATGCGCGCGGCGGCATCCGCGGCGAGGCGCGCCGTCTGCACCTGCAGGCGCAGCTTCTCTTCGGTGTTCGCGATGTCGCGCACGGTCGCGTCGTACTGGATGCGCAGCCCGGCCAGCGTCTCGCCGCTGCCTTCGAGTTGCGCCTTCGCCTGCGCGAACTCGTGGCTCTGCTGCGCCTCGAGCTGCGTGAGCCGCGCCTGCGCGACGCGGTAGCTGTCCTGGGCCTGCAGGTACGCGCTGCGCTTCTGTTCCACCTGGCTCTGCGACACGCCGCCGCCACCCGGCAGCGCGAACAGGCGCGCGTATTTGTCCTGTTCGTCCTTCGCGAGATCGAGCGCGTGGCGCGCATTGTCGATATTGCTGCGCGCTTCGTCGATCTGCGCACGCTGCGATTGCGCGAGCTTGCTGGTGCCTTCGGCAATGCGGTTCTGGTGCAGGTGCTCTTCGACCTCGATCTGCTGCTTCAGCGCGTCGGCCTTGCGCTCCATCAGCTGCTTCTTGTCCGGAAACTGCTTCCATTCGCGCTCCGCGTCGTCGAGCTTGAGCCGTGCATCGAGCGCGTTGGTCGCCGCCTCGATCGCGCCGCGCGCGTTGATCCGGCCGATCACGTCGTTCTTCTCGACCGGCTGGCCTTCGGCGATATAGATGTCCACCAGCTCGCCGTCGACGGGCGCGTAGATGCGGCGCACCTCCGACTCCGGCGCGAGCGCGCCCTGCGCGGTCACGATGACGTCGGCGCGGCCGACGAACGACCACAGCAGTGCGCACACGACGAGCCCCACCATCGCGATGATGGTCGCTTGGGTGAGCCGCCAGGGCCGCGCCGTCAGGATCGCAATCCCTTCGGCGCTGTGATCCTCCAGCGCCTCGCCCAGCGAGCGCGGCGGTTCCGGCGGCGCCGCCTGCCGTGCGCGCTTAAGGAGACTGTCGAGCTTCACCGCGCCCTCCCGACGAAGCGAGCCGTTGCAGCGTCACGGCATGTGCGGCGAATTGCGGCGTCGCGAAGCGGAACTGCTTGAGGCGTTCCAGCACGGCCGGCCCGTGCCCGGCCCGCGCGTCGCTCTCGAACTGCGTGTACTGCTGCAGATCGGCACGCACGGCGTCGAGGCCGCCGAGGCGCGGATAGCGCTGCTCGTCATCGGCGAGCAGCGCCGGGAGACCGTCGAGCCGGTCGTCGTCGAGCGCCGACGCAATCGCGCGCTGCAACCGCTCGAGCGCGGCCACGTAGACGGAGTTGTCGCTTTGCAGCCTGCGCAGCTGGCTGAGCGCGTCGGCATACAGCACGCCGAACGCGGGAACGTATGACGAAATCCGGTCGAGCAGCCGCTGATGCGCGCCCGGGTCGTCGTTCCAGCGGCCGGTCAATGCCTTGATCGGCGCTTCGTCGCGGTAGATGCGGATCGGCGCGTCCGGCCCGCCGCGGCCGGCAACGTACGCCTGCAGCTCGCCGATCCACGCAATTTCGTCGACGAGCGGCCGTGCATCGGCGTTGTGGCGGGCCAGCGTGCGCATGTCCTGCACGACGGCACGGGCGCGGTCGAAGGCGCGCACGTTCATCGCGGCGATCCAGTCCGGTACTTTCGACCGGATGAGCGCCTCGGTACCCAGCGCGAGGAACGCCGTGTCGTCCGGATGGTTCGCGAGATAGCGGTCGGCGAGTTGCGCCGCCTGCAAGGTGTCGCCGCGCGCGAGCAGCGAGCGCGTCTCGCGCAGCGGCGCGTCCTGGAAATACAGCGTCGCGAGCAGCAGGGCGACCGCGGCAAGCAGCCCGCCGCTCCACCAGCCGAGCCGGCGCAGGTTCACGTGCCCGCTGCCGCCGAACGCCTCGCTTAGCTCCGACAGGAACACTTCGAACCTGCCGCGCCGGTGGCGCGTGTCATGCGCGGTTTCGGCGGCGCCATGCGCGGCGTGCGGGTTGACCTCGTCGTCCTGCTGAACGGCCGGAACCGTGCAGAAGATGTCGAGGAACGAATGCGCAGTATCGACGAAGGTCGTCCGGTCGGCGTCCGCGGCGGACGCAGCGGCCGCAGCGGCCGCATTGGCGCCGGCTCCGGGCGACGACGACGCCGTCACGGTGGAGTCCGGTCCCGGCTCGCGCTGCACGCCGACGCGATAGACGAAGTGATCGCCGCCGAACGCGAGCAGCGCGCCGTCGCCGAGCGGCACCGCATGCTCGTCGAGGCGTCGGCCGTCGACGAACGTGCCGTTCGTACTCCCGAGATCTTCCACGAAGACGTCGCCGTCCTGCACGTAGAGGTGCGCATGACGCCGCGACAGGTAGTTGACCTGATGCGGATACGCGTTCCGGTAGCACGCGAACGTGTCGTCAGTTTTGCTCACGAGGAACGGGAAGGCGGTAATGATGACCGGTTGCAGGCCGAGATCGCCGCGCTCCGGCGACAGCGTGACGACGGCCGGCCGCGCCGGCTGATGTGTCGTGCGCGGCACGAACGCGACGCGGTACGCCAGCGCGCCGGCGAAGCGCAGTTCGTCACCGTCGCGCAGCAGGTGCGGCTTGTCGCCGACATCGACGCCGTTGACGGCCGTCCCGTTCTTGCTGCCGAGATCGGCGACATACGCCGCGCCGCCTTCGAAGAAGATGCGCGCATGCCGGCGCGACAGGTCGGCCACCAGCTCGGGCCGCGCGGACGCGAACGGCGTGTTCGTCCGCCCGACGGCGAACAGCGGCTTGTCGATCCGGATCTCGCTCAGCTCCGGATGCGAAACCGGCTTGAGCACGATGTCGAACTGCCGGTCGAGCGCGGCCTGTTTCTCGGCAATCGAAGCGGCGTCTGGAACCATGATTCGGCCAACGATCGACATGCGCCCGCCAATGGGCACGCGGCGCAGGAAACGCGACGCGCTTGCGAACCACCTTTGTGAAGCCGCGCCGCCAACGCACATGGCGGCGCGATCGTGAAAAAAGTTTAGGCGACGGATGACGGTAGTCAATCGGCTGGCACCGATCGCGCGGCTGCGCAGGGCTGGCGTGTTCATTGCATTGCCTGGCCGGCCGGCTCGCTGCTTGCATTCGAGATTTCGACCGCGCGCCAGCCGCCACCGATCGCCTTGTAGAGCGTGACCGTGTCGCTCAGAATCTGCTGATGATTGGCAAGCAGCGCGAGTTCCGCGGACGCCACCGAACGTTCCGATTCGAGCACCTCGAGCTGCGACACGAGCCCTTCCTTGAGCTGTGCCTCGACCTGCGCGGCGACGGTACGCAGGCGCTCGTTCTGCTGCTGAAGCTGCACGCGCTGCCGCTTGTGCGCGTCGAGATCGACGAGTGCATTTTCCACCTCCTTGAACGCGGTGAACACGGTCTGCCGGTACTGCTGCTCGGCGACCCTGGTCTGCGCCTCGGTCGTCTTGATGTGCGCGCGCACGCTCGGGTCGAACATCGGCAGGTTGATGCTCGGCAGGAAGCTGAACGTGAACGCCTTGAACAGGTCCGACAGCGCAAACGCCGCGGTGCCACCGCGCCCCGTCAGGCTGATCGACGGCAGTTGCGCCAGCTTCGCCGCGCCCACTTCGTCATACGATTCGAGCACGCGATACTGCGCAGCGACGACATCCGGCCGGCGCGCGAGCAGTTGCGCGGGCAGCCCCATCGGCACGTCGGGCAGCTTGACGCGCTGCCGGAGATGGCCGGCAGGCATCCTGAACTCGCCGGCCGGCACGCCCAGCAGCGTCGCGAGCGCATTCTCGGCGGTGTCGCGCGAACGGTGCAGCTCGATCAGCTCGTTCGCGAGCCCGTTGATCTCCGCGCTCTGCCGCAGCACTTCCGTCTGCGGTGCGACGCCGTTCGCGAACATCGACTGGTAGATCGCGAGGATCTGCCGGTTCTTGTCGAGCGTGCGCTGTTCCTGCTCGATCTGGTCGTCGAACTGGAGGATCTGGAAGTACGTGCTCGACACGTCGGCGACGAGCGTCAGGTAGCCTGCGCGCCAGTCGGCCTCGGTCGCGTGGTATTCGGCCTTCTGCGCCTGCACGCCTTTCTCGACCTTGCCCCAGATGTCGATGTCCCAGTTCACCTGGCTGCCGAGGTTGTAGGTCTTCGACAGCGTCTGATGCGTGCTCTTCTCGAAGTCCGCGCCCGCGCCGAGGTCGACGGTCGGCAGCGCGCCCGCCTGCACTTCGCCGACCTGCGCGCCGGCCACGCCGATGCGGGCCGCCAGCACCTTGATATCGACGTTGCCCGCGATGGCCTTGTCGATGAGCGCGTCGAGATACGGATCGTCGAAGCTCTTCCACCATTCCGGATTGACCGCGTCCGACGCGGATACCGGCCCGTGCGCGTGCGCCCACGTGGCCTTCGCCGGCATCTCCGGGCGCTGGTAGGCGGGCATGTTCAGATCCATGCAGCCGGACAGCAACGCCGCGCATGCTCCGGCGGAACCGGCAAGGCGGGCCAGCGAACGCATGAGACCGCGGTAGTTGCGCGTGGCGGTCGGCGACAGGCGGGTGTTCACGATCGACTCCTTCGGAGGAACGCGGCGACGGTGCGGGATCGGTTGGATGTGTTGGCGTTCGTACTGCAGCGTTGCACGCTCGCGTTTCATACTGCATGCGGCGTGCCAGCCGCTCGCGGGATCGGCGGGAATCTTGCGGGGCGGGCTTGCCGATGCGGGTCTGCGCGACGAAGACAGGTTGGGACGACGTGTGCGCGGCACACGGATCAATGATGCGTGACGGGTCGCGACCGACAGTTCCGGCTCAGGATGTCGGGAACGCACAGACACTCATGCGATTGGCGGCAGCGTCGCCGCGCGAGGCTCGCCCGCGCGTGGGCGAGCACGCCCACGACGCGCCCCGTGGACCGGCTCGCGCGACGTCACTTCACGTAGATCGTGATCTTCTTCGAATAGACGGGGGGATTTTGCGGCACGTGGTTGGCGTCGCCCATCAACAGCTGCAGCGTGTGCTTGCCCGGAGGAAGCTCCAGCGTGGTTTCGGTCTCGCCCGCGCCGAAATGCAGGTGATTCCGGTCGGACGGAATCGGCTGGTCCATCGGCGGCAGGTCCGTATCGACCAGCAGGTGATGGTGGCCCGTGTTCGGAAACTGCACATGCGACGGCGCGACGCCCATGTCGCGCAAGCCGAACCACACCCGGAACGGACGTCCGGCCGGCAGCACCTGGCCATCGTTGGGCCATCCGATGTAGACGACGGCCTTCGCGGAATGCGTGCCGGTTTCTGCGGTCGTCGCACCCGTCCATAGCAGCATCACGGCAGCGGCGAAGAGGATGAGCTTGTTCATGGCGTCAATTCCCGGTTCGTGCGGCAGGCGCGGCATGGCGCGCTACTTGACCGTGATCGTGATCTTCTTCGAGTACACCGGCGGATCGTGCGGCACGTGATCATGGTCGCCCATCAGCAACTGCAGCGTGTGCTTGCCCGGTGGAAGCTCGATGCGCGCCTCGGTTTGACCGGCGCCGTAATGGAGGTGATTGCGGTCCGACGGTATCGGCTGGTCGAGCGGCGGGAGATCGGTATCGATCAGCAGATGATGATGGCCCACGTTGGGCCGCTCGATGCCTTTCGGGCAGATGCCCATGTTACGCAGGCCCATGCGCACCCAGAACTTGCCGCCCGTGATCGTTGCACCGTCCGATGGCCAGATGATGTACGCCTCGGCGCCGGGCGGCGAAGGCGTACGACCCGCGGCGAACGCGATCCTCGGCGCCAGGAGGGTGGCGGCCAAAGCCAACAGCGTAGCCCTTCTTCGCATCGTGTTGCTCCTCGCGTTGGTGGCGGCGCGCGGCGTCGGACAGTGGAGCGTGACTAACAGCTTAGGACGTAATCGACAGGAAGGCACATAACGATGTCGAAGCGTGATCGGCCGACATCGATGCGTGTGTGCGTATGTCTGTTTTTTGCAAAACCCGCGGGTGGATCCGGTGATCGCCGCTGGGCGCACGTGCTATCTTGAATGTGTCCTGGCCGTGCCCTCGTCCGCCGCAAGCCGGCAGTGCGCTCGCCACGACCGGACACCCGGCAACGGCTGCGCTACGCCGTCGGCCATCTCGGCCGACGGCGCACCCTGGGGTCTGAATATGTGGCGAATACTCTTGCCCGCATGCCTGTTTGCGTCGATCTCGGTGACATCGAGCATTTGCTCCGGCGAGGACATGCATTCGCTTGCCGCACCGCCGGCAGCTTCCGCGCGCGCCCGGTCCGTCGAGCCGCATCGCGTCGCGCTCGTGATCGGCAACGGCGCCTATCGCGACCGTCCGCTCGCCAATCCCGTCCATGACGCCGATGCGATGCACGATGCGCTTCAGGCGCTCGGCTTCGACGTGATCACGCTGCACAACGCCACCCGGCAGCAAATGCTCAATGAGCTTGCCGAGTTCGAGCGCCACATCGCTGACGGCGGCACCGGGCTGGTCTATTTTGCGGGCCACGGCGCCAGTGTCGGCGGAACGACATGGCTCGCGCCGGTCGATGCCGACGTCGGCTCTCCGGCCGGCCTGTCGCGAACGGGCATTGACCTGCAAACCGTATTCGATGCGACATCACGGCCGCACGGTGACCGTATTGATCTGATCATTCTGGATTCCTGCCTGATCGCGCCCCCCGGTGCCGGCAACGTGGCGGCCCGCAAGCCGCCGCCGCACACGCTCGTCGCCTACGCGACAGCACCCGGCGAAGGCGCAGCCGACGGTGCAACGCATGGCGTCTACACGGCGGCGCTGCTGCAGACGCTCGCGTTGCCGGGACTCGGCATCGCACAGGTCTTCGACCGCGCCGGCGCGATGGTCGAAAGGGCCACCGGGCATCGGCAGATGCCGTGGGTCGCTTCGTCCCTTCCCGATGCAGCGACGACGTTTGCGTTCACCGGGCCCCGTCGCGCAGGAACCGACACGGTGCATTCCGGCGGCGGCATCGCGCAACGATCCGACGTGTTGGCCGACGTCGGCGTCGTCGCGCTCGACAGCCGGGGCGTGATGCCGAAAGACAGCGCCGAGCAGTACGAAATTACGTTCTGGGAGTCGATCAAGGACAGCAAGGAGGCGGGCGACTACGAAGCCTATCTGAAGACCTACCCGAACGGCCGCTTCGCGCAGTTGGCGCAGGCCCGTCTCGCGCGACTGCGCGCGGCCGCGCCCAAGGCGCCTGCGGCGTCCGCGCCCGCACCACAGACGGCGAGCCCCACGCCGGCCCCCGCCCCCGCCCCCGTTCCGGCTCCGGCCCCGGCCCCGGCAGCAGCATCAACGTCAGCGCAGCCTGCACACACGGCTGGCTCGCCGACGAAAGCGCCGCCCCCCGCTGCAGCGACGGCCCCACCGGCACCGCAGCCGAAAGGCGGCGCGACGGCCGCCAATGAGATCCGGGATTGCCCCGCATGCCCCGCCATGCTGGCGGTCAGTCCAGGGACGTTCGCGATGGGCAGCAATTCGGGCGATCCGTCGGAAAAACCTGCGCATCGCGTGACACTCGATCACTCGTTTGCGCTCTCGAAGTATGTGGTGACCGTCGCGCAGTGGAACGCGTGCCGCGACGCGGGTGCCTGTCCGCGCCTGCCCGGCGACAGCAACACGGTAGCGAACGCGCCTGCGCGCGACCTGAGTTGGGACGATGCGCAACAGTACGTGAAGTGGCTGTCGAAAATCAGCGGCAAGTCTTACCGGCTGCCGACCGAGGCCGAATGGGAATTCGCGGCCCGTGGCGGCACTGCAACGCGCTACTGGTGGGGCAACGAGATGCGCCCGGGCAACGCGAACTGCAAGGACTGCGGTCCGCCGTGGCGTGCCGACGCACCGGATAACGTCGGCTCGTTCGCGGCCAATCCTCTCGGCTTCTACGACATGGCGGGCGGCGTATGGGAATGGGTCAGCGATTGCTGGCACAACTCGTACAAGAATGCGCCTGCCGACGGCCGCTCGTGGGACGAGCCGAATTGCCAGGTACGCGTCATCCGCGGCGGCTCGTGGCGGGATGGGGCAAGCTACATGCCCGTCTCGACACGCTTCAAGTACGACAGCAGCGTACGTTATTCGGCAAACGGGTTTCGCGTGGCCCGGGACATGAAGTAGACCGATATCGCTCTAACCGGGAAATTGCGCGGAAATCACGGTCACTCCCATAAAGCGCTACCAAGGAACGCTGTCCCGAAGTACCTCTGGCTAGCCACCGCTTCATCCTTCGGGGTCGGGCGCGCCCGATGGACGACGACCGAGCCCCGGCGTGTCGCGCGACACCGGGGCCGTTCATCGAAACCATCCCGTTCAACCGACGCCCGCTTCCCCTGATCGCACGGATTCGCCCCGGCCCGTGCCGCTTCGCGCCAGCACGGGTTCGAGCGCGCGCCCCGTGTGACTCGCGCTCACCTGCACGAGCCCTTCCGGATCCGCCGCCGCCACGATCGCGCCGCCTCCGACGCCGCCTTCCGGGCCGAGGTCGATGATCCAGTCCGCTTCCGCGATCACATCGAGGTCGTGCTCGATCACGACGACACTGTGTCCCGCATTCACGAGCCGATGCAGCACGCGGATCAGCTTCGCGACGTCCGCCATATGCAGGCCCACGGTCGGCTCATCGAGCACGTACAGCGTATGCGGCGCTTTCTGGCCGCGCCGCGTGATGTCGTCGCGCACCTTGCTGAGTTCGGTGACGAGCTTGATGCGCTGCGCCTCGCCGCCGGACAAGGTCGGCGACGGCTGGCCGAGCGTCAGGTAGCCGAGGCCGACGTCCTTCATCAGTTGCAGCGGATGCGCGATATTCGATAGCGGCGCGAAGAACTCCACAGCCTCGTCGATCTCCATCGTCAGCACGTCGCCGATGTTCCTGCCGCGCCACGTGACCGCGAGCGTCTCCGGATTGAAGCGCTGCCCGTGGCACACGTCGCACGGCACCTTCACGTCGGGCAGGAAGCTCATGCCGATCGTGCGCACGCCTTGCCCTTCGCATGCTGGGCAGCGCCCCTCGCCGGTGTTGAACGAGAAGCGCGACGCCGTGTAGCCGCGGGCGCGCGCCTCCAGCGTGTCCGCAAACAGCTTGCGGATCGCGTCCCACACGCCGATATAGGTCGCCGGGCATGAGCGCGGCGTTTTGCCGATCGGCGTCTGATCGACCTCGAGCACGCGGTCGATATGCTCCCAGCCGCTGATCGACTCGCAGCCGTGCCACGCATGCGTGACGTTGAGCGACGGCCTTGGCGCGCTGCGCGCGAGCACGCTCGCGCGGCCCTTCGCCACCTGCGGCGCCTCCTGCTGCGCGGCCTTGCGCGCACGGCGCGTGGCCGGCGACGACAGCACCGAGCGGCCTACCGCATCGAGCAGGTTCGTCATCAGCACATCGCGCGCGAGCGTCGACTTGCCCGAGCCGCTCACGCCCGTCACCACGACGAGCCGCGCAAGCGGAATGCCGACCGTGACGTCGCGCAGGTTATGCAGCTTGCCGCCGTGCACCGTCAGCCACGTGTCCGGCACCGCCGGGCCGTTCTTCGCGCACGGCAGGCTCACGCTGCGGCGCGGCTGCAACGGATGCACGATCGGTTGCGCGAGGAAGCGCCCCGTCAACGAGCCCGGCTGCGCGGACAGGTCCGCGACCCCGCCCTGCGCGACCAGCGTGCCGCCGCGTTTGCCGGCGCCCGGGCCGACGTCGATGATGTGGTCGGCGCGGCGGATCGTGTCTTCGTCATGCTCGACGACGACCAGCGTATTGCCCTTGTCGCCGAGCTTGCGCAGCGCGTTCAGCAGGATCTGGTTGTCGCGCGGATGCAGGCCGATCGTCGGCTCGTCGAGCACGTAGCAGACGCCCTGCAGGTTGCTGCCCAGTTGCGCCGCGAGCCGGATGCGTTGCGCTTCGCCGCCCGACAGGCTCGGCGCCGCGCGATCTAGGCTCAGATAGCCGAGCCCGACTTCCTCGAGAAACGCGAGACGGCTGCCGATCTCGCTGACGACGTCGCGCGCGATCTGGGCGTCCCGCCCGTCGAGCTGCAGGCCGTCGATCCAGCGACGCGTATCCGACACGGTCCATTGCGCGACATCGACGATCGGATGGCCGTCGAAGGTCACCGCGCGCGCGGACGGATTCAGGCGCGTGCCGCTGCAATCCGGGCACGGCTCGTCGCCGACGCCTTCCGGTTCCTGCTCGTCGGAAGGCAGCGTCTGCTCGCGGCCGCGGCCGTCTTCTGCGAGCACCGTGTCGTCGTAGGCCGCGCGCTGCTCGCGCGTGAGCGCGAGGCCGGTGCCCACGCAGGTCGTGCACCAGCCGTGCTTGCTGTTGTACGAGAACATCCGCGGGTCCAGCTCCGGGTAGCTCGTGCCGCACACCGGGCACGCGCGCTTGACCGACAGCACCTTGACTTCGCCGACCTGCGCGGTCGAATGGTCGTTGGCCATCGCATGATGCAGGCCGTCGAGCGGCGCGAGCAGATGCATCACGCCCTTGCCGAGCTCGAGCGTCTCGTCCAGGCGCTGCCTCAGCTCGGCCTCGTTGTCCGGCGACACGACGAGATCGGCCACCGGCAGCTCGATCGTATGCTCGCGGAAGCGATCGAGCTTCGGCCACGGGTCCACCGTCACGAACTCGCCGTCGACGCGCAGATGCGTGTTGCCGCGCGCCTTCGCCCACTTCGCGAGATCCGTGTACACGCCCTTGCGATTGACGACGAGCGGCGCGAGCAACCCGACGTGCTCGCCGCGGTGATCGCGCAGCAACTGCGCGGCGATCGATTCGACCGTTTGCGACGTCACCGGCGTGCCGTCGTGGATGCAATGCTGCAGGCCGAGCTTCACGTACAGCAGCCGCAGGAAGTGCCACACTTCGGACGTCGTCGCGACCGTGCTCTTGCGGCCGCCGCGCGACAGCCGCTGCTCGATCGCGACCGTCGGCGGAATGCCGTACACCGCGTCGACTTCGGGGCGCCCCGCCGGCTGCACGATCGAGCGCGCGTACGCGTTCAGCGATTCGAGGTAGCGGCGCTGGCCTTCGTGAAAGAGGATGTCGAACGCGAGCGTCGACTTGCCGGAACCGGACACGCCGGTCACCACGTTGAACTTGCCGTGCGGAATATCGACGTCGAGCGCCTTCAGGTTGTGCTCGCGCGCGTTGACGATCCGCACGACGTCTTCGCCTTCGACTTCCCGCCGCACACGCGCCGCGTTCAGCGCGGTCTGCAACGGCACGCCCTCGTCGGCTGCTTCGGCTTCGGCTTCGGTTTCGGTGCCCATTGCGCGGTCGTAGTGCAACAGCGCCACGCCGGTATGCGATGCGGCGCACGCTTTCACGTCGTCAGGCGTGCCCGCACAAAGCACGAGGCCGCCGCCGTCGCCGCCTTCCGGACCGAGATCGATCAGCCAGTCGGCCGCGCGGATCACGTCGAGATTGTGCTCGATCACGATCAGCGAATGCCCGCTCGCGAGCAGCTTGCCGAACGCCTGCATCAGCTTCGCGATGTCGTCGAAGTGCAGCCCCGTGGTCGGCTCGTCGAACATGAACAGACGCGCTTGCGCGACGCGCGCCTCTTCCTTGACGACACGACGCCCGCCGGCGGCCTTCGCCGACTCGGCGAGAAAGCCCGCCAGCTTCAGGCGCTGCGCTTCGCCGCCCGACAGCGTCGGCACCGGCTGGCCGAGCTTCACGTATTCGAGCCCGACGTCGACGATCGGCTGCAGCACGCGCAGCACGTCCGCGTCGGCAGCGAAGAACGCCGCGGCTTCGCTGACGGTCAGGTCGAGCACGTCAGCAATGCTGAGCGCGCGGCCATCGCGCGCGATCCGCACTTCGAGCACCTCGGCCCGGTAGCGCCGGCCGTCGCAGTCGGGGCAGCGCAGATAGACGTCGCTCAGGAACTGCATCTCCACGTGTTCGAAGCCGGAACCGCCGCACGTCGGGCAGCGGCCGTCGCCCGAGTTGAAGCTGAACGTGCCCGCGCCGTAGCCGCGCTGCAGCGCGAGCGGCGCCTTAGCGAACAGCTTGCGGATCTCGTCGAACGCGCCGACATAGCTCGCCGGGTTCGAGCGCGTGGTCTTGCCGATCGGCGATTGATCGACGAACACGACATCGCCCACCTGCTCCGCGCCCGTGAGGCGGCGGTACGCGCCCGGCGACTCGGTGGCCTTGCCCAGGTGCCGCGCCATCGCCGGATAGAGCACGTCCTGCAGCAGCGTCGATTTGCCGGAACCCGATACGCCCGTCACGCAGACGAGGCGCTGCAGCGGAATCTCGACCGTGACGTCCTGCAGATTGTGCTCGCTCGCGCCCTCGAGCACGATACGCGGCGTATGCGCGTCCACCGGACGGCGCGACCAGTGCGACGCGTGCGCGACATGCTTGCGGCCGCCGAGATACTCGCCTGTCAGCGTGCGTGCCGAACGGATCTCGCCGGGCGTGCCGTCGTAGACGACCGTGCCGCCGCGCTCGCCCGGGCCGGGCCCCATGTCGATCAGCCGGTCGGCCGCGAGCATCACCGACGGATCGTGCTCGACGACGACCAGCGTATTGCCCGCGTCGCGCAGGCGCTGCATCGCCTCGACGATCCGGTTCAGGTCGCGCGGATGCAGCCCGATGCTCGGCTCGTCGAGCACGAAGAGCGTCTTCGTGAGCGAGGTGCCGAGCGCGGTCGTCAGGTTGATCCGCTGTACCTCGCCGCCCGACAGCGTGCGGCTCTGCCGGTCGAGCGTCAGATAGCCCAACCCGACGTCGCACAGATATTTCAGGCGCGTGCGCACCTCGGCGAGCAGCAGCTTCAGCGCATCGTCGAGCAGCGCGCTCGGCAGGCTGATGTCGTCGAAGAAGCGGCGGATGCGCCCGATCGGCAGCAGCATCAGGTCGTGCACCGTCAGGCCCGGCAGCGCTTCGAGCTGCGCGCGGGTCCAGTCGACGCCGCGCGGCATGAAGCGGCCGGCCGGCGCGAGCGCCGCGTCGGCGTTCGCCGTCGTGCCGAGTCGCCACAGCAGCGACTCCGTCTTGAGGCGCGCACCGCCGCACACCTCGCACGGCGTGTAGCTGCGGTATTTCGACAGCAGCACGCGGATATGCATCTTGTACGCTTTCGATTCGAGGTAGCCGAAGAAGCGCTTCACGCCGTACCACTGGCTCTGCCACTTGCCGTTCCAGTCCGGCGAGCCGTTGATGACCCAATCCCGCTCGGCAGACGTCAGCTCCGCCCACGGCGTATCGCGCCGGATATCTGCCTTCGCCGCATAGCGCATCAGGTCGTCCTGGCATTCCTTCCACGCGGGCGTCTGCATCGGCTTGATCGCGCCGCCGCGCAGCGTCTTGCGCTCGTCGGGAATCACGAGGCCGAGATCGACGCCGATCACGCGGCCAAAGCCGCGGCACGTTTCGCACGCGCCGTACGCCGAGTTGAACGAGAACAGCGCCGGCTGCGGATCCGCGTAGCGCAGGTCGCTGTCCGGGTTATGGAGCCCGGTGGAGAAACGCCACACTTGCGGCTCGGCTGCTGCGTCGGTCGAATTTTCCGGCGCCGGCGCGAGCACGTAGACATTCACCCGCCCGCCGCCGCGCTTCAACGACGCTTCGATCGCCTCGACCGCGCGCACCTTGTCGACCTGATGCAGACGGAAGCGGTCGGCCACCACGTCGAGCACCTTGCGCGGCCCGGTGGGCGACGCGATTTCGCGCTGCGCCTGCACGCGCGTGTAGCCGCTCGCCGACAGCCACTGCTCGACTTCCTCTTCGGTCACGGTTTCCGGCAATTCGACCGGAAACGTCACGACGAGCCGCGGATCCTGGTCCGCCGTGCGCGCGAACAGGTCCGCAAAGATCGTCTCCGGCGTGTCGTGCCGCACCGGCTGCGCGGTCTTGCGGTCGAACAGTTCCGCCGCGCGTGCGTACAAGAGCTTCAGGTGGTCGTTGAGCTCGGTCATCGTGCCGACGGTCGAGCGCGAACTGCGGACCGGATTGGTCTGGTCGATCGCAATCGCGGGCGGCACGCCGTCGACGCGGTCCACCTGCGGCCGGTCCATCCGGTCCAGAAACTGCCGCGCGTAGGCGCTGAACGTTTCGACGTAGCGCCGCTGGCCCTCCGCGTACAGGGTGTCGAACACGAGACTCGATTTGCCAGAGCCCGACGGGCCGGTGACGACCGTCATTTCGCCGGTGCGCAGATCGAGATCGATATTCTTGAGATTGTGCTGACGCGCTCCGCGAATGCGGATCAGATTATTGGATGACAATTTGTCTGCCCGTCGGAATGAGTTGGCCAGGGGTCACGGTGCCGGAAGGCTGGGGGACGCTCGCAGGTACGGCGCCCGTGCTGCCATCCGGACATCGGTTCGGCTCGGTTTCGGACGAGTACTATACTGTATGTCCATACAGTTTTCCATGGCCATCTCGGGGCTGTGCCGGATAGGGCTGCGCTTCCGTGGCTTGGGACGGCCTCCCCCTTGAGTTCGATCGCCAGGTTCCGGTCCGCGGCGGCATGCGCTGGTCGGGGCGTCGGAGCCTGGATGGGCGCTTGCAGCACGCTCCGAAAATTATCGTGCCCCAATATTTGAAGAAATGCGCCAGGTCGCGCGTGGTTATTGCGCGCGCTGCTTTCGGAATTTCAGCTCGCAAACCATTCCCTTCACAAAGTCCTTCGCCGCTCAGCTCGAAAAACGTTCACTCCGATCGAAATCTTGTCATTTTTTCGCCTTCATCAGCGCCGGATTCGAGAAGCATTCACAAACCGAGCCAATTCAGCTCCTTAGGCAGTTCCGTCCAGACGGCCTCCACCAGCATCGCATGCAGAAAGCGCACTGTTCGGCTCGCGTCAAAGAAGCGGTATCGCCTGCTGCCCGGGTGTTGCGTGACTATTGGGTCCGGATCCCCCATGAAGTAGTTCCACAATCGGGTGGTCGGCACCGAAAACTCCTTGAGGACGTTTGCGTCGTCCTGCTCGTAGCGAAGGATGACCGCCGAGACGGGAACAATGGCGCCGCCACGCAAGCGTCGCGACCCATTGAGGACATGACGGATAAGGAACCGATGTGTGCGGCATCGAGAAATCCGAGCACCGTAACGCTTGCACGGGTTTCCGCTGGAACGCGCGAGTCATGACCACATTTCGACTAGACTCAAATGGCTGTTGTCCCAAATGCTGACTGTGCGATATGTACGCTCATGGCTCGGTTTGAAAGCGTTGATCAATTGCGATTGCCGCTGTCCGGCGAGTTGCCCGACGAGCGAATTGCGCGCGCCATTCGGCTCGCTGGGACTGCCGGGCAGGCGTACGTCGAGCACCGCGGCATCCCTCTCGCGATAGCGGACGCCGCCGGGATGCGCTTCGACCCGGAATGGGACGGACGGCCCGCCGTGCTGATCGGCTTGTATGACCGCGAGGGCGCACTGGTGTCGGTACACGGTCGTTATCTGACCACCGTGCGCGGCCAGAACAAAATGCTGACGGTCGGCCGCGGCGGCGGGGTAGCCAGTGTCGGTGATGGCTGGCATGCGGAACACCTGATACTGGTGGAGGGCATCTTCGACGCGCTCTCGTTGGCGGTGTGCGGCTGGCCCGGCGTTGCCACTATCGGACGCTGGGCGCCCTGGTTGCCGCAGGTCTGCGCGCGGCGTGCGGTGTGGCTCGGTTTCGATGCGAACGCACCCGGAGATCGCATGGCAGCGCACTATACGCAACTGCTGCCGGAGGCAACCATGTTGCGGCTGCTGCCTCCGCCACGTTGCAAAGACTGGAACACGGCACTCGTCAAGCGCGGACCTGCCGCGGTGGCGCGCTGGCTACGCAACCAGCTGGGGAACGCTGGGGACGCCTACAAAAGAGCATCCGATGAGCGATAAAGGCAGGACCGAAATCTATGTCAGCACGGACGTCGAGGTCGATGGCCCGATCCCGGGGCCTCATTCGATGCTGAGCTTCGCGTCAGCGGCATACGATGCGGAAAAGGTGCTGCATGGCACGTTTTCCGCCAACCTCGAACTGCTGCTCGGCGCGAGTGGTCATCCCGACACACTCGAGTGGTGGCGCCAGCATCCCGCGGCCTGGAAAGCGGCGCGTGCGAATCTGCAGGCACCGCAGTCGGCCATGACCGATTACGTCGCATGGCTGGATGCTTTGCCCGGGTTGCCGGTATTCGTTGGCTATCCTGCGGCCTTCGACTTCATGTTCGTGTACTGGTATCTGATGCGCTTCGTGGGCCGGAGCCCGTTCAGCCACTCGGCGCTCGATATCAAGACGATGGCAATGGTGCTTCTGCGCAAGGACTATCGTCGCAGCACGAAGAGCGCGATGCCGAAGCGCTGGTTCGACGATTGGCCACATAGCCACGTGGCTCTTGACGATGCGCTTGAGCAGGGAGCGTTGTTTTGCAACATGCTAAGCGAGAGCCGCAAACGCTGACAGCCGACACGATTCGACAATGCCATGGACCTGCACTTGCCGCCGATGATTTGCTTCAGGGTCACGCGCTACTGCAATGCGCGTTGCGGCTTCTGTCTCGCGCCGCCCGACGGTGCGCATCCGCCCGCCCCGGTGCTGATGCAACGCCTCGACTGGCTGGCTGGACGGGGTGTGCGGGTGATCCACTTCTGTGGCGGCGAGCCGACGATTCATCCGGCCTTACCGGAACTGCTGATACACGTCGCGACGCGCGGCGGTCGCTCGCGGCTCACGACGAACGGCATCGCCCTGCCCGAGCGCTTGTTGCCTGCATTGCGCTCAGCAGAAGCGCAAGTCAAGGTGAGCCTGCATGGCGACCGCGCGCGTCACGACGCGCTGGTCGGGCGCGCGGCGTTCGATCTGGCAACCGAACACCTTCGCCGTTTGATTGCGGCTGGAATTCCGACAGCGGTTCAAACGACGATCGTTGCCGATGGCGACTGGGTGCTCGACTGGATGGTCGACTTCTGCCTCACCGAGCATGTACGGCAACTGAGCATTCTTCCGTTCATTCCACGTGGAAACGGCTATCGCACTCAGGGGGAGTACGGGCTGACATCCACGCAGCGAAGCACACTTCGCGAGCGCGTTCGACGCACGCGTCGATCGCTTCAAGGCCGTGTGGATGTACGCTGGCTCGATTTTTCGGCGCGCCCGTTACATGTGGTTGAAGCCGATGGGCGTCTCGTGCTCGAAGGCGCCAGTGAATCGATGGACACATTGCTGTGCACGATTCCGGGGGATAACGTACCGAGGAAACGCATTGCCATTCGGCCGAGTGTGAGTGGTTAATGTCTTGCGGGCATCGCGACCGCGGCAGGCATTGTCAACTTCCCGAAGCCGAACCAGGTTGCGCTGGACTGCGTAACCCGACATTGTCCAGTACGTCCGTCAAGCGGATCATGTGCGGTCGCACGGAAAAAACTTTCGGCCAAGCAGTGCGAGCACGATGTCGGCGCCGAGACCGATGATCCCGATCATCAGGATCGCGGCGTACACGTTGTCGAAATGCGGGTACCGCGCCTGCTGGCTGATGTACCAGGTGATGCCCGAACTCGTGCCGACGAGCTCGGCGACGATCAGGTAAGTCCACGCCCAGCTTCACGCGTGACGGGCGTGATACGCCGGCGATCGCGCCCAGTATTCAGGCATCGACCCGGCCGAAGCATTCCGAACGCCGGGATATGCCCGCCGGGCTCGTCTGTCGCCGACGGATCATTCGCGCTCGATCTGCTTCACGACGCCTGCGTGCTAGGATGGGTCGCGCTCACTGTAGCGGGGAGACCACGATGGCAACCCATGACTTCACCGACTTTTCCTGGGACGAACAGGAAGACGTCAAGGCCGTGCTCACAAGCCGAGGATTTGACGTGCGTGAGTTCAAGATTACGGACAATGACGATTGTCCGGAGGGTGGCATGAAAGGCGCCACCCGGCAGATCACCGTCACGCGAATTACCAACGGCAAGATGGCGATTTACGACACCGACCATTTCGCCACCTGGATTGCAGGTTTCGCTGACGCACTGGAAGCAGGCGCGTTCGACGACTGAAGAATCCTATGAGATTCGACAGGCGTTCGCGCCGAACGCTGCAGGCTCGACGATCCGCTTGCTCCACAGCCATTCCAGAAGCCGCCGTGCCTTGGCGGTTTCCATCGATCTGCCGAGCAACTCGACCAACTCGAGCGGGCGCGTCTCCCGCGTCAACGCGCTGAGCAGCGGAACGAGGGCGACACCTTCCCAGAACGCAACCGGGCGGTCGAGATTCGGGTGCTGCAATGCGGGGTGCGCGGTGACACGATCGCCCGTCGCGCATGGCACCACGACAATTTCGGTATCCCTAGCAAAGCGGATCGGATCGTGCAGAGGCAATCGGGGAGCGGGCTCGTCGGACGACGGCCGAACGACTGCGATCTGCGCCCATTCGGCTTGCAGCGCACGCGTCATGTCGGCAACGCGCGCAGTGAGCACATCGTCAGGCGAGCGCTGCGCAAGTGCATCGGGCGCCAGGCCCGACGTCAACGTCGGTGTCGAGCGCCCGCGCCAGAAAGGCGATTCGCCGCACCATGCCTGGCGATAGTATCCGGCCGTCCAGGCGAAATGACGCGCGGCGCTTTCCACCAGGCGCGAGTCGTAAAAACGCCGCGCCAGCGCTTGCTCCGTGGCATTGCTCGCCCGGCACCACGTGTTGAGCGCAATAGCGGCCTGGAGCGAGAATCGCATCGCCTTTTCAAGGCCCGACGACGAGATCGGATCGAGGGCGAACGCGGCGTCCCCAAGCTTGACCCGCCCCTCTTGCCAGGCAAACGCGTCGACGTAGGGCGTCGATGCGCACATGCGCGGCGCATCGCACCAACGCAGATCGGCCATGTCCTCGAACAGCGCGCTGCGCGTGCAGGCACGCCGCAACAGCGACTCCGGCTCGCGCGCCGGCGCCTCGTCGCGCATGGACGGATCGAAGGTGAACATGATGCGGTAGCGGCCGCTCGGCAGGGCAGCGCCCCACATCCATCCGTCGCGGAGCGCATCCACGCGCGTGGCCTGATCGGCGCCCGGCGCCCGCGCCGAGGCCGAGATCTCGGCCCAAAGCGTCGACAAGCGCGGCGCGTGCAGGCGCTGCGGTTCGCGCCGGCTTTGCCGGCCCTGCGCGTCGAGCACAGCCGGCGCGTCGACGTGCAGCAAGCCTTCCGGCGTCACGAGTTGCGCGCACCAGGCCCCCGGCCTGCCGTCGACGCGAACAACGCTCGCCGGCCGCAGCACCGCCACGCCCCGCTCCTGAGCCACGCGCACGAGCGCCGCATCGAATGCGGCGCGATCGACGACGGCGCCGTCATGCGCCACCGTTTCGATCGCGTCGCTCGTCCAGCGCAAGCGTGTGGACTTGCCGGCGAGGATGGGTACGGTCTCCAGCGCATCGTTTGCGTCGAGAAAGTCGATGATGTTCCGCACGCCGGGCGTCAGCGCCTCCCCGATCTGCGGACGGGGCCATAACCGGCTCCGTTCGACGAGCAGCACGCGATGCCCGAGCTGATTCAGGCGCAGCGCGGCGCACAGGCCCGCGGGCCCCGCGCCGACCACCAACATGTCGAAGGAGCGATTCACGCGCTGCCCGCGGCACCGGGCGGCGCCTCGCGCGGACCGGCAGACCAGTCGGGCGCATGGCGCGCGAGCCGGCCGTGCGCGCCGATCACATAGTGCAGCCACCCGCGGATGTAGTCACACGCGCTGCGTCCGCGCGCAAGGACTTCATGATGGCATCCGCCACCGCACAGATAGCGCGCCCAGCAGGTCTGGCAAGGTTGTTGTTGATGTACGTGACGCTCGGCCAGCCAGATCGTCTGGCGTGCGCGGTCGACGCCGGTGGCGAGATGCCCCATGGCGCCCGCCTCGTCTCCCACGAAACGGTGGCAGGCCGCCAGTTCGCCATCGGCGGATACCCCGAAATATCCCGCGCCGGCGCCGCACGGATACGGCCGGTGCGTGCCGCGCTGGATTTCTCGCAACGCGTTCTGCATGTTCAGAAACGGGTAGCGCTCGCCGCGCATCACCTTTTGCTCGAACGCGAGCCCGCAGGCGATCATCCCTTGCAGCATGTCCGCCATGTCGGCGGATCCCATTTCCGCGCGGCCGTTCGCGGCGCGCAGCAGCGGCGAAAACCCGACGCTGTGGAACCCCATGTCGATGAAGGCATCGAGCGTGTCCGGCAAGTCGAGATTGAACGGCGTGACAGTCACGCGCGCGGAAACCTGCATGTGCCGCTGACGCGCAAGGAGCGGCGCCAAACGCTCGACGATGTGATCGAAGGACCCTTTGCCCCCTTTGAACGGACGCAACCGGTCATGCACGGGTGCCGGGCCGTCCAGGCTGACCGTGACCGCGAAGCCGTGCTCCTCGAAGAATTCGGCGTCGTCTTCCTGCAGGAGACTGCCATTGGTCGTGACCGAAAAATGACAGCGTATGCCGCGCAAGCCGGCCCGCTCGCGCGCATGGACGGTCGCCGCGCGCAGCACGGCGCGATTGGCGAGCGGTTCGCCGCCCATGAATGCCAGATTGATCTTGCCGCCTTCGCTGGTCCCGTCGATCAGCAGGTCGACGGCCGCGAGCGCGGTCGCGAGCGGCATGTTCTTCGCCTTGCCGCCGAACTCCCCCTGCTGCGCATAGCAATAGGTGCAGCCGAGGTTGCATTTCTGCGCGACGGCGAGCGACAGCGCATGCATCGGTACCTCGGACAACGGCGCGTCGTCGATCGCGGGCATCAGCCCCAACCCGTGGCGCGCCACCAGCGAGGCGACGGATCCCGCCTCCTCGTCCCGGAGCCCCGCGAGAAATTCGTCATGCAGACGCGGCGGCACATGGAAGAGCCGGCTCCCGTTGACGAGCAGCAGTTGCGCGCCCTGCGCATCCTCGACCAGATGGACCTCGGGATGCCGCGGGCGCGACTGCTCGACGATGCGTGCGGCCATCGCCGTCGCCAAAGCGGCAAGCGGCGCGCCCGCCTCGCGGGTTGGCGCCGGTCGATCCGTAGCGGCAGGCTCGGCGAGCGGATCACGTTTCATCGGCGTCCTTGCCGCGTATCACGAACCGAAGGTCCTCCTGCCAGGACTTGAACAGGTCGTCGTAGGACCACAGCCGCGAGTCGACGCGATTATCTGCCACATAGACACCTGTGCGGCGCTTGGACAGCCACATGTCGCCGCGAGCCAGCCCGTCGGTGCCTGGCTCGACATTGACGAAGTCGGGGCGCGAGGCGGCCCAGTAGTAGCACGCGCATTCGCGGTAGTCGTTCTGCCACGGCGCGCAGAGGCCTTGCGTCAGCTCGCCCGGCTCGAGCATCTGAAGGTTGAAGCTGGCTGTGTCGCCATCGAAAAAGCGCCTGAGGACGAGCGTCTCCTTCAAGGTCTCCTTTTGGGCGCTGACCAGTACTTCGTCCTTGGCGTTCTGGTAGGCCGTGAATTCGCATTCGACCGCCTGCCCCTGCAAATGCACGATGCGGGCGATGGAGTTGGACCATTCCATGAACGACACCGCGTTGGGATTGGGCGCACTCGCAAGCGGGACCGAATCCGCGTTCGGCCGAACCGGGCCTTTCGTCGCGACCATCGTGCCGACCTCCAGCCCGGCAAAGCGAAGCAGGCGGCGCGTCTTGAGGTGCTCGTAGCGCTTCTCCGCGTCGATCACGTAGTTGTTGTTCTCGACCAGCGTGATGCCTTCGAACGCGCGCCGCCAGAGGTTGCGGAAATCGAATTCCAGACCGGGAAAGCAATTCGAAATCGCGCTGCGCGGCAGCGCCGACGCCGGGTTGCCGACGCCGCGATGATGAATCTGCGCGGTCAGGTTGGCGGTCCGGATGGCCGTGTCCCCGGACGGCTTCGGGTCCTGCGGATGATTGGGATCGTTAGCCGACATGCTGGTCTCCCTTCGGACTCGGTTGTCCAAACATCGCATCGCGCGCGGCCTTGATCACGAGATTGATGTGGCGGCGCGTGAGCGTCAGGCTGCGGCCATCGGCGCCGCGCATCAAGGCCGGCATCTTGCGCAGCCCTTCGGCAGACAGGTCGCCGATCTCCTCGGGCTGGCGCAGGAGCTTGGCGAACCACGGCGCGCCGCCTGCCGACAAGGTGCTGAACACGCGCTCGTGCAGCGCGCGCAGCGCGAGATTGTCGACGATCGATTCCGCGGCGATCGGCTCGTAATAGCGCTCGAAGTCGGCGGCGTTCTGACGCACCATGGTGCTCGCGACGTCGAGTCGGCCATTGACCGGATTGCCGTTCATGACGGCCGTGTTCATCAGCCGGATGGTTTCCAGCGCGCGCAGGACGATCTCCGTGGCTTCGTCGATCGATACGCGCTCTCGCTCGACATCCGTACCGTAGAGAATCTGCTCCATCTCGTCGGACACCACGCGCACCGGCAGCGTATCGGGCGCATAGGCGGGCGGCCCCGCACCGATATAGCCGTGAGCACGCAGCGTGGAGCCGTCCCGCCGGGTCAGCACGACTTGAACGTGTCCGTCGCATTCGTCGTCGAGGTAGCCCCAGCTGACCTGATTGCCGTCCTTGCCGGCGTAGCCGGCGTAGATCTGGGCGGGATTGGTCAGCGTGGGGCCGGTGCTTTCCGTATAGCCGAGCCAGTCGCCGCGCGTCTCGTCGTAGAGCACGAGCTCGTCGCGATCGATGATGGGATCGTCGTGCAGCGCCACGTCCTCGTCCGACAGGCGGCGCTTCATGCGCGTCCCGTACACGATGCCGGCCGCGGGCGTGTAGCGCAGGCGGATCTCGGGATGCCGCTGCGTCGGCTTGATGAACTGCACGTGACCCAGCGGCAGGTGCCGCCCGGGGCGAAAGTTCTCGCAATGGCCTTCCATCGCGTGCCGCCGGTGGTCCTTGAGGCCGATCACGCGCGCGTGGATCTTGTCGCTCGGATTATTCGTGCGCCGGTAGATCTTGATGTTCCCCAGCTGGACGTCCCAATGCAAGGCGCCGATGTCCAGCTGTTCCGCGGCCAGCAGCTGCAGCGTGAGCGGCTGCAACTGGTCCGGCGCTTCGCTCGTGCGCGCGTAGACCTCGAGGAAAGGCGCCACCGGGCGCACCTTCCTGTCCTCGTCCTTGAAGCGGATCCTGTCGGGCACGTAGGCCCGCACGATTTCACCGCTTTCCTGGTCTACCTCCAACGTCGTGCACGGCACGATGCGGCGAAAATCGAGCGGCTTGTCGGGATCGACGGCGAGGTCGAACGCTTCGAGCGGCGTCGCCGCGGCGCCCAGCCTGCCGACCGCGATAGGCGGCAGAATCCGGAGTTCCAGTATCGGCATGTTTGGCTCCTAGAGTAACGCCGGATCGACGTCGCCGGACAAGATGCGCCTGGCGATAGCGACCATGCCCTTGTCGGCTTCGCGCAGGCTGAGCAGATACGGATGGCGTGCGGCATCGGCGCGGGCCAGCAAGGCCGCCGTCAGGTTGTCCGATGCAGCCAGCAGATCGAGGTGGCCGCGCCACCGGTTCGCCTCGCCCAACGGACTGTCGAGCGTATAGGGCACCTGGAACGGCGGCCCCGCGAGCGGGGCATCCGGCTTGTTCGACACGCGCGACTGCATCAGGATCTCGGCGAGGGCGCGCAGGTTGTACATTTCGCCGAACGCGGCATTGACGATCGCGCCGCGCGGCGTCACCAGGCCCGCCGCATTGAGTCCGCCGTAGAGCGTGAAGCTGTGGATCAGGTACTGCAGCAACATGCGATAGCGCAGGTTGAACAGCGACGCCCACAATGCCGTCACCGGCTCGGTGATGGGCGTCGTCGGTGCGCCGCCCTCCTCGGGCTCGAGCCGTGGATCAAGCAACACGTAGGGGTTGACCGCGACCGGACGCGAAGGCCGCCAGGCATCGTGCGCGCCTGTCGCGGCCGCGACGCTCTCGTGCAGCTCGGTGAGCGCCGCCGGATAGGCCGCCTGCCATGCGTCTTCGAGGAAATCGTTCGGACGTGCGTCGTGCCAGACATCGACGCTGCACAGCTCCCCGCCCAGAACCCTGCGCATTTCAATATAGATCCGCAGGAAGCGCACGAAATGCGAGGGCTGCGTGCCATGCGTGGCCTCGCCTTGCTCGGCAATCGCCCGGAGTGCTCCGACTGCGTCGTCGCGCGACGTAGCGGGCTTCACCAGCACGTCCGGCGTGCTTTTGAGCGACGCGTGGCCGCTGCTGCCACGTTGGCCGCCCTGGTACCCACGCCCCCACTCCGCAAAATCCGCCTGGCAGCGGTAGGTGTCGGCCTGAAAGACTTCGTCGGGCAGGTAGTCCGGATCGTTGACGAGCGGAATCAGCTTGTCGAACAATTCCGCGACCTTGTGTGGCTGGGAAACGTGTTTCGCGACGCGCGCGTAGATTTCTTCGCCCAATGCGCCGCCTTTCCAGCCGACGGGTGCTTCCGCGTAGACGTATTTCGCGAGGGAATCGAGCGTCAGCGGTTCGAGCGTGAAAGGAAACGGATAGAACGGCGTATCCCACGGATAATCGTCACGCTGGAAATGCAATGGCGACCCAATCAGGCGCAATACGTTCTGCACCGTGATCAAATGGCCCATCTCCTCCTTTGCGATGCCGAGGATGGCTTCTTGCCAAATGCGCACGGTGTCGTGAAATTGAGGCGGCACCTGCGGGCCGCCCAGCGAATAGGCAGCATATAAATACTGCACCATCAGGCAATGCTCGATTTCCGCATCGATGGAGAGCAGGTAGGTCACGTAATCGCGCGGAGAGAACTCGCTTTTGAGTGGCGACGCGTCGGCGACGCCTTTGGCAGTCAGCCCGCGCGGCGTCAGCTCGGCGGGTTGTTGACCGATAGGCGCAAGATGGCGCCAAAGTCTGAGAGATTGCATTGCCGCTCCTTATTGCCCACGTCATCAAGAAAAGAGTCGCGCGGAACTGCAGGAAAAGGCCGGTATTGCGGGAAAGCGGGAAAGCGGGAAAGCGGGAATCGCGCAACGCGCAACGCGCTGTCGAGCGTGTCATTGCGCAGTCATAATTTGAATCGATTCACGAAGGAAGGCACTTTCCATTCGCGAATATTGTTATCTCATTATTGCATGCATCGCTAACGAGACAAGCCTGTCAAATTTGACAGTTCGGGAAAATATGGCGGGAGGCATGCCCAATTGCCGTTGCATGCCTCCCGCCCGCTTCTTGGGGTCAGTCCCACGATAATTGCTGCGCGCCACACTGAAGGGGTAAGTCTTTATGTTGCGTTTTCCGATTCATCGCTTCCGGGCACGTGCTCTTTTTGGCGGAGTGACGATGAAGGCAAAGCCGTTCGAACCGTACCCACACTGTCCGCCTGCACGCACGTTGTTCGAGCCCATGTTGAAATTGTTCGCCCGACAAGTTTTTTCCGCTTCACAGTCCAAGCCCTACACGGTTTTGCCCGTGGCCACTTCGTCGAGCAGCGCGCTGGCTTCACGTAACTCATCAGTGTCGAGTCCTTCCGTGAAAAAGCCGTGGATCCCGGTCAGCGTCAGCCTCACGGCAGACGCTTTGCCTTGCATTCGCCACAGGCGAGCCAGGCTCAGCGCCGCGCGCAGCTCGAGCGACTTCGCGCCCTGGTCGATCGCGAGCTCTATAGCCTTTTGAAAGCACGTTTGTGCCTGTTGCTGTTCCGCCGATTCGGATACCTGACCGCCTGGACCATCGAGAATCATCTCGCCCATGAGCCGATGCAGTTCGGCTTCGTGGAAATGCTCCCCGGTTCTGTCGACCATGGCGAGCGCGTCAGTCAGTGCGCGCAATCCCGCCTGCGCTTGTCCGGCCCGCCTGTAGATTCGTGCCAGCAGCGCCAGAAAATACGAGCGCGACAGCTCGGCACCGGTCGCCTGGTAGGCCACGAGGCCCTGGGTCACCAACCTGCCCCCTTCTTCGGTATTCCCCTGCTCCGCCAACGCCCAGCCTCGCATGATCGTCCCCCATGCCAGGTAGTACGGAAAGCCCTGCTCGGTCGCGAGTGTCATCGCGGCTTCGGCGTACGCTTGCGCCTGTTTCGGGTCATGCCGGAACTCGCGCAACATGGCTGCAGCGATGAGCGCGAACGCGAGGCTGAACGGGTGCGACATCCGGTGCGCGAGGGCCAGCGCCCGCTCGATCCGCTTGTCGGCCTGATCGGGAAATCCCAGATACCACTGCGTCCACGCAGAAATGCTCAATCCGCGAATGCCGGGATCCAGGCCATAGAGAAACGCATGAGCGCGATGTCGTTCAGCGTCGTACAGCGTGCCAAGCGCCTTCTGGTGGGCACGAGCGGTGCGCAAGTCGCCCTGAAAGAACGAACTCGACCCAAGTGCACTATGTGCTTCCACCAGCAAGTCGGCATCCTGCGACTGGCGTGCGAGGCGGAGCACCCGCTCGCCCAGTTCTCGTGCGGTCGCGTATTCCGCACGAAGTGAATAGTAGGTCCGCAAGCCCAGTTGCACCGGCGCAAGCTGCGAATTCTCGCCAAGCTGTTCGCACAACGCCAGCGCACGTGTGTAGGTCGCCTCGACTTCCGCTGAAGCATAGCCGCGTGCCGCCATCAGGGCCGGGCCGAGCGAGATCTGCAACATCAGTTCGTAACGTGAGCGGTCGATCGTGTCGGGTAACCGGGCCAGCAATTCCAGGGCCGTTCCGAGGTGTCGGATCGCCTCGACACTTGCGGAACGCTGAAGCGCCTGCTGCCCCGCGCGATGCAGATACTCCACGGCTTTCTGCGAATTGCTGCTCAGGCTGTAGTGATGCGCGAGCTCGCTGCAATACTCGTTGAGACGGTCGGCATAGAGCGCTTCGATGGCCTGCGCCGTACGCTCATGCAGCACGCTGCGCTGCTCCGACAGCAACGAATTGGCGGCGACCTCCTGGGTCAGCGCGTGCTTGAACGTATAGTCGACTTCCGGGAAAGCCGGCCGCTCGTAAATGAACTCCGCCGCTTCCAGGCGCGACAGCAAGCGGCGCAGTTCGTCCTCCGGTTGCGACACGGTCTTGCGGATCAGGCTCCACGGAAATTCCTTGCCGACGATGGCCAGATGCTGCAGCAGCGTCTTCTCGGCAGCAGGCAGCCGATCCATCCGGGCGGCGAGCACACCCTGCACCGTCGTCGGAATCTGCAGCGCCGCCGGCGTCTTTGCAACGCGGTAATGTCCGGGCTCGCCCAGCAGCGCCCCCTCCTCAACCAGCGTCTGGACGACCTCTTCCATGAAGAAGGGATTGCCTTCGGTCTTTTCCAGGATGCGTTGCTTCAGCGGCATCAGGCCGGGCTCGTTACCCAGCAGCACGCCGAGGAGGTCTTGCGCTTCCGCCGAGCCCAACGGGTCGAGCCTCATCTGAACGTAGTTGTCCTTGTGCGTCCAGCCGGGCCGGTACTCGGGCCGGAAGTTCAAGAGCAGCAATATCCGTGCACTCGCCACCCGGTCGACGAGAAACGCGAGAAACGCTTCGGTTTCGCTGTCCAGCCATTGCAGGTCCTCGAACAGCAATTGGAGCGGCTGGTCGAGACTCTCGCGTACCAGCAGCTGCTTGATCGCCTCGAACGTACGGTCGCGCCGGATTCGCGCGTCCATGTTCGCGACGCAAGAGCCGACGTCGCTGACGCCCAGAAGAAAAAGCAGATAAGGCAGAAGGTCTTCGAGGCCGCGCTCCAGCGTCAGGACACGGCCGGTGATCTTCTCGCGGCACCGGCGCTCATCGTCCTGGGCCGTGATCTGGAAGTAGTTCCGCAACAGCTCGATCAGCGGCAAATACGCGAAGGCCTTCCCATGCGACACCGAGAAAGTCTCCAGCACCAGGCAGCCGCGCTGCGAGCGCTCCTTGAACTCATGGAACAGCCGCGACTTTCCGACCCCCGCCTCGCCCACCACGCCGACGATTTGCCCGTGCCCGGCCGCCGCCTCCGTCAACGCGCCGTGCAACCGCTCCAACTCCGCCTCCCGGCCCACGAACCGGGCCAGACCGCGGTGTGCCGCCACCTGAAGGCGCGTGCGCAGCGCACCCAGACCGAGCACCTCATAGACCTCGAGCGGCTCGGGGATACCCTTGATTTGCGTGGCACCCAGGGACTTGAACTCGAAGTAGCCTTCGGCCAGCTTGCGCGTGGATTCACTGACGAGGATCGACGAGAGCGCGGCGATCGTCTGCATGCGCGAGGCGATATGGATGGTGTGGCCCACCGGGTCGTAGTCCGCATGCAAGTCGTCCTTGCGGATCGAGCGCACGACCACCTCGCCCGTATGGATGCCCACCCGGATCTGGAGAGGGATACCTTCCTGCAGACGAATCCGGTCTGCGTGGCGCCGCATCGCATCCTGCATGCGCAGCGCCGCGTACAGCGCCCGCTGCGGGTGATCTTCGTGCGCAATCGGTGCGCCAAACAGCGCCAGGATTCCGTCGCCCAGGGATTTCGCCACAAATCCTTCGTAATGGTGCACGGCCTCCATCATCAGTGCGATGACAGGCGCGATCAGACGGTGAGCATCTTCGGGATCCCGATCATGGATCAACGCGGTCGAGCCGGCCATGTCGGCAAAGAGCGCGGTGATCGTCTTGCGTTCGACAGCCGTTCCTTGCTGGGCCTCGACGGCAGCCCGCTCGGCGAGAATGCGCTCGGCCAGATGGGCCGGCGTGTAATGAATCGGGGCAGTCGGCGATCCTGGCGACGCATCGCCGACGGGTGCACCGCATGCGTTGCAAAAGCGCGCGGTTGCACTCAGTTCGTGGCCGCAGCGTGCACAGATCCGCGCCAGCCTGGCGCCACACTGTTCGCAGAAATTGGCTCCACCCGCATTTTCGAAACCGCAATCCGCGCAGCGCATCGTGTCACTCGACTTCTTCGGCTCATGACGAATTAGACGCCGATTCGATAGCAGCATCAAGGCAGACCCGGCGCGCGCCGATCGCCCCGTCGCTACCGTTGACCTCCGGAATTCTTCCGGCAATACGGACAACGGTCCAGGCACGGCGCTCCGCTCTGCAGCGGATCACCGTCTCTTTCAGTCCGGCACAACGGCCGTCACTTCGATCTCCACCTTGGCGCGATCCTCTACCAGTGCGGACACCTCTACGGCCGTCATGGCAATGCTGAAGCTGCCGATCAGTTCACGGAACGCGTCGCCAATCTCGGCGTAGGCCGCCACGTAGGCTTGTTTGTCGGTCACGTACCATGTCATGCGCACGATGTGCTCGGGCCTGGCGCCGCCCTCGGCCAGCACCTCGACGATGTTGCGCAGCGCCTGGCGCACCTGGCCGGCCAGATCGTCGGTATGGAACACGCATTGCGCATCCCAGCCGATCATGCCGGCCACGAAGATCATGCGCCCGCGCGCGGACACGCCATTGGCATAGCCTTTCGGGCGCGGCCAGCCTGGAGGAAGAAGCACCTGCATACATCGATTCCTTTTGTTGTTGGTCACACGCTGCGAGCGCACGCCGCACATCGCGCGGCGCCGCAATGGCACAACGCGGAGTGCGCCATCATGACTGGCTACCCTCGCGCAACCGATAGCGCAGCAGCTTGCCCACTTCACTGCGCGGCAGCGAGGTGCGGAACTCGATGGCGCGCGGATACTTGTACGGCGCGATCGTCTGCCTGACGAAATCCTGCAGCACTTTTACCATCGCCGCCCCCGGCTCGTGTCCGGGCCGCAGCACCACGAAGGCCTTGACGATCTGGCCGCGCTCCTCGTCCGGCACACCGATCACGCCACATTCGGCCACGGCCGGATGCTGCATCAATGCATCCTCCACCTCGGGCGAACCAATGTTGTAGCCGGACGTGATGATCATGTCGTCGGTACGCGAGTGGTAGTGGAAATAGCCGTCCTCGTCCAACACGTACGCGTCGCCGGTCAGGTTCCAGCCATCGCGCACGTAGTCACGCTGGCGGTCGTCGGCAAGATAGCGGCAGCCGGTCGGCCCCTGCACCGCCAGCCGGCCGACCGTGCCGGGCGGCACGGGGTTGCCGGCGTCGTCCACCACGCGCGCGACGTAGCCGGGTACTGCCTTGCCGGTGGCGCCGGGGCGCACGTCGTCGTCCGCGGCGGAAATGAAGATGTGCAGCATCTCGGTCGCGCCGATGCCGTCGATCAACTCGATGCCGGTCGCGCCTTTCCACAGTGTGCGCGTGGCGACGGGCAGGGGCTCGCCGGCGGAAACGCAACGGCGCAGCGGCGTGGCGCGAAGCGCGTTCCCGCGGGCCGCGATGTGGCGATACGTCGTGGGCGCGGTAAACAGTACCGTGGCACCGAACGCGCGAATGGCGTCCACCAGATCGTCGGGCGAGGCCTTCTCCAGCAACACGGTCGATGCCCCCACGCTGATCGGAAAGAGCAGCAGGCCACCCAGCCCGAACGTGAACGACATCGGCGGGCTGCCGATGAAGATGTCGTCGGAACGTGGGCGCAGCACATGCGGCGGCCAGCAAGCGCAGATGGCCATCACGTCGCGATGGAAATGCATGGTCGCCTTGGGCACACCCGTGGTGCCGGAGGTGAAGGCGAGCAGGCACGTGTCGTCGGCTGCGGTATCGACGTTGGTGAACGTATCGGGATGGCGTGCCATTGCCGCTTCCAGCCCGTCGGGCGTCGCATCGTTGAAGCAGGTGATGTGCACGGGCACCGCAGCCTTGGCGGCTGCGTCACGCAACTCGTCGATCAGCCGCGCATCGCACAGCGCAAAGCCGATCTCGCCCTTGGCAAGAATCTGCCCAAGCTCCTTCGCGCGCAGCAACGGCATGGTGGTCACTGCAATCGCGCCCACTTTCATCACCGCAAACCAGCACGCCGCCAGCATCGGGTTGTTGGGCGCGCGCAGCAGCACGCGGTTGCCCGGCACCACGCCGATCTCGTGCACGAGCACGTTGGCGATGCGGTTGGCATGTTCGTGCAGGTCGGCATAGGTCCAGCGCACGCCGCCGGGCGCCTGGATGCACAGGCGATCGCCGTCGCCGTCGGCAATACGCCTGTCGAGCAATTCCGTCGCACAGTTCAATTGCTGCGGAAACTGCAGCGCCGGCAACTCGAAGCGGTAGACCGGCTGGCGTTCCGCCGGCGGCAGGCGATCGCGGGCGAAGGTATCGATATGGGCGCTGGGCATGGCGAGACCTCCGTCTCTGACGAATATCAATGCGTAGCCGGGGGGACTGCGTTGCGCAGCAGCTCGCGCGCGATGATCAATTGCTGCACCTCGGTCGCGCCTTCGTAGATGCGCAGCGCGCGAATCTCGCGATACAGGCGCTCGACCGGCTGCCCGCTGACGACGCCAAGCCCGCCCCACATCTGCACGGCGGCGTCGATCACCTGCTGGGCATTCTCGGTGGCGGTCATCTTGGCCATGGCGGCTTCGCGCGTGACGGAGCGGCCCTGGTCGCGCTGCCAGGCGGCGCGATAGGTCAGCAGCGCGGCACTGTCGATGGCGGTGGCCATCTGGGCGAGCCTGGCTTGCGTGAGCTGGAAATCGGCCAGCACACCGTTGAACATCTTGCGCGAGATGGCGCGCGTCAACGCTTCGTCCAGTGCGCGGCGCGCAAAGCCGAGCGCTGCGGCGGCCACCGACGTGCGAAACACATCCAGCGTGCGCATCGCCACCTTGAAGCCCTCGCCTGCCGCGCCCACGCGCTGGCTCGCGGGAATCCGGCAGTGGGTGAACCGCAGGCGTGCCAGCGGGTGCGGCGCGATCACGTCGATCCGCTCGGCAATCTCGAGACCCGGCGTGTCGGCATCGACGATGAACGCGGAGATGCCGCGCGCGCCCGGCGCCTCGCCGGAGCGGGCGAACACGACATAGAAATCGGCGATCCCGCCGTTGGAGATCCACGTCTTCTCGCCGTCGAGCACGTAGCTGTCGCCGTCTTCACGCGCCGCGCAGGCCATGGCCGCCACGTCGGAGCCGGCGTCGGGCTCGGACAGCGCAAAGGCAGCGATGGCGTCGCCGCGTGCCACCTTGGTCAGGTAGCGCTTGCGCTGTTCCGGCGTGCCGTGCAGCGAGATGGCACCCGAGCCGAGCCCCTGCATGGCAAACGCGAAATCGGCCAGACCGGAATGACGCGCCAGCGTTTCCCGGATCACGCAGATGGCGCGCGTATCGATGGCGTCGCCTGCGCCGCCATGCGCCGTGCCGCCGATCGCGTGGCGTAGCCAGCCGGCCTCGCCGAGCGACTTCACCAGCGCACGGCATTCGGCATCGACGTCCGGGCCGTGGTCGTGCGGGATGTGCCGGGCCGCCCAGGCATCCAGCTCCGTCGCAAGCCGGCGATGCTTGTCGTCGAAGAAAGGCCACTGCAAGTAGTCGACGTCATGCATGTCAGTTGCCCTCGAAGGCCGGCTTTTGCTTCGCGACAAACGCGCGGTACGCACGTGAGAAATCTTCCGTCAACATGCAGATCGCCTGCGCCTGGGCCTCGGCCTCGAGTGCCTGTTCGATCGACATCGTCCATTCCTGGTGCAGCATGGTCTTGGTGATGCCGTTGGCAAACGACGGGCCGGCTGCCAGGTCGGCAGCCAGCGCCTGGGCTTGGGACAGCAACTCGGCCGGCCCGCACAGGCGATTGAAGAACCCCCAGCGCTCGCCCTCGTCGCCGCTCATCGAACGGCCGGTGTAGAGCAGTTCGCTGGCACGGCCCTGGCCGATGATGCGCGGCAGGATGGCGCACGCGCCCATGTCGCAGCCGGCCAGGCCGACGCGGTTGAACAGGAAGGCGACCTTGCTGCGCGCGGTACCGAGCCGGAGGTCGGAAGCCATCGCCAGGATGGCGCCCGCACCGGCACACACGCCGTCGATGGCCGCGACGATGGGTTGCGGGCAGACGCGCATCGCCTTGACCAGCTCGCCCGTCATGCGTGTGAACATCAGCAGCTCGGGCGCATTCAATTGCACGAGCGGGCCGATGATCTCGTGCACATCGCCGCCGGAGCAGAAGTTGTCGCCGGCGCCGGCCAGCACGATGGCCTTGATGTCGCCGGCCCACTTGAGCTGGTGGAACAGGTCGCGCAGCTCGGCGTACGAATCGAAGGTCAGCGGGTTCTTGCGCTCGGGCCGGTTGAGCGTGATGGTGGCGACGTTGCCATCGACGCTCCAGAGGAAATGGCTGGCCTGGTAGCCGGCAAGCGGGCGGCAGTTGCCGGCCAGCAGGGCCGGATCGATGTGGGCGTTCATGGTTTGGATGCGTTCAGTAACGGTGGATTGTCGCGGGCGTCCAGCTCGCTGCGCTCCGTTTCCCGGCGCGCAAGGTGCACGCGCAGGCGGCCGAGCTGCGCGTAGAGCGCGTCCTTGTCGGCAGCACTCAGCCCGTCGAACATCTCGATCAGCCAGCGCTCGTGTTCGCTGGCCATTCCGGCAAAGTGACGGCGCCCCTGCTCGGTCAGCACCACGCGAAAGGAGCGGCGGTCTTCCGGATCGACCTCGCGCTTTACCAGCCCCTCTTTTTCCAGCTGGTCCGTCAGGCCGGTCACGTTGCCGCCGGTCACCATCAGATAGCGCGACAGCACGTTCATGCGCAGGCCGTCCGGATGGCGGTCGAGCTGGGCCAGGTAGTCGAAGCGCGGCAGCGACGTGCTGAATCGCGTGCGCAGGCGCTGACGGATCTGCTGTTCGATCTGTGTGCAGCAGGCCAACAGGCGCAACCAGATCTTCACGTCCATGTGGTCGTCGGCCTGGGCACGCGCTTCGCGGCCGATCCGCGCGTCGCCCAGCGACTGCACCAGCTTGTGGTGACCGGCGGCGCCGGTGGTACGCACGGCCCGAGCGGGGCTGCGCGGTTTGCGTAGCGTGCTCACATGACCTCCCCGCCGGAGACCGAGACGGCTTGCCCGGTGATCGACGCCGCACCGTCCGAGCACAGCCACGCGACGGTATCGGCAACCTCATCCGGCGTTACCAGCCGGCCTTGCGGATTGCACTTGACCAGCTCATTGCGTGCCTCCTCCGCGCTGCGGCCGGTGCGGAGGACGATACGGCTGATGCTGTCGCGCACGATGTCGGTGTCGGTGTAACCCGGGCACACCGCGTTGACGGTCACACCGCGCGTCGCCAGTTCCAGCGCCAGCGAGCGCGTCAGGCCGATCACGCCATGCTTGGCTGCTGCATAGGCAGACACATACGCATAGCCACGCAGTCCTGCCGTGCTCGCCACGTTCACGATGCGCCCGCGCCCGCAAGCCAGGACATCGCTCAGCGCCGCCTGCGTGCAGAGGAATGTGCCGGTCAGGTTGACAGCCAGCATGCGCTGCCAATGCTCGAGCGTCGTCTTGGCAAACGATGCGCTCTCGGCCTGGCCGGCGTTGTTGACGAGGATCGAAATCGGCCCGAGGCCGGTGCGCGCGACCTTGAAAGCAGTGGACACGCTGTCCGAATCCGATACATCACACGTCACCGCCTGGGCGCAAGCACTGGCCGGCAACGTTGCGGCCATGGCGTCCAGTGCGGCGGCCTGTCGGCCCATCAAGGTGAGCGTCGCGCCTTCGGCGGCCAGGCGCGCGGCAATGGCCGCGCCAATGCCACGGCCGGCGCCGGTCACCACGGCATGGTGCCCTGCAAGCGTCGCCATGTCAGACCCCCTGCATGCGGTTGGCCTGCTCCAGCGGCGACAGCCCGGCCGCCTGCGCGGCCATCGCGCGCTCGCGTTCGAGGTTGCGCTCGAGCTGCAACTTGCCGGCGCGGTATTGCTTGGGCCACGGCATGTCGAGATAGCCGATGCGCGCAGCCTCGTTCAACGTCCAGGCCGGGTTGGCCAGATGGGGGCGCGCCACGGCGCACAGGTCCGCACGGCCAGCCGCGATGATGCTGTTGACATGGTCCGCTTCTGAAATCGCACCCACGGCGATGGTGGCAATGCCCGCCTCGTTGCGCACGCGATCGGCAAATGGCGTCTGGAACATGCGGCCGTACACGGGCTGTTCCTTCTTGCTCACCTGGCCCGACGAGCAGTCGATCATGTCTGCGCCCGCTGCCTTGAAGATGCGCGCGATCTCGACAGCATCGTCCGGCGTGATGCCGCCTTGCACCCAGTCATGCGCGGAGATGCGCACCGACATCGGCTTGATTGCAGGCCACACGGCACGCAACGCGCGAAAGACTTCGAGCGGATAGCGCAGCCGGTTTTCCAGCGAACCGCCGTACTCATCGTTGCGCTGGTTGGTCAGCGGCGAGATGAACGACGACAGCAGGTAACCGTGCGCGCAATGCAGCTCCAGCCAGTCGAACCCTGCCTCGGCAGCCAGTCTGGCGGCGTGGACGAAGTCATCCCGCACGCGGTCCATATCGTCGCGCGTCATGGCCCGCGACCATTGGCTGATGCCGTCCAGATATTGTTGCGGCGAGGCGGAGATCAGCGGCCAGTTGCCCTCCGGCAGCGGCAAATCGACACCTTCCCACGCCACGCGCGTCGAGCCCTTGGCGCCGGCGTGGCCAAGCTGGATGCCGAGCTTGGCATCGCTGTTGGCATGCACGAACTGCACGATGCGCAACCAGCCATCGCGCTGCGCGGTGTTCCACAGGCCCGGGCAGCCCGGCGTGATGCGCGCGTCGGGCGACACGCAAGTCATTTCCACCATCACCAGACCGGCACCGCCCATCGCACGCGAACCCAGGTGAACCAGGTGGTAATCCGCCGGCATGCCGTCCACGCATGAGTACTGCGCCATCGGCGATACCACCACGCGATTCTTGAGCGTGACGCCGCGTACAGTGAATGGCGTGAACATCGGTGGCACGGGACCATGATCGGATGCGCGCCGTCCGCGCGGCAGGCCGGCCTGCGCCGCAATCCAGTCTTCGAAGGATTCGAGGTACGCCTTGTCGCGCTGGCGCAGGTTTTCGTGGCTGATGCGCTGGCTGCGCGTCAGCAGCGAATAGGCGAACTGCTCGGTCGGCAGGCTGGCGTAGCGGGCGACGTTCTCGAACCATTCGGTCGAATTGCGCGCGGCGTTCTGGATGCGCAACACCTCGACGCTGCGCACCGCTTCATAGTGCTCGAGCGCGCCCGTGAGATCGCCGGGCTGTTGGCCAATGCAACTTGCCAGCTCGATGGCATCTTCCAGCGCCAGCTTGGTGCCCGAGCCAATCGAGAAATGCGCGGTGTGCGCGGCATCGCCCATCAGTACGACCGGCGCGCACCCGTTATGGTGCACCCAGTGCTGGCACACCACACGCGGAAAACGGATCCACTGCGCCGAACCACGCAAGTGCACAGCGTTGGACATCAGCTTGTGGCCGTCCAGGTATCTGGCGAACAGGCGCTCGCAAAAAGCGATGCCCGCCTCTTTTTCCATCGACTCCAGGCCAGCCTTGCGCCACACGTCTTCGGGCGTCTCGACGATGAAGGTGGAGGTGTCGGCATCGAAACGATACGCGTGCGCCTGGAACCAGCCATGCTCGGTCTCCTCGAATGCGAATGTGAAGGCATCGAACAGCTTGTGCGTGCCGAGCCAGACAAAACGGCAGCGGCGCATGTCGATGTCGGGCTGATAGTTGGCCGCGTACCTGGTGCGGATGCGGCTGTTCAGGCCATCGCTGGCGATGATCAGATCGGCGTCGCCATAAGCGGTGTCATCCTGCACGTCGGTCTCGAAGAGCAGCTTGACCCCTGATTCCTCGCAGCGGGCCTGCAGGATATTCAACAGCCGCTTACGGCCAATGCCGCAGAAGCCGTGGCCGCCCGAGCGGACCACCTGGCCGCGGATATGGACTTCGATATCGTCCCAATGGTTGAACGCATCGAGGATCTGCGCGGCGCTCTTCGGATCGGCGCGTTGCAAATTGCCGAGCGTCTGGTCGGAGAAGACGACGCCCCAGCCGAAGGTGTCGTACGGCCGGTTTCGCTCGACCACGGTGATGTCGTGCGTCGAATTCTGAAGCTTCATCAGCAGACCGAAGTACAGCCCGGCCGGGCCGCCGCCGATACAGACGATCTTCATGGAAACTCCCCCGTCGGGTGCCCTTTTACATTAGGTATAAATAATTGACTTGTAAAGTAATGGGTCAACGAGAAAGGCCGGGGGTAAACGCCGATCCGGGCCGGCAAACCCCGCTCGAGCGCGAATGGATTCCGCTCCGGCACGGTCGGCAATCACGAGCGCTACGGTTGCGTGGTCAAGCGCATGTTGCGATATGGCTTCTCGTCATCGAGGTGTTCTGTGTTGCGTGGTCAAGCGCTGAAGGAAGCCACCCAATCGGAATGTCCGGTCAGACCGAATGAAAAATCCTCGCCTCGCGGCTGGACTTCATGCACCAGGCCTTGGCGCTCCTTGCCGCTCCTTGCATGCGTCGCCACGATCTTGTGGCGCGGTTGAGTCCAAATATCGATGTTGCGTCGCACAAGCGCACCAGCTATAATTACAGGTTCCCCATTCTCTGCGCGCACCAGAAACCGCGAGAGGCATTCCGGCCTCGACTGTCCGTGCGCCACCCCACGATTTCGTTCGCACCCCGACGAGCTTCGCTTGCCGTCAGGTCCGCGGCGATCGTCGGCCAACTCTGTCGAGGAGAAAGTATTGGCAAATCCGGTTCGTGATGACTCCGCATCCCGCGTGAGCCCAGCTACGTCAAAGACCGCCCACCGCACCCCAAAGGGAAAGCCCCAGGGCGTCGCGACACCGCAGGACATCGCGTCGATGGCGCGCCAGGACGAGGAGCGCCAACGCCAGATGCGTGCGCTGATCGCGCTTGGCCGTGAGCGCGGCTAC
>NZ_JBSAXC010000090.1:0-316 GCF_053427725.1 Burkholderia sp. PU8-34
TCCATCACGAGGTGGCGGATGCCGGCGCAGAAGTGGTGGAAGAACGCCCAGGACAACGCGAGGACGATCAGCTTGACGACGATGTTGGAGAGGAAGGCTTTGAAGACTTCGAAGCTGAGTTCGGACGTGAGACTCTGGTCGAAGAGGAACAGCACGAAAGGCAGGAACAGGAACAGCAGTGCGCCGCTGACTCGATGGAGGATCGACAGAATCGCTGCCAGCGGCATGCGATATTTCATCGTGATATCGCCGAATCCGATATTCCGGTATTCCGGCCTCGGCTTTCTTACTGCGTCAGTCATGCTAGACCCCTACT
>NZ_JBSAXC010000091.1:0-314 GCF_053427725.1 Burkholderia sp. PU8-34
TCTCCCCCGAAAGCACGAGCCGGCCATCCGATCGCAACGTCAGGTCACCCGCCTGTGCCGCAATCGTGCCGGCATTCGCAACTCCGACACCCGCCGAATTGCCGACCAGATACACCCTGTTTGCATACATCCCGCCCAACTGGGCCACGTCGATGGCAACCGCAGGCGCAGTGCCGTCGCCCTGAATCGACCTCACGTCCAGCGTGTCGTGGCTGACCCGATTCGCACCTGCAACGACATTCAGATTCTTCGCATAGATCGCCGCATTCGCCTGAACCGCCCGCGAAATCAGATCGACCTGATCGACGTTCGCT
>NZ_JBSAXC010000092.1:0-311 GCF_053427725.1 Burkholderia sp. PU8-34
CTCACCCACGCGGACATCAACGACCACCTGCCCGACAACTTTACGCAAACGGCTGCGATGGAAACCATCGTCAGCACGTTCGGCGACATGGGCGTGGCCGTGTACGAGCAGGCGCCGGACGCCGAGGCACTCCTGTTGAACGACTCCACGACTGCGGTGGCATCCGACGATCAGGCGGACGAGGAAGCGGAAGCCGCGCTGTCGACCGTCGATTCCGAATTCGGCCGCACGACTGACCCGGTCCGGATGTACATGCGCGAAATGGGCGCCAGCGAACTGCTGACCCGCGCGGGTGAAATCGAGATCGCAAA
>NZ_JBSAXC010000093.1:0-307 GCF_053427725.1 Burkholderia sp. PU8-34
TGTCAAAGCCGGATTCAGATGTCGTAGCGCCAGCTAAATACAAATGTCGCAGTCTGGCTCATTAGAAATGTCCGGTTTTAGGGTTGGTTTGGCTGCCTGTTTTTCCCTGGTTTGATCGTTACGCAGTGTCGAAGGAAGGCGTCTGAACGGGCAGGGCGCTGACGCCTCAGGCGATGTCCCGGGCAGACCGCCGAGCGGACTTTGGAGGCTCCGGATGCGCCAACTGCACGATGACAGCATCGAGATCGGCCTGCGTGAACTCGCGCTGTTTCTTCGTGCCGGGCACGCGTTCGGGTTTGCGGACCGA
>NZ_JBSAXC010000094.1:0-305 GCF_053427725.1 Burkholderia sp. PU8-34
GTAAAGATCTTCTTTTCGCAAGATGCAAGGAGTTTGGTGCTTGGCAATTTCTGACGATTGCCATGTGGTTTTCTGACGTTGAGGTTGCTATCGTTCGTCGTTCTGAAAGAAACGCCGGTAAGAACGATGAACAACAAGACCTACCGTCTGGTGTATTCCAGACTCCGGGGAATGGTGGTGGCTGTCGAAGAGGCGGCGACTGCCGCGGGGAAAACGGCATCCGGCGAGGGCCGTGCCGGCCGCCGCGCGATCGGCGGTTCGGGCTTGCTGATCGCGGCTGCTTCGCTGGCAGCCGCGCCTTCGAA
>NZ_JBSAXC010000095.1:0-303 GCF_053427725.1 Burkholderia sp. PU8-34
TACGCCATCGGATAGCCGATCAGCAGGCAGAACACCGTCGACACCGCGGCCATCTTCAGCGAGCTGAGATAGGTCGCGACGTACAGGTCGTCCTGCAGCAGGAACGCGTAGTGGCCGAGCTGGATCGCGAAGTGCACGACGCCGTCCTTGACCTGCATCAGCGCCGTGTACGGCGGGATGCCCATCACCTGGTCGGCGAAGCTGATCTTCAGCACCAGCACGAACGGCACCGCGAAGAAGATCGTCAGCCACAGGAACGGCACGCCGATCGCGACGCTGCGCCCGGACGGCAGCAAGCGCGCC
>NZ_JBSAXC010000096.1:0-300 GCF_053427725.1 Burkholderia sp. PU8-34
ATCGTGAGTTCTTCGAGGCGGGCCGCGTTCGCTTTCTCCGAAGCCCCGGCGTCCGCTTCAACGTCGTCGTCGTCCGTGTCGTCATCGGAGGTGTCTGCCTCCTCGTCAACTTCATCGGAATCAGGCGTCACTTCGTTTGTCACTTCGCTTTCGTCCGTATCGTCGCTGATGCCATCGACCAGTTCATCGATACGCAGCTCGCCGGCTGCGATGCGGTCTGCATCGGCAAGAATCGTGGACACGACCGCCGGGCACGCGGCGATCGCCTGAATCATGTCCTGCAGGCCGTCTTCGATACGC
>NZ_JBSAXC010000097.1:0-300 GCF_053427725.1 Burkholderia sp. PU8-34
TTCGTCAGCGCTTCGAGCCGGGCTGCATCCGCTTTTTCCGACCCCTCGGCGTCTGAATCGACATCGTCGCCGTCCGTGTCATCGTCGGAGGCGTCTGCTTGCACGTCGACTTCATCGGAATCAGGCGTCACTTCGCTTGCCACTTCGCTTTCGTCCGTATCGGCGCTGATGCCATCGACCAGCTCGTCGATACGCTGTTCGCCGGCAGCGATGCGGTCCGCATCGGCAAGAAGCGTGGACACGACCGACGGGCACGCGGCGATCGCCTGAATCATGTCCTGCAGGCCGCTTTCGATGCGT
>NZ_JBSAXC010000098.1:0-293 GCF_053427725.1 Burkholderia sp. PU8-34
GTGCACGCCGTGCGAGCCGATGCGCTGCCACGCCGGCATGCCGGCCGGCAACGACGGCGGCACGTGGGTCGCGCGCCACAGCACGCGGATCGCCGCGAGCGCGAACGCCGTCACGCCGATCCACTTGTGCCACGAGAAATACTTGAGCTTCGTCGGCGTGAAGCCGGGGATGTCGGTCATCACCCAGCCGAGCGCGAAGCCGCAGACAATCAGCAGCGCGATCAGCCAGTGCAGCGCGATCGCGGTCCGCGTATAGCCGGCCGGCCCGACCGGCGGAGAATTCGATGCCATGG
>NZ_JBSAXC010000099.1:0-292 GCF_053427725.1 Burkholderia sp. PU8-34
ATCCGGTTGCGCTTGCAACCGATTGCAGCGCTGGGACTGTCGTCGTTCCGCTTGCCGTGCCGACCTGGGCGAGATTACCGCCCGACACGCCTTGATTGGCCGCATTGTTGCCGAGCGTTCCGCCCGTCGCGCCGGTTGCGGAATTCTGTGCGGCGACGTTCTGGTTGTTGACGTTCTGTGCGTCGATCGACACCGACTGGTTCGCGATGATCGTGCCGCCAGTACCGCCGATGGCGATCGGCGCACGAACAACGGGCGGTTGAGCGATCGTGCCGCGATCCCGCGTCGTGTC